>DATKFH010000097.1:0-24786 GCA_035511455.1 Candidatus Sulfotelmatobacter sp. | reverse complement strand
AAGGTGCGTTGCAGAGTCATAAGTTCGTCGTTTGTCCTTGGTCGTTCGTCGTTTGGGATGCTGCTTGTACACATCAGCATCGATCGGGCCTAAAGCAGGTTCCTCACCCTCGCTTTGCGAGCGTTCGGAATGACAGAGTTTTATTTTTAGTACACGCTTAGGCTTTCACGCCTAATGCCGCCGCGAGCGTCTCTCCCATGGCTGCTGGCGATTTTGCTACGCGAATGCCTGCGGCTTCCAAGACCCTGATTTTTTCGGCGGCGGTACCCTGGCCGCCGGAGATGATTGCGCCCGCGTGGCCCATGCGGCGGCCAGGAGGCGCGGTCTGTCCGGCGATGAAGCCGACTACCGGCTTCTTCATCTTCGTCTTCACAAATTCGGCGGCAGTTTCTTCGGCGTCGCCGCCGATCTCGCCGATCATGATCACGGCGTCGGTCTCCGGATCGCGATTGAAGAGGTCGAGCGCATCGAGAAAGCTGGTTCCGATAATCGGATCGCCGCCAATTCCGATCGCAGTCGATTGTCCAATGCCGCGCTGTGTGAGCTGATGCACCGCCTCATAAGTTAGCGTGCCCGAGCGCGATACGATTCCGATCGCTCCTTCTTTGTGAATCGACCCCGGCATAATTCCAATCTTGCATTTTCCCGGAGAAATAATTCCGGGGCAGTTTGGTCCGATCAGCCGCGAGCGCCGGTCCTGTAGAAACTCCCACGCCTTCACCATGTCGAGCGTCGGAATGCCCTCGGTGATGCAGACGATCAGGTCGATCTCTGCGTCGGCAGCCTCCATGATCGCGTCGGCCGCGAACGGCGGCGGCACAAAGATCACGCTGGCGTTGGCGCCGGTTTTGTCGGCCGCCTCGCGCACGGTGTTGAAAATCGGCCAACCTTCGTGCGTGGTGCCGCCCTTGCCGGGCGTCACTCCTCCGACGATCTGCGTGCCATAAGCCGCGCTGGCCTTCGCGTGAAACGTGCCTTCACGGCCGGTAAGGCCCTGCACGACGACCCGCGTATTCTTGTCGACTAAGATTGCCATAAATAAAACTCCTCGTTACCGCTCGTCCGTTTTCATCCGTAGCTTGGACCAACCACATTGTCATCCCGAGCGAAGCGAGGGATCTAGGTTCGTCCCTGCACTACAGTGTTGACGCTGACCATAAACATGGAGATCCCTCGCTGCCGCTCGGGATGACGGATCACTGGGATACCGCAGCTGCGAACCTCCTCTACCGCCATTCCGTCACGCCAGCAGTGCCCCGAGCTGCGGCCACAACTTTATCGGCTGCATCCTTCATTGTGTCGGAGACGACGAAGTTGAATCCCGAGTTCATCAGAATCTTCTTGCCCTCGTCGACGTTCGTTCCTTCCAGCCGCAGCACGATCGGCAGCTTGATGTTGGTCTTACGCGCGGCCTCGACCACCCCGGTCGCCAGCGTGTCCACGCGCAGGATGCCGCCGAAAATATTGATCAGCACGGCCTTCACGTTCTTATCGCTGAGCAGGATTTCGAAAGCATGCGCGACCTGCTCGGAACTGGCGCCTCCACCCACGTCGAGAAAGTTCGCCGGCATCCCGCCGGCGTACTTGATGATGTCCATCGTGGCCATGGCCAAGCCCGCGCCGTTGACCATGCAACCCACGCTGCCGTCCAGTTTGATGTAGTTGAGGCTGTACTTCGAGGCTTCGACTTCCAGCGGATCTTCTTCGGTGATGTCGCGCAACTCACGCAGGTCGGCATGCCGGAACAGCGCGTTGTCGTCGAAGTTGATCTTGGCGTCGAGGGCGAACAGGCGCCCGTCGGTGGTGGTGATGAAAGGGTTGATCTCGAGCAGGGAAGCGTCAGTATCGAGAAAAGCCTTATAAAGACTGGTCAGAAACTGCACCGCGGGATTGATCTGTTGTGCCTTGAGCCCGAGCTTGAAAGCGATCTTGCGCGCTTGAAAAGCCTCCAGACCCATGCCGGGATCGATGTGCTGCTTCAGAATCGCGTCGGGATTCTCCGCCGCGACTTGCTCGATCTCCATTCCGCCCGCGGCCGACGCCATGAAAACCGGCTTCCCCTCACCGCGGTCCACCAGAATGCCCAGATAGAGTTCTTTCTCGACCGGCAGCGTTTCCTCGATCAGAAGGCGACGGACGATGCGACCTTCCGGCCCGGTCTGATGCGTGACCAATTTCATTCCCAGCATCTTGCCCGCGAGTTCGCCGGCTTCGTTGACCGATTTCGCGATCTTCACGCCGCCGCCCTTGCCGCGGCCTCCGGCGTGAATCTGTGCTTTCACGACGACTCCGGTCGCGCCCGCGCTGAAAAGCTCCTTGGCCACGGATTCGGCCTCATCCTGCGAAGCGGCCATCGACCCGCGCGGCACGGTCACGCCATACTTCTTGAGAATTGCCTTTGCCTGGTACTCATGAATTTTCATAGATGATGACTCTTCAGTTAAGAATCGGAAGGACCCTGCTTGCGGCGACGCACTGCGGGCAGCAAACCCATGATTCTATAGAAGAGAGTGAGACTAGGGCAAACCTCGCCGCCGTTGAGGCCGTTGAGTGCCGTTGAGACACGGTTTCCGTGCGGGACGGGATTCGTATGACAAGAGATTCGTATCAGGGCATGCCTTTAGGCATGCCGCGTGGAGCCCACCCTTGACGCCCGGCTTTAGCCGCTGCCTCTCTCGGACAACCCCAGCGGCTAAGGCCGTCGGAGCGTAATGCCCTTCGGCGGCATCGCTAACGCGATGCCCTGATGCGAATCTTCCTTCCCAAACTGTACGAATACCTGTCCTCTTACCTTGTAAGAGTCCCGAAGCAGAAGGCGATCTGGATCCATCAATCCTGCGCCTTTTCGATGCGCGAATCATCCAAGTCTGAGGTCGATTCAGTTCGCCGATCGTGAGGGAGTGATGAAGCTGATCTCGCTGAACGTTGCGCGCCCGCGCCTTGCGCTCTACAAAAGCGCCACGATTAATACCGGCATTTTCAAGCAGCCCGTATCCGGACCGGTTCCACTGCGCACGTTGAACCTGGACGGCGACCGGCAGGCCGACCTCAGGGTTCATGGCGGCCCCTACAAGGCGGTGTGCGGATACCCGTCGGAGCACTACGATTTTTGGCGCAGTGAACTACCAGGCATGGACCTGCCTTGGGGCATGTTCGGCGAGAATTTCACGACCGAGGGTTTGGCTGAAAGCCAGTTACACATCGGAGATCGTCTACAAATCGGCTCGGCGATTGTGATCGTGCGCCAGCCCCGCCAACCTTGCTACAAGCTGGCGGCGAAGTTTCAGCGCGACGACATGCTGGAACGCTTTCTGCACAGCGGCCGCAGCGGCTTTTATTTCTCCGTGGAGCAGGAAGGCACGGTAGCCGCCGGCGACTCTTTCGAGTTTCTGAGCCGCGATCAGGAAGCGGTTAGTATTGCGGAGATGAACAGGCTGTTTGTCCTAGAAAAGTACAATCACACTCTGCTGGAGAAAGCGCTCAACTCCTCGGCGCTGCCGGAAGACTGGCGAGACTATTTTCTTCCGCGACTATCTCGAACGGACGCTCTGAAGAGCTAAGGCTCCTTAGAAAAATGTCGGTTGATAAGTGCAGCGGCGATTTGTCGCCAGCAACCGAACTCCAGTTCTCCAGATGACGCGCGGCACGTGGACCAGCAGGCCTCTATGGTCTATGATTGCAAATTAGTTTCTTCTCTCAGGAAGCGCAGGAGCGAGGATGATAATTCAGCGAACCATCGCAGCGGCTCTCACTCTGGGCGCACTGTTCTCGGTGTGCCTCGGGTTTTCTTATGCCCAGCAGGCAGGAGGCTCTAAGGCAGGTGTCAGTACAAGCGAGTCCGACAAGGTGTTGTTTGACAAAGCCACAAGGGCCATGCAGCAATCCGAATACGCTACGGCACGCACCTTGCTCGAAAGCCTCATCAACAAACATCCCGACTCAGATTATGTGCCTCGTGCGAAGCTTTCCATTGCAGACGCATGGTACGCGGAAGGCACCTTCAAGCAAGCAGAGGCGGAATATCGGGACTTCATTACATTTTTTCCGAACCGGCTGGAGGTGGCGGAAGCGCGAATGAAGATCGAAACTATCCACAAGAGAGCAAGAATCTGAGATGTTGATTGCTGCAGAACTCGCAGAAAGGAGCGTCGAAACGGCGCTCCTTTGTCGTTTCCCTACAACCGTTGAGAACAGGCGCCGATAGCGCCATCTGCCGTTCGCGACGCAGCGCCTACCTTGTGATCCGGCATGGTGAGGTGGCGGAAGCTATGCCGTACAATGCCACCTGACGAATGATCCTCGACGCACTCCATCGTCTTGCCCACCATAGCCAGTCGCTTGGCCGCGACGAGGCTCGCGACGTGATGTCCGAAGTTCTGACCGGCAAGTGCACGGACGCGCAAATCGCGGCGCTGCTCATCGCCTTGCGCATGAAAGGCGAGACGGTTGAGGAAATCGTGGGCTTCGCCGAGGCGATCCGCGCGGCGGCTTCAGCCTTGCCGATTGAACCCACAACCGCGATCGACGCGCTCGCGGTCAGCGGCACGGGCCGCGATGCTCTGGTCGAGGAATCCCCGGCGGACTCCTCTTTGGTCGACACCTGCGGCACCGGCGGTGATGCCAGCGGGACTTTCAATATCTCAACCGCGACGGCGCTGGTCGGCGCCGGAGCGGGCGTGCGGGTAGCCAAGCACGGCAATCGCAGCATCAGTTCCAAGAGCGGCTCCGCCGACGTGATCGAAGCCCTGGGAGTGAATATCCAGCTTTCGCCCGAGCGCGCCGCGCAATGCCTGCGCGAAGTCGGTATCTGTTTTCTTTACGCGCCGAATCTGCATCCCGCCATGAAGCAGGTACAGGCGGTGCGCCGCGAGTTGTGCATGCGCACCATGTTCAACCTGCTCGGCCCGCTCACCAATCCCGCCCGAGCTTCCGGGCAGGTGGTCGGTGTCTATTCGCTCGAACTGGTGGAGAAGCTGGCGGAAGCTTTGAGTATGCTCGGACTGCGGCGTGCCCTGGTCGTGCACGGACTCGATGGCTTGGACGAAATCACCATCACCGGCACTACGCGGGTGGCCGAAGCCCGCGAAGGCTCAGTCCGATCGTACGAAATCGAGCCAGAGGAATTCGGGATGAAGCGCGCCGCGCTTGAGGACATCGCCGGCGGCGATGCGATCGAGAATGCAGCCATCATTCGCGCGGTCCTGGGTGGAGAAAAGTCGCCGCGGCGAGATGTGGTCCTGCTCAACGCGGCCGCCGCGCTGGTAGCCGCTGGCAGGACCGATCACATCGCAGCGGCGATCCCGCTGGCGGCAAAGTCGATCGACTCAGGCGCAGCCGCCGGGAAGCTGCAAGCCCTAGCGCGCTTCAGTTCGGCAACCTGATGAGTCCGAAAATTCTTAGCGCGGGTGCCCCATTTCTCGCGCGTTCTTTGCGCGAGAAGTGGGGACTTTCGGACTACTGCACTTCGACCTTCTCCAAATACTGCGCCACCTGAACCTTCCATCCCAACTCTTTCTCCATCAACTCTCGCAGTTGCCCGGACGCGTCGGGTTCTCCGTGAACCAGATAGGTTGTTGCCGGCCGATTTCCAAAAGTACGGAGCCATCGCAGCAGTTCCGGTGGATCGGCGTGGTCGCTGAACTGCTCGAGCGCGGCCACTTGGGCGCGAATGGGAACAAGATCCCCGTAGATCTTCACTTCAGCGGATTTGCTCTTGATGGCGAAGCCGCGCGTGCCCGGTGCCTGGAAGCCGATGAACAGCACCAGGTTCTTCGGTTCGGGCAGGCGCTGCGCCAGATGATGCAGAACGCGCCCCCCGGTCACCATGCCACTTGAAGAAATGATGATTGAGGGAGTCAGCACCGCGTTGATCTTTTTCGATTCTTCCGGCGTCGAAGCAAACGTGAACCCGGGCCACTCGAGCGGCGAACCGTACTTCCGGATCATGTTGCGCGTTTCTTCGCTGTACTCTTCGTCGTGCTTCAGAAAGATCTCGACCGCTTTGATCGCCATGGGACTGTCGCAGAAGACGGGCAAGCCTGGGATCTGCCCGGATTCGATCAGATGCTTCACGATGAACACGAATTTCTGTGTGCGCTCAATGGCAAACGCCGGCACCACCACGCTGCCGCCTCGCTTGGCCGCCGCCGTGATCAGCCCCGCCAGTTCTGGCAGCGGATCTTCCTTCGGATGCGCGCGGTTCCCGTACGTCGACTCCATCACTACCAGATCGGCGATCTCGCCCTCCTCAGGGCCGGAATGCACCACCTTCCCCGGCGCGACTTTGTGATCGCGCACGCGGCCGATATCGCCGGTAAAGAGCAGGCGCCGCGTTTGTCCATTCGCCGAGAGGGAAACCTCAGCCATGCACGATCCCAGAATATGCGCCGCCGGTACGAAGCGGAACGAGAGTTCGGACGAGAGCGAAACCGTTTTTCCAACCTGTGCCGGCCGAAAGTACTGGAGCGAACTCTGCGCTTCTGCAAAGGTATAGAGCGGGAGCGCAGGATCGTGTTTCGACTTCTTTTTCTTGGTGTAGAAGTTCGCGTCTTCTTCCTGCAAGTGGCCGGAGTCAGGAAGGATGATGCCGCACAAATCGATGGTGGGCGGCGTAGCGTAGATGGGTCCGCGGAACCCTTCTTTCACCAGGCGCGGAATCCAGCCGCAGTGATCCAGGTGCGCGTGGGTCAGAATGACTGCGCCGATTTCTTTGGCCGGAACGGGCGTATCGTGCCAGTTACGTTCGCGCCAGTCTTTCTGACCTTGAAAAAGACCGCAATCGATCAGCACTTGCAATCCGCCCCGGCCCGAGGGGTCTCCCGTGTTAATCAGATGCTTCGAGCCAGTGACGGTGCCCGCAGCGCCAAGAAACTGGATGTAGGCCAAGTATTTCCTCCGAAGTAGGAACCATAGAAACGATCACGGAGTGTGGGGCGGCTATCTCTGCGCCTTGGGTCCCGCCGCCTTCACTTCGGGGGGCGCGTCGAAGTGCTCGAAGTTTTTGGCGAAGCGGTTACGCAAGTCCTCGGCGGCCCGGTCGTACGCGGCTTTATCGGGCCAGGCATTGCGCGGGTTTAGCACCTGCGGAGGCACGCCGCGGCACGCTTTGGGAATCGCAAAACCGAAAGTCGGCTCGACTTCGAATTCCGCTTTAGTCAACTCACCTTCCACCGCCGCATCGACCATGGCGCGGGTATGGGGAATCTCCATGCGCTTGCCGACACCGTACGGGCCGCCCTGCCACCCGGTATTGACCAGCCAGCACTGCGCGCTGTGCTCCCGCAAGCGGCGACCGAGCATCTCCGCGTAAGTCTTAGGCGGCAACGGGAGAAACGGCGACCCGAAACAAGTCGAGAACGTTGCCGACGGTTCTTTCACGCCCGCTTCCGTTCCTGCGACCTTCGCCGTATAGCCTGAAAGGAAGTGATACATCGCCTGCTCTGGCGTCAGGCGCGAGATCGGTGGCAGAACGCCGAACGCGTCCGCCGTAAGAAACACAACATTCTTCGGATGCCCGCCGATTCCGGGGATGACCGCGTTCTCTATGAAATCGACCGGATAGGCGGCGCGCGTATTCTCCGTCTTGCTGTCGTCGTTGTAGTCCGGAACCCGCGTCTGCGGATCCAGGGTCACGTTTTCCAGCACGCAACCGAAGCGGAGCGCATCCCAGATCTGCGGTTCGTTCTTCTTCGACAGCTTGATGCACTTGGCATAGCATCCGCCCTCGAAGTTAAAAACTCCGTCGGCGCTCCAGCCGTGTTCGTCGTCTCCGATCAGTTCGCGCGAAGGATCGGCCGAGAGCGTGGTCTTACCCGTTCCTGATAGTCCGAAAAACAAGGCACTCGCACCGTCGTGCCCCACATTGGCCGAGCAGTGCATGGGGAACACATTTCGTGGCGGAAGCAGGAAGTTCATGATGCTGAAGATCGACTTCTTCATCTCGCCCGCATAAGAGGTGCCACCGATCAGCACCGTGCGCCGCGTGAAGTTCAGAAGGATGAAAACCTCTGAATTCACTCCGTCGCGCCGGGGATCAGCTTTGAACTCCGGAGCAGAAATGACGGTGAACTCGGGATGATGTGCTTTCAGTTCCGCCGGAGTCGGGCGCAGGAATAACTGGCGAACAAAGAGGTTATGCCACGCATATTCGTTCACAATTCGCACCGGAAGCCGATACGCCGGATCGGCGCCGCAAAACAGGTCCTGCGCGAACAGTTCGCGGCCGCGCAGATGTTCCATCACGCGCTCGTAGAGTGCGTCAAATTTCTCCGGCTCAAACGGCGTGTTGACTGCGCTCCAGGCCACCGTGTGGGCGGTGGTCTGGTCTTTTACGATGAACTTGTCTTTCGGGGAGCGGCCAGTGCGGTTGGTGTAGCCGACGAGCGCTCCGTTCGATGCCAGCTTCGCTTCGTTGCGCCGGACCGAGTGTTCCACCAGGACCGCCGGGGAGAGATTGAGGTGCGTCCTGCCTTCGCTCAGCAACTCGGCAACATCGCTGACATGCAATGTAGTGGCCATAACGACCTCCTGGAAGAGCCCAAAATAACGGCATAAAGCAAAAACGCTCTATTCTGCCTCAAATATCCTTTCCTTGCCAAGGAATGCCGTCATTTTGTCAGATGCTTCGCGGCTCTCTGGTGGATAGCAGAATAGTTGGAATCTTCTGTCAAAAGGGCTCAACAAAAGTGTAGCAGGACCGACGTTATTCCGACGTCCTGTAGTCGCAGGCTTTCCGGCAGGGTTCGCAATACATCAGGCCATCGGAGCATACGCGGATATCGATGACCGACTGGCAGAGGCAGCAATACTTTTCGCAGTGGCAACTGTCTTCGGGCTGTTCACATTGCGCGCAACGATATTTCGCGGGGCTGGCTCCGGTACTCATGGAGCTAATGTACCGCGCCCTGGCGAGCACGCAAAAATGACCATGGTAATCGGGGTTATGCGAAATCACACGCCGCACCTGATCCCTGAGCCACGTCAATCTCTGCGGTGACCTATAATTTCCAGCAATGACCTTCCAACATTTGCTGGATGGCGCAGAGGTTCTTGTGCAGAGCGGGAACCCGGACGTCGATAGTGTGGAATACGATTCGCGCCAGGTGAAGCCCGGATCTTTATTCGTGGCCATGCACGGAGAGACTTCCGACGGCAACCGCTTCATTGATCGCGCCATTCAAGCCGGCGCAGTTGCGGTAGTGACCGACTTGCCGGCAGAGCCGCAGCGCGAGGGAGTGGCGTGGGCGGTCGTGCCGCATGGCCGGCGTGCCCTGGCGCGGCTGAGTGCGAATTTCTACAAACGACCAGCCGAACGGCTCGCAGTAGCGGGAATAACCGGCACCAACGGAAAGAGCACGACGGCGTTTCTGATCGAGGCCATCCTGACGGCGGCTGGGCGAAAGAGCGCTCTTATCGGCACCATCGAATATCACGTGGCCGGCCGCGTTTGTCCTGCGCCGCACACCACGCCGGAAGCACTCGAACTGGCGCGCATTTTCAACGACGCGCTGGGACACGGCGCGACCGACGTGGTCATGGAGGTTTCCTCGCACGCCCTGGTGCAGCAGCGCATATTCGGAATTCCGTTTGACGTAGCCGTATTCACCAACCTGACGCGCGACCACCTCGATTATCACAAAACGATGGAGGAGTACTTCGCCGCCAAGCAAGCCCTTTTTGAAGGATGCGGAACCGATGCGCCGCGCGTCGCCGTTACGAACCTGGATGACGAGCACGGCGCGAAGCTGGCTGGGTTCAGCCGGAAGCACGGTTCCTCGGTATTAACTTACGGCTGGGATCGCGGGGATTTCCACGCAGCGAACGTCGTCATCAGCCCACGCGGTTCACGCTTCGACGTGATCACTCCCCAGGAGAAAATCCCCGTTTTCTCTCCCCTGATTGGGCGGGTAAATGTCTACAACATTCTGGCGGCGGCTGCGGCGTGTCACGCGCGGGGTTGTTCCCCGAAAGCGATTGCCGGCGGAGTCGACTCACTCACGCACGTCCCGGGCAGGTTTCAGCGCGTCGACTGTGGGCAGCCATTTACGATCGTCGTGGACTATGCCCATACCGACGACGCCCTGCGCAATCTCACGGCGTTGGCCCGCGAGTTTGTCACGCGTGCGGGCCCCAGAGGCAGGGTGTTGACCCTGTTTGGCTGCGGCGGAGATCGCGATCGTGCCAAGCGTCCGCTGATGGGCGAGGCGGTTGGGCGCGGCAGTGATTTCGTAGTGCTGACCTCGGACAATCCCCGCACCGAGGATCCCCTCGCCATCATCAACGACGCGTTGGTAGGGCTGCAGAAGACTGGAGTGGTCTATCGTGTGGAGGTGGATCGCCGCAAAGCCATTGCCCTGGCGATCGGCCAGGCCAGGCCAGGAGACATCTTGCTGCTCGCCGGCAAGGGGCATGAGAAAGTGCAGGTGACGCGGGAGGGATCGCTTCCATTTGATGACGTCGAAGTGGCGCGCGAAGCTCTGCACACCGCCGGATTCGAGTGTTCCCCCACAGGGGGCCAGCCGTGAAGCTAGCGCTCTCCAAAATTGCTGAATTCATTTCCGCCCGGAGTGAGTCTCGCCGCGAGGAAGTCGCGCAGGGCTATTCCATCGACTCGCGTACGATCGGCGCCAACGACCTCTTCTTTGCGGTCAAGGGAGACCGGCTTGACGGCCATGACTTCGTCAGCGAAGCCTTGGGCAAAGGCGCAGCCGCAGCGGTCATGCGCAAGGACCAGTTGCATCGTTATCCCGATGCCGCCCGCCTCCTGGCCGTCGACGATACGCTCGTCGCTCTGCAAACCCTGGCCACGGCGGTGCGCAAGCTTTGGGGCAAGCCGCTGATCGGCGTTACCGGATCAGCAGGGAAGACCACGACCAAAGAAGCGATCGCCCACGTTCTCAGTTTGCGGCTCCGCGTGCTCAAGTCGGAAGGGAACTTCAATAACCATTTTGGTCTCCCGCTCATGCTGCTGAAGCTTGAACCCGAGCACGATGTCGCGGTGATCGAAATGGGGATGTCGCACGCCGGAGAGATTCGCGCGCTGGCGAAAATCGCTCAACCCGAGATCGGAGTGGTCACCAACGTCGCTCCCGTGCATCTCGAGTTTTTCGATTCCCTGGCCGGAATCGCCCGCGCGAAATACGAACTCGTCGAGGCGCTTCCCCCCGGTGGAACTGCCGTTCTCAACGCCGACGACGAATATGTTTCGCAGTTCGGCCGCGACTTCGCAGGCAAGGCGATTACTTACGGAACGCGAGCCACAGCCGATGTCAGGGCGGAAAATGTGGAGTCCCGTGGAGCGCAAGGCTCAAGGTTCGATATCGTCACCGCTAGCGGGCGTGAGCATGCTCTTTTACCCTTGGTAGGGGAACACAACATTCTGAACGCGTTGGCAGCGGTGGCCGTGGGCCTGGTTCGCGGTCTCCGATTGTCCGAAGCCGTGGCTGCTCTGGCTACTCTCACACCCGCAGACAAGCGCGGCCAGGTTCTACAACTGGGTAACATCACCGTCATCAACGATTGCTACAATTCCAATCCGAAGGCGCTCAACGCCATGGTCGATGCTTTGGTCACGATGCCAGGGCGGCGCCGTATTGTGGTAGCCGGAGAGATGCTCGAACTCGGGCCAAGCGGAGAAGAAATGCATCGCGCCGCCGGTGATCATATCGCCGAACGGAAGATAGATGTTCTCGTAGGAGTCCGGGGCCGGGCTCAGGCGATGGTCGAAAGCGCGCAGCGGGCCGGAACTCGGGCCGTTTTTGTAGCAACGCCCGAGGAGGCCGGTGAGTGGCTGGCCCGCGAAACCCAAGCCGGCGATCTGGTGTTGCTGAAGGCATCTCGAGGTGTGAAGCTCGAAAAGGCGCTGGAAACCTGGGAAGCGAAGCTCAACCACAACTGACCACCATGCGGGACGGAGGCTGATTGCTCTACTGGCTGTTGTTCGTCAAGCTGCAACATTATGTTGCGCCCTTCCGCATTTTTCGTTACGTCACCTTCCGCACTGCATTCGCCAGCCTGACCGCCCTGTTTACCGCTTTGATTGTGGGCCCGTTGGTCATCTCCCGTTTGCGCGACTTCCAGATCGGGCAATACATCCGGGAAGAGGGTCCCAAGGCGCATCAAAAAAAGGCAGGCACGCCCACCATGGGCGGATTGCTGATCGTCATCGCCATTGTCGTCCCGACTCTTCTTTGGGCGGACCTGAGCAATCGTTTTATCTGGATTGCGGTGTTTTCCACCTGCGCCTACGCCGCCATCGGATTCACCGACGACTACACCAAGGTGACGCATCGCCGCAACCTGGGCCTTACGGCACGAGCCAAGTTAGCCCTGCAGATCGCTGCCGGCATTGTGATCGCTTCCATGCTGATCGCCATGCAAGCCTATGGAATGTACTCCACACGGCTGATCGTGCCGTTCATCAAACAGTTTCATCCGGATTTGGTGGTGCAGAGTTGGGAACATCTGCCGCATCTGTGGCCGCTTGCGTTTTTGCCCTTTATCGGATTTGTAGCGCTGGTGATTACATTCTCGAGCAATGCAGTGAATCTCACCGACGGTCTCGACGGGCTGGCCATCGGATGCACCGTAATCGCAGCGGGCGCGCTGACGGTGCTCACCTACGTCAGCGGCCATGCCACGTTTGCGACCTATCTGGAACTGCAGCGCATGCCGCAGGTGGCCGAGTTAACCATCTTCTGCGGAGCAATGGTGGGATCGTCGATCGGATTTCTCTGGTACAACGCGCATCCCGCCGAGGTCTTCATGGGCGACGTGGGATCGCTGGCCCTGGGCGGCGCTATCGGAACCGTCGCCGTGATCATCAAACAGGAACTGCTGCTGCCGTTCATTGGCGGAGTGTTCGTGATCGAGGCGGTCTCGGTGATCCTGCAGGTAGGTTCGTACAAGCTGCGCAAGAAGCGCATCTTCAAGATGGCGCCGATCCATCATCACTTCGAGTTGCTAGGATGGTCGGAGTCGAAGATCATCGTGCGCTTCTGGATCGCGTCGCTGGTGTTCGCACTATTCGCGCTAACGACGCTGAAGCTGCGGTGACTATTCACCATAGAGTCACAGAGACACAGAGAAGAACAAGAAATAGAATTTGATTTTCTCGGTGTCTCTGTGACTCTGTGGTGAAATGGGTTTAGATGGAATTGAACGGAAAACGCGTGCTGGTAGTCGGCCTCGGGAAGTCAGGCGTGGCGTCGGCACTGTTCCTGAAGAAGCACGGGGCGCGGGTGACGGTCTCCGACACCAAGAGCGGTGACGAACTGCGCAACGAAATTCCGGTGCTGCTCGATCACGGCATTACCGTCGAGACCGGTGGCCACGGCGACCGGACATTTCGGGGACAAGACCTGATCGTGGTCAGCCCCGGCGTTCCCGTCGATGCTTCACCGCTGGTGCAGGCGCGCGCGTTGGGTGAGAGCGTGATCGGCGAAATTGAGTTAGCGGCGCAGTTTCTGCCCGGGCCGATCGTCGCCATCACCGGATCGAACGGCAAGACCACAACCACCACGCTTGCGGGTGAGATCATGACTGCCGGCGGATTTCCGGCTCTGGTCGGCGGCAACATCGGAACTCCCGCGATTTCTCTGGCCGAACGGGCCAAGCCGGAAACGGTGATTGTGCTCGAAATCTCCAGTTTTCAACTCGAAACCATTCAAACCTTTCGCCCGAAGATCGCCGTCGTGCTGAACGTCACTCCCGATCACTTGGACCGCCACCGGACGTTCGAAGTCTACTCAGATGCCAAAGCGCGCGTACTTGAGAACCAGCAGGGAAGTGACTTCGCCGTGCTCAATGCCGACGACCCGACCTGCGTCACCATGGGCACACGAACTCGCGCGCAAGTATTCTGGTTCAGCCGCCAGAAAGAAGTGCAGCGAGGGGCATGGGTGCGCGACGGGATTATCTTGTTCCGCGACCAAGCCGGACAGCGCGAGATTCTACAAGTTTCCGAGATTCCGCTCAAAGGCGCGCACAATCTCGAGAACGTTCTAGCGGCGGTGTGCGTCGGCGTTCTGATGGGTTGCGCTCCCGAGAAGATCCGCGAGGCGGTAGGCAACTTCAAGGCGGTCGAGCACCGGCTCGAGTTTGTGGCCACCATCGGCGGCGTCGACTACTACAACGATTCCAAGGCCACCAACGTGGACGCGACCATCAAGGCGCTGGAATCGTTCCCGGCGAACATTCACCTGATTCTCGGCGGCAAAGACAAAGGTAGCGACTACACGGTGCTCAACGAACTGCTGCGCCAGCGGGTGAAGCGCGTGTACACGATCGGCGCAGCGGCGGCAAAGATCGAATCGCAGATTAAAGCCGAGGTCGTCCACGCCGAGACGCTGGAAAACGCCATCCGCAAAGCCAACGCCGTGGCCCAGCCCAGAGACGTGGTGCTGTTGGCCCCGGCCTGCGCCAGCTTCGATCAATTCAAGAACTACGAGCACCGTGGGAAGGTCTTCAAAGACATAGTGCGAAGCCTGGCGGCAGAGGGCGGAAAGGCCTAGCCCTTCCTTCTGTTTTCGTATCAACAAACGAGGCATGAAAATGTCGGACGCATCAAGCCGACCCCTCCTGGAAGCTCTACTGGATTCCTGGGACCGGAACAACACCATCCTGCTCAACCTGCTCCGTGCCCTCCCGGAGGGCGGACTGGAGGCCAGGGCGATGGAGGGCAGCCCATCCATCGGGCAGTTGTTCACCCACATCCACTATGTGCGACTTGTGTTCGTCTTCGAGGACGCCCCCGAGTTCGCGCGAGACCTGCCCGAGAAAGAGTGGGTGTTCGAGCGAGACCCGAGTCGCATCGCGCAGATGCTGAACGACAGCGCCAAGGCGGTGCGAGACTCAGTAAAGAACAGGCTGGAGGCTGGTCGGGACATGAACCTTCACTACGACCACCCGATCCTCCTGCTCCAGCACATGATCTGGCACGAGGGCTACCATCACGGTCAGATCAAACTGGCCCTCAAACTGGCGGGCCGCCCAATGACTGATGACGAAGCAGGGCCGGTCACGTGGGACGTCTGGATGCTTAAGAAGTAAGCGGCCGTATCGAACCGTTAGCCGGAACCAACACAATCAACAATCGGCAATCAACAATCACCGATTTCTCCGCCCACTCCATGGTGAAATGAATGTCCGATGGCGAAGCGCGTCAGTGTCGATCGCTGGCTATTTACGGTCACCATGCTGCGGGTGTTTGTGGGGCTGGTGATGGTGTTTTCCGCCTCGGCGGTGATGGCGCAGGAACGGTTCGGATCGGAGTATGCCTTCCTGTCCAAGCAACTGATTTGGGCCGGCGCCGGACTGGTCGCGATGGTCGTCACGATGCGCCTGGACTACCGGCGCTATAAGCATCCCGCGATGGTGTTTTCGCTGATGGGACTGACCACGCTTCTGCTCATCTCCGTCTTTTTTCTCGACCGTTCGCATAACACTCATCGCTGGATCCATGCGGGAGGGTTTTCGTTCCAGCCATCGGAATTGGCCAAGCCGGTGCTCATTCTGTTTCTCGCGTATTTCCTCGAGACACGGGCCAAGACGATGGACGACGTGCGCAACACGCTCGTGCCGGCTGCCGCACCGGTGCTGGTGTTTCTGGGCCTGATCGTCCTCGAGCCCGATCTCGGCACCGCGATTGCCTGCGCCGGAATTGCAGCTTGCATCTTGTACGTGGCGGGCATGCGCATGCGGTATTTCGCCTACGCCTTCGGAGCGTCGCTGCTGCCGCTCTATTTCCTGATTTTCCACGTCAGCTTTCGGCGCGACCGTATTCTGGCATTTCTGAATCCCTACGCCGACCGCCAGAAAGCCGGTTTCCACATTATTCAGTCACTGATTGCCGTGGGCACGGGCGGGCTGACCGGTGTCGGCCTGATGGAAGGCAAGCAGAAGCTCTTCTACTTGCCCGAACCTCACACCGACTTTATCTTTGCCTCCATGGCAGAGGAACTCGGCCTGGTGGGCTCCCTCTTCGTTGTAACCATGTTTGCCATCTTTCTCTGGCGCGGCATGCGGGCGTCCTGGCGCACCGAAGACCTCTTTGGGCGCTACTTGGCGGTCGGGATCACCAGCATGGTGGTACTGCAGGCGTTCATCAACATCAGCGTGGTTCTGGGGATGATGCCGACCAAAGGGATTCCCCTGCCTCTGGTGTCCTACGGCGGCTCGTCACTTTTTGTGACCCTGGCCTGCGTCGGCGTGCTGCTGAATATTACGAAGCAGGCGGAATAGAATATTTGCCACGGATTCGCGCGGATTTTCACGGATTATCCTGAAATCTTTGGATTCTGGTTCGATCCGTGTAATCCGCGCAGATCCGTGGCTAGTTTTAGGTGTGGTTTATAGTCACCTCATGCGGGCCATTCTGGCGGGCGGCGGCACCGGCGGACACGTGATCCCGGCGCTGGCCATCGCCAACGAACTCAAGAAGAGTTACGGGGCCGAGGTGCTGTTCATCGGCACGGCGCGCGGCATCGAGAACCGCCTAGTTCCCGCCGCGGGATTTCCTCTGCAACTGGTGCGGGTCGGGGCTCTGAAGAACGTGGATCTGATGACACGCGCGAAGACCGCCTTCGATTTGCCAAGAGCAGTATGGGATGCCAGTCGCATGCTCAACCAGTTCGCGCCCGACCTGGTGATTGGCGTCGGCGGGTACGCATCAGGCCCGGCCATGTTGGCGGCGGTGATGAAGCACATTCCGACGCTGGCGTTCGAGCCCAACGTCGTGCCCGGATTCGCGAACCGCCTCGTCGCCCGGTTCGTGTCCGCGGCGGCGGTTCATTTCGAAGAAACAGCGAGATATTTTCGCCACGGAGAAGTCACCGGTGTTCCGGTGCGCCAGGCGTTTTTCGAGATCGCGCCAAAACGCGGCGGCACGCCGACACTGTTGGTTTTCGGCGGCAGCCAGGGCGCACACGCCATCAACGAAGCGATGATGCGCTGCTTGCCCGTTTTGCAGCGTGAGGCTTCGGGCATTCGCATCATTCACCAGACCGGGGAGCGTGACTATAATGACGCGCTGGCGGCCTATCGGTCTTTGGGCGAGTCGGCAGAGGTCTTCAAGTTCATCGACGATATGCCGGCGGCGTTTGCGCGTGCCGACCTGGTGGTATGCCGCTCCGGCGCGAGCACCGTTGCCGAAATTGCTGCGGCGGGGAAGCCGGCCGTGTTTGTCCCGTTCCCACGCGCGGCCGATGATCATCAGCGAGTCAATGCCGAGGCCCTGGCGGGGCACGGAGCCGCAGTCGTGGTCGAAGAGTCAAAGCTGGAAGGCGTATGGCTGGCCGAGACCATCGCAACCTTGTTGCAAGATTCGACACGGCTCAAACGCATGAGCCAGGCGGCGCGAGAGTTGGCCCATCCCAATGCCGCCCGCGACATCGCGGCGATGGCGGCGCGCGTGGCGGGAATCGAAGAATCGGCCACAGATTAATACGGATTTTTTCAGTTTTGTCATTCCGAGCCGCTCGTAGCCGCGTCAACGGCGCGAGCGAACGAGGAATCCGCTTTTCTTGCTCCGTGCAAATACCTGGCCAGGAAGTTGACTTATGTTCGCCAAGATTCAGCGTATCCATTTCGTAGGCATCGGCGGGATCGGCATGAGCGGCATTGCCGAGGTCTTGCTGAATCTCGGCTACAAGGTCTCGGGCTCCGATCTTAGGAATTCCAGCGTCACCGAGCGGCTCGCCGGTCTCGGAGCAACAACCTTTGAAGGACATCGAGCCGAAAACATCACCGGCGCTGAGGTCGTGGTTACCAGTTCCGCAATTTCCCTAGACAACCCCGAAGTCGCCGAAGCCCACAAGCTTCATATTCCGGTCATTCAACGCGCCGAGATGCTGGCCGAATTAATGCGGCTCAAGTACGGCATCGCCATCGCGGGCATGCACGGCAAGACGACTACAACCTCGATGGTGGCCGCCGTCCTCGCCGCGGGTGGACTCGATCCCACCGTCGTAGTCGGCGGCCGCGTCGACGCCATGGGATCGAACGCACGTCTCGGGAAGTCTCAATATCTGGTCGCCGAAGCCGATGAGAGCGACCGGTCGTTTCTGAAACTGTCGCCGATCTTGTCGGTCGTGACCAACATCGACCGCGAACATATGGACTGCTACCGCCACATGCGCGACGTGAAGAAAACGTTTCTCAAATTCATGGACCGGGTGCCGTTTTACGGGATGGTGGTTGCGTGCAACGACGATCCCCTGCTCCGGCGCCTGTTGCCGGAGGTCCAACGGCGCACTGTCACATACGGAACGAAGCGTGGCTCGGACTTCCTAATCAAGCTGGATGGACCCAAGACAGAGGTCGTCAGCGATTCCCAGCCACTGAGCCGTTTCAGCGTTAGGTATCGCAAGCAGGATCTGGGCGAATTCACGCTGCACGTACCCGGGGTGCATAACGTGCTCAACGCGACCGCGGCGATCGCCGTGGGCCTGGGCCTCGAAATTGGCATCGAGTTCATCCGCACCGCGCTCGACCACTTCCGCGGCGTCGACCGGCGATTCCAGTTGCGCGGGCGCGCAGCCGGTGTGAGTGTGATCGACGATTACGGCCATCATCCCACCGAAATCAAGGCGACGCTGGCGGCCGCCCGGCAATGCGGGTTTGGCAAGGTTCACGTCATCTTCCAGCCCCATCGCTACACCCGCACCCGCGACCTGATGAGCGAGTTTACGACCGCCTTCCCCGACGCCGATTCGCTGTTTGTGCTCGACATTTACGCGGCCAGCGAAAAGCCGATTGAGGGTATCACCGGCGAAGTGCTGGCGCAACGGATTCGGGAGAAAAGCGGAAAGCCCGTCAACTACGTGAGTTCCTTTGCCGAGGCAGTGAGTGCAGCCACGGCAGCGGCGCACGACGGCGACATGATTTTGACCCTCGGCGCGGGCAGCGTCTCGCAGCTGGGGCCCATGATTCTCGAAAAGCTGAAAAGCTGAAGAGCTGAAGAACGGTGAGCCCGTGCGAGTGGCGAACAGATTACCTTAGCCTCTGAACGAAACGAGGGGACGGAACAGTGGCGGACAACAAAACCAAACCCACCAAACTAAGGGTGGCAGCCTTGATTGGTGCCCTGACGGACCAGACCCGGCGCACAGACGCCAAGATGCTCGTCAAGTTGATGCAAAAAGCGTCTGGGGAGAAGACGCGCAGATGTGGGGCCCATCGATTATAGGCTTCGGCACCCACCACTACAGGCACGACAGTGGACGTGAGGGCGATATGCCTTATTGCTTTTTCGCCGCCTAAGGCCGCAACCGTTCTATATAACCTGACCGGCTTCAGCGGCTCGAATGGGCTGCTCGCAAAGCTCGGCAAGCACAGGACCGGTAAGGGCTGCGTCTACATCAAGAAGCTCGCTCATCTCGACCAAAACGTGTTGCAGGCGCTGCTCGCCAAATCCATCGCCACCCAACGAGCGCGGTACTCCTAAGCTCAAGAATCGTGGCCGGGGCCGCCAGGCGCCCCGCAGTCTTTCCATAGCTTTTCCCAATTCCAGATCCCGTAAGCCACCGCCTTCGGCAACGGGAGTCCGAGCTGATGCGCCAGCATACACACCTGCCCGCGATGGTGGGCTTCGTGGGAAAGCATGTAGCACAGCATCTCCGGGCCAACTGGCCAAGGCCGAGCCCAACCGTCTCTACGAAACTTTTCGACGCGGCCCCCGCCACCGCCGAGAGCTTCGGCGAGCATCTCCGAGCAACGAGCTGCGCTCTCGGCCAGTCCCGCACGGGCCTGCTGCGGAGTGCAGTGCGCGCGGTTGAGCTGTCGTGGAACCTTCAGGTGCGGAGCCGTGAGCCGGACCCACTTGCACCGGACGTTATGCATGTGCGTGAAAATCGCCACAATGCTGCGAGCCTTGCCCTCCGGTTTGGCTCTCCAGGCTGCAGGGTCCAGATGTTCGATAAGCATCTGGTTAATGCGATCATTGGCGGCAAAGATCTGGACTGCGGCGCGGCCGATTTGAGTCTGAACCTTCTGTCGACCCGTGGTCACGACTCCAGCTCCTTGGTCCAATAATACGTCCACGCTGGCGCCAAACCGGAAGACATCCAGTTGGTGCCGAAAAATCACAATCTCGTTCATCGACGGCGAGCCGGGAACTATTCCAGCCTCCAGCTCGTATCTTTCCTTGCTAACCGTTCGAAAGGCTGTTCGTCTATCTGGCATAAGGGGTTAAGACGATGAAAACACAAGCATGGGGATGGCTGGCGGCGGCGGTGGTAGCGGCCGGGTTAAACGCAAGCTACCACGACGGCGGCTTGGAGTGGGCGCATCAGGTCGCGGACCGGATCGGATACAACTCGGCAGCCGTCTTGGCGCTGGCCAGCGGGCGCGCCGACCAGTTCGTAACCGAGGCGCGGCTGGCTACGGCCCCTGACGAAACGGCATCCTGCCGCTGGTCGACAGCCCTAGCCCGGGTCCAGACCCGAGTTGCTCGCGGGGAGAACGCATTCGCGCAGGTCCAGGCCATGTCAGCCCGAGAGGAAGCGCAGTTGGCGCGACTGGAGGCAAATCGGGCGCGCATTGAGGCCCGGGTTGCAACCCAGACTGCCCGCCTTCGCGTACCCGCGGTAGCCTTTCCGGCCGCTGACATGAAGATGCTGGACATGAAAATTCCTTCGGTTTGTCCGCGGGTTCGCGTCAACCTGCCGCGGCTCCCGATGGTCAGGGTTCCCGTGGTTCACGTTGAGCCGTTTGGCTCCGGTCCCGTCTAGCCGCCTCGGCACAAGATCAGTTTGCCTCCTGGAAACGGGCGCGGAAAACAAGCCGTGCCCGTATTTTTCTGTCATCGGAAGCGCCAGCAAACACCCCCAAGTCTTGTCAACCCGAAGCGTCCCGAACCGCCCCTAGTTTTGTCATTCCGAAATGTCCCAACACCATCCATAATTTTGTCATTCCGAAACGTCGCAGGCGTTGAGGAATCTGCTTTCTCTGTCCCCGGAGTCTCTCTCATGCCCAATCCGGTTCCTGCCCGTGTAAAAACCAATTTTCCATCTATCTCAATCCGAGAAATGCGGCTATAGTGAAAAAGCTCAGCGATTCCTCACGACAACTGCCCTGAACTGATGGCGCGGAAAGCCAGTGGCACCATCTTGCAGGAAGAGTTGTACCCATCCAGCGCCGAGCACTCTCGTACCGAGTCTGCGCGCGAGGAACTTGACGACGCGCGCCTGGTCGACCTGGATGTGAACGAGGAATCTCCGTTCTTGCGCGGGCAAAAGCGGGTCTCCGCCCGCCGCGGTTCTCTTCCCAGAAAAACCGCGAGTCGCCTGCTGTGGGCCTCCATTGCGGCAGCAATTCTGTGCGTCTTCGGGCTGGTTGCGGCTGCTCTCTGCCACTATGGCGAGCAATCCTGGCGCTTCCGGGTGGAGTCCAGCGACAACATCGAAATTACCGGCATGCAGAACGTGACCAAGGCCCAAATCATGGAGGTCATGGGCGCCGACATCGGCCGCAACATCTTCTTTGTGCCCCTGGCGCAACAGAAGGCGCAACTCGAGCAGGTTCCCTGGGTGGAATCGGCCAGCGTGATGCGGTTTGTGCCCAACCGGCTCAAGGTCGAGATTCACGAGCGCACCCCGGTCGCATTTGCCCGGGTCGGGCCGCGCATCGCCTTGATTGACGCTGGCGGTACCCTCATGGAACTGCCGCGCAACCACAAGTACTCCTTCCCCGTGATCCTGGGCATGAATGCCGGCGAGCCTCCTTCCACCCGCGCCCCACGCATGAAGGCCTACAACCAACTCGTGCACGACTTGGACGCAGGAGGCGCGCATTACTCGCAGGACTTGAGCGAAGTCGATCTCACAGATCTCGATGACTTGAAGGTTCGTGTGAACGATGCGGCGGGCGACGTGCTCGTGGAACTCGGTTCATCGGATTTTCTGAAACGGTACCGAATCTACGTGAGCCACGTGCAGGCGTGGCGGCAGCAGTTCCAGAAACTGGAATCGGTCAACCTGCGCTACGACAACCAGGTCATCGTCAATCCCGACCTGGATGGCAGGCCGAAGCAAGCCCTGCTTTCGGGGACCGCGGCCAGAGCAGCAGAAGCTGCCGGGGTCAAACCGGCCGCGCTGGTGACAGGAGTCGGCACGCACAACCGCGCCGTACCCAAGCCTGCGTTCGAAATGTTTCCGAAAAAACTTGAGACCAAGTCGCCGCCCGGACACAAGCCGGTCGCGAAACCAAAAACGAGGAGATTATCGAGGTCGGGCAAGCCATCTGCCGCGAAGAGACCGGTAACCAAGGCCCGCGAACCTGCTCCGAAGGCTGGCGCAGGATCGGGGAAGCCCGCGCCATCCGCGAAGACTGCGGCGACCAGTCCGAAGCCGAGTCCGGGGATTGCGAAGCAGCAGGCGAATACGAGTCCGAACTAGCGGGAGTCAGGGAACGATAAGGCGGAATTCGATAAGACATGGGGAACCAGCAGGGAAGTTTTCTTACAGCAATTGACGTCGGCAGCGCCAAGACCTGCGCGCTGATGGCGGAGGTCACCGACATCGGACTGCGCTATCGCGGACACGGCGTCGCGGAGTCACGGGGCTCGCGCAAAGGCGTGATCGTCGAACTCGACAAGGCGGTGGCCGCAATCCAGAAAGCCTGCGAAGCCGCGGAAGACATCGCCGGCGCGCCGGTCGAGCATGCCATCGTCGGCATCGGGGGAGCGCACGTGCGCGGTGTGAATAGCCACGGGGGCATCAGCCTGGGCACGCGGCCGCGGGATATTGGACGCGACGAGATCAAGCAGGCCGTCGAGCGGGCGCGCGCCATTCCCTTGCCTACTGATCGCGAGATTCTCCACTTGCTGCCCCAGGAATTCATTCTCGACGATCAGGCCGGAGTCCACGATCCGCTGGGCATGATGGCGGCGCGGTTGGAAGTGCGCGTCCACATGGTGACCGCCGCCACCAGCGCCACGCAGAACGTTATTACGGCGGTGAACCGGGCTGGAGTTCACGTCGACGATACGGTCTACGAACCGCTGGCCGCCGCCGATTCGGTCCTGCGTTCCGACGAGCGTGAACTGGGCGTTTGCCTCGCCGACATTGGCGCGGGTTCGACCGAACTGATTGTTTTTCAGCAGGGGGCAGTGGCCTACACGGGAGTCATCCCGGTTGGCGGCGATCATTTCACCAGCGATCTGTCGGTAGGGCTGTGTACGCCGCTCGCCGAGGCCGAAAAAATCAAGAAAGTGTATGGCCATGTCATCGTGACGCTGATTCCTGAGGGAAACGAAGTCGAAGTTCCGTCGGTCGGCGACCGGCCCTCGAGGCTGCTTCCGCAGCGGTTGGTGGGCGAGATCCTCGAGCCGCGCGCCCGCGAACTGTTCGAGATGATGCGCGACCACCTGCGCCAGAGTGGCATGTTCGAAGTCTGTATTGCGGGCATCGTGCTCACTGGTGGCGCCTCGCGCCTGCCGGGAATCTTCGACGTGGCCGAGTCGGTGCTGCGCCGCGCCGTCAGACTCTCATGGCCGGCGCCGTTGGCCAAAATGCCTTCGACCTTGTCGGAGCCTGAGTTCGCCACTGTCCTTGGCATGGTCAACTACGGTCAGCGCGCCCGCATCGCCCGCGGCCTGCAGGAAGATCGCTGGGGAACGAGATTGAAAGCCCTGTTGGTAGGAAAAGGAGCGTAAAGGCAAGGTTTCAAAAGCTTCAATGTTTCAAGGTTTCAAAGACCGTGAAACTTCTGAACCTCGAAACCTTGAAACTTTGTTTTGAGGTGAACAAAATGAGCAACGATTCCAAAATTCGCATCAGCTTCAACGAAGAACCCCGCAACGACGCCAAGATCAAAGTCATCGGCGTGGGCGGCGGCGGCGGTAACGCAGTTAACCGCATGATCGATGCCGGCATGGACGGCATCGAATTCATCGTCGCCAACACCGACCTGCAGGCGCTGCGCATGTCACATGCTCCGGTGAAGCTGCAACTCGGCGTGAAGCTGACCAATGGCCTGGGCGCCGGCGCGAATCCCGAAGTCGGCCGCAAAGCGGCGCTCGAAGACTCCGACAAAATCATCGAGGCGCTCGAAGGCGCCGACATGGTTTTTGTCACCACTGGACTCGGCGGCGGCACCGGCACCGGCGCGGCTCCCATCATTGCCTCCCTGGCCAGCGAAATGGGCGCGCTCACCGTGGCTGTGGTCACTAAGCCGTTTTCCTTTGAAGGCAAACGCCGCATGCAGCAAGCTGAGCGCGGCATCGCCGAACTGATGGAGTCGGTCGACACGACCATCGTCATCCCCAACGAAAAATTACTCGCCGTCGCCGAAGACGCCGGCTTCTTCGAATCTTTCCGCATCGCCGACGACATCCTTCGTCAGGGCGTGCAGGGGATTTCCGACATCATTACCATCCCCGGCATCATCAACCGCGACTTCGCCGACGTGAAGACGACCATGGCCGGAATGGGACATGCAGTCATGGGCACGGCGGTGCGGGCGGGCGAGAATCGCGCCATCGAAGCCGCACAGGCGGCCATGGCTTCGCCGCTGCTCGAGGCCGGCGCCATCGACGGAGCGCGGGGCATCCTGATCAACATCACCGGCTCCAGCAAACTTCGGCTATCCGAGGTCAATGCGGCCTCATCGCTGATTCAAACTTCGGCCCACGAGGACGCCAACATCATCTTCGGCGCCGTGCTGGACGAGAAGATGGCCGACGAAGTCAAGATCACGGTAATCGCCACCGGTTTCCGCGACCAGATGCCCGAGCGCCGCGCCCGCATGTTGAGCGTGGAAGACGCGCCGGTGATTTCAGTTCCGGTGGTG
>DATKFH010000096.1:0-41905 GCA_035511455.1 Candidatus Sulfotelmatobacter sp. | reverse complement strand
ATGCGGGCCCCGCAGTTGGCGCACAAAAACTAACTTGCCGCCAAAGGATTCGGCGGAGTAAAACAAATTCTGTCCCGGCCTCTCTCGTTGGCCGGTTTTGACCTGATCGCCGTTGGCCGGTTTTGAGGTGATCACTGAGGTCGTGAGGGACTGAGAGCCTAAAATGCTGCGCGGCTCTCCTTGCAGTGAGTACGGCGGCTCGTGCGTCCGCCGTCATGGGTAACAAACACTGCCGGCGTAAAGAGTGGACCTAACCTATCGAGTCATTCCAGCGGAACAGGATAAATCCATACCGCTCCCCAATAACCGGGGACAGTACATCGCAAGATGGACCGAAGGCGGTGCGGACAGCAGTCAGGGAGAAAGCGAAAGCTGCTCTGTAATGGAGCAGATACCGGTTACGTCAGTCGCATCGACCACATCACCGGACGCGAAAGCGAGCCCACTTCCCTGAGGTGCTTCACGCGAGAGAACGAGGCAAATCGGCACATGAGGCAAAGCAAATGACGATGGCGAAAGCCATTGGTGCGGTCTCAAGCGAAGCGACGGAGTGGTACGCCATTGACTGGCAGGCCATCAACCGCAACGTTCGCCGACTCCAAGTGCGTATCGCGCAGGCAACGAAGGTCGGCCGATGGGGCAAGGCGCGAGCCTTGCAACGCCTGCTGACTAACTCGTATAGCGGCAAGGTTTTCGCCGTTCGACGAGTGACGGAAAACAATGGCAAGAAAACCCCTGGTGTGGATCAAGAAATTTGGGACACACCGGAAAAGAAGACACAGGCAGTACATGCAATCAAGCGAAGGGGCTATCAACCTCAGCCTCTCCGACGTGTTTACATCCCGAAATCGGATGGAAAGACGATGCGGCCACTCGGAATCCCCACTATGAAGGACAGAGCGATGCAAGCGTTGTATTTGCTCGCTCTCGACCCCGTTGTGGAAACCACTGCTGACAACAACTCTTATGGGTTTCGCCAGCAGCGGTCCTGCGCCGATGCAATTGAACAGTGTTTCAAGACACTGTCCAAACCAAATCCGCAGTGGATTCTAGAGGGCGACATCAAGTCCTGTTTCGACCGAATTTCGCACGACTGGCTTCTGGCTCACGTCCCCATGGATCGAGCCATTCTCCAAAAGTGGCTGAAAGCCGGGTATATGGATAAGCACGTCCTTCACGAAACAATGGATGGGACTCCACAGGGCGGAATCATCTCACCAGCGCTTTCCAATTGCGCGTTGGATGGACTGGAGCGGCTCTTGAAGGAAAAGTTCCCGACAAAAAAGCCTCTCTCCTCCTTTGGAGGGAAATTCGCCTGTGTCAATCTCATCCGTTATGCGGATGACTTCATCATCACCGGTAGAACTAAAGAACTACTGGAAGGAGAAATCAAGCCCCTCGTCGAGCAGTTTCTGCAAGAACGAGGCCTCGAACTTTCTCCTGCGAAGACGGTCATCACACACGTGGAGAAAGGCTTTGATTTCCTCGGGCAAAATGTGCGCAAGTATCCCAATGGGAAACTGCTCATCAAGCCTTCCAAAAAGAATATCAAGACCTTTCTGGATGGTATCCGCGGAAACGCCAAAGCTGCGCTGGGCATGTCCGCCGCCGATCTGATTGATTGGCTCAACCCCAAAATACGAGGTTGGTCCAACTATCACCGGCACGTGGTGAGTTCACGCGTCTTTTCACGCGTTGACTACGCTATCTTCATTCGTCTGTGGCAATGGGCACGGCGAAGGCACCCGGAAAAATCTTCCAGCTGGCTCAAACAGAAATACTTTGAGCAGCATGGAGGGAAAAGCTGGACCTTCTTCGGGGAGTCGTGTGACGACGAGGGTAGACCGCACAACGTGCGATTACTGCTCGCCAGTAGCACACCCATTCAACGACACACCAAGGTCAAAAGCGAAGCTAACCCATACGATCCCGTCTATGAGACCTACTTCGAAAAACGCGAAGGAGATCATATGGCGGAAACGTTTCGGGGTACGCGGACTCTTCGCTTTCTCTGGAAGTTTCAAGGCGGGTTCTGCCCCGTGTGCAACACCAAGATCACCCCGATCACGGGCTGGCGCATTCATTATTGCGTCCCTCGAGTGAGGGGTGGTTCCACGAGTGCCGAAAATCGCGTCCTGCTCCATCCAGAGTGCCACGACAGGGTTCACCGCCAACATCTTTCCGTGTCGAAAACCGCGTCTCCCTGAAAGAGGCGTTCGAAGGGCTTGAGCCGGATGAGTACGAAAGTCTCACGTCCGGTTCTGAGAGGGCCGGACCCCAGTAATGGGGTCCGGCTACTCGGTTAGCCTACGAGGTTGGAGCGGCGAGGCAACAGACCGTTCGAAGCCACGCGTCTCAATCAAAACCTACCGCGAAGGAGGAAGAGAGGCGATGTTTTCAACAGTTGAGACGCTCGTGGAGGATGAGAGGTGTGGCGGGCTATTCTCAAACCGTCCCGAGTCTGACTCTTAAATTTCGTCCGCCTGTCCACAATTGAACAGTTTTCCGTCTTGGGAGGTCGCATTATGCCGTCAAGACGTTGCACGATGTGGCTGTGAAAACTGAGGGAACTGAGTCCCCCAACCGCTGCCTCCCGTTCCATGTCCCACATGTGGCGCTCATGCTTGGCAGAACTGCGAGGCCATCCGTGCTCGTTTCCCAACGAGGTCGACTCCCGGCACCCTTGGGAGCAAACCTAACTACAGAGGAGACCGGCGATGAACTACGACAAGGTACAAAAGATCACGGCCGAGGTGCGCACGCTTTTAAACCAACAACCTCTGGTTATGACGAACCCCGCGACGATCCCCCTCGCCGAGACGCCACAACCAGAAATGGACCCATATCAAACAAGAAAGGATCGCCTCCGCGAACTTGGCGAGGAATTGAGCAAACTTGACGGCAGGATACTCCGGGCTTACCGATTCCACTCGGTTTGGATCATTCAGATTCCGAGCACCCCTCCACGCATCTCTTCTTGGATTGCCTCACACTGGAGAATAGGTGCGGCGGTCGCTCGTGCTGTCCGAATTGCAGTCACTTCCACACAATCCATTGAGACAGATGGGACACCCGCCGAACGTGCGCAACGAACGGAAGAAAAGGAAAAAGAGGTTCGAGCCCTGGCTGACAAAATCTTAAGTTATGGACAAAGCGTCCATCGCCGCTACCCGAGCGGGGAGGTGGTGGTTGGCGAGGATGATTTGGCGGCACAGCTTCGAAAGCACCGGGATACGGTCGGTAGGGCGTTGAACCTCCTGCTTGGCGAGCAGAAGGTCCAGAAGGCTCCGCTCAGTGGGTATTGGAAGCTGAACGCCTGATTTGTGAAACCCGGTTATGCGTAGCTCGTCGTCAATTGGTTCCGCACTCGAAAAGGAACCGAAGGCGGCCACGTAGAGCAGGGGCGATTCTACGTATTGCTTGTGACTGTCAAAACCAGGTGTTTACAGTCAACGACCCGTCGATGAGTGTTATCGGATTTCACTCATCTTCCCGTGCCGAGGGATTTGAGAGTTCAATCGCGATATTTCAAGGGCTGTCCGAGCCCAGTATCGATTTACCTGAGCCCAGTGAGTTCCTCAGCCAGTGCGGCCTGCGGAGCTTGCAAGGCTAGTTGTCGCTCTTTGGTTAGCTCCTCTGACTCCGCGATGCCTTTAGCATCTTTGAGAGCCAGCTTGTAGGCCACGATCAATGCTTCACTTGCATTTGTGACAACGTCGGGTTCGACTCCTGTGCCTCCCCAGTTTGTGTGAGTGATCGGGCTTCTCGTCTGGCCATTGGGAATCAACGCAGTAAATCCGTAGCCTAATGAAATCAGGCCGCTGCTTGAATTTGCGGCACCCCCAGTGGTCTCGCCGACGAGGGTAGCCCGTTTTCGTGCTTTCAAATCATAGGCGCACAGTTCGGCTGCGGACCAGGTGTGATGGCTCGTAAGGATGTAGACGGGCCTCTCGATGTAAGGCCCACCCGACACATAGGGCATGGCCCACTTCTGCCGTTCATGATCCTGACCATTCTTCCGCTCCACCACGGACGAGAGTTGCGTCGGCTCTGCAAAGAAATAGCTCAAGAGCACAGTAGAGGCTGGACCGCCACCGCCATTTCGCCGCAAATCGACGATCAGAGCATCGGTTCGGCTAACGATCTGCATGGCTGCCGCGATCGCCGCACCCGCCGCGCTATCCCCTGAAAAATAGGCGAGGTCCATGTAGCCGATATTGCCTGGCAATCTACGGGCACTGCGAACACCATAGCCTCTGGCAGCATCGACCGCATGCGCCTGTCGCACTTCCTCGGGCGTGGGGTCTTTTTCAAAACCCATCTCGTCGCCATAACTAACTTCGAGGTGTCTGTCGTGGCCAATAGCGCGCAGATCATTCGTTAGCCTGGATGCCAGCGCTTTGGTGTCGGTCAGCGCACGACATTCTGACCGATGCGTCTCCAATTGTCTCTTCAGCTCTGCCCCGGTCTCGGGGAAAACGTAGTCACTCAAACTGTCGCTCAGATGGTTGAGAATTTGGTCCACTTGTTGCGGAGTCACCTCAGGAGGACGCCCTTCCGCCCAACAGTTCAGCGCTAAAAGGCAGAACGAGTATCAAAGTGCAGAGTCTAGTCATGTGCATGCCCTTGCTATCCTACGAATATACCTTTGTGGATGAAACAACTGGAAGAACCCCATTGTGAGTGACGCGATTTTTCACCAATTGACGCACTAGATTCCCTTTGTTATACCTCGCTATTCCGGCTCGTCAGTCGACGGAGGTTTTCTATGTCGTCTCCGATTCGCGTTCTTCCGGTTCTGATCCGGTCGCACAAGTTGCGAATCCGTTCTCTGCTGCTGGCGATCACGTTGGCAGCCTGCGTTCCTTTTGGAGCTGACGCGAGCCATTCCCACTCCGTGACCCCGGACGGAGCTGCCTCGGTCGACCAAGCCGTGCGCGCGTTCATGCAAACCGTCTCTCACTCCGTCACTCAAGATGGCCCCATGGCTTGGATCAAGTATTTCGATGCGAGTCCCGCATTCTTTATGGCCGTCAACGGCCAGATGGCATTCCCGAATACTGCCGCCGCACAGGAAGGTACTCGCAAGTTCGCCCAAACCATCCGTCACATTGAATTGAAGTGGGGAGATGATTTGCGCGTCGATCCGCTCACCAACGAGTTCGCCGTGGTCGCGGTCTCATGGCGCGAGATTCAAGCCGATACCGCCGGGCACAGCGTTACCGAAACGGGATACTTTACCGGACTTGCAGAGTATCGCGAGGGACACTGGCAGTTCCGCGACGCTCACTGGTCTTCGCCCGTTTCCTCCCAGTAGTCTCTGACAGTTCGGCAACGCCACGCCCGGGCGTTCGCAATCGAGGCCGCGAACAAGCTCGCTACATGATGCTCGGGCGATGAAAATCGAACAAATCAAAGTTCGCTTCCTTCGAGCAAAGCCTGAAATTCCGGGCAGCCCCCTCTGCGAAACAAACCTCGACTCTTGTTCCGTGATACACGGGCAAAGACCTTCTCACCCTCTGGAAAGACGCTGACCCCGACATTCCCATCCTGAGGCAAGCCAAAGCTGAGTATGCGAAGATGCATAGTCAACTGACGCTTCTATCAGGGCCATTGCGCTCATTGAGAATTGGGCCGAGTCTACCCTCCAAGTCTAAATTTCGATCCGAGAGACAAGGACGACTTCGCCGGAGTCCCATCGGATGTAAAAAAATAGGAACTGGCGGGGGTGGTCGTCTATACTTCCGACCCGTACGTCCCGGCGCCAGCATGCTTTTCGTGCAAAACTAAAATCCGCTGATTTAGCGGCCTTCTGCCTTCAATCGCTCTGTGCCCACCGCGCGGCAGCCTTGTTGGCCGAATATCTAATTGACGACGACGGGACTGAATCGATGACACTGAGTTTTCCTATTGAATCGACATCTTTTCATTAGCGAGATAGAGCAATCCAATCCGAGCGACGGGGTCGCTGAAGAAATGGCGCTGCATCGCCCCGTGAGTGATCGCGTTGTCGAGCGCGGCCATGATCATGGATTGGTCGAGCACCAGCCGGCGATGACCTATCGAGCCAGTCATGGGATTGACGGCGTCGTAAAAGCCTCCGTCGGAGCTGTAGACATCGGGGTATAGGGTCCGCAAGTTGACGATGTTGGCATAGGCCTCCTGCGGCAGAACCGCGAGCGCAAGGAACGACGAATGCGGTGATACCGTATCCTCGGTGGCGCAGCCGTGACATTGCGATAACCCCAGGTTCGGGTGGCTTGAGTCCGCTCCACCCCCGAAGTAGGGAAAGAGCAAACCCTCGACACCGAAGCCACCATAGCCGCCGGTATCGTCGGCCGTGCTTGAAGGAGACATGCCCCAGACGGGGTAATGTAAGGCTTGGGTTGCATACTCAACCTGCACTTGCGCCCAACGAAGATCGCTTAGGCCGAAACTCTGCGGCCCAAAGATCGTTTCAGGCATCACTAAGTTTGCCATCAAACCTTCGAACATCCCGCCAGCCCAAGTGGGAACGAAGGTCGTGGATGTCCCTGGGTATTCGTAGTGGCCCTCCCAAACGTTAAACGTCTTGCGGGACTGAAAGTCCGTGTAAGTCTGCCAGTAGCCTTGCACAGGCCACTGACCTATCCATGAGAAATCGGGATCCGTTTCGCACTGCTTCGGAGGTAATACGCGCCATGACCGCCACCACACATCGCCAGGCATCTGGTGAAGGCCCATCCCGATATAGATGGCGATGCGCGGGTCGCTGTACAAAGCACCGTTGTGATAACCAGCAGGACCTTGGTTGGCGTAGTAGCCACCATACATCTGGCCGGTTGGTTGATTCGGGTTGGGGTCAGTCGGCGGGTTCACATTGCACCCGGGATGCTGATACCCGCTGTCGTAAAAGAGGCCGAAACTCATCGGCTGGAGAAGGGCATCTACTTGCCGCCGCAACTCCGGTAAGGCCCGCCGAACCACGATGAGCCCAGAAGCGTACCAGCCATTATCCACGGCAGAGACAAAATCACAGTTGTCTGTGTGTGGCGGAGGGTCGGCTGTGCAGTCAATGTCGTTGGGGTTGCGGATTTTGTGCCCGTTGGTCGTGTCGTACCACTGATAAAGTAAGCCCTGGTAGCGATCTAGCGTGGCAACCTCGTTCAAGGTCGCACTGACGAGCGAATCGGCCGTCGAACGAGAGATCAGGTGAAGGTCATGGGCAGCGACAACGGCCCAAAGGTATACGCCAATGTTCGACGCAGATGTGTACTGACCTTTGCTGCTCACCGGACCTCCGCCCGCCCAGGTAAGGTTATCCATGGGCAGGTTGGTGTTGGGATCGACGTCAGCGGCGTAGAACTTCCAGGTATCGGCAGCGATGCTGTAGAGAACTGAGTTGTGTCCGTTGTCGTCATCATCCGCCAGGACCCATGGCGGCATGAACAAGATGGACAAAATCGGGACGACCGCGGCAATGCAACCAATGGAACAGGCGCGCGATTTCAGTCGTTTCATTTTTTCCTCCCGGACAGAGGCTGTCGCACCTCACCTCGCTATGTGGGCCCAGATTTTGTCTCGGTAAACAGAGCTTCGGAGGACAGCGTTCCGCGATACCCTAGCCGCGAACCGGCGATGCTGTCAATCGGGAAACTACCTTAGTACCCATCTAAGCCGTCCCCGCGGATTTTGCAGCTGTCTGTGGTGCTACCCGTCCGTAACCGACGACCGCCACGATAAGGTTGTCAGACTTTGAGCGAGCTTCTAACGCTCAGTGACACTTGGAACGCCACTGGACAGCTAACTCCTGGTAAGTCCGCTGGACAAGTTGCTCATCGCTCCATCCTCTCGGGCGGAAAACCCGGCGTCGCTAGATGCCTCACCTTCAATGCTCCTCAGATATTCGTGGTTTTGTTCACGGCGTTTCGATTGGGAATGCCGGCTCGCACATTACGCAGTCTAAAGATCTAGCAGGCAGACAATCGACAAAGCAGTTTTTCTAGACCCGCACCGCCGCCCCGTTTGGTAACTTGCCCAGTACGGTGTGCCCTGAGGAGGCCAACAGCCCAGAAAAAACCTTGCAGTGGCCGACCTCGTTAGAGAAGGCCTGTTAATCAGGACTGGATTAGTGTCGAGTTGCCGACGATACGACCGTAGCCGGTCCGAGATATGCAAACGGATATGGTCCACTCCAAAGTCCGACCGGAGAGCTCCAGCCGAGGACCTATGGTTTTACAAAGTTTTGACACGATCCTCGACTTTCGCACGCCACACCAAGAATTTTTTCAACTGCTATAGTGCGCGCCATCGCGGAATACCGCTCCCCTGCCGAACAGATTCAGGAAACTTCACACCAGGAGGGGTTATGAAAACGCACAAGGCAAGGACGTTCTTGGGTGCAGGTATTTTGCTGGCAGTCGCTGTCATTGCGGGCGCCTTGGCGCAGGCATAGACGTGTAGCGTCACCTGGACTGGGAATGCGCGTAACGGCTCGTGGAGCACGGCCGGCAACTGGCGCCCACGCAAGGTGCCGGACCCGACGAGCGACGTCTGCATCCCGACCTTCACGACGGCGAACGGAGCGGGGCTCGACGGCTCAGCGTCGTCGATCTCTGTGCATTAGATTCAGGTAGCCGAGGGTGGGGGGCTCCTGTTCGGATCGGGGAAGGTCTCGATTGCGACCTCGCTGGTCGACTAGGGACTCATTTCCCTGTATGGGACCACGCTGTCCGCAGAGTCGATCGATATGCCGAATCCGGGGCGAGATCGACGTGTTTGACAACAGCTCCATCACAAGCCCCGCGTTCTCGAACACCACGGGCCCCCTGTGGGTTTACCCGGGAGGACGCTGCGACTCGCAGACAATCCAGTCCAGCGACAAGGCGGAAACCTGAGCGGCGACAACTGGCTCAGCCAACTAGAGTCGCCGAGCCAGTGCATGTGATCCAGGATGAGACCCGAAACCGGAGCTCCCAGGATCGTGGTAACAGGGTTGGCCGTCACCAGCAGCGCAAACGCGCGCGCTTATTCGCGCTGGGGAAACCAGTAGGTCGGGTACAACAGGATTCCGGGGAAATAGCCTGCCTCGGCTAGCCCCAGCAGAAAACGCACAACGTAGAGTTGGTGTACGGTACGCACGAAGCCGGTCAGCGCGGCCACCGCTCCCCCGGTAATCAGCATGCGTGCAATCCAGATGCGCGCTCCGATTTTGTGCAGCAGCAAATTGCTCGGGATCTCAAACAGGAAGTAGCCGAAAAAGAAAATCCCGAACAGCAATCCAAGCTGCTGGCTGGTGATTGCCAGCTCCTTGTTCATGGTTAACGCGGCAAACTCGATGTTGGTGCGATCGAGAAGGGCAACGACGAAAAGCAGGAAGACTAAAGAGAAGAATCCTAATCCGCAGTTCCGAATCGTTCTGGCTTCGCTGGACGTTGCAGGGGGGCTGTTTCGGTTGCCAAGGTCACCTCAGCGCGAATCTGCCTGCCCCCCAACGATTTCATCGGCGGCGGTTGCTGATCCGAGGGGCGGAAGGTCTAGAGCTCTATGCCTCGATGGAATATCGGTCAAGCGGCTCGCGCACCTGCTCGCACCTGCCATATCCCAACCCACCCGCTGATTCCGTAAGCGCTGGGAGTAGATAATCAGATGAGGAGCGTTGGCGATTGTGCCTAGATCACGGGCAATTCAGAAGTAATCCACATCCGGGAGCCCATCTGGGAAACAAGTCCGGATAGTTTACGAAACCAGAAGGCGTTTACGATCATTGAGCCGGTTGCGGTTTGCAGGCCGGAAGGTTAGGTGATGAACAGGGGATGACGTTCAGGCGTAGAATCAGGGCGGGCACGGCCCAAACGTATGCCTAATCAGACTCCTGTTCCCCCTGTTCCTCCGAACCCGCCAGCAGCCCCAGCCGTTCCCGCCGGTCCCACCATCAACATTGGCGAAGAATACGGGACGGCGAAAAAGAATCTTCCGCCCGCCAAGATTGTTTTGCTCACCATCGCCGCCGTCGTGGTGGTCGTGTTATTCGCCTCGTTCTTGAAACGCGCCAAGCCGCAGGCATCGGGGACGATTGTGAACGTAGCGGCCGTGGAAGTTCCGGACCAGAACACCACCATGGTGGCCTTGACCTTCGCGCTCCATAACACCAGCGATAAGATCCTCTACGTCCATAGCCTGCAGAGTTCGATCAAGGCGCCCAGCGGAGACGCCACTGCAGACGCCGTCTCCGCCGTCGATTTCGACCGCTATTTTCAGGCGTTTCCGGCGTTGAAGAACGGGGTCCAGCCTGCCCTTACGCCAGAAACTAAAATTCAGCCCGGCGAAAGCGTCGATCGCACCATCATCGTGGCCTTCCCTATCACTCTGGATGCGTTCAACCATCGCCAGTCCGTGAGCGTGATCGTGTGGCCTTACGACCAGAATTTGCCGGTCATGATGACCAGGTGATCTCGAAAATCCCCACTTCTCGCGCAAAGGACGCGCTAGAAATGGGTTCCCACGATTTTCATCCTCTTTCGGCGCTTGCGCGAATGCTCTGCGATGGGTTTCTATATCGGGATGAAGAATTTCCGGTTTTCTTTGTGCGCCCTCACTCTGCTCATTGCCATCCTTTTGCTCCTCACCGTTGCTGCGGCGGCGGCGCCCCAAGGGACCTATCTCTTCTACGTTGGCACTTACACCGAGGAGGGCAGCAAGAGCAAAGGGATCTACGCCTACCGCTACGATGCCAAGACCGCACAGATCACGGCTCTCGGGTTGGCGGCAGAAACGACCAATCCTTCCTGGGTGACCTTGCACCCGAACGGGCGCTTTCTCTATGCCGTGAATGAAGTCGGGAATTACAAAGGGCCGAGCAGCGGCGGCGTCAGCGCCTTCTCCGTCGATCGTGCTACCGGCAAGCTCACCTTCCTGAACGAAGTCCCCACGCGCGGGGCCGATCCCTGCTACGTGACCGTGGACAGAACGGGAAAATATGTCCTGGTGGCCAACTACACTGGCGGCAGTGTCGCGGTGTTTCCCATCCTGAAAGACGGAAACCTCGGCGAAGCGTCGGCGTTCGTGCAGCATTCCGGGCATGGTCCAGATCCTCAGCGCCAGGAGGGACCGCACGCGCACTCGATCGATCTTTCCCCGGACAATCGATTCGCGATGGTCGACGACCTCGGCCTGGACGAAGTTCTCGTCTACAAGTTCGACAGCGCCAAGGGAACGCTTACGCCAAACGATCCACCATTCGCCAAAGTTGATCCGAGCGCTGGGCCGCGGCACTTCGCCCTGCATCCCAGCGGCAAGTTCGCTTACGTAATCGGGGAAATGGGGCACACCGTCACAGCGTTTTTCTATGATTCGGCAAGCGGACGACTGCGGCGCTTGCAATCGATCACAACTCTGCCCAAGGATTTCACGGGCCGCAACGATGACGCCGAGGTACGGGTGCATCCCTCCGGCAAGTTTCTGTACGCCTCAAACCGCGGCGACGACAGCATCGCCATCTATAAGATCGACGAAAGCGGCGGGACGTTGGACCAGGTTGGGAGCGTTCCTACCAGAGGCAAAGAACCGCGCAGCTTCGAGATCGACCCAACCGGCACGTTGCTGTTTGCGGAGAATCAGAAGTCCGACAATATTGTGGTGTTTCGAATCGACGTGAAGACTGGGCGGTTGACGCCTACCGGAAAAGTCCTGGAAGTGGGGTCGCCGGTGTGCGTGAAGTTCATGGGCGCGGAGTGATCCCCTTGACGAAGCTTGCGAACGTCGGGGGCTGAAGCAGTTGAATCGATGGCTGGAAAGATGTTGCAAGCAACGTCTCTACGATTTCTTTTGAATGAATCTTCGACGGGCCAGGTGCGTGCTTGCATCGGGCTTGATCTCGTCATACTTAAGGCAGCTGATTGACCCGTCGACTTCGAGCACTGCCAGCGCGACCTGATCGCAGCTATTGATGCCATGCTCGCGCATGGCCCGATGCAATTCATCCATGCTGACGCGCTCGCGCGCCATGTGCGATTCGATGGGCTTGCCGTCGTGAACCAGCAGGCTCGGCTCTCCCTCGATCAAACGCCGCAGCCTGCGATTTGAGCCCGAAATGCCCGCCACGCCGTAGTTGAGGACCAGCAGCGTACAAGCCGCCACTACGCCGCCCAACAGCGATGTGTCGGGCCCGGTCATCGCGTTCTGCACGGAGTTCGACAGCAAGAGCAGAAGCGTTAGGTCGAAGGGCGTCATCTGCCCAACCTCACGCTTGCCGCTTAAACGGACACCAATCAGGACCAGAAGGTAGATCACGCCCGTGCGCAGCACGATCTGCAGCAGCACCGGGACTCCGGGGAAAAAAGCTCCGGCCATTCTCTAGTGAGCCATCCTCTAGTTTGCCGTCACGGGCACGGGAGCATTTTTTGGCGTACTCAAATATCCCGTGGCCTTGTTCTTGTCGACCGTCCATACGACCAATTCAAACAACAGGTGATCGCGTCCCGAGTAGAACTGAATGGGCTCGGAGACGTTTCGATCTTTCTTCTCGATCGTCTTGTCGTCCGCAGTGACGTTCATCGTGAACTTGCCCTTCTTCGCGTCGGCCTTCTTGAGTTGAAGACTGACGGTGGAAACCGGTTGCGGCTTGGCTCCCTTCAGCAGGGTGAACTCGTAGTAGTTGCGGTCGCCTTTGTGCTTCAGGACTTCCAGGTCCGATCGCGTGTTCGCAATCAGCCCGCTTTGCACGCCGAGATCGCCGACAGTACTCTGCAGCTTGGCCTTTGTGGCCTCCAAGTCAGCCTTGGTGGAAGCGACGTCGGTCTTGACGCCGCCCACGTCGGTCTTGACGCCGGCGATGTCCCCGCTGACCTGGCCCAGCTGTTCTTTCTGTTCCTTCTCCAGACGGGCCTCTGCGGCGCGCTGCTGGGCTTTCAAATCAGCGGTGCGCGCCTCCAGTTCCTTCTTGGTCATGCCCGCCTGGCGCGCCAGCGTTTCCTCTTGCGCCTCGGAGTTCTGGATGCGGTTCTCGAGTTCCCTGACCTGGGCCTGGCTGGCGCCAAGTTGCTCCGACAGCTTTTCAAGTTTCTCATGGGTAACGTAGTGAGCGTAACCAAAGGCGACCACCGCCAATATCGCCAGCACCATCAGAATCCATTTGCCCACATTCGATTCATGTTCTACCGGAACCTGTTCGACTTCATCGGTCATACACTCTTCCTCCTCGGGAAGTGCAACAAATGATTTCTAGGGATACACAATTGTTGAGCAGGACCGCCTCAGTGTCAATTAGCTCGTAGGATGCCGACCTTGGCCTGACGCGATGCATCTGGGTCCAATGGGATCTAGGGCCGCAGTGCAAGTGCCTCCGCCAAGGCCGGCTCGAGATCGCGGCGAACCGTGGCACTCTCTTCCCGCAGCCGCTTCTCGAGAGCTTCCCGAAACTCGGCTGTCGAGTCCGACGCTCCCGTGCCGTGCAGCGATTGTATGATGTTCTGCGACTTCACCAGGCACGCATAGGCCAGACGCGGCGGAAATCCTGCATCACCGAGAAAGCGCCCGTAAGCCAGCCAATCTTCGGCGCTCGCGCTGTCATCCCCGATGGCGCGGTCCAATTGCAAAGCTTGCTGGTAGAGCGGTAATGCTTCGCTCAATTTCCCGGCCTTGGCCTCGAGCGCAGCCTCATTCACGTCGGCCAGGCTCTCAAGCTTGGCCTGGTGGGTCTGAGCCGCCAGTTTTTCCGCGAGGCGATACGACTCCAGCGCAAGATCGGTCTGCGATGAGCGCGCCTGACAATCCGCCATGCGTAACACAAGAGCGATGATTTTGTCCGGCGCCGGATGATCCTGCCCCTTCTGCCGGGCGATCATTTCGAGGTACCTCTGGTAGTGGGACGCCGCTGCCTGAGCACTGCCTTCACGATCCAGTTCGATCGCCAGATACAGGTGAGCATTGGCCTGCCCGGGATCGACGGCAATCGCCTGATCCCAGTCGGCGCGAGCCTGGCCCGCGTCGCCCCGCTGCAGCGCCAGGAGTCCGTGGTCGAAGAGCAGATTGGCATCCTTGGGCGCGTACCGCAGGGAAGCTTCGGTCAAACTGAACGCTTCGTCGTAGCGGTTCTGATGGATCAGGAACTGGAGCAGGGCCTGGCGCGGAGCCGGATCAGCCGGGTTGGCTTGCATGGCCCGTCTCCAGGCGGCTTCAGCCTGCTGCGGATGGCCGTCTTCGAAGGCGCGGTGCGCCAGCCGCATCTGCAAGGAGCTGTCGAAGGAATTGAGCGCCGCCGCACGTTCGAGGTCACGCATGTCATCGACATGCAGGGCCAGATAATAACGAGCTTGATCGACCGTGCCCCAGACCAGCAGCAGCACGGCCGCGCTTACGCGGAGAAAACGTAAGCCGGCCGAACTCCCCAGCAGCCATCGCCCCACGGCCTCTAGTTGTCCGCCCGCTTCTGTGGCAGCGCTCGAAATGCGTTCCCGCGAATCAAGGAGCAAAGAAGCGATCCGGCCATCGCGCAACTTCCATATCGCGCCATCGAGAATGAAGTGGTGGATATTCACCAGCGACGTGAAGATAAGAAAGCTGGTGGTGAAGTCGTGATGAAAGGCGCGGCTGGCCAGCCACGGACCTGGGACGAACAAGGCAATGCCGCCGACCACAAGTACGCCGAAATAAGCCAGCGTACGCCAGTCGCGTACTCTCTTTTCGGCCGCTCCCTTCGTACCTTCCCCTGCGGCCTCGCGGCGCGCATAGTAGCTCGTGATCCAGAGGTACTGTGCGGAATGCATCACCGCAAACACGCCCGAGCTGTAGCGGTTCTGCGGAACGGCCAAGCCCTTGATCAGCGAAAGGGCCGCCGGCAGCAGGAACCATAAGACCTGCGACGAAAACAGCGTAAGTGAGGGAAGCAGCTTCCTCCATTCCGTCGAGCGTGCCAGCCTCGAGATCCCGAAGACCGAGAGCGCTACGAACGCCAAGCCCAGGACAGCCTGCTCCCAGCGGCTTACGACGGCGGGAATCCCGAGCGACAAGAACAACGGGTCAGTGGACCGTCCCGTGTGGAAGCCGAGAAACAAAATCAAATATGACGCGACAAAAGCGCCGTACAAGGCACGCCGACCGGCCTTGCCCGGATCCGCTCCGCCCCGCCGCGCGAACATCATGAACAGGCCGTAGTTTTGTCCGCTGTAGTGCCACGGGCTCCAGGTCAAATAGATGGTGAAGATCCCAGGTAGAAGGCGCAGCCAGAAATGGGAGAGCAGAAGCGTCAGTACAACCAGTGCTGTGATGTGCACGGTGAAGACGCGATATTTGCGAAAGTCTTCGGCGCGGTGGTAGGCGCGGTAAATTGTCGCCATATAGTGCGGGTAGTTGAAGAAGAGCGCCAGCACGTAGAACACAACCGACCAAGTCCGAGCGCTCGAAGCCAGCGAAACGTAGGAAATCAGAAGCAGGGGCGCCGACCATGCGCCGCAGCCGACAATCAAGTCGAGCCAAGGGCTATAAATCCAGGGCGCCCACTGATCCGCGCGATTCGTTAGGGATTTTCGCATGGTAGGTTTGCGATTGACTTCAGCCATAATTCAGAAGCTGAGCGGCAATCTGTGGCCGTCCGCGACTCGCTTCTATGTAGTGGCTATGAAGGAATTATAGTGGCGCGAATCATGTTCGCACTTAACCGGATGGATGCGGCAGAGGTAACCGAGGTAACGGGCGCGCCATTACCGTTTCACGCCGCAGTCGTGGGGGTTAGAGGACATCCACCACCCAGGCTGCTTCCTGGTCTACAAACGGCTTCTTTTTGATCGTCATTAATTCCAGCGCTCTGTGGCCTATGTCGGCACTGACTTCGAACTCCTTAATCAACTCCCACGGTGCGCGCCCGAGTCTCCGAAACGATCCTTCACCCCGATTGCTCCCGAGATCACGGGAAACTCATAAAGGCGCGGACTTTCGGTCAGGAGGCTGCTCAACCGACAGGCCAGTGCGCCGATCTGATGCTCTTCGGCGGTGATGACAACTCCGGTATCCTCGGCCGCCCGAACGATCGCTTGGTCGCGACCGTCCCAGTTGGGATTGTTCGGATCGTGATTGGCGACCTTTAAATAGAGCGCCGCCGCAATGTCCAGGAATGGAGAGCGGGCCACCGGCAAGACCGGATCCGGCCGCGTGCAAAGCGACCAGGTTGTAGCCGCGCATCAGGTTCGCTGCATCTTTGAGTTCTTCGATGGAACATTCGCGGATGACTTTTCCGCTGGCGGAGTCGGTGAGGGCTCTAGCCTCCCCCTTGGGCGCGCCCCGGCACAGAAAGGCGCATATGACCTGACTGCCGCTAGGGTAAAGCGGGCCATTGCTGGAGGCCGTGATTACCATCACCGGAAGGGGTGATGTGGGCTGGGTGACACGGGCGGCGGTGAACTCTCGAAACACTAAGGGCCTTGTGCCCCTGCTGATTGCTGGGAATGCTCGTGCAGAAGGTCTTGGCGATTCTTCCTGGCAGAGACTGATATTGCGGTGGTCCGCACGCGGGCGAGAGCGGCCCGCTCCACACTAGCTATTCGAACTTCCAGCGGGTGGATTTGCCTTGGAAGTGTTTCTCCCACAGACCGAAGACTACGCGCGGGCGCACGGAAAACACCGGCTCTTTCATCGACAAGAGGTCGTCCTTCATGGTGGACAAGTCGAACTTGTATTTCTTTTCGTAGGCGGGAATGAGCTTGCGCCGCGCCGCCACGTCTGCGATTTCTGCGGTTCCTTCTGCGATTACCGCTTCATGCGCGTGCTCGGTAGACACGACGCAGTTCGCATTTTGCGCCAGATTGCGGGCCTTGCGCGATTTACTTCCTGTGCTGAATAACAAGGTCCCGTCTTGCCACAGCCCCCAGACGACCATTGTGTGAGGAGAACCATCTGGCTTGACGGTCGTGATCCAGTAATTATGAGATTTCTTCAGGCGCTGCTCGGCCCAGGACCAGGGCAGCAGACCCTTGGTACCTTCAGGGAAGCCGTAGCCGGGTGCGTGTAGACGGGAGGGTTTGGGTTTGGGCTTGTTCTTGGAATTCTTCATCGTCAGCGCTCTCTCTAACGGCGAAGGCGGCTAGCAACCCCCGTCGGTCAATTTCCCATCTCCAGAGCTGCAGACTCCAAGTCGAGCAACTCCTCTTGCGAGTATTTCAATAGAAATCGGGCGTAGGTCCGAGCGCCTTTTTGCAACGCAACGATACAGAGTATCCCGCGAAGAACATAGTGATCTTGCCTTTTCGGCAGTTCTTTGACACCGATCTCGGCCAGGTCCCGAATCGCTTCAAAGTAGTCTTTCTCAAGCCATGCCGGAAGTTTCGGATTCTCCCGCTTTCCTCGCGCGAGCTCGATCGTCGCGACAATGGCATACGAATTCCAGTCGGTTATGCCGCGTTGGCGATAAATGCGCACCACGTGCGGAACACACGCGTATGAGGCATCGCCTACGTCTTCTTGATGATGGAGTTCACTCCACAGCTCATGCCACACAGCCTCATTCTCTTCGCCCGCCTCACGCTTGGCGAGCAAAGGCCGCGGATCGTATGGAAGTCGATATCCACCTTTAAGCCGGCTCCAACGATGGTCATCTAAACCGATCATACCGATCCCGCTACAAATTCTTCTTTGTCCACTGATCCAGTCGGTCGAGGGCCTGCTGCAGGTTCTCCAGCGAATTGGCCACGCTGAAACGCAGGTAGCCTTCTCCGAATTCACCGAACGACGTGCCTGACAGGGCTGCTACGCCGGCTTGGTCTAGCAGGGCGTCGGCCAGCGGTTTTGATTTCCATCCCGTCTTCGTGATGTTGGGAAAGACATAGAAAGCGCCTTTGGGCATGCGGCAGGAGAAGCCTTTGATTTTGCTCAGCCCCGCCACGAACATATCGCGGCGGCGCTGGAACTCATCGCGCATATGGCCGACCGAACTCTGATCGCCGCGGATGGCCTCGATTCCTGCCACCTGCGTGAAGCTGGCGGTGCATGAATTCGAGTTGGTCATCAGGCGGGTCATGTGGGCGGCCAGATCGGAGCGCATGACCCCGTAGCCCATGCGCCATCCTGTCATGGCATAAGTTTTCGAGAAGCCGTCGAGCAGGATGGTGCGCTCCTGCATGCCCGGTACCGACATGATGGAGAAATGCTGGCCACCGTCGAAGAGCAGGCGGCTGTAAATTTCGTCCGACAGGATCATGATGTTGCGATCGCCGATTGCTTTCGCAATCTGCTCGATGTCGCGACGTTCCAGCACTCCCCCCGTGGGGTTCTGGGGTGAGTTGAGAATGATCAGCTTGGTGCGGTCGGTGATGAACGAAGCCAGTTCGTTCACGTCCAGCGAAAAGTCGCGTTCTTCGCGCAGCGCGATGGGCACGGCTCGTCCGCCTACGTAGTTGATCATGGACTCGTAGATCGGAAAGCCAGGATTGGGATAAATAACCTCATCCCCCTCATCAATAAATGACAGAATTGTGAAGAAAATAATTGGCTTACCGCCAGGCACAACCACTACCTCATCGCTCGTCACCGTTACGGCGCGGGTGCGGCTGACGTATTCGGCCAAGGCCAGGCGCAACTCTGGGAGGCCAGCCGATGGACCATAGTGCGTCCAGCCTTTGCGGAGGGCATCGACTCCAGCCTCGACAACGTTCGAGGGCGTCTCGAAATCGGGCTCGCCGATTTCGAGGTGAATGATGCTCTTGCCTTGGCGCTCCAGGGAGCGCGCGCGGTTCAGGACCTCAAACGCTGTCTCGGTGCCCAGACGTGACATGCGGCGGGCCAACTGCAGTTCGTGTTGGGTGGCTCTCTCCATGGCGAGGCTCCTGAGCAAACGGCACATTATACCGCTGCGGGGAGCAGGTTGACCGTATGCGAACCGGGAGCGCTAAATGGGAGTAAACTCCAGTCGACAATGGAGGAATCTGTGAGTTCATTCCTCGACGAACTTTACGCACATCAGGCGTGGGCCGACGCGGAGCACTGGCAGGCGTTTGAGGCCCATCCTCTAGCGCTGGACGACAAGGCAATTCGGGAACGGCTGCTTCATATTCATCAGGTGCAACACGCGTTTTTGTGGGTAACGGGTCCGCCGACGTCGGGCTTCGTCTTCAAGAAGCTGGAGGACTTCCCTTCCATGGCGGATCTGAAGGAGTACGGGCAGCTAGGTCTTGAAGAGATGAATGAGCTGTTGAAGAAGACTGGGCAGGATCGTCTAGAAGAAGTGGTTGAAGTGCCCTGGTTCAGGCCACCGGTGAGGATCAGCGTGCGTCAGGCTATGACGCAAGCGGCGATGCACAGCCACTACCATCGCGGTCAGAACGCAACGCGGTTGAGGGAACTGGGCGGCGTGCCACCGATGACGGATTTCATTGCGTGGCTGCGGGACGGAAAACCCGCCCCGAGGTGGATCTGACTTGGACATCGCCCTTCCTAGAGGCGTTGCTGGCAACGTCTTGCGGGCGGCATTCCGGATGACGCAGAGAGACGTAGCAAGCTACGTCTCTACGAATCATTTGGGAGGATGCGGATTACTCTGAGACGCTGTGTTCTTCGTTCTGTGCGCGGAGAACACGGTCGACGGAATAGGGAGCGCGACGGCTCGGTTCGTGGTAGTGGCGGACTTGCATTTCGCCAAGCAGGCCGATGGCCAACAGATTCAGGCCGCCGAGCAGCAGGCCAAGAGCCGCCATCATCAGCGGGCCGTGCGACGCCATCACCGGGACGTGACGCAGGAATTTTTCCACGCCGAGCCAGAGCACGACCCCAGTGCCGGCGAAGATGCTCATCATTCCGAATCCGCCAAAAAAGTGCAGCGGACGCGAAAGGTAGCGCAGCAAAAAGCGAATGGTCAGCAGATCGAAAAATACACGGAAGGTGCGCGAAATGCCGTAATGCGAAGCCCCGCGCTCGCGGTTCACATTGCGGATGGCCACTTCGCAAATCGACGCCCCGTGCCACGAGGCCAGCGCCGGAATAAAGCGGTGCAGTTCGCCGTAGAGCGGTACCTGCTCGAGGATGTCGCGGCGGTAAGCCTTGAAGGTGGTGCCGAAGTCGTGAATGTCGACGCCACTGATTTTGGCCATCATCCAGTTAGCGATACGCGAAGGGATGCGGCGCATCCAGAAATTGTCGACGCGCACTTTGCGCCATCCGCTGACGATGTCGTAGCCGGCAGCGATTTTCTCCAGGAACAGCGGAATGTCGTTGGGATCGTGCTGCAGATCGCCATCCATGGCGATGACGTACTCGCCGCGGGCATGGTCGAAACCGGCTGCCAGCCCTGCGGTCTGGCCGAAATTGCGACGCAGCTTGACCACCGTGACGCGGCTGTCGACGGCCGCGATCTCACGCAGCATGGCAAAGGTATGGTCGCTCGAGCCATCGTCCACGAGAACGATTTCGAAAGTCTCGCCGTGACCTTCCATGACCGCTTTCAGGCGATCGTAGAGATCAGTGACGTTCTCTTGCTCGTTGTGTAGCGGGACGACGATGGAGTACTTGGGCACAGTTTCTTGATTATAAACCGGATTGATCGGATTCTTGTCTTTAACGTTCGGTAAAAGATTCCCGTCGGTAACTGCGTTTTGCGGTTGCGATGATGCCGGAGCAGGAGAATCGGGTCCTTAATTTTTCGCGGCGCTAAGACGTCGGAAGGACAACGTTTCAAATCGGACATTCGGGCGGTGGATATCGTCGAGGAAAAAACTTAGACCGCTCTCTCTTTCGACGCCGCGCGAGCAGGTTTCATTTCGGGAAAAAAGCCGGGTTTTGAGGGGTATCCCCCTCCCCCCTACCCTCGGAAAGGCCCGACTGGGGCGGGGTTTGCAAAAATGCTCTGCAAAATCTTGAGCGGTGAGGATTTAGAGGTCAAGATATTGATAACAAAGGAGTTATGGCGACTCCGTCGCTCGCTGCGCGTACCGCCTCCGCCTTGACGATAATCGGCTTCTCGAAACTCAGAGTCAAGGTTGGACGTCACAAGGAGTGGAGGAAAAGTCCAATTCCGGCGCCCGGTCCCGTGGAGTCTGACTCGTAGGGTATTCTTTCACGGCTTTTTCCGTGGGCTTTATTCTTGCGCCGCTTCGCGGCTGAAGGCGTCGTGCACTTCCACTTTTTCCAACGACCTCGAGCTAGCATCGATTCACTAGCGATATCACTTCTCGTGGCGTAAGTCCCAACGTAGGCCGAAGGTGTAGGTAGGTTTGTAGTACTCGCGCTGAATCGGAAACTGCGAGCTGCCCTGGTAGAACCCGAACACCTCATTGTTCAGATTCAGGCCGGCGGCAGTTGCGGTGAAGCCCTTCCCAAGGTAAACGCTGCCCTGGGCGTCGACCTGGAAGTGCGAATAGAGATAGACGTCGCCAAGGGGGCCCTTAACGCCGAAGGGCTCCGGAGTTGGAACAGTGACGGCAGGAGTAACTTTTAAATTCGGCTGGCAAACACCACCAGAACTTGACTTGCTCTCCGTTTAAGCAGGCGGAATACAGGTAGCTGAAGATGTTGGCCCCGTTATACGCCATGCCGACCCTCAGATTAAGGCGTCCGCGATCATACGTTGGACTTATGTTCCAGGTATTGGGAGCCTGGCGAAGCAGCGATGGGTTGTCGATGCGAAAGCCTGGATTGACATTGTTAGCCTGCGAAGTCGCATAGCTGTAGTTGGCCTGAATACCAAACCCGCTAAGCAAACCAGGAAGGTAGGTGAGGTGCTGTTGGAAGGCGATCTCGAAGCCGGCAATGTGAGCGCTGCCGGAGTTGGCGGCTTGGCTAACGTAACAGCCGGTTGCGAGTGAGGAGGGACATTGTGGGAGGTTCCCCGGTCCAGATAGCAGAGTGACGATGGGATCGGTCAGGCGCTTGTAGAAAAAGCCAGCCTGGAGGGAGCCTAGAGGAGTCAAATATCGCTCGTAAAGGACGTCGAAGTTGTCCCCATGCTCGGGCTTGAGGGCCGGGTTACCGATCGTCACGGTCGCAGGGGTAGTCGAGTTGTCGATGCTGGTAGCGGTCGTCAGGAATACGGGGTCTGGACGAGAGAGACCCCGGGCATAAACGAATCGGAAAGCGGAATTACCCTTGCTGTCGAGGCGCATGCGCAGCGACGCGCTGGGCAAGACACTGATGTAGGAGCCGGAACCGGGGAGCGTCAGCGTTCCAGCGTTGTTGTCAAAGCTGAGGGTGCTGTCCTGCGTGCCCTCAAAACGCACGCCGGCGACGACGCGGAAGCGGCTGAAATCCAGGCTGTTCATCACATAACCAGCCGCGACGCGCTCGACCAGATCAAAATTGTTCGAGTTCGGATAGTTGCCAGTGCTGACGGAGAACTGGCTCGGGTTGGCGGCGAGGTATTTGTTGACGGCTTCCCAGCTGATGCCCGGACCGTACTTGTAATGGCCACCGTAGTAGCTGGAGTTGTGGAAGTTTGTGACGAACAGTGTTGCCGGGATGGCCGTGACGTCGTTGGGGGTGTAGTCAACCTCGAAGGAGTCGTCGAATTTGTGGGCGTTCCGAATGTAGAAGCCGGTCTCGAAAGTGCTGGGGTGGGAGCCGAGGTGATAGTTCTTGGCGACCGATATCGTGCCCTCCAAGTTGAGTTGGGCGGTCTTTCCGTTGTCGGATCGCTGAATCTGGTTGAGTTTCAGGTTCGCGGGATTGTAGGCCTCATCGTAGCAGGCCTGTGAGAACTGCGGGAGGTAAGGATTGGTGGTGGCACCCGGCTGATACTGGCAGTTGCTGGTGGGCGGGTTGACGTTGGGATCGGTGCCGGGCGGGAAGTAGTTGAAGATCGTATGGGATTCGCCGCCTCCGATGGGATTCTGCATGCGGGCACGGCCCGCCGCCAGTTGCCAACTGATTAAGGTCGTGCCCAAGGCATGGTCGCCGCCAACCGACAGGCTCGCGACTTGGAAGTTAGGATCGCGGATCTCAGTCGTGAACTGCGGAACGTTGGAGCCCGGGATGCCAGAATCGTTGGTGTTCAAAATGTACTCGAACCGGTGGCCATAATCCTTGAAGTCGGAATACAGGGTGTGCACGTGGAGGTTCGACGATTCGGAGAGCTTGTAATCGGCGCTGGCTCCAAAGCCATAGCGCTTGCGATCATATAAGTACTCGCGGATGGCAACGCTGGAGAGATCCTTCACATAGGTTGATCCCGGCCCATTCGGCGGGCAACCCGCGGGATCCACGCAGAGAGCCTGCCAAGGGGCGGGCTCCAAATCATCGATTCCGCGGCCGTTGTAGTCGTAGGACCCGCTGACCATCACTCCCAAGCGTTTGTCCCCTCCGAAGCGCTGGCCTGCTGTGCCCCCGAATTCGTAGACGGAGCGAGTGTTGGCAATCGGAGTGAGGCCTCCCCGCCCGTACAGGCTGAGGGTGGGCCGTTCAGCAGCTTTCTTGGTGACCAGGTTCACCGATCCGCCGATGGCGTCGCCGTTCATGTTGGCTTGCAGAGTTTTATTGATCTGGACCGACTCGATCAGGTCGGCTGGGATGACATCGAGCTTCACCTGGCGTACGCCGCCCTCGGGGGACGGGACTTCCACGCCATCGAGGGTCAGGTTGGCGAGACGTGGTTCCGTACCGCGAATCTGAACATACTTGCCTTCACCTTCGTCACGCTCAAGCGTGACTCCAGGCAAGCGGCCAACAGCATCGGCGATATTCGCGTTGGGAAGGCTGGTAATCACTTCGGAAGGAAGAACGTTCAGAATATTGTCGGCGATTTTTTCTTCGTTGATCGACTCAGCTTCGCCATGCGCGCGTTCTGCGGTGACGAGCACGGTTTCAGTGGAGGTGGCGACGTTCAGAACGGCGTTCACGTGCGCCGTTTGGCCGGCAGAGACCGTTGCGCTCCCACTGAAAGGCAAGAACCCAATGTAGTTCACGGTAACGGTGTAGGCGCCCGGTGCAACACCGGGGAGGTTGAACTGGCCCTGGCTGTCGGATGTGGCAGAAGCGTTCCCGGGAGTGAGCTTCACGGTGGCTCCGGGCAAGATCGCCCCGCTGGAATCTTTGACTGTCCCGGCGACTCCGCCAGCCTGCGCCATAGCAAGACTTGGGCCGAGCAGGGTGATAGTGAAAGCAAGCGCGAAGGAGCAGAGAATAGTCCGCATATTCTTAGAAGCCTCCAAATGATGACGATGTCTGCGATGGCCAGCATGGACCTGGCCGATTCGCCCCAAGCGGCGTTGCCTAATGATGTTTCAGACGTGTTGACCTAGAGTTAATGGTCGGTGAATATTTCTTCAGATTGGCAGGCGGGCGTGGCCGCGATCTTTCTCAAATAGCGGCGGCTGTAAATGAAACAGATAACTCCCCGAGTTTAGTTTACATCTCCGGCAATGGGGCGACTCTCCGCGTCTTTTTGTTGTGCTACCCCTGCTCTTTGAGCTTTAGTTTTGACTTGTTGTCTTCCATGAATTGCTTGATTTCGGCGGCGGCACCAAGCAGGCGGTTCCACTGCTCGTAGTATAGTGTGACGGGAAAGCGGCCCAGTCCGTAGACGCTGACGCCGCCTTTTTCTCCGACTTTGAAAATCAAGTCGCCGCTGCGTTTTTTGGTCTCGACTTCTTTTTCCAACTGAGCCAGTTTGGCTTTGAGCTCTTCGTAGCTAGGTTCTGGCATTGCTTGCCTCGCAGATGAGATGAGTGCGTCCGGGGAGCGGCCTTGCAGTGATCGCCCCCCTGTCTATAGTAACTTGCCCGCGTTGCCGTGGGTTGGATAACCAATATTAAGATGTAACGAGTCTAATCCCGAAGCAGGAAATTTATGCGTTTGTGGATGTGCTGGTCGGCTTGGCTGTGTTTGTCCTTGATGTTTCTGCTTGCCGCCTGCGCTGCGGCCGGAGAAACGGGGGCGCAGTCGGTCGGCAACTCGACGACATTGAATGGCACGGTCACCGACGCCACCGGAGCGGTCGTCGTCGGAGCAACGGTCAAGATCCATAATCCGGTCAGCGGACTGGACCGTAGCGTCCAGACCGACACCACCGGCCAATTCAGTTTTCCGAACGTTCCCTTTAATCCCTACCATCTCACGGTCACGGCGAAGGGTTTCTCGTCTTATGCCCAGGATGTGGAACTGCGTTCGGTCGTGCCCGTCAACGTGAACATAGGCCTGCGGGCAGTGGTTGAGGCGACGACCATCACGGTCCACGAGGAAGCCGGAGACCTGGTGGAAACCGATTCCACGTTTCACAGTGACGTCGACAAGAATCAACTTGACCGCCTGCCCATGCCGGCCGAATCGTCGGGCGTGAGCGCAGCCGTCACGGCGGCGACGCCTGGAGTTTCGGCGGACTCCAACAACCAGATGCACGGACTAGGGGATCACGCCGAGAACACGATTTCCGTGGACGATCAGGCCAATTCCGACCAGACGAGCAAGACATTCTCGAACCAGATTCCATCCAATTCGATTCAGTCGATGGAAGTCATCGCCGGGGCACCGCCCGCGGAATTCGGCGGCAAGACAAGTCTTGTGGTGAAGGTTAGCACGCGTTCAGGTCAGGGAGTTACTACCCCGACCGGGTCGCTCACGGCGTCCTACGGGTCATTTGGTACGACGAATACATCGTTTGACCTTGCGTATGGAGGACAGAACTGGGGCAACTTTGTCGCCATCAGCGGCACGAATGGCGGACGGTTTCTCGACGCACCCGAGTTTGCGGTCATGCACGACAAGGGCAACGTGGAGAATTTCTTCGATCGCGTCGACTACCAGATTGCCACCGGCAATACGATTCACCTCGATCTGGCGTGGACGCGGTCATGGTTTCAGACGCCGCAGACGTTCGACAATCTGAATCTTGGCATCCGCGATCCGTTCGGCAACCCGGTTCCGGCGATGGACCAGCGCTCCCAGATTAAGACGTTCAACATCGCTCCCTCGTGGTCGTTTCTGATCAATCCAAGGGCGGTGCTAACCGTCGGCGGCATCGCGCGGCGCGACGATTACCACTACTATCCGAGCGACGATCGGTTCGCTGATCTGGGCCCGCGTAACCTGCAGCGGGAAACGGTCGGCCAGCACCGCACGCTGACCAATACAGGAATGCATGCTGATCTGGCTTACGTGCGCGGAACCAACAACATGAAGTTCGGGGGCGTTTATCAGCAGACGTTTTTGACCGAGGCAGACTCGCTCGGGGTTGTTGATCCTCTCCTGAATGCACCCTGCGTGAACGCAAATGGAATCGCGGTGGCGTCGCCGGGGGTCGCGAGTCCCACAGCGTGCCCGGTGGGGCTCTTTCCCAACGAACCGACACCAGGCTCCCCGGCAACGGGGATGTCTCCCTATCCTTTTTTTAATCCGGTGCTGCTGCCTTACGATTTGACTCGTGGCGGAGGGCTGTATGGCTTCAATGGCCACTCGGACGTGAAAGAGCTCGCGCTCTTCGCACAGGACACGATCAGCGCCGGGAACTGGTCTTTTGCTCTTGGCCTGCGTGGTGACTTGTACGACGGCCTGACTACCGCCCGGCAGATCCAACCCCGGTTGGGACTTGCCTACAACATCAAGCGCAGCAGCACCGTGCTGCGGCTCTCATACGCGCGGACACTCGAAACTCCATTTAATGAGAACCTGGTTCTTTCAAATAATGGTTGCGATTTTGAGGTGATTGCCGCACTGGTGCCCTGCGTTCCGGCCAATCTGAATCCGGGCTTTCGCAATGAATTTCATGCTGGCCTGCAGCAGGCGTTTGGACGCTACCTGGTCTTCGATGGAGAGTACATTTGGAAGTACACGCACAACGGATACGACTTCAGCGTGCTGGGCAATACCCCGATCACATTTCCGATCGAATGGCACAACTCGAAAATTCCGGGATACGCGGCGAGTGTGCATATGCCGAATCTTCACGGGCTGACGGCGTCGGTGGTTTTTTCGAGCGTGGCCGCGCGGTTCTTTCCTCCGCAGGCTGGAGGTCTGGGAGTGACGGTCGGCCAGAATGGTCTTCCGTTCCGCATTGACCACGATGAGAAGTTCAATCAATCAACCCACGTGCAGTACCAGCCCTGGAAGAGCGGGCCGTGGTTCGCGTTCAGCTGGCGTTATGACAGTGGACAAGTGGCGGGCGCGGCTCCCTGCTATGGCCTGAACCCCCAGAACAACTGTCCCGCTTCGACCACGCTGAACGGCGAACCCGCGGTTAACATGGTGGCCAATGGGGCCCCCATGACCGCAAATGAAGAATTTGAGGCTGGATTTTTCTGCGGAACTGTTCGCGCCACACCCTCCCGGGCTCTTCCGTCCGCGTGCCTAGTCTCGCAGTTCGGATCGTCGCTCATCAAAGGGCCCGCACCAGGCACACAAAGCGACGACCACAATCCGGGACGCATCACGCCACGAAGTCTGTTCGACGCATCTGTCGGCGACGACAACTTGTTCCACGGCGACAAGTACAAAGTCAGCCTTCAACTGACGGCCATCAACCTGACGAACAACTACGCTCTCTACAATTTTCTTTCGACGTTCAGCGGGACGCACTACGTAACGCCGCGTACGTTAACGGCGGAATTGGGGTTCCACTTCTAGCCAGTCCCTTTTCTTCAACTGTCCCACGGACTGTTCGCGACTGTTTTTCGTGGCTACTGCCCTGCTTTGTAAATGAATGTAAAAGAAGCTCAAAGCGCGGTGCATCGCCGGACTGATTGTTAGAATCTAAGCAAACGTCTTCATCCACAATACAGATCGCAACTGGGGGGGGAATGTTTGTCGACTAAGTTCGCCATAAGACTCTTGTGCTGCGTCGTGGTATGCAGCTTTTTTTCGTTGGTATCTGCTCAACAGACTCCGCCCGCAACCTCACCAGAACAGACTCATCCGCCTGCCGCCTCGGCCCCAGAAACGCCGCAGTCGGAGAAAGACAAGAGCAAACCCGACACGAGCGGTCAGAGCACGTCGGGGACTTCGAAGGACCGGCTCTTCTACACCCTGCCGAATTTCCTGACTCTGGAGAACGGTGGCAAGGTGCCGGCGCTGACCACGAAGCAAAAGTTTGCGGTGGTGGCCCGGGGCACATTCGATCCAGTGGAATATCCATGGTGGGGGGTGCTTTCGGCGATCAGCCAGGCAGAGGATAGTGAGCCTGCCTATGGGCAGGGGTGGGCCGCTTATGGAAAGCGCTATGGAGCCACGGCGGCCGACAGCACCGTTGAGAACTTCCTGGTTGGCGCGGTTTTTCCTTCCGTGCTCCATCAGGATCCCCGCTTTTTTCAGTCGGGCGAGGGCGGATTTGGAAGCCGCTCCTGGTATGCGATCAGTCGAATTTTCGTGACTCGGAGTGATTCCGGGCACTCCCAATTCAACTACTCCGAAATTTTCGGCAGCGCTACTGGAGCGGCAATCTCGACCTACAGCTACCATCCGCGAAGTACTTACGTCAGCACGCCCACTAACCCGCACAAATTTATTGGTTCGGATCGGACGCTGGTGAATGCCGGCGACGTATGGGCGACGCAGATCTCGTTAGATACGATTACGATTGTGGTAAAGGAATTCTGGCCCGACATCCACCGCAAGTTGTCGCACAAGTCGCAGACAGCGCCCAGTCTGCCCGGCGCGGCTGCAGGTGATGCGCGTCAATAAATGAACGGAGCCCCTTCGAAGGAGCGATGATTGTCGATTAAGTTTGTCGCGGGACTGTGGGCTTGTTTGGGATGGGCGGGCATGGTGACCTCAGCATCCCAGGCGCAGCAATCGGCACCGCCATCCAAACCTGATGCCGCGGCGCAAACCGCACCCTCCTCCCCACCCAACCCGGCGCAACCGGACGCAGCGCGAACGAAGTCTGAAGAAGAGAAGAACGCGGAGAAACAGGAGCAGTCGCAGCGCGCGCTCAAGATGTTGCCGATGTTCGGGGTTACCAGTCGCCAGAATGCGCCGCCCTTGACGTCAGGTGAGAAATTCCACTTGTTCGCCAAGTCGGCCTTCGATCCGGTCACGATCGGCGTCGTCGGCCTGCAGGCGGGGCTGAGCCAAGCCGAGAATGAGTTCCCTGGCTATGGTCAGGGTGCACAGGGATACGGTAAACGCTTCGGAGCATCGCTGGCAGACGAAGTCTCGAGCGGATTCTGGAGCAACTATTTTTATCCGGTTTTGCTCAAGGAAGATCCAAGATATTTTCGGCTGGGCGAAGGTAGCTTCAAACAGAGATTTTGGTATAGCGCGCGCCAAGAATTTGTCTGTCATACCGATAAGGGCGGGCGGGCCTTCAACTTTTCGAACGTCCTGGGAGCGTTCACAGCCGGGGGCGTTTCGAATCTCTACTATCCGGGGAACACGCGGGTCCGCACGATTCCCGCCACGGCGACCAGACCGGCCATTCCGGTTTATGAGAATGATAGGGGCTTTGTACTTACGTTGAGCCGGGCTACGATTGCGCTCGGTTATGGAATGATGGGCGGCTTGTTCGACGAATTCTGGCCTGACATCCAGCACAAGCTTCGGCACAGGCCGAGAGCGGAGCGTGAGGGCGCACCGACTCCTTAACCACTGGAGATGCATGCTCTTCCGGAGGGGTTTAGCGACCTAAGCCCTGTCGGATCCGTTTGCAATCCCGATCCCGATCCACGACCAGTTCGGGATGCATTCGCCGGAAGTTCTCCGAGTGAAAAAGATGTCTGGCAGTTGTTCTGCGCGAACGTCTTTCCACTCCCTGGTTTTAAAGTCCGGTCCCAGCAGAACAGGGGCATGGTCCAGGTGATGACGCCGGTCGATTTGTTTGTGGCAGAACACGCAACTCTTCACTACATACCGGCGCACGACGATTGTCCAGACCAGGCAGTTCTCGGGATCAGCCTCGATTTGTTGCAGACAGTCCTGCCCGCAGTCCTGGCGTTCAGGCCAGCGGGAACATTCTCTCAAGTGCAGTGTGGGCTCGGAAAGAAAGGCACCCACAGCCGCTTCTCCTACGTCACCTCGACGGCTTCGGACTTGTGGATCACCGGGCAAGTAGCCGCTTGCCGCGGAAATCGAAATACGCACCGACGCCGGGAATGGCGCGAAATACGAATAGCCCAACCGCCAATGCGAGAACGGCAGGAATGATAAGCGCTGTGACGGTTATGATGACCTCCGACCCGGCTCGGCCTCGTTGTGGCTCGGTTGGGGCCGGACCACCCTGCCGGAACATCTGCTAGCTACAGTGTGATCAAGAAAGCCGGGAGGGGCGGTGCCTTGGGTCACCCGAAATTGTGATTGTGGTCACAATGAAGTAAGTGTGTAGATGATCTGGCGCGGTCGCGGGGTCAGTTCTGCAGCCACCCTTGTAACTCGAGCCACTCAGCGAACCTGTCGATCCAATGATCGGTAGGGAGGCTCTGCTTTCGCATTCCGAAGCCGTGGCCACCTTTGGCGTAAAGGTGTAGTTCGGCCGATTTGTGAGCGGCCGTCCACTTCTCGTACAAGGCAATGCTTTCCGGTACGAGTCCCAGTTGATCGTCGGTCGCGGCCACTAGAAACATTGGCGGTGCGTTCGCTGGAACGGAGGCATCTTTAAACGTTTCCCCGCCCGCATAGATCGGGGCTACGAAGGCGGGGCGGCCTTCAGGCAGGTAATGGAAGGCAACTCCGGCGGTGACCGCTCCACCGGCGGAGAATCCAACGATGCCGACGCGGTCGGGGGAAACTCCCCACTCCGACGCGTGCTGCCGAACGTAGGTCACTGCCGCTAAGCCATCGGCGACGGCAAGGGGAACGACCTTGTCTAACATTTCGTGAAATTTCTGATGGTCTGGCAGCAGCGTGACAAATTCCTGAGTGGCGTCCTCGCCGGTGTGCGCGAGGCGGTACTTCAATACAAAGGCGGTCACGCCTCTCGCGGCCATGTACTTGGCGACATCGTTGCCCTCACTGTTGATGGAGAGAGCCATAAAACCGCCGCCCGGGCAGATCACAAGGGCGGTGCCGTTTCTCAACTCCGGAGGAGGCTTGAAAACGGTCAGGCTCGGCCTGGTCACATTGGCGACGACTTCCGTGTTCCAGATTTTCGAGAAGTACTCTTTTTCCGGATAGGTTTCCTGGGTCGCATTACGCACCGTGCTGAAAGGAAGAGGAATAACATCCTGGGCGGCTCCAAGGGTCGCCAGCAACACCACCACGCAGAGGCCACGAACGACGAGTGTTTTCATGGCCGCTTAGTCTAGCAGAGAGTCGCGTCGGTGGTGCTTCCGTGGCGATTGTCCCACCGCTAGTGAGTTACGTGGTTGGGGCGCAACCGCATCTTCACCGCTACCGACAGACGGCGGATGTCCTCCCGGATCTGTTCGGGCTCGGAGTGGGAGAAGTTGAGTCGCATGTGGCGGCTGCCTTCATGGCCGTTGTTGGCGTAGAAACTGTCTCCGGCGACGAAAGCTACGTTCTCCTTAATGCTGCGCGGAACAGCGCTTCCGAGTCTGTGCCTTCGGGCATGGTCACCCAGAGGAACAGACCTCCCTTGGGATGGGTCGGGGTTACTTCGTGTGGGAAGTACTCTTGCAGAGCGTGGATCATGGCATCGCGGCTTCGTTCACCATTGCCACCCCTCGCGATCGGAGAGTCTTGCCGGCTCGGCATGCCCTGCAGGGCAGGTACCGCCACACCAATTAGAGGATGAGCGCGGCTTTGGAACCGTGATAAGGGTCGCTTGGGGGTGTGACCGTAGTCACAAGTAGAGCAGGAGCTAGGCGTGTTGCGGGCGGGTTCAAAACTTTCCGGGCACTGGCTGTCAATGAGTTGGCGCACGAGAGTTCGTGATTGGAACTGAGGGCGCTGCAAAAAGCAGTCCGTGCACGTTTACGGCGCTTCCCCTTCCCTGCTAACATCGTCTGTTTACATCTCAACCTCAACTTAATCTGACTGACGCCTTCATAACTTTACGGAGGAAACATGGCAATCAAAGTTGGCATTAATGGCTTCGGACGAATCGGCCGCAACGTACTGCGCGCTTCGCTAAAAGATAAAAACCTCGACTTCGTCGCTGTCAACGACCTTACGGATCCCAAAACCCTGGCGCATCTTCTGAAATACGATTCGGTGCTGGGCAACCTGCCGAACGATGTGTCCGCCGGACCCGACAGCATCACCGTCGACGGCAAGACGATCAGGGTCTTCAAAGAGAAGGATCCGGCGGCGCTGCCCTGGGAATCGGTCGGCGCACAGGTTGTGATCGAGTCGACCGGCCGCTTCACCGATGCCAATGACGCCAAGAAGCATCTGCGCGGGCCGGTAAAGAAAGTCATCATCTCGGCTCCGGCGAAGAATGAGGACGTCACGGTGGTGCTGGGAGTGAACCACGAGAAATACGACGGCGCGAAGCATCACATTATTTCGAACGCCTCCTGTACGACGAACTGCCTGGCGCCGGTGGCCAAGGTTATCAATGACGAGTTCAAGATCGTCAGCGGCACGATGACGACGATTCACTCCTATACCAACGATCAGGTAATTCTCGACTTTCCGCACAAGGATCTGCGACGGGCGCGGGCCGCTGCGCTGTCGATGATTCCGACGACAACCGGGGCCGCGAAGGCGCTCAAGCTGGTAATTCCGGAACTCGGTGGCAAGGTCGATGGTTTCTCCATGCGGGTGCCGACGCCGAATGTTTCGGTGGTTGACCTGGTGGTATGGGTCGAGAAGAAGACGACCAAAGAGGAAGTGAATGCGGCGCTGAAGAAGGCAACCGAGTCCGGGCCGTTGAAGGCCTATCTCGGCTACGAAGAGCATGAACTAGTGTCGTCTGACTTCAAGGGCGACTCGCGTTCTTCGATCGTCGATTCGCCCTGTACCATGGTGGTCGGAGGCAATTGCGTCAAGGTGATCTCCTGGTACGACAACGAGTGGGGATACTCCTGCCGCGTGCGCGACCTGATCAACTACATCGCCGGTAAGGGCCTGTAAGAAAACTGCATGTGGCGGGGCACCTTTGCCCGCGCAGCTCGCAGCATCCGGGCGGACTGCGCGGGCGAGAGCGCCCGTGCCACACAAGCCTGTCAGAGGACGACCTTCCATGCCTAAGCTCTCCATTCGTGATCTTCCGCTCAATGGCAATCGGATCTTCATGCGCGTCGACTTCAACGTGCCACTGGAAGACGGACGCGTCATGGACGATACCCGCATCCGCGAAACCCTGCCTACCATCGAGTACGCCTTGCGCCACGGGGCGCGGCTGATTCTGGCCTCGCATTTGGGGCGGCCCAAGGGCAAGCCCAATCCTAAGATGAGCCTGAAGCCAGTCGCCGAGCGGCTGCGCATGTTGCTTGACAAGGAGCTGGCGCGCGGCGAAAACGTCGGCTTTTGCCCGGAGTGTGTGGGCCCTGAAGCCGAAGAGGTCGCCGGCCAACTGGAAATGGGACAGACCCTCCTGCTCGAGAACCTGCGCTTTCACGCCGAGGAAGAAGCCAACGACGAGAAATTTGCGCGGCAGCTTGCCAATCTGGCGGAGTATTACGTCAATGATGCGTTCGGGTCGGCGCATCGCGCGCATGCTTCCACGGCGGGCATCACCAAGTTCGTTAAGCAGGCGGCTGCCGGATTGCTCATGGAAAAGGAATTGAAGTACCTGGGCAAGGCCCTGGAGCATCCGGAGAAGCCGTTCGTGGCCATTCTTGGCGGGGCAAAGGTGGGCGACAAGATCGGCGTGATCCGGAACCTGATGGATAAAGTGGACTCGCTCATCATCGGCGGGGGCATGGCCTACACATTTCTCAAGGGGCAGGGGCAGGAGATCGGCAAGTCGCTGCTCGAGGCCGACAAGATTGAACTCGCGAAGCAACTTTTGGCCGAGGCGAAGAAGCGCAACCTGAAATTCCTTCTGCCGGTCGATCATGTCGTCGCGGCGAAGCCCGAGGCCAATGCTGTGATCCAGCAGATCGGCGAAGGGCAGCCTATTCCAGCCGACAAGATGGCGCTCGACATCGGACCCAAGACCATCGAACTGTTCTCGGACGAGATTTCGACCGCCCGCACCATCGTCTGGAACGGGCCCATGGGGGTGTTTGAAGTTCCGGGATTCAGCAAGGGAACGTTCAAGATCGCTCACGCCGTGGCCGACAACGCTGGGGCCATATCGATTGTGGGCGGAGGCGATTCGGTCGCGGCCGCTCACGCTGCGAATGTCGCCGATAAGATCACGCACATCTCGACCGGAGGTGGCGCGTCGCTGGAATTCCTGGAAGGCAAGAAGCTGCCGGGAGTGGAAGCCCTGACGGATAAGAAGTGATCGCTCTGGATACTCGCGTGGCAAGCTTCACAATCCGGCTTCTGCTCGATGGCGGCAAGGCGATTGAGATCTGCGGTCCCGCGGACATCACCGCCGAAAGCACGGACGCGATCGTGAACGCCGCGAATTCATCGCTTCTGGGCGGCGGTGGGGTGGATGGCGCGATTCACCGCTGCGGAGGCCCGGCCATCCTCGCCGAATGTCGGAAGATCGTCAGCAAGATCGGACAGCTTCCAGCCGGCCAGGCGGTCATCACCACCGGCGGTCAACTGGGGGCGAAGTCTGTCATCCACACGGTCGGTCCGATCTATCTTGACGGGATCCACGGCGAAGCCGAAACGCTTGCCAGTTGCCACCGCGAGTCGATTCGTCTGGCCGACGAGCATGGGCTCCGTTCCCTGGCATTTCCAGCGATCTCAACGGGTGCCTACGGGTACCCTATAAATGAAGCGGCGCCGATCGCAATTTCTTCTACGCTCGACGCGCTCACTTCCGCCAAGTATGTGACGCGATGTCGATTCGTGCTCTTTGACCTCTCGACTTTGCGCGCATACGAACGAGCCGCAGAAAAACTCCACGGCTTGAACACCACCTCCTCATTTCGAATTGAAAAGGCTATCCCATGAGAAAAAAAGTAATGGCCGCCAACTGGAAGATGTACAAGAAACCTGACGAAACCCGGGAGTATTTTCGCGACTTTCTGCCCCTGGTTGCGGGTCACGACCGCGACGAGATTGTGGTGTGCCCGCCTTTCACGGACGTGGCAACCGCGATCGAAGCGGCGGGCGGGAGCAATGTCGCCATTGGCGTGCAGAACGTTCACTGGAAAGCAGACGGAGCCTACACGGGTGAGATTTCAGCTCCGATGCTGCTGTGCCTGGGGGTCACCCACGTCATTATTGGTCACTCGGAGCGCCGCCAATATTTTGGGGAGACGGACGATACCGTTAATTTGCGCTTGAAAACAGCGCTGGAGTCCGGGCTGACACCGATCTGCTGCGTGGGTGAAGTGCTTGAGGAACGAGAGGCGGGAGCAACGGACGACGTTCTGCGGCGGCAATGCATGCGTGCGTTCCACACAATCTCGGCGAAGAAAGCGGCAAAACTGGTCGTTGCCTATGAGCCGGTGTGGGCCATCGGCACGGGCAAGACCGCCACGCCAGAGCTTGCGGCCGAGGCCCATGCAGTGATCCGTCAGGAGGTGAACAAAATTTTTGGCGAAGAGTTCGCCGCGCAGTTGCGGATTCTCTACGGGGGATCGGTCAAGCCGGACAATGCCAAGGCTCTCATGGCGCAGGAAGAAATTGATGGCGCACTGGTGGGCGGAGCCTCGCTCGATCCGAAGTCATTTGCCGCAATCGTGAAGTACTGAGGGGCGGGGCTGAATCTTAGTTCGTCGGGCTGTGGGACGAGGGCTCGGAACTGGTGTCGTGATCCCGATCACCGACAATCTTGCTGGCAGGACTACAATCTCTTCCAAGCAGAACAAAGCCGCGCAAGCGGACCACCTCAGCCTGTATTTCCGACCTGCGAGGAGGTCTTATGCCGCTGACCAAACTTCGTGAATTTCTCGACTCCCGCAACGTAAAGTACCTCGTGATCTCTCACTCCGTCGCGTACACGGCTCAAGGAATCGCTGCCCTGGTGCACCTGTCGGGCAAGAAACTGGCGAAAACTGTAATTGTCAAAATTGACGGCGTGCTGGCCATGGCAGTAGTTCCGGCATCGCTGCATGTCGACCTGGATCTGCTGCGGACCGCTGCCGGCGCCGGTGCGGTCGAGGTTGCGACTGAACAGGAGTTCAAAGACGCCTTCCCCGAGTGCGAGACTGGCGCCATGCCGCCGTTCGGCAATCTCTACGACATGCCGGTTTACGCGGATGCAAGCCTCGCCGAAAACGAGGAGATTACTTTCAACGCAGGTACGCATCGCGAACTGATGAGAATGGGCTGGCGTGATCTGACGCGGTTGGTGAATCCTCAAATCGTCAACCTGACCCATCGGCCCGCCGTGGCGGCGTAGCTGCCAGGCTTCGTAGATCGGCGAATGAATGTCGTGGGGATAGCTGCGCCTATTTTCGTCCGATGGCCATGATGTGCGAGCTTGCGCCCAAGACGGAGGGCTCGCGCTCAACTTTGCGCACGGCGGCGAGCAGGCGTTCGCGCTGGGCGGGATCGTTCCACAAGCGGTCGAAATCGCGCGCCAGCCAGCCTGGGCCTTCGATCGCCACCAACTCCACAACCTTAAAACCGGCGGCCAGAAAATCGCGCGACAACTCGCCCGGACGATGGAAGAACGCGTCCGTGAAATACATGAGATTGCTGGTGGGGTTGCGGTGCTGGCCGTCCTCCAGATCACGGGCCAGAATCGGCGCAAACTCCGGATCGTCAAAGAATCCCCTCGATAGCGAATCGAATAGCGATGCGAAGCGGCTGATGGCAGCGCCCCAAACTAGCCCTCCTGGACGCAGCACCCGCTGCACCTCGCGCAGGCAGGCAATTCGGTCTGGGCGTTCCACGAGATGATAGAGCGGGCCGAGAAGGAGGACCGCGTCGGCGCTCGCCTCTCCCTGAGGAAGATGACGCGCGTCGCCGACTTCGGCAGAAGCGAGGGGGTACGCAGGCTGTCGCTTCGACGCCGCATGCGCCTGATCCACGTGCTTGGGCACCGGATCGATCAAGTGCACTTCATATCCGTGGGACGCCAGCCAGCAGGCGTACGCTCCGGCGCCGCCGCCGGCGTCAATGATGGTGGCGGGAGCGGGCGGCAGGTGGCGCAGAATCAGTTCCCGGGTGCGCGCCTGCTCGAGTTGAAACCATCCTTGGCGGAGCCGGGAGGCTTCGTCGGTCTCGTTGTAGTGAAGGAGGATCCCGTTCCCGGTCATGTCGTCGCTCATCTGAAAGCCTAACTTAGCATGAGGCTACTGCTCGCGACGTTGGCCGGTGTTGCCGGCGCCGGAGGCATCTTCCGGTGACAAGTCTTTTCATACTAGGCGAGCGGGAAAGCACCACCGAAGGGGCTTTGCTCGATCCTAAAACCTTGACCTGGACGCCCACGGGAAGGGCAAGTCCGATGACCTTAATTCGGTTTGGTTCGATGTTCCCGCTGACCAGGAAACCGGATTCAGCAAGCTCGAGGTGGTAGCGAACAGGATTGCGTCTGAAGCGCTGTTTGTGAACGTCAGGAAATAGAGGCCCGGTTCGCCGTCAGGGGCGGGTGTTGGAGTTGATGCCGCGCTCAGACTGAACTGACCGCGGCATTCTTTGCGCTCCTTAGGCCAGCACTTTTTCCGGGACCGAGGCCGCGCCTCGCATCTGCCGCACTTTGTCGTAGACTTTGCCGTACTCGCGGGCCGAGGCGTTCCAAGAGAAATCTTTGTTCATGCCGTTGCGCATGAGTGCCTGCCACGAAGTCTGGTCACGGAAGGCTTCGAGGGCTTGCTTGATGGTAAGCAAGAGCGCTTCGCCGGTGTATTCGGTGAACTTGAACCCGGTGCCTTTTCCGGTGCGGGCGTCCCAGGGTTCGATGGTGTCGTCGAGACCGCCGGTGGCACGGACGATGGGCACGGTACCGTATTTCAGGCTGTAGATTTGGTTCAAGCCGCAAGGTTCGTAGCGCGAAGGCATGAGGAACATGTCAGCGCCGGCCTCGATTTTGTGCGCAATCGCATTGTCGTAGGCCACTTTGACGGCAATCTTATTGGGAAACTTTTTGTTGAGCCGAAGGAACATCTCCTCGTAGGGCTTGTCGCCAGCGCCCAATGCGACCATGATCATTTCCTCCCGCGCCAGGCGGTCCATGATTTGCGAGATCAGGTCAAAGCCCTTTTGCGCGGCGAAGCGGGAAACGATCCCGATCACCGGCAGTTTGGGATCTGCGTTCGCGACCCCGAAGGCGGCCAGCAGGTCCTGCTTGCATTTTGCCTTGCCTGCGAGATCCTGCGGCGAGAACTTGGCGACGGCAAATCTGTCGGCCTGCGGGCTCCATTCGTCGTAGTCGACACCATTCAGAATTCCCGTGACCGTCGCTGCCCGGTCGCGAAGAACGCCTTCCAGGCCAAACCCATATTCGGCGGTTTGAATCTCCTGGCTATACTTGCGGCTCACGGTGGTAATGAAGTCGGCATACGCCAGGGCACCTTTGAGAAAGTTCACCTGGCCGAAGAATTCCATCTTCGAGATGGTGAACAGATCCCAAGGCAGCATGAGCAGGGGCAGAGTTTCGGGAGGGAATAATCCCTGGTAGCCCATGTTGTGAATCGTAAAAACCGTGCCGACGTCGCGGAAAGCGGGGTCCTCGGCATATACGGTGCGGAGCAGGACGGGCACAAGCGCGGATTGCCAGTCGTGGCAGTGGAATATTTGAGGCGCGCCCAGGATTTTGGAAGCCTCGAGGACGGCGCGGGAAAACAATGCGAAGCGCTCGGCGTTATCGGGGTAGTCGCCGGCAGGCGTGCCGTAGAGCGCGTCGCGATCGAAGTAGGGGGGATACGCCACAAAGTAGAATCGAACTCCGCCCTGGGGGGCGGTGGCCACAACCGAGGGGAAGCGATGTTTGTCGTCGAAGGGAACCGTGACGCTGCGAACCACCGTGGTGGGATCGGAGAGCTTGGTCTGGCGATAGCGGGGCAGGTAGATGCTGACCTGATGGCCGAGCGCGGCCAGGGCACGCGGCAGGGCGCCCACGACATCTGCCAGGCCACCGGTCTTGGAGAATGGAACACCTTCGGAAGCAACGAATGCGATGTGCATGAGTGCGGAACCTCCCACAGAGCGCGCACTTTTTGTCTGCGCACGCTATGATTGAATATGAACACCTCGGGACCCGAGCTCCGACAAATATGATGCCAGGACCAACTTGCAAGTCTACTTCCCGAGCTATAGAGGGTCAACGTGCCAAAGGTCGTTTCAGCGCGCCGTCCGCAAAGTAAGCCTAAATTGGGACAGCACTTTCTCGACAGCGAGGCCGCGGCGGTCCGCATCGTAGAGGCTCTGGGAGAGGTGTCGCAGAGCACAGTGCTGGAAATCGGCCCGGGACGCGGCATTCTGACCTCGCTCCTGGCGAAACGCACGCGGCGCTTGATCGCCGTCGAACTGGACCGGGTGCTGGCGGCACAACTTCGGTTGAAGTTTGGCATGGCGCGGAATGTCGAGATCATTGAGGCCGACGTGCTAGCTATCGATTTCGATTCGCTCTTCGGACCAAAGCCGGGGCTCGGCCGACCGGGGATCGACCTCAAGCCGCAACCGGTGAAGGTCGTGGGAAATCTTCCTTATTACATTACGTCGGACATTCTGCTACGCCTGTTTGAATTTTCGAAGTATTTCGAGAGCCTGGTGATCATGGTGCAGCGCGAAGTTGCGGACCGGATCGCCGCCGAACCGGGCAGCCGTGATTACGGAATGCTTTCAGCCACGGCACAACTATTTGCCCGGGTGGAAAATCTCTTCACGCTGCCGCCGGGCGCATTTGTGCCTCCGCCTAAGGTGCATTCCACGGTGCTGCGGCTTACTATAGAGCCACAGCAGGAAAAGTTAGGTGTAGTCGGCGACGGGTTTATCGATTTTTTGAGGCTTTCGTTTGGACAGAAGCGAAAAACATTGTGGAACAACCTGAAGACGAACTACGCAGGACCTGATTTGAAGCGCGCCCTGGCGGCGGCGGAAGTGAAACCTACGGCCCGGGCGGAGGCGCTGAGTCTGGAAGAAAGCGCCGCTGTCTATCGCGCCTTACGCGACCTGCACAGTCGCTCGTAGCATGTGTTTTGGCGGTTGGGGTCCGGCTTACTGAAAGAAGGGCCTATGGCGGCCACTATTGTTCGTCACCCTGCGGTCGCGGGACGGTTTTATCCGCGTGATCCTGATGACCTGCGAACTGAAGCGCGGGGCTACCTCTCGCAATCGAGTTCCGTGAATCAAGCGCCGGTTCGCGCGGTCGGGTGCATCGCTCCGCATGCGGGCTACATGTACTCTGGCCACGTTGCCGGAGCGGTGTTTGCTCGGGTGGAGATTCCGCGGCGCTGCATTGTGATTTGCCCCAACCACACCGGGATGGGCCGAGCTCTGGCGATCGTAAGCGAAGGCGGATGGGAGACCCCGCTAGGAGAGGTGCCAATTGACGGGGAACTGGCTGCGGCTCTGAAACGCTATTTCCCTGCCCTGCAGGAAGATCCTGCGGCACACCGGGCTGAACATGGTGCCGAAGTAGAACTTCCGTTTCTGCAGTTGCGCCAACCGGCGCTGACGTTTGTTCCGATCGCCTTGGGAACGGGACACTTCGAACCCTTGGAACTGCTCGGCATTGCGCTGGCTGACGTTATCTCGAAGCTAGACGATCCCGTGTTGATCGTCGCTTCGAGCGATATGAATCATTACGAGTCGGATACGGTGACGCGAGTGAAAGACCATCGGGCAATCGAGCGCATTCTCACGCTGGATCCAAGAGGGCTCTACGATGTGGTCACACAGCAGGACATCAGTATGTGCGGCTTCGGACCGGCGGTTGCCATGCTAACGGCGGCTCGGCAGCTGGGGGCGAAGTCGGCGGAACTGGTGAAGTACGCGACCTCGGGGGATGTGTCGGGCGACCGGGATATGGTCGTGGGGTATGCGGGAGTCGCAGTGGTGTGAGCCGCGGGGGCGACGACGCAGCCCAACGGTTTGTCATCCCGAGCGAAACGCAGGACCTATTCCCTCCGCCCTAGATTGGTTTCGGGCGACGGGCTAAGGTTATGCGGACAAGGCTTGGGATTGCGGGGCTTTCGGTACGTTTTCCGTATTGACATAGCATCTCGATTTCGGGCGTCAACTCCGGGCAATCTGAGGCCAGCTTCTTCAACAGACGCTTATGCAAGCGCTCATCGCCTTGCTCTGCTCGGGTTTGCCAGCAGCAGTTACCGGGTTCATAGTTGCCCGTATCGAAATTCCTGCCTAGCGTTGTTCCTTCGGGTCGTTCTCCGCGGTCCGTAAGGAAGTTCTCGAATGAGTCCTTCCAGCGGTCGCAGACTGCGACGAAGGTATATGCGGGATGGTTTCCATCTCGGTTTCCTGCCCTCCGTACCATTGTCCGCCACGAGCGATACGTTGGGGTTTGGCCCTTCTTCGTGTGCCCGTGCGTCACTCTGCCCGTCTGAATGTTATTGGCTATAATCCGTGCATGACACTTAGCCGCGTTTAGTTTCCGGGTTTCGGCAACCAGACAACCACACGACTTTGTATCGCCTGTCTGGAGCCGATTGCCGCTAACTTCTTTCAGGTTTGAGCAACTGCATTGACACAGCCACACAACACTTCCGTCACCAGCCCACTTGCCCGTATCATGCAAGGCGACTAAGTTCCCATAAGTTATTCCTGTTCGATCTACTATAAGCTTTGACATACTTTGATTATCCCTTGGGTTTGTTAGTTTCGGGCTGCCCATTGATAACGGGCGAGGGGTTGTACGGATTCCGTATGTTGTCAGTTTTCCGTACTGTGCGGGCAGACTCAGGCAGTCCAACTCGGAACTTTGCTTAGGTCCAACTCAGGAATCAAGTCCAGATTCAGCTCGGGGATCGTGTCTAACTCGGAGACATCGCCGTCCTCGATATCTTCGTCCATTTTCCGTACAGGAGTTGTGTTCATGGCTTCGCGCATCTCCCGCAGGCAAGTTTGTTTCCCCACTAAGCAGTCGTATCGGGTTAAGGTTGTCGGGGGTTTTACGGCGGTTACGGGCGGGAGAAGTCGGGTGCTCCTTATA
>DATKFH010000095.1:0-3182 GCA_035511455.1 Candidatus Sulfotelmatobacter sp. | reverse complement strand
CCCCAGGTTCTTCTTCAGCAATCTCACGACGGAGGCAGCAGAGGCACCTATTGCTCGCGCCGTCTTCAGTGCCTCCTCATAGGCGCCGCCAGCGGGAACGCAGCGCTCCACCAGTCCTATTCGCTCCGCCTCTCTACCCGTCAGGATTTCATTGGCCATTGTCATCAACGACGCTCGGTAAGGGCCCACCTTCCTCGTCAGAAGGGTTGGCAAGGCCATCCCCGGATAGAGACCGAGCCCCCCGAATGTGACCTGCAACTTGAGCGTTTCGTCCGCGAACGCAATATCCGCCGTGCAGGCAAACACCGGCGCCACACCGATGCAATCACCCTGGAGCACCGTTATCACCGGCATGGGAAGGTCGAGAACTGCAAGCCAACGGCTATAGAAGGCCAGCATAAAATCGTGAAGCTCCTTCTCACTGCGTCCGGGTTTTCCCAGGCCGATCAACATGTCGCGATGACCGCCGATAGAGAAGTGCTTTCCGGCTCCTCGAATGATCACTGCCCTTACCGATGCGTCTTTCTGTAAAACAGCGATATGGCGTCCGAAGACGTCCCCCATCTCCGGGCTCATCACGTTGGTACCTTTGAGGTCGTCCAAGGTCAGGACGGCGATGATGCCCTCATCGAGGAACTCCAAATGGACAGTCGGCCCGGAACTAGAAACCGATGATTCTTGTGACTTCGGCATGTGTCCTCCCTTTAGGATGAAAGCGAGCAGAAGTACGCGCTTCTACTTAGGCTGCAACTCAGTTCCGAGTACATTTAGCGCGCTCTCGTAGTCGCGAAGCCAATCGGTATGTCCGCCAATGCCCCAGTCTTCAATTTGGAGTTCGACGATGTGCACCCATACCCTGTTGGCGTCTTCCGAGAAATGGCTCTTGCCTTCGGCGAGCATGATAATCTTCGTGAAGTCCCGGATGAGATGTTGTTTGGTCAGCGTGTCGAACCGACCGGCAAGCAAACGCACCTCAATGAAATAAAAAGGATCTTCATGGTTCGAAGTGCCACTGTTGTAGTCGGAGTCTTCAGCGACTTCATGAACCCAACCCATCGTCTTCTTGCGCGCCTCGGGAGTGTCGGGAATCTTCTCCCAGAACATGAGTGCATCTGTAAGCTTCGCCATTACGGCGTGCTGAACCTTTTTTGTGAACGCTCCGCGTCGTAGTGTCAAATTAATCCAGGGCATGGCTTCTCCTCCTTGCAGTTGCTACCTGTTGTCTGTCTGATACAGCTTTCTTTCCGAGCCGACAGGCCGTTCCTAAAATCGCGACGGTACCTTCAGTTGCGACGGCTGCCTTGACGTCGAGACTGGCCAACATTCGTTTCTCCTTTTTAGTCATTTGCTGCCCTGCATACCCCAGAACATGGTGCCGTTCTGAATTGACCTCACGCTCACCCGGAATCAGCTGTCGAAAACCAGCAATGTCGAGGTTGCGGACGCGTACAATGTGCCTTGCGCATCCGTCAGCTTGGCCTCAGCGAACGCGACTCTTTGACCAAAAGAAAGCAAGTTACCCTCCGCTCGTAGAAGCCCGGTGTCTTTGGTTATCCGCTTGTGATACGCCACCTTCAGCTCCAGCGTTGTAAAGGCCTGCGATGCCGTAAGGCGGGAATGGGCCGCGCAGCCGCAGGCCGAGTCGAGCAGGGCGGCGGCATATCCGCCATGCACCGAGCCGATTGGATTGTAAGCATGGTCCCCTGGTGTTCCCGCAAAAACGGCACGGCCAGCTTCGACCTCGATAAAGTCGAATTCAAGCGCCGCCAGAATGCCAGCCTTGCGTCCCGAGGCGATCAGAGCGCGGAGTTGCGATAAACCGTCGAGGTCCGCGCCCACTTCATCCACGAGTCTCATTTGTGCTCCTCCAAGTGAATCCACCGCCCGAAGATACAGCGCGCCACAGGTAGTCCCTTCCGTGTGCAAGTCGTCATATCTTTAGAACGACCCGACCGAATGGTCTGTTTTCAATCTGATATCGCAAGGCTTCGGCTGCATCCTCAAGGGCGAAAGTCCGTGCGACGATCGGTCTGATCGCTCCCGTTTCCAGCAAGCTATAAATCGCCGTCCAAGCGGTTCTCCACATCTCGGGCGGTTGTGCAAAGAGGGAGAAGCTCTTTATACTGGCGCGCTTCCAGATGATGTCGGTAACGTCGATTGTCGATTTTCGACCGGCGGCGTAACCTAATGTCGTCAGGCTTCCGCCCATGGCGAGCGTGCCTAGCGCGTCACTCAATATATCGCCGCCGATGGCATCGATCACAATGTCGCAACCGTATCCTTCTGTTATGCGATGAACGCCCTCGCGGAGTTCGTCCGTGGAGAGATCGATTACCTCCTCAAAGCCAAGCGTTCTGGCTTGTTCAGCCTTGGCATGGCTCGTCGTCGTTGAAATCGCGTGCCTGGCGCCCAACGCCCTTGCCAGCTGCGTGACGGCATTACCCACTGAACCTCCGATGGCCGGCGCAAGAACCGTCTTGCCGGCCTCAAATCCTGCGAGGCTCAGCGCCATATGAGCGGTCAGATAGGCCACCGGTAGTCCTGCCGCCGAAACGTCATCAATATTCGCCGGAATCAAACTGAGATTCCCTGTCTTCACGGCAAGATACTCGCTATAGGCCCCGTCTTCGGATACGCCGTAAGGCCCCGTGAACATGACGCGATCGCCGACCGAAAAAGCGGCGCCATTCGCGTCTTCAACCACACCGGCTCCTTCTGACCCGAGGACCAGAGGAGCTTTCGCTCGTGCATAACCTCCGGACAGAATCGTGCGATCGAGTGGGGTGACTCCGGCCGCAGTGATCTTTACCATTACCCGCCCCTCCGACAGGGCGGCCTTGGGCATGTCAGCCAGCTTCAAATCCTCGTAACCCCTAAATGCTTCTGCTCGCATGGCGCGCATATAAGTTCTCCTTTTTATGGCGTTACGGTTTGGCCGCACGCGCCGCTCCCCACAGCGAGCCCGGGTTGGCACGATCAGGGTAGAGCTGCAGCATCTCGTCGTACAGTTCTCTGGCTGTTGTGGTCATCCGGGCCAAGCGGTCGAAATCACGGATGTACTGCCTGGTTTCTTCAACAATTCTGGGGCTATCTTTCACCTCGGGTTTCTTGTGTCCGGCGATCACCGCGACCGGTTTCAGAGATTCGATAGTGTCCAGTGCGGCAATCCACTCGCGGCGGGT
>DATKFH010000094.1:0-105877 GCA_035511455.1 Candidatus Sulfotelmatobacter sp. | reverse complement strand
AGCGCGCTCGGCGATTCCTTCTCTTTCGCGGAAAACACCGTACAGCTTCGCCACCGCGCCTTTGGGTTCGAAGTCAGCGAGCAGAGGAAAGTGGAGCTTGCGATCGCGTGAAAACGCGGCGTGGCACCAGACTCCATCCACGGACATTCCCAGTAACTCGGCGTTGAATCGCTGAAATTCGGGCAGAACCTCGTTGTAGAGCGCCATCTGGTCACCACACACTGGGCTCCAATCGGCTGGATAAAAAGCTAGGATGACAGGTCTGCCGCGCAGTCCCTTGAGCGTCAGCGTCTGGTCCGGTGTCGCCTGCAAAGTGAAATCAGGCGCCGGTGTACCCGCCGGCAAAATATTCGACATGGAACCTCCACTTTTTCTGCCTATGTTTGGGAATTATTGTCCGTTACAACGATGGGTCAACCAATTCGGTCTGGACAACGATCTTCGAAGTCAGCGACTTGTGCACAGGACAAAGATTTGCGATCACCAGTAGTTTTTGCCGTTGCTCCGCCGACAGCTCGCCAATCAGCGTAATTCGTCTCTCGATTCGATCGAGCATTGCTGCTGGTTGTTCACAGTTAACGCAGTCCTGGGCGTAACTCTTCGAATGTGTCAAGACGACCTGAGTCTCCTTGAGTGGCCACCCTTTGCGGTCAGCGTACATGCGAAGGGTCATGTTGGTACATGATCCCAACGCGGACAGCAGCAACTCATAAGGGTCGGGCCCCTCATCGTGGCCGCCAGATGCCTTCGGTTCATCCGCGAACAACTGGTGCCGCCCCACCGAAATGACTTGGCGCAGGCCAGAGGGACCACCACTTACCGTTACCGCTCTCGACATGTGCTTGCCTCCAAAGGTGATACCAGGCACGCGAATTCTCTACCGCCGCCAGCCCCGCAGAAATCGGTTGTGCCCACTAGATGCAGAGGCTCGGAGGAACCTGGCGGCATCTTCCTATTGAACGATTCCACAAATGTTATCGGTGATTCAAAAAAGCCTTCATTGACTTGCTTCCTTGCGATCCGGAATTACTCCTGAAGTTTGTCGACAACGGTAGTCCACGAGATCCGGCTCAATTCCCCCTAATCGTGGTGGCCGATCATGTGTTCCGCAGAGCCGAGGACTTCAAGCAATTCATGCCACGAGGCTGGTCCTTCGCTGCCAGCGACATAGTTGGAAAACTCCGGCGGGGGTAGCTGTGCCCACGCTTCTTCAATAGGAGTAATGATGCGCCACTCAGCTTCTACTTCGTCTCGGCGCGTAAATAGTGTCGCATCGCCACGCATCGAGTCGAGCAGCAGAGTTTCGTAGGCAACGGGTCCCTTCGACCCAAAGCTCGTTTGGTAACAGAAATTGGCCTGAACCGTCACCGTCCGCACCTGCGTTCCCGGTCGCTTCGCGTCGAATGCGATCGAGATTCCCTCGTTCGGCTGAATGCTAATTGCGATGACATTCGGATTAATACCCGTCGACGTGCTCGCAAACAATGCCTGTGGAGTCGGTTTGAGATGCACGCGGATCTCCGTCAGATTTCGTGCCAGACGCTTTCCCGTCCGGACGTAGAAAGGAACTCCCGCCCAACGCCAGTTCTCAATCTGGAACTTTACTCCCGCGTAAGTCTCAGTTGTGGAGCTGCGGTTCACACCTGGCTCCTGCCGATAGCCCGGCACCCGTTTCCCATCAATCACGCCGGGACCATACTGCCCTCGAACGGTGAGGCGCGCTACATCTTCGACACTCATCGGGCGTATAGATCGCAATACCTGCACCTTCTGTTCGCGCACCGAGTCCGCATCAAAGGCTACTGGCGGCTCCATCGCAGTCAGCGCCAGCAACTGAAGCAGATGGTTAGCTACCATATCGCGCAACGCGCCTGTCTCTTCGTAGAATGCGGCGCGATTTTCCACTCCCACCGTTTCAGCCGCGGTGATTTCTACATAGTCGATGTAGTTCCTGTTCCACACCGGTTCAAACAACGAGTTGCTGAAACGGAAGACGAGAATGTTCTGCACCGTTTCTTTGCCCAAGTAGTGGTCAATCCGGTAAACGGTTTTCTCGTCGAATACACCGCGTACCACTTCATTCAGCGCCTGCGCCGACTCAAGGTCGCGTCCGAAAGGCTTTTCCAAAACGATTCGCGTCCATCCACGGTCGCGCCGGTTCAATCCCACCGCTCCCAGCCCTTCAATGATGGGTCCCGCCACTGAAGCCGGTGTGGACACATAGAACAAATGGTTTGGGCTCGAACCGTTCTTTTCCATCTCCTCCAGTCGAACGCGCAACTGCGAATAGAACTTCGGATCGTTGATGTCGCCAACCATGTAGTGCAGCCGGTGTTCAAAGTCTGCCCATCTTGGCTCGCTGAAGTTGCGTGTGTCTTTCGACTCGGCCGCTGCCTCCCCTGTCTTCTTGCGGAATTCCTCAGAACCCATCGGCGTGCGGCCGATCCCGAGAACCTCGAACTCCGGGTTCATGCAACCCTCACATGCGAGGTTGTAGAGGCCCGGGATCAGCTTTCGTTTCGTCAGATCGCCCGAGGCGCCGAAGATAATCAAGACACAGGAATCTCCGGTTGGCAGTGGCTCTTGCGACACCTTCGCTAAGGGACTGGCTTGGATGATCGTGGACATAAATCTCCTTTCTAGAGATCTCGATATGGGATTTCGAACCGTCAGCCTACTCCTGCGAGTACTTCCGCAGGTTGTTGGTCGCGGCCTGGGCGCTCTTTCGCATGTGAACGACAACTCCAGCTTCTTCGAAGCGCACTTCATCCATCAACTTCCTCATTAGGTAGATGCCACGGCCATGAAGGGAGGCGATATTTTGGGAGCAGTAGGATCAGACATCTTGGAGATGTCAAATCCTTTTCCCTCGTGCTTTACCGTGATTGAGACTCCATCAGGCTCACAGTGGCAACGAATATAGACACATTTTCGGGGATTCTCGTGATTTCCCCGAATGATCGCGCTTCCGAGAGCTTCGCGCAATTCGATCTCAACGTCGCTCTCGCCCTGAGGAACACAGCCGCACTTCCTGAGCAAGAGCATGAGTCTATTCACGAAGGGAGAGATCGCGGCCAGCTCGCACGGCAAAGAGCCCTCCAGTTCGATACAAGGGCCGATTTGATGATGGGCTATAGTCATTTGGAAACCTTCCTTGAAGCCCCTCACAATTCGCAAACGATCACGTTCGGTCGCCTCGTTCCCAAACTTTTCATCACTCTCCATTGAATAAACATATGATTATCCTGATCGATCAAACCTGCGCTCTTCCGCCGTCCACGAACAGTTCGATACCCGTGACGAAACTGGAGTCATCCGATGCCAGGAACAACGCCACCTTAGCAACTTCCTCGGTTTTCCCCATGCGTCCCATCGGAATGGTGGACACAATCCGCGCAATCACGTCGGGGGGTTGCCGACTCGCGAGCGGCGTGTCGATCGGACCCGGACGAACCACATTAGAGCGGATACCACGGTCCTTTAGATCGGTAGTCCAGGTTCGCACGAAAGAGCGGATGGCCGCCTTACTGGCGGCGTAGACGCCGAAGGCGGCACTACCCTTAACACTCGCGACAGAGCCGTTGCGAATGATTGAGCCATCATCCTTCAGCAGGGGTAAGGCCTTTTGCACCGTAAACAATGTTCCCCGCACATTGACGTTGAATAGTTTGTCGAGGTGCTGTTCGGTGACACCGCCAAAGGGAACAAATTCGCCAACACCGGCGTTGGCGAAAACAATATCGATTTGCCCCTTCGCTTTAGCTATGGTCTCATAAAGACGATCAAGGTCGGCCAATTGGGCAACGTCTCCCTGAATCCCAGACACGTTGGTGCCGATTGCCTTCACGGCATCGTCGAGCTCCTTCTGCCGACGGCCCGTGATGAAGACATAGGCACCCTCTTTGACGAAAAGCTTTGCGGTAGCTAATCCAATCCCTTCTGTGCCGCCGGTGATGACAGCGACCTTGCCTTCGAGCCTTTTAGGCATTGTGTTTCTGCGTTGTTGCCGAGTTGTAACGAGCTTCCCGCGCTCCGACTCATTTGTATGTCGGGAAAGCTTTTCCAAACATGGGTCGCTTGCTTCTGGACTGCTCTTCGGTCGCTTCATCCTGAATTACATCCTAGTGCTCGACCAGAATGCCGTCCTTGATACGGACGATGTCCGCAGCAATCCAGTTCACTGGGAGGCCAAAGTTCGAAAATCGCCCGTGCACGATCACGATGTCTCCCGCAGCCACGATCGTTCCCGGTTCGTACTTTAACGTTGCCGGGATGCTCTTGATCAGATCGAACAAACCCTCACGACCAGGCGCGATATGAGCGCTGTGTTGAATGTACTTGGGCGACCAAAATCGCTCCGCAGCCGTGTAGTCTCGCTTATTAAACAGGGTGTCGAATGCCTCCAGTACGATTGCCTTATTTTTCTCCGCATTTGCATCGCTCATTGTTTCTCCTCTCTTGCACATCGACGTTGGAGGTGTTTTGCACAGTTCATGAATCGCGCTCAGATAGCGAGGCAGCCGAGACGGGCGGCCCGGCAACGGCTACTGTTGCCTCAAACCGGGTAGCTTCAGCATTTGCTCGTTGAACCCGTTCACTAAAGCATGCTCATCAGGGCCAGGATTGGCTCGCAAGGGTTTTGCCGCTTCAACGAGAATCTCGCTAGCACCTGTTGCAAGCACGTCCAACGTTTCGGCGATAAACCGGTCGAGAGGCATCGCCTGTTCGGCGTCTTCGCTATTCATCAACGGCGTGCGCACCCAGGGAGGTGCCACCTCAAGCACTTGAACGCCGCTATCGCGAAGCAAGAAGCGTTGCGATAACACATAGGAGTGGAGCGCAGCTTTTGTGGCAGAATAGACAGCCGTCACTGCCAATGGCACAAAGGCAAGGACCGAGGTGTTGTATAGAATCACGCCACGACGGCTCTTTAAGTGATCCAGCAGAGCCGATGTCAAGCGAATCGGGCCCAGAAGATTGGTCGTGACAGTCGACACGAGTACCCTGTCGTCGATGACCCCCGCTGCCTTATCCGGCTCCATGATTCCCGCGTTATTGATGAGAACATTCAGATCCGGATGTTCGGCAATCAACTTCTTCGCCACCGCTTTGATGCTGTCCGGGTCTGCGATGTCGAGTTCGATCGCCTCGATGCCTGGATTGGCCATCGCTACGGAGTCCAAATGGCTCTTGCGTCTGCCTGAGATGATCACTTTGTTTCCGCGTTTGTGTAACTCCGCGGCCAGCGCGCGGCCTATACCCGATCCGCCGCCGGTAATGAAGATGGTGTTTCCACTGAGTTTCATGATTCCTCCGAACTGTGCAGGCTTGTTTCTTTCGATGGTTGGTGCGTTGGGTAATCGGAATAGCCACGTGCCCCCGAGCCGTAGACGGTTTCCCAATCCACTTCGGCAAGAGGGACGTTCTCTCTAAACCTCTGTACCAGGTCAGGATTTGCGATATAAGGACGGCCGAACGCCACCAGATCTGCCACCTCTTCCGCAACAAGGCGATTCGCGCGGTCACGGTCCATCTTCACGTTTGCGATCAGAGCGCCGTTGAAGAGAGGACGGAAATGCTGGAACATGCCATCCCCGGCCAACTTCTCGAGTGGGGTACCGGAGAAGTCGGTGGTATTGCCCATGAGCAACAAGTGCGAAAGATTGTAGGCATTCAGTTTCTGAATTGCGTATTCGGTGACGGGCAGGGTTTCATCGTTGGCCTGAAATGCACCGCCTTCGTGCATGGGGCTGATCTTGACTCCAACTCGTTGTGAATCGACTTCACCCAGGACCGACTCGACTACCTCGAAGAGAAAACGCGAGCGATTCTCCAGGCTCCCGCCGTATTCGTCTTTACGCAGGTTGGTGGCGACGTTCAGAAACTGCGAGATCAAATAGAGATAGTTGGCGAGGATCTGGACACCATCGAAGCCGGCTTTCATCGCATTTCGCGCAGCTCGCGCGAAGTCCGCAATCGTGACTTTAATTTCGTGCTTCGTCAGAGCCCGCGGCGTTACCGTCGGCTTCCGTCCCGTCCGCGTGAACGACAGCTGGCCCGGATTGACGTTCGATGCGGACACGGGCTGCGTACCGTGTCGTAGTTCAGGATGCGAGATTGCTCCTGTGTGCCACAGTTGTGCAATGATTCGGCCGCCAGCTGCATGGACGGCATCCGTGACGCGTCGCCATCCGCGGACTTGCTCCTCCGTCCACAGGCCGGGCGTATCGGCCCAGCCAAATCCTTCCGGGCTAATCGCGGTGGCCTCGCCGATGATCAGTCCGGCCGAAGCACGCTGCGCGTAATACTCCGCCTGCAAGCTCGTGGGCACATGATCCTGCGATTGCGCACGCATCCGGGTGAGGGGGGCCATGACGATGCGGTTAGGGAGACCAAGGTCCCCCATCCGATATGGTGTGAACAATGGCTGATTCGACATCTCATAAACTCCACGGAGTTTTGAACCGCTCAGTTCTATAAGATGATGAGGCTGTCGCGCGGTTGCAGAAATATTGAACTATTCAGTTCTTTATCAGATAATGTGTGGATGGGGCGCCCGAAGAAGTTTAGCCGAGAGGAAGTGCTGGAGAAGGCCATGCCGGTCTTTTGGAAGCACGGGTTCGCGGACACAAGCCTTCAGGAACTAGAACGAGCCACAGGCGTGAACAAGTCGGGGCTGTATACAGAGTTTCGAGACAAAGAAGATCTTTTCGTGGAATGCCTTCGACACTACCTGGAGAGCCAGGGGAAGAGGGGGCTTCTCACTAAGGAGCCTCTCGGCTGGAAAAACGTCGAGACTTTTCTTAAGAATGGTCCGCTCAACAACGGGGAACAGCAGGGCTGCTTCTCCGTCAATTCCATGCGGGAGTTCGCTATTCTTCCAGATGAGGCTTATGCCGTCGTGACGGAGAATCGGGCGCTGTTGCAGCGCCTTCTCGCGATGAATATCGAGGCGGAAAAGCCCGGAATGGCTCCTTCTGCAATTGCGGAGATGGTGCTGTCTTTCTTCTCCGGGCTATGCATCGAGCGCAACCTCAAATCAGGCAAAGCATCGTCGAACCGCAAGATCGACAACTTCGTGACAGCTCTTCGTAGTCTCTAATCGGACGAACAGTCCCGTGAAGTCGGGCAGTGCAGATCGGGTCTCTGTGTGCATTTAACGCCGAGGTCGACAGATCGTTAGCTACCTCTGGTACCTGCTACTCAGCGAGATCTAGCTTTGTTTCTTGTTCCGACCGCAGGTCGGTGAAACATTGAAGATCGTTTCGCAGAGGGCAAGCTGCAGAACAACGCTCAAACGTGCTCAGAAGATCACTTCGATTGCATCGACCCGCGAGGGATAAAAAGCCAGGTGGTCATTGATGCTTGCGACTGCGTCGTAAGGTTTTTCGTAAGTCCAGACGGCATATTCCGATTTCGAACCGCCGATCGGAATGCTGCAGTGCGTACAATCCCCCTTGTACGGACAGTAGCTGTAATGCCTGGTTCGAACGAGGAACGACATCCCCGTATCGCTACGCGGCGATAGTAAACAGGCGGATAGCCCTTCTCCTCCAGTCGGAGTGCTCGCGTCGATTCAGCAATTATTTTCCCGGCGACCATTAGACGCACCTTACCCTCAGCCGGAGAAATTGCGATGGGATGGTCTGGCCCAGGAATTCTGATCTCCTTGCCTTTGCTCGTCTCAGTCTCCATTGCGCTCCTCACCGTATTAGTTACAGCTTCGTGCCGCCATCAACGGGAATGCTGGCACCCGTGATCCAGCGGGCCGCGTCTGACGCCAGAAACGCTACTGCATCGGCAATGTCTTCCGGTTTCCGATGTAATCCGAACAAAGCAGGGCTTCGTAGTCTTGCAAGTGGCGGAGTGTAGCCGAGGAACTGGGGGGCGCGGGTCGGGATCTATCGAGATTCTAAGCGACACGCAGGGCGTGGATTTTGGACAAAACGTGCAACGAGTGAGGCAGGACATTCAGGCCAACTGGTACCGCCTAATCCCCGAATCTGCTTCGACGAGGAAGGGCAAGGTCGGCATTGAGTTTTCCATTATGTAAAGATGGCAGCGTTGCGAACATCGGTCTGGTAGCTGCTTCAGGCGATGTGCTGCTAGACCGAGCGGCCTTCGAAGGCATAACGAAGTCAAACCCCTTTCCGCCGCTGCCCAGCGAATTCACCGGCTCGTATCTCACACTGCGGCTACATTTCTACTACAACCCGGATAAGGGCAAACTCGACTGACCAGCGCGCCCGGGATCCTCCCACAACCCGTTTCTCAGTTGACGCAAAATCGCCTAGCGCGTTTTGACCCTTGACCGAAAGTCGGCCCGATTCTTGGTGAGACGCCTGTTTTCGCCAGCTATTGATTGACGTATCATCCGTCGTTGATGGGCTGACACAATGATTGTCATCCAGTCCCCAAGATTGGAGCTCAGCGAGTTCCAGATGATGGATGCACAGGAGGTTTTTGGGTGCATCAGGCCCGCCATCGCCAAATTCATGCCATGGGAGCCGCCATCGTGGAGCGAGTACGTGACGCGATGCGAGAAGAGAGTGCAGGCTCCGGAACCGACCAAGTTTTCTTTGGTCATCCGGCGGCTCGACAACGGGGAGTGCCTAGGCATGGCCTCGTTGGAAGACGCGGATTCTGTTTCGCCCGAACTCGGCCTTTGGCTCAAGGAAACCGCACACGGGCAGGGTTTTGGCCGGGAAGTCGTGGCCGCACTTGTTGAGTGGGGACACGCAACTCTCGGCAAAGGAAGTTTCATCTATCCGGTAGCCATACAAACACTGCCAGCAGGCGTATCGCTGAGAATCTTCACGGCGAGATCATAGGCAACCGCACGAATCCAAAATACAACTCCGTCGTTTACAGGATTCCCTTCTACGAATCGCCATATTCTCAGTTCACCTGACGGCACATCGAGGCTTCAGTCTGTGCGACTTCGCTTACTTTTAGATTTCCATCTCTCCGGTAATTGTTCCGAAGCCCCGCATGACTGAGCCAGGGCAATCAGTTGGCGAGAAATCGCCATTGGCTCAGAACCCCCGCGACCGGGAACTTGAGTGAAGTCGCCTGTTTCGTCAATCTGAGTTGTATAACGGCCAGCACAAGAACACGGAGGCAGCTATGTCCGTACGCATGCCGATTGCTTTCCTCGTTCTTCTTCTGTTAGTTCAAGCGAGCGCAAAAAACAAGAAAAAGCAGGTGCTCCCCGAAGATGTGCTCAGGGCGCAGACCGTTGCAGTTGTGATTCGTCCTGAGGCAGGCGAGCCTCTGACGAGTCCAAACGCAAATCGAACCGCGCAGACTAACGTGGAAAATGCAATAACGAAATGTGGCAGATTCAAGGTCATCATGAATGCACCGGCTGCGGACTTGATCATCGCGGTACGGACGGGACATGCGAATGGTCCAACGATCCACAATTCCCCGGCGGACAGGCGCCCGAACGATTATATCGGCGATATTCCCGACGCTTCTCAGCAGGGTCGCTCTTCGCCCGACCTCACCAATTCCGGCCGCGCAACCGCAACGGACCGACGACCGCATATTAGTAACGAAATGGGTCTGTTGCAGGATAGCTTTGAGGTCTATAGGGGGCGAGTCGAATATCCGCTGGATGCTCCGGCGGTTTGGCGCTACGTCGCAAAGGACGCATTGGACGACTTGCCTGAGATCGTCGCGGTCGAACAGTTCAGGAATGCGATAAATGAGGCCGAGCGGCGGAGTCAACAGAAGCCCTGAGCACTGGTCAGCCTGAGTGGTGTTGTTGCCGATAAATCAATTACGCTCATCAACGACGGGCTAGTTCGGTCTGTCAGTTATCAAACTCAACGCACTTTCCCAGATTTGACCGCCACTGTAGGGGCCGTCTCCGTCAGCAGCGAACTGCGGCTCGTCGAACCACACCCCGTAAACGGTATGCCTCCCTTGTACGCTCGTTTCCTGTCGCGTGAGGCCACCATCCCATGCGCCACTCAGGGTTGTAACCGCATCTGGCGGCGCTGAAATTGTCCCTGTGGCCCCTTTTGCCCAAAAGAAGTTATCCGAGACACGCACTCGATCCCCGCTAGAAAACAATCGTCAGAACGATTTTCGGGCAAAAACAAAACCCGCTGATTTAGCGGGCTTTAGCGGAAAACAGTTGGTAGCGCTACCGGGAATCGAACCCGGGTTTGAAGATTGAGAATCTTCCGTCCTAACCCCTAGACGATAGCGCCACTCTGGGCAGACCTCGATTATAGCAAGCCATTTCGCACCGGCACTGGAGCCGATCTGGTTGCTCGAAAATCAGGTCCGTTGCAAGTTCCGGTTTCAGGATTTCGCACGCCCGTATCATTTTTATTACTACAACTTGCTCCCTTCCACAGTCCCAGTGGGTTTATATTAAAGATAATCATCGGAGGAGCAACCCATTGTGTGGCAATAACGAACTTGCCGGAGCAACGCGTATGCATGTGGTTCATTTATTAACTATTCCAATCATTCCTAGACATTTAGGAGACCTTAAGGAGTAATCACTTATGTCCAGATCGAAATCTCCCAAGAAGCACCCTGGCACGGAGGAATTCGCGTCCAGCTCCACAACTGCCGTATCCAATCCTGGCAATGGATCGCCGGAAACCTTCGCGGCTCAACCGACTGCCTCAGAAACCATAAAAGCTATGATGAAGAATACGACTCCAAGAAAACCACGCGAGCCCCAGAGCGTGAAAGCGGAGTCCCGTTCGAACCTCGTTCCCATCAACCTCGAAGATGAGATTCGCCGCCTCGCCTACTTGCTTTCCGAGCGGCGCGGGTTCGAGCCTGGCCACGAAACCGAGGACTGGGTAAGCGCAGAGCGCGAGGTTCGCCAGCGTTACCACCAGCAAAGCGCATAGCGCCGACTCGTCGCCCGAACCGCGAATGGCGGCCGAGCCCCGGCCGCCGCTCCAGGGCGGCAATGTGACCTTCCCGCCCAATCGATTTTCCGGTACTTCCCTTTCCTCTCCTTACAAGTTCCAGTTCCCCGTTGCCACTCCGCCGTGTCCTACTGGTACTTGTTTTCCTGCCCTCCCCAGTTGCCTCAACGGTGGCTTTCTGAAAAAATACCTTGGGGACTCCCGACATGGCGCAAATAGGTAGTTTTGCTTTGCTCATTGCCCTGGCGCTGAGCGTATATTCGTTCGCCGCCGGAATTGTCGCGCTCGTGCTCCGCAACCCCGCCTCTGACGGGCGTGCCCAGCGGGGCGCCAAAGACCTCGATCGCCGCTCCGATTCGTTCTGGTCGTTCCTGATCGCCGGGCTGCGTCAGTCCTCCGATCGAATCGCCGAGACCGCGCGCCGCGCCGGGCTCGTGGTTTTCGTAGCCGTACTGCTGGCTGCCGCAGTTCTGGTGATCGCCGCCTTCAATAACGATTTCCGCATCGCGTACATTTTCCATCACAGCAATCGCGACCTCGACGCAAAGTACAAGTTCGCCACGCTTTGGTCCGGACAGGAAGGTTCGCTTGTCTTCTGGTCGCTCCTTCTGTCGGGATACGCCTTCGTTCTGCGGCTGCGCTACAAAACCGACCCTCGCCTGTTCGCTTACGCCTCGGTGGTTCTCGCTGCAGTCCAGATCTTCTTTCTATCTCTCGTAAATTTCGCGGCGAACCCCTTCGGCCTCCTCGAAGGCCCGCTCCGCCCCGATGGCAGCGGTCTCAATCCCCTCCTGCAATACACCGAGATGGTGATCCATCCGCCCATGCTCTATCTCGGCTACGTCGGAACCACCGTGCCCTTCGCCTTCGCGCTCGGCGCGTTGATCATGAAGTATCCCGGCGACAAATGGATCCACATCACCCGCCGCTGGACCATGGTCACCTGGGGACTCCTGACTTGCGGCATCTTCTTAGGCGCCCACTGGGCTTACTCGGTCCTAGGCTGGGGCGGCTACTGGGGATGGGACCCAGTCGAAAACGCTTCCCTGATGCCCTGGCTCTTCGGCACAGCATTTCTGCATTCAGTCATGATGCAGGAAAAGCGTGGCATGCTTAAAACCTGGAACATGTGGCTGGTCTTCGGCTCATTTTGGCTCTCCATCTGGGGAACGTTCCTCACCCGCAGCGGCATCATCAGTTCCGTCCACGCCTTCGCGCAATCTTCGATTGGCGTCTGGTTCGCGTACTTTCTTGCCGTCATTGCCGCGGTCTTTCTGTTCTTCTACATCAAGAACAGGGAGCATCTGCGCAGCGAGCACAAACTCGAATCCCTCATCTCGCGTGAGTCCAGCTTTCTGTTCAACAACCTTCTCTTTGTGCTGCTCTGTTTCACGGTAGCGTGGGGAACATGGTTCCCGAAGATCTCCGAATTGGTTCAGGGCAACAAGGTCACCGTTGGAGCGCCATTCTACAACCGGGTTGCGATTCCGGTCGCGCTCCTTCTCCTGATCCTCACAGCCGTCGGCCCCCTGCTGGCGTGGCGCAAAACGTCGTTTGAAAGCCTGAAGCGTAATTTCGCCTGGCCCACCGCCGGCGCGGTCATCGTCGCCATCTTCCTGATGCTGACTCCGCCTTCCTGGGGAGGACCGTTCGGTCTTCGCCCCTGGAAAGACATTTCCTACTTCTACTCGCTGATGGCGCTCAGCCTCGCCGTGCTGGTCACGCTGACCATCGCCAGCGAGTTCTATCGCGGCGGTAAAGTCATTTCCGGCCACACCGGCCAGGGCATGTTCGCCTCCATGGTCCAGCTCACGCATCGCAACACGCGCCGCTACGGAGGCTACATCGTCCACTTCGGCGCCGTGGTCATCATCATCGGGATGGCCGGCGCTGCCTTCAATCAAGAAAAAGAACAAGAGATGAGTTACGGCGACAAGATGTATATCGGCGGCTACACCCTGGTCTGTAAGTCCTACACCGACGAGGACTCCGCCAACTATGCCTCCGAGTGGGCCGTGCTCGATGTCTACAAACAGGACAAAAAGATCGACACCTTGACGCCAGAGCGCCGCTTCTACAAAGCGAGCAACCAGGCATCGACCTTGCCATTCATCCGCTCGACGCTCAACGAAGATCTCTACATCGTTTATGAAGGATTGAATCAGGAGACAGGCCATCCCATCCTCAAGGCGCACGTGAATCCCTTGGTGATGTGGATCTGGCTGGGTGTGTGGCTCATGCTCCTGGGTACCGGCCTAGCCCTGGTCCCCAACGCCCCCGCGCAAGTAAGGGTGCCGGCACCAAGGCTCGTGGAGCACCCGGCTCCAGTCGCCGGGGATTAGTGTTTGGCAGTGTGAAAAGTTTAGGGACCGTTGACGCTGAAGGACAAGGCAAATGTAGGGACAGCCGCCCTCGGCTGTCCGGCCGAGCGAAGCTCGGCTTCTGGGCAAAGGCAAGTTTAAGACGCGAAGATGGAGCCTGCACGTCAAGGCGCCCAGCCCGCGAAGCGGCGGCATATGAAAGCCCGGCACGGCAGTGCCGGGTAGGTTCGATAAAAAAGAACAAGTCCGTAGGGACGACACAATCCCTAACGAAAAAGGCGGAATCAACAAATGAAGACGAGACCAAATCCAACCCTCCGCCACGTCCTCCAATGCGCCCTCCTCTGTCTCGCAGTCTTCGCCCTGGCTGGCGCCGGCGATCCCGCCTCCCGCTTCCACGACCTTGGCCATCAACTGATGTGCATCTGCAGCTGCAACCAGGTCCTGCTCGAATGCAACCACGTGGGCTGTCCCGACTCCGACAGTATGCGCAACGAATTGCAGGCCGCCATCACCCGCGGCGACAGCGACAGCCTGGTTGAGCAAGCCTTCGTGCAAAAATACGGACCCACGGTCCTCGCCGCTCCTACCGGCGCCGGCTTTGATCGCACCGCATGGATCATGCCCTTCGCCGCCCTGATCTTCGGCTTCGGCCTGGTCATCTACATTGTCCGCCTCTGGAAGAACCGGCCTGCGCCAGCCATCGCCGACGGCCTGCGCCCCCTTCACGGCGCCGAATTGGAACAATTCCGCGATCAGGCCCGCAAGGAGATCGACCTATGAGCTTCGAACTGGCTTGCTGCCTCCTGTTCACCGCCGCTGTGCTGTTCTACGTTTTCTATCTCCCGGGCAAGCTCTACCTGGGTCCAGAGAAAACGCGCGCCGCGTACCTGCGCGAGCGCAGAGACGTCGTCTACGAAAACCTGCGCGATCTGAACTTCGAATACAAAGCCGGCAAGGTCCCTGATGCCGACTACCAGTCCATGAAAGCGTCCCTGCAAGATGAAGCCGCGACGCTGTTGGCCGAGATCGCCCGCCTCGAAGGCAAAGCAGCCGCCGTACCAGGAAAATCGAGACCATGACCGAAACCCAAATCAAGAAACACTCTGTCATCCTGAGCGTAGCGGGAAGTGCGCGAAGCGGAGTTCCCGCGAACTCGAGGGACCTCGTGCTTGACAGTGCGTCCAACCGGGCTGTCAGGGAGTTCTCACCGATCCATGAGGGGACAGCCGCCCCCAGCTGTCCAGTCGAGCGCAGCTCGACTGCATTCTCCTCCGGCCGGCAGCAGCCGGGCTTCGCCAGGCCCGACAGCCAATGGCGGCTGTCGCCACATAATTGCCGAGCGGCATTCCTGGTCCTGCTAGCCGCCCTGCTGACGCCCTTCGCCGCCGCCCAAACCCTGACCGGCACCGTGAAGAACGCCACCACCGGCAAGCCCGCCGCCGGCGACGAAGTCGTCCTGCTCACCCTCGGCCAGGGCATGGAGGAAGCCGGACGCACCAAGGCCGACGCCAAAGGCAATTTCAGCTTCAAGCTCGACGCGCAGGGCCCGCACCTGGTCCGCGCCATCCACCAGGGCGTCACCTACCACCGCATGGCTCCTCCGGGAACTACGTCGGTCGAAGTCGAAGTCAACGACGTCGCCAAGCAAGTCGTCGGCATCGAGGTCGTCGCCGACATCATGCGCGTGCAAGCCGAAGGAAACCAGTTGGACGTCATGCGTGCCTTCGCCGTCGAGAACAAGTCCAAGCCTCCGCTCACCCAGATGAATGAGCGCAACCTGGAGTTCTACGTCCCTGATGGCGCGAAGATCGTCAACGGCTCGGCCATGACGGCGAACGGCAACCCGCTTAGCCAAATGCCGGTTCCGCAGGACGACAAAAAGACGCGTTACTCGTTTCTCTTTCCTTTACGCCCCGGCACTACGCAATTCCAGGTCGAGTACCAACTCCCCTACGACGGTAGCGCCAACATCGACCCCAAGAGCATTTATCCCCTGCAGCATTTCGTCGCCATCGTGCCCAAGGGCATGAACTTCGCGGCCGCCTCCGGGACCAACTACCAGTCCATGAATGACCCGCAGCAGCCCGACGCCAATGTGCAAGTGGCGTCCGGCGCACAGGCGGGACAGTCGCTCGCTTTCAAGGTGTCAGGAACGGGCACCCTGCAGGCCCGTCAGGAAAACGCTGGCGCACCCAGCGAGGGTGGCTCGGCACAGGGAGACAATAATCGTCCCGGCGGCGGCCTAGGCCCGCCCATTGACGCTCCCGATCCTCTCCAGAAATATCGTTGGTGGATACTCGGCGCATTCGCCTTAGCGCTCGTAGTTGGAGGGGTCTACGTAGCCTCGCGCCAGCAAGCCGCCGCTCGTGAAGCGGCCCGCCCGAAATCCAAGAAGGCTTTGCAGAAAATGCAAGAGCCCGATCTGGACGCCGATTACGAGGAACCCGAAGCTCCGCCCGTGCGCGAGGTACGCGCGAGAGAAGTGCGCGCCAGCGAGCCTCGTCCCAGCGACGGTCGTACAGCGGAAGCACGCCCGCAGCCCGCCCGTCCCCAGGGCTCCTCGACCTCCATGCTGCTGGAAGGCCTGAAAGAAGAGCTCTTCGAACTCGAAGTCGAACACAAACAAGGCCGCATCTCGCAGCAGGAATACGAAAAAACCAAGTCCGCCTTGGACCAAACCCTGGAACGCGCCCTAAAACGCGAAGCCGCCAAACCAGTTTGAGCCGTCCTCGCTGTGTACAGCAGGAAGCTAATGGGGGGACTATCGCCCCGGCTGTACCGGTCGAGCATAACTCGACCTCTCGACCTATCGGATGCGCGTGTCGCCCTCGCACGCTCCTTCCTTGAAGTCTTGTCATTCCGAAGCGCCTTCAGCCGCTGAGGAATCCGCTGTCCTCTAGTCCACCTTCGAAGCCGCGAGTAGATTACCCAGCGCCGGAGGCGCGCCCGAAAATGGCCCGGCGTCTTAACGCCGGGTCGCGATCGCTAGATCTCAAACCCGTCCTGTTAGGGACGGCTGAACGACGGCCAAAACTCCTTTGCATCGCGCCTCCCTAACAAAAGTGACACTCTACCGTGATCCCCTACCGCCAACTCCCAGCTAACCCCTTATTCGGCACGTTCTTGCTCGTAACCCATTGAGTCCATAGATTTACTTTAGTTTTACCGCTAACTCAATGATTCTAATAGACCGGGGGAGGGGCACCCTACCCCACAGAGTGTTCGTACCAAATCGGCACCCGTGCATCTCCCCACCCCGCTCATCATCTAATAACGCTAGACTCAACAATTCTATGGGAAACGCATTCAAGACCGCATTTCTGCTGACCCTGATGACCTTGCTGCTGATGTTCATTGGCCGCGCCTTCGGAGGCCAGAATGGCATGATCCTCGCGCTCGTCTTCGCCGCCGTGATGAACTTCGTCGCCTACTTCTTCTCCGACAAGATCGCGCTCGCCACCTACCGCGCGCAGCCCGTCACGCGCGAAGAACTCCCGCGCGCCTACGCTGCAGTCGAGCGTCTGGCACAGAAAATCGGCATCCCCATGCCGAAGATCTACGTTATTCCCACAGAATCGCCCAACGCGTTCGCCACCGGACGTAACCCGCAACATGCCTCGGTCGCGGTCACGCATGGCATTCTGGAGTTGCTCAACGACGAGGAACTGGAAGGGGTCCTCGCCCACGAACTCGGCCACGTCAACAACCGCGACATCCTGATCAGTTCCGTCGCCGCCACTCTTGCGGGCGCCGTCACCATGCTCGCCAGCATGGGCCGCTGGGCCATGATCTTCGGCGGCTTCGGAGGACGCGGCGAACGCGAAAATCGCGGCGGAGGCCTGGGCGCACTCTTGATGCTGATCGTCGCCCCCATCGCCGCCGCCCTGATCCAGCTTTGGGTCTCGCGCACGCGCGAGTATCAAGCCGACGCCAGCGGCGCGCATTACACGGGCAACCCTTATGCCTTAGCCAGTGCCCTCCAGAAAATCGACGCGTACGCGCGCCGCCTTCCCTTGCAAGCGAGCCCCTCAACCGCGCATCTGTTCATCATCCAGCCCTTCTTGGGAGGCATGAGCTTCGGCAACCTGTTCTCGACCCACCCGCCCGTCGCCAAGCGCATCGAGCGCCTGACGGGAAGGCCCGCGGAGTTTATGCAGTGAGACAGCTTCTAGCTGCTGGCTCCTAGCTTCTAGCTCAGACATTCGTTAAGCGTTCCTTCGTGCGCCCGCGCAAGCACCGGGAAAGCTGACGTTCTTACTTCTGCAGCCGTGGAGAATCGGAAGTTGATTAGCTAGGAGCTAGCCGCTAGAAGCTTCATGACGTCCGTAACTCCGCCACCTGCCGAACCCGATAGTAGAATCGAGAGAATGTCACTTGAGACCGCCAGCGCCGTATCCCACAAAGCTAAGGAATTGGAAAAAGCCCTATGTCGCGTGATTCGTGGCAAGGACGACGTGGTCCGCCTGGCCCTGGTCTCTATCTTCGCCCGCGGACACCTGCTCATCGAAGGCGTTCCCGGCGTCGGCAAGACCACGCTCGGACAGGCCTTGGCCCGCGCCATCGACTGCACCTTTCAGCGCGTGCAATTCACCAGCGACATGCTGCCGTCCGATGTTCTCGGCATCTCCGTCTACTCCGCGATGGAGCAGCAGTTCGATTTCAAGCGTGGACCGGTCTTTACCAACGTCTTGCTCGCCGACGAAATCAACCGCACCACGCCCAAAACGCAGTCTGCTCTGCTCGAGGCGATGAATGAAGGCCAAGTCACGGTCGACGCGCACTCTTATGAGCTGCCGCAGCCGTTTCTGGTGATTGCGACGCAGAATCCCGTGGAGCATCACGGAACCTATCCCCTGCCCGAGTCGCAACTGGACCGTTTCCTGCTGCGCGTGCGCATGGGATATCCTGACGCCCAGGCCGAGCGTGAGATCCTGCGATCCGAAGCCGGAGCCTCACATATGGCAGATCTCCGCCCGGTTCTCAGCGGTGCGGATGTGCTCGAGATGCAGGAAGCTGTAAAACTCATCCGCGTGGACGAATCCTTGGTGAGCTACGCCCTCGAGATCGTGCGCCGCACCCGCGAGTCGGAATTTCTCTCGCTAGGCGTCTCGCCCCGCGGCTCGCAGGCTCTCTACCGGGCCGCCCAAGCCATGGCGTTTCTCGAAGGCCGCTCCTACTGCACTCCGGAAGATTTCAAGCCCCTGGTCGTTCCCGTCTTCGCCCACAGAGTTGTAGTCAACGGCCTGTACGCCTCAACCCTGAAAAAGTCGGAGCAGTCCGACCAAGTCCTGCGCGAGATCGTGGAGAACGTCCCGGTCCCGGTGTAGTCAGCAGTTGCCAGCATCCAGTGTCATCCAGTATCGAGAACCTTGAGTCTGGGGCAGGTTAGTGGGATGATTAGCTTCAGTAAAGAAGGTGTGCTGTGTCTGAGAATCGCCATTCCGGCATCAACATGCACAAACTTGGCGTCGGGGCTGGATTCCCGGGTCTGGTGTTCCCTTGGTTGTGGCCTGATTTTTGTTCTTGGCCTTCCCGCCCTGTGGTATTTCGTCGCCTTCAGCACCCCGTTGGGCCTCGCAGTTGCGGCCATCCTTCATCTGTCAAGCAGCCATCGATCGGAGAGGATGAGACCGCTTTCGATCTTGTCCACGAGCGAAACGGCTGAAAGCAAGACCCTTCCAGAGCAATCCAAACCAGGGAGTCTGTTCCGTGCGCTGCCCCAAGCCTACCCGGTATAGTACCCCGGAGTAGCGAGCATCCCGGCGTTCGCCGTTCAGACTGGCGAGGTTCGCGCCACGATCTTTGGCGGATACGCCCCGCCTGTGTAAACTACCTTCGCGATGAGGTCTTCCCCCAGATCGACCGCGCCATCTCTCTCGTTGGCCCTGGCCGTGATCGTGGTGGTTGCCACTCTTCCGGTTCGCGCTTTCCCGTCGGCGTATAACGGGCGCCCCAAGCTGGTCGTGGTGATTGTGATCGATCAATTCCGCGGCGATTACCTGGAGCGCTATCGCGACCAGTTCGGAGACTCCGGCTTCCGCTTCCTTCTCGACCACGGCGCCTATTTTCCCAACTGCTACTACGACTACGCCAACACGCGCACCGCCCCCGGCCACTCGACGCTGTTCACCGGCGCCTACAGCAATGGCCACGGCATCGCCGCCAACGAATGGTGGGACCAGAAAAAGAAGCGCATGGTGACTTCGGTCGAAGACGATGACACTAAGCTGATCGGCGTCGAGGGCGACAAAGCCGGTGCCTCCCCGCACAACCTGCTGGCTGACACGCTCGGAGATGAACTCAAACTCGCCACTGACGGCAAAGCGCGGGTGTTCGGAGTCTCGCTGAAGGATCGCGCGGCCGTCTTGCCCGCCGGCTTCGCAGGAGATGCGGCGTACTGGATTGACGCGAAAAGCGGTGCCTGGGTGACTTCCACCTTCTACCGGAACGAACTCCCGCGCTGGGTGAAGGATTTCAACTCGACTCGTCCCGCGAAATACTGGGATCGTGACTGGAAAGACGCCCAGGGAAGCTTGCTGCGCACGACCCAGCATCGCAAGAACAAGGACGGATCCGAAGCCGGTTTCTACGAGATCGTGGGATCGACCACATTCGGCAACGAGTACGAATTCGAGTTCGCAAAAGAATTAATGGTCTACGAAAACGTCGGCCGCGGCCCGGCCACCGATCTGCTCTCGGTCAGCCTCTCGCCCAACGACATTCTCGGCCATCAGGTCGGCCCCGATTCTGCCGAGATGCGGCAGATGGCTCTCGATCTCGATAAGGAGCTTGCCGATTTCATCAATTTCCTCGGCCACCAGATCGGCTTGGCCGACGTCTGGATCGCTTTCTCCGCCGACCACGGTGTTTCGTGGTTGCCGGACCAGGCGAAGAAACTGCGCATCCCGGCGGCGAATCTCGAAGTCGCCAAGCTTGAGTCGCGGATCAACGCCGCGATCGCCGCAAAGTTCTCTCCCGGACATCCCGCTTCCTATGTGAAGCTGGATTACCCACTGGCCTGGCTCGACCAGGACGCCTTCGCCGCGGCTCACGTGCGCCAGCATGATGCTGAGAGCGCCGTGGGCGAAGCCATGAAGCAAGCGGGCCTGCGCGACTACTACACCAAGTCGCAGCTCGCGTTGGGCGAGGTCCCCGACACGGCACTAGGACGAAAATACCTGAACAGTTATTCTCCCGAGGGGAGTTGGTACGTGATGGGCATCCCGGACATATATACGGTCGGGCCCGGCAAAGGCACCGATCATACCTCGCCTTACAACTACGATACGCACGTTCCGCTGGCCTTTTACGGGCTGCCCTTTCAGGCGGGAACCTATCGCACCAGCGTTGAACCGGTGGACATGGCGGCGACTCTGGCGTCGCTGCTGGGAATCAACGCTCCCACACATTCTGTGGGGCGCGTGCTGACCGAGGCGCTGGTTCCGCCACATCGCGGGACTGGTTCAGCCGGAGCAAGCGCCGGGTGCGCGGGAGAGAACCAACCCGGAGAGAGCAAGCCATGACCGCATCCCACCCGGACCTGAGCGTCAACGTGGCTGGTCTCCAACTCAGGAACCCAGTCATTGCTGCCAGCGGAACCTTCGGTTACGGCGTCGAGTTCGAGGATGTAGTACACCTCGGCAAACTCGGCGGTCTTGTGGTGAAGGGCCTGTCGAAAGAGCCGATCATCGGCAATCCACCGCCGCGACTGTGGGAGACAGCGGCCGGCATGTTGAACGCGATTGGACTGCAGAACATGGGCGCGCAGGCATTTCTTGACGAGAAGATGCCGCGGCTGCGGCAGATCAGGAACGCCGTGGTGATTGCCAACGTGTTCGGCTACACGCGTGAAGACTACGAGCGAACCATCGAGATTCTCAATGGCGGTGAAGGCATCGCAGCCTATGAGCTGAATGTCTCCTGCCCCAACACCGCCCATGGAGGGCTGCAGTTTGGCAGCGATCCGCGCACGCTCGATGAGGTGGTGACCACTGCGCGGCGTGTGGCCGAGCGTCCGCTGATCGTCAAACTCTCGCCCAATGTGACCAGCATCGCCCAGATGGCCTACGTCGCGCAGGAAGCGGGCGCCGACGCTCTGTCGCTGGTCAACACATTTGTGGCCATGGCGATCGATACCGAGACGCGCAAGCCGCGCATCGCCAACATTACGGCCGGACTTTCCGGCCCGGCGATCAAGCCCATCGCGGTGCGCATGGTCTACGATGGGGCGCACGCGGTGAGGATTCCCGTGATTGGCATGGGCGGGATTTCCACCGCTGCCGACGTCATCGAGTTCATGCTGGCGGGTGCGACCGCAGTGCAGATCGGCACGGCCAGCTATTGGGATCCCTGCGCCACCGAGAAAATCGTGGACGAACTGCAGGAATGGTGCAGCGAGCACCACGTCGCGCAGATTGCGGACCTCACCGGCGGAATGCTGCTGGAGTGAACGGAGTGAGTGCGAATCTGCCCCGGCAAGTTCCGTAACGGCATACGGTCTTCCATGCTACTAACCATTCATTGCGCATCGAAGACGTCCCCAGTAACCTTCAAGGCAGGCTGGAGTCCGCTCCGATACAGCGCAACCGCAGAAAGCGCATACATTCCAATCGCCAGCGCCTTGAGTACTGGCGTGCCGCCGATCATCACAGTGTTTTCGAGAAGCCCACCGAGTACCGCACCGTACAGGTTGACGCCCAAGGCTTCAGCCGGCCGCCTAAATCGCCGCATACTGCTCGAAAACACAATCCCTGAGAAGAGAACCGGAACAGCTACCCACCCGCCACCGACCCGCAAAGGGGAAAACAATTCGTAGGCGCCGACTGGAGCTTCCCAGGAGCATACCCAATCCCATACCGAAGAAGCTGCGATTAGCGGGAGATGCTTGAGATTGGTGAAAACGCGGACTTCCGTGGGTAAATGGCGAATCACCAGCACCTCGAAGTAGAGCGTCACGGCACTGGCGAGGAAAAGCTTAGTTTCGTTTTTGCCTGGAGAAGTTGGGAATTCCACCCCTTACTGTTTGCCTTCGTTCCTTCCAGAGACTTGATAGGCTGTCCTTACCGCCAGGCGCCCAGAATCGCGCCCATCACGACATAGCAGACCGCCTGATATCCCGTGTTGATCATGTAAAGCTTGTTGCGCTGGCGGCTGAACAGCGCATTGGTGAACTGCACCGTGGTGACGAATCCGAGCCACACGACCAAACCGATCTTCAGACCGTCCAAGGCACCGACGGTTCCCGACACAGCGATGATTTTCCCCAGCACGATCGCCGAGAGGACACTGGCGATCAGCGACATGGCATACGACGGCCCGGCGCTTTTCTGCATCTCCGCGATTTTGGCCTTGTCGTTGGGATCGTAGCCCATCAAAACCATCCACGGCTTGGCGAACAACATCGGCGAATACCAAACGAAGCCGACCACCATGGTGGCCACAGCGGAAACCAGGACAGCCCAAAGATTGACTCCCAGAAAGTGCATGCACGCCTCCGTCACGCGAAATTGAACCGCGCCGGGATCAGGTCCGCAATGCAACGAGAAGAAAAGTTGCCTAAGACTCTAGACTTGGGAGTGTTGATGGCCCGGCTACTGATTAACGACCGCGAGTGTACCAGATAGAGCCTGGAGATTTATAATCGCGCCCCTCGCCCCACACGGCATGTGTGGCGCCCTCGCTGTCGATGGCCAGGCCGAAGTAGTCTCCGAAGGGGAATCGGAAACCGCCGGGCAAAACGTAATCGTATCCGCGACTGGGACCGGAGAGCTGCGCTTCGGGGCTCCAGGTAGCGCCGCCGTTGGTCGAACTGCGGTAAAAGGTGTTCCACAACCGGCTATTGGGGTGGCCGGGTTCCGGGGACCGGGCATCCATCCATGCAATGCGAACATCGCCGGGAGTACCGGCGACAATGGCGGGGAAGCAATGCTCCACACCCCCGGCGGCATCCGAAACGCTCGTCCGCGCGCTCCAGCTTGCCCCGCCCGTAGTGGACGACGAAAAATACATGCGCTCGGCGCCACCGGCGATGCTCCCCGCGTTCCACAGGGCATAGATCGACCCGGCTGCATCCGATGCGAGAGCGATCTGCGCGCCCAGAAAGCCCACCTGGCAACCCTGGGCATCACATCCAGGCGGAGCGCTCGAAACGTCCAACAGCATCGTGTTCCAGCTGCGGCCGCTGTCAAGCGAACGGCTTATGTACACACTGACCGGGTGCAGAGGCATTTCGCGGCGAGCGTATGCCGTCCAGCCAAAATAAACGTTTCCGGCGGGATCGACCGTAGCGCCCCCGGCCAGCGACCATCCCGGCGGAGCCGCCGGATTCACGCTCACCACGCTAAACGTCTGCCCCGCATCGTGCGAAGCGGCGACCAGGAATTTTTCCTCGTGGTTGAATCCCACGTAAACATCGGCGCCATGGACGGCGAGCACCGGCTTGTCCGCATCCTCGCGGCCGTGCTCCGCCACTGAGAAAGACCAATTGCGGCCGAAGTCGAGCGACCGCGCGACAATGATGTCGCGCTTCTCATTCTGCAGCCACGATGCGTACACCGTCTGTCGATCCTGCGGATCCACCACAATCTGCGGATCAAACTGACCAGTCGGGAACGGAAGCAGTGGATGAGAGGAGTGCCACGAAAATCCGCTGTCATTGCTGACCAGCAGGGCGATCGTCGGGGCCGTACAGGTTGGGCATTCCGGCACGGCGCCGTACTGCGGATAGAGCACGTAAATGTGCCCGTGGGCATCCGCAGCCATAGCCGGTTCCCACTGATCGCCATTGCGGTAACCCAGGCGCTTTTGCGGCGCGAATCCTGAGACCGCCCGGACCGCCTGCGACAAGGCTGCCTGAGACGCCGTCACCGCCAATAAAATGAGCAGTGCGAACTTCTGCACAGTCTTGGGCACGGATTGAAGGCGGCTGGCCGTGGGCACCACTGGACCTATCTCGGGGGGAGAAAAACCCTGCATCCGGACTTTATCGTGATTCCAAGTGAGCGTCAATGACCAGAGGTACCCGGACTGCGAAATTTACACTCCCGTGACTTTTTCACCGGTTCTTCATCTAACCTAGGGCGAGATCGAAGCATTCACAACGGCCTTGACCGAGGAGGCAATAAAAATGGCGAAAGCCACCTTTGCAGCAGGATGTTTTTGGGGCGTCGAAGCCACCTTCCGGCAGATTCCGGGCGTGACTGCAACCCGCGTCGGCTACACCGGCGGAAAGACTGACAATCCAACCTACAAGGAAGTTTGCACCGATCGGACAGGACATGCCGAAGCCGTGGAAGTCGAATTCGACCCGGCCACGGTAAAGTACGCCGACCTGCTCAAAGTCTTCTGGGAGAACCACGATCCCACCCAGCTGAACCGTCAGGGTCCGGACTGGGGCACACAGTATCGTTCCGCCATCTTCTTCCATTCCCCTGAACAGGCGGCGGAGGCCCAGGCCTCGAAGGAAGCGCTCGATAAGGCGCATCGCTACTCCAAGCCGATCGTGACCCAGATTGTGCCCGCCGTAGAGTTCTATCCCGCCGAGGAATATCACCAGCAGTATCTGGAGAAGCGGGGCTTGGCCAGCTGCCACATCGGAACGTAAAGCCTCAGGCCGCGGTCAAAAGCATGGGCGCGCCCTTCGTGATGACTAGTGTGTGCTCGTAGTGTGCGGAAGGGCGTCGGTCGGCCGTGACCACAGTCCATCCATCTTTTGCCACAACGGTTCTTCCCGATCCTGCGGCAATAATCGGCTCGACCGTGATGACCAGGCCTTCCGTCAATACCTGGTTCGCGCGCGGGTCAGGAAAGTTCGGCACCCGCGGATCCTCGTGGATGGTGCGTCCGATGCCGTGACCGCTGAGATCGCGGATCACCGCGAACCCACTGCGTCGCACTTCGCGCTCCACGACTCTTCCGATTTCTGAGACCCGAAAGCCCGCCCGTGCCACCAGCATCGCCTTGGTAAACGCGCGCTCCGCGCACTCGGCCAGACGCCGGCTCTCTTCTGTGACCTCACCCACCGGAACGGTGATGGCGGCGTCCGCCATGAATCCGTCTTTTTCAATCGTGACATCCAGCTTAACCAGGTCGCCGGACCGCAATTCCCGCTTCCCCGGAATGCCGTGAACCGCTTCCTCATTGACGCTGATGCAGTTTGCGCCCGGAAACTGGTAAACCAGTGCCGGCGCCGAGCGTGCTCCTTGTTCCCGCATTACCCCAGCACCAACTTCGTCCAGTTCCGCCGTGCTCACACCTGGGCGAACGCAGCGTTTCATTGCTTCCAGGATTTGACGCACCACCGCCCCGGCGGCGCGCATACCGTGCAGTTCTTCGGGCCCGTTGATCGACATCGACCCTCCAACAGGAAAATCAGGCGCTGACGGGCTCTCTCGCCCGGAAGAAGAAGAGCAACGCAAAGCCTCCCACATAGAACAGGAGACTGTGCTGCACCGGGCTTCCCAGAAAACGCAGCACCAGACCGAACAGGGCCAGCGCTTCGCAAAGCGCGTAGGTCACGAAGTAGCCCGTGCTCCAGTGACCGAGGCTTAGGTTGTCGTCGGGGTGAGCGGCCAGGCTTGCGGCCGCTCGTTGCACCAGCGTACGCCGCACGACAAAAATGGCCCCCACGATGCCCACGGCCAGGGTGCTGAACAGATAGCTCAGCCCCGGGTCCACGCCGCGAGAGCGCGGCCCCACGAGTTCTCCCAGCACCGTGTACACGAGGATGCTGGCGAGCATCGACCACTGCACCGCCCGCAGTGTCCGCAATGCTTTAGACATCAGATAAATATTCTCTCGCATTTTGCCGAGAGACAGCCAGAATTTTTTGACTGCCGTTAGCAGCATACACGATCGTGTCGACCCATTCTAATTCTCAATGCCCATGCATGTGAGTTGATAGAGCGGGACGCAATCGCAGGAAAATCTGGAACGAAACCGGAAAGCTGCCGTAAGCCGGATCGAGCACCGCCGGCTTGGAATAGAACGTCAGGTCGGCCCCCAACCCCAGTTGCCATGGCTGGTTCTCGACGCGAGCGCCGAGAAGATCACGCACGCCGCCTATCGTGTACGCCCCGATGCGGTAAGCCGGATGCACCGGCGCTTCGGGGAAGAGTTCGTCTTTGTCGACCAGTTCGAGCCGCGAGAAGACGTAATTGTGCTCGCGGAAATTCAGCGTGGACTCGAGCAAATAGCTGTTCAGGTGCGCGTTCGTCGCAACCTTGCGAACCCGTCCCCACACTACCGACGTTGCCCAGTTGCCGCCGTCGAATGGCCGGTTGTATTCCACCGACGCACTCTGTCGCCACTGACTTCCCGGCTCCAGCGCCTCGGGATGTTCCAGCCGTCCAATGCTGTATTGCGCGGTCCAGTTGCGAGAGGGAGCCACGCTGGCTCGCCCCGACCAGGAATCCAGCGCCGCCAACTGAATGCTCCAGCGCTGTTCATTCGGCTCGCGGCCGTTGAACGCGGAGGCTTCCAGCTTGATGCGGTCGATCACAAATCCGGTCGTGACCACTCCAAAGCTTGTATGCGTCGAATCCTGCAGGTGATGGCTGAGAGGAGCCAGCGGCAATTCGGAAACCGACACGCGATGCAGATACGCGACCGGCCCCAGCGCTGGCTCTGCCGACGGTCCGCCGTAGAGTTCCCAGGAGATTTTTTCCGTGACCGGCAGCGTGTAGAGCATGGCCAGTTTCGCAAACAAATTGTGCGGGTGCTGATGGTCGACGAGTTGTTGGCCGTGGTACGTCTCGCCCGTCTGAAAAAGCTCAGGAAAACCAGGGTGCGGCGAGGTTAGCGACTCGGCCGAAAACATCTGCCGAAAAAGGATCGTGCCCGCGCCCCACTTGTGTTGCTCCATCAGCATGCCCCAGTTGACCGACTCAGCCTTGCCTGCGCCGGCCGCCTTGCTGGTTGTAGCTGGCGAAGATCACACCATGCGCCATCAATTCCCATCCCCCACGCATCCACATCCAGTCGTGCCCCGGCACCGACGCGGGCTGCCATCCTGTGCCTGACCCGGCATGAGGCGAGGGCAACCGCGATTCGACGTGTTCGTCCATATGCATGCCGCCCATCTGCATTCCCGCCATGGAGGTATCTTGCTCCTGGGAGTGATGCTCATGCGGTGGAGGAGTAGAGCTCTCTTGAGCCGAAGCCGAGACCAGCGACATCACTGACAGAATCAGCACACCAGACCATGTAGTTTTCACCAGAACCTCATCGCGAGTAGTCACAAGTTTCGCAGCAGCTCAATGTGAAATCACTGCCACGAAGAACACGAGGTCACACGGAGGAAGCCTGGCGATCAGGGCCGTCGTGCACCTTCGTGTCCTTTGTGGTTTGAGGTTTTTCTAGATTCGCAACGGGGCAATCCCGGGCGGGCTGCTCGATGGAGTGACGACTGTCGAAAAATGCGGGGCGAGAACGGAGGCGGGCGAGAAGTCTTCGCCTCCATGCGATTTAGGGAACAGCGCGAGCAGCGGACGCGCCGAGAACGTCGCCGACGGAACCGCAGCATGATGCCCGTTGACGCAACACTGATAGCTCAGAGGCGCGCGCGCAGGCTGCTCGGGCATATGCCCATGACAAGGAGGAAGTTTTGGCTGTGGGATGGAATGGTCTGACCCCTGAGCACTGGCGAAAGCCGCGCCTACCGCAACCAGCACGATCACCGCGACAATGCGTGAGCAGAGCGGCATCCCGATCAGGTACCTGTAATCCTCAGCCGGATTTCTTCGGGCAGCCGCTGCCGAATTTCCTCTGGCAACCGGTCGTGCACGCGCCTCGCCCCTTCTTTGGCCGCGTCCAGCATCGTGACGGGAGCCGGTGTCGCCACGGCGACGACCAGCCAGATCAGAGCAGAAAGCGCGAATCCCGCCAGCGCGCCGATTTCCAGCCAGAAGGCATGGCGCGGGCCGAAGTAGCGGATCACGCCAAACGCCAGCAGAAACACTCCCGCCGAAATCGAGGCCAGCGCGATCAGTCCAACATCAATGATGCGATGTATTTGCTGGCGGCGTCGGCAGAATTCACACCCTGCGAAATGGCTTTCGTAGTCGCCGCGCATCTCCGGCGCCAGGCCTGAGATGTCATATCGCCAGCCCGCCAGAATCTTACCTACGATTGGATCAACGCACTGCTGACTCATGGGGGATACGAAAGCCAATCTAGAGGCAAATCGGCGCCAGGGCCTCAGTCTGCGAGGCCAGCAGTACGCGGTTCTGGAACAGGCCGCCCCGCATAGCGAGCGCTTTTTCTGCCTCTCTCCGGGCTATTTCCGGATGATTGTTCTCTTGTGAAAGATGCGCCAGCACTACAAACGTTGCACTATTATCATAGTCGTTCGTGAAGAAATTCGCGAGGGCCTCGTTCGAAAGATGCCCCACGCGGCTCATCACCCGCTGCTTGACCGACCACGGATACGGCCCGCCCCGCAGCATCTCCAGATCGTGGTTCGATTCCATCACCAGCACATCACAACCGCGTAGGTGATCGCGCACGCTGACCGGAAGGTATCCAAGATCGGTTGCGATCCCCACCTTGATGCCTTCGGCGCGGAAGGTGAAGCCCACAGGATCGGCGGCATCATGGGGAATGGTGAACGGTTTCACCGCAATGTCACCAACCTGAAAGCTATGGCCGGACTCGAAGCGCTCCCACTTCTCCAGTTGCGGCCGCACGCCGTTCTCATCGCGCAGGGCACGCGCCCAGGCCTGGTGGGTGGCGCCAGTCATGAACACAGGGATGCGCAGCTTCTTCGCCAGCGTTGCCAAGCCATAGATGTGATCGCAGTGCTCGTGAGTAACGAGAATCGCCGAGAGCGAGTGTGGGTCCTCGCCCAGCGACTTCATGCGCTTGAACGTCTCGCGGCCGGAGATGCCGGCGTCCACCAGAATTTTCGTGCAGGCGCTGACCACCAGCGCGCAATTGCCGCGGCTCCCCGAGGCCAGCATCGATACACTTACTCCCATACTCCGAGCATACGCGCCCGCCTTGTGGAACCGGGAGTAACTTTCTGGTTATCCGATACCTTTGAGCTAAACTCCGCTGCCGGCCCACAGTAAATGCTCTGCGCCTAGCGAGCCTCAGCCGGCAATATCTTGATCGTGCGCAGCCAGGTTTCAACGCTCTCAGGCCATCGAGTGACGGGGAGTTCGGTGCGCCGCAAGCCATAGCCGTGTCCTCCTTGCGCGTAGATGTGCATCTCGACCGGCACCCTGGCGTTCTTGAGCGCGAGAAAATAGACGGTGGCGTTTTCCACGTGGACCGGATCATCTTCCGCCTGCACGATGAAGGAGGGCGGACTCTTACTTGTGACGCTGATGTCCGGGTTGGCCGCGAAATTTTGCTCCGCAATCGCAAGGTAACCGGGGTAGACGATCACCGCGAAGTCGGGACGGCAACTCATTTGATCCGCTCCATCGATCGGATCATAGAGCCGTTGCTCGAAGTGAGTGCTAAGCGCCGCGGCCAGGTGCGCCCCTGCGGAGAAACCAAGAACACCCACGCGGTGCGGGTCGATATGCCACTCGTCGGCATGCGAGCGGACCACGCCGACCGCGCGCTGCGCATCCTGCAACGCGGCTGAGGACTTGGGGTAAGGTCCCGAATCCGGCACCCGGTACTTGAGCAAGACGCATGTGACGCCGGAAGAAGTCAGCCATTCGCATACTTCGGTCCCTTCCAGATCGATGGCCAGAATGCGGTACGACCCTCCGGGAAACACGACCACGGCAGCGCCGGTGCTCTTGCCCGCAGGCGTGTACAGAGTAATCGTCGGCGAGGATACGTTGGTCAGACGCATGACTGGCTTGCCGGCGATGAGCTTGTCCTTGGCGGTGGTGGCGTCGGTCTCGGGGCCTAGATTGGACTGAGGGTGCGGCCACAGGGGGAGAGTGATATGGCCCGGTGCAGGCTCCCATGCAGATTTCTGAGCCAGCAAGGCGGTAGACATTCCCGTGATTGCAATGAGAACCAGCGGATGCATCCGCATGATTAGAGTCTCGAATGTTGGGCTAGCAGTGATGATGGCAGCCAGGACGCGGCTCGGCAAGAAAAATGCGAGCTGACAGTTCCGATTCACGGACTTCAGCGCGCCATCCCACTGAGGAGGATGCGAGGAGTTAGTGATCAAGTCTTTTTCGTCTGCCGCAACGTGACCGACAGGAGCTAACTGGCTGGGCTGACTGCGTTCAGCAACGGTGTAGCCAATCGTTTCAGGCGACTGGAGATCTTTTGCGCGGCGCCTACCTCTGCCTCATCGGGGACCGCTGTTGTCTCACTACGCTGCCGAGTGACAGGCGGGCGTCCTTTCCCAGCCCGTCCTTTTGAGCGAACGCTCTGGCCATCCGACTCTCCCTGAAAAGCCGCCGCATCCGTGAGAATCGATCCGGTGTCCGTATCATCGGTGAGCAACGGTGCCACCAACCGCAGAGCTTCAAGTTCACGAACCAGTCTTTGGATGCGCATTTCTTTCGCTCGCAAAACTTCATACAGATCTCGCATGTCGCCCTCCTGGGAAACGAGGTTTCCGATCGTTTGTGACTTCATATTCCTACAGGACCAAACGAGATAGCGTTCAGCTAAACCGACCGCAGGTATGACGGAACCAGCCCCGGCACCAAACACGTGCATAGTGCCGACACAGAATTTACGACAACCATCTTCAAGTGGAACATGAGGGAGTTTCTGTAGGAAGCCTGGGGTAAACACCGTACTTCCGGGCAGCCGTCTGACATACACCTACAACTGGCTCCGCAACCGGAAGTTACCATTCGTAGGGGATGTCTTCAGGCATGCTGCAAATGCGGTTGTGCGGGGACGCCTTTAGGGGCTGCATTTGACCGCGGAGAGTTTCACTCCGTCGGTTAGGCTCAAGCCCCCGGGAGACGCGCGACCTACTTTCCCTGCCGCAGGTTCTCAACCACGCGGCGCATCAGCGAGCCTCCGTACGCGCCTGCAATGCCGGGAAGAAATGCCAGGAACGATCCGTAAATCTGCGCCCGCGACGGCTTCACGGTTCGAATGAGGTAAGCCGCGACTTCGGTCAACGGAATGAATGCCCCCACCACGACCACCCAGCGCCACGGCCAACGCGGCCGCAGAAGCCCTAGCAGCATGCAGGAGGCCAGTACCAGCAGTGCGGTGAACAGCAAGTCATTGATCGTGACGTCAGCCCAGCCGGCGCTAATGCCGCATAGCGCAGCCAGCAGGTAGAACCACGCGTCGCCCTTGGTTCCGTTTGTCATTCAACCCTAATATTTGTAGAACCCTCTCCCGCTCTTCCGCCCCAGCCATCCCGCGTCCACCATCTTGACCAGCAGAGGGCACGGCCGGTACTTGGGATCACCCAGCCCGCCGTGCAGCACGCGCATGATGTCGAGGCATACATCCAGGCCGATGAAGTCCGCCAGCGTCAGCGGCCCCATGGGATGCGCCATCCCCAACTTGAACACTTCGTCGACCGCCTCGGGTGTGGCCACGCCTTCCATCACCACGTACATGGCCTCGTTCAGCAGCGGCATCAGCACGCGGTTGGACACGAAGCCCGGCGCATCGTTCACCTCCACCGGCGTTTTTTCAAGCCTCCCTGACAAATCGCGCACCGTGGCAAACGTTTCCTCCGAAGTGGCCAGCCCGCGGATCACTTCCACCAGCTTCATCACCGGCACTGGATTGAAGAAGTGCATGCCAATGACGTTCTCGGGTCGCTTCGTCAGCGCCGCCAGTTTGGTGATGGAGATGGACGACGTATTTGACGCCAGGATAATTTCAGGCCGCGTCAGCCGGTCCAGATCGCGAAAGATTTCGGTTTTGATCTCGAATTTCTCGGTCGCCGCCTCGATCACGAAATCGCAATCCGCCACTTTGCCGCGTTCCGTGACTGGGTGAATGCGCCTCAGTGTGGCGGCCTTGTCCTCTGGAGTGATCTTGGACTTCGCCACTTCACGATCGAGATTCTTGGCCACAGTCGAGATTGCGCGTTCCAGAAACTGCTGCTCGACATCACACAGGACCACGTCGTATCCGCTGCGCGCGAACACGTGCGCAATGCCGTTGCCCATCGTGCCCGCGCCGACCACTCCGACTCGCCGAATGTTCATTGTCTGTGCCTCTCACGAAAACGTTCGAGTCTACCACCCGGCAACAAGATGTGGGACAGCCGCCCCCGGCTGTCCGTCGAGCGAAGCTCGACCCTGCCTGTATTGGATGACCACTTGAGATACGAGCTTGGAAGAGCACATCAAACACGATCCCACGAAAAAGTTGCGGGTTGCGCTATTGTCCAAAAATCCGCCGCGCCATTGGCCGAATTCGCGCGAACTTCGCAGGCATCACCCAGCCGCCGCACCCGCATCGGATGAGATGAACGAACCGGAGCTGCTCTTCCCGGGCTTCGGGGGTGGAGGTAATCATGTTGCAAACGAGAATGTTGCGCACCCTGCGTTTGGCGGCCCTGGCTACCATGGTTTCCGTCGTCTTTGGCAGCCTCGCCTGGAGCTACGATGACGACGACCATCGCCGCGACGGGGCTCGCGAGCAAGGCTATCAGAACGGCTATCGCGACGGCGCCCGCGCCGGTCACTCCGACCGCGAACGCGGCCGCCGCTTCCACTTCAAGAACGATCAGTGGGAAGACGCCCATGGCTACGAGCACTGGATGGGCGACCACGGCCAGTACAAGCGCGCCTACCGCGATGGTTATGCCGAAGGCTATCGCCGGGGCTTCGACTCCGATGACCGCCGCGATTGGGATCGTGACCGTGACGATCATCGCTGGCGCGATCGCGACGACTGGCGCTAAGTGTTGAGGAATTTAGGTGGGGACAGCCGCTCTTCGACTACGCTCAGGGCAAGCGCTTTGGCTGTCCCTTCCGGGCGCAGCCCGGGCCGTATCATAGGGAGTCTTGAAATCCTCCCCATGGATCTGGCCGCATGCCCGCAAAGACCATCATTGAGCCCTTCCGCATCAAGCGCGTCGAACCCATCCGCTGGACCACGCGCAAACAGCGTGAGCAACTGCTCCCTGCCGCGCAATACAACCTCTTCCTCCTACCCGCCGATGACGTGCTGATCGACCTGCTCACCGACTGCGGCACCGGCGCCATGTCCACGCACCAGTGGGCGGCCATCATGGAAGGCGACGAAAGCTACGCCGGCAGCCGCAGCTTCGACCGCTTCAAAAATTCCGTCCAGGACATTTTCGGCTACAAACGCGTCATTCCCGCGCACCAGGGCCGCGCCGCCGAGCGCATTCTGTTTGGTGTCACCTGCAGAAAGGGCGACGTCGTCCCCAACAACACGCACTTCGACACCACTCGCGCCAACGTGGAGTTCGTCGGCGCCGAAGCCGTCGATCTCGTTATCCCCGAAGGCCGCCAGCCTTCGTCGACCTATCCCTTCGAAGGCAACATGGATGTGGCCGCTGTCGAAGCCCTGATCGAGCGCGTAGGCAGCGACCGCGTTCCGCTCGTCATGCTCACTGTCACCAACAACTCCGGTGGAGGCCAGCCGGTTTCGATGCAAAACGTTCGCGAGGTGAGAGCGGTGTGCAAGCGCCACGGCATTCCGCTCTATTTTGACTCTTGCCGCTTCGCCGAAAATGCCTGCTTCATCAAACTGCGCGGAAAGGATGCGAATCCAAAACTCCCAAACAGATCGCGCAGGAAATGTTCAGCCAGGGCGAGGGATGCACCATGTCCGCCAAGAAAGACGGCATGGCCAACATCGGCGGCTTCCTCTGCACCAACGACGACCAACTGGCCCAGCAGGAAAAAAATCTCCTGATTCTGACCGAAGGCTATCCACGTACGGCGGCCACGCCGAACGCGATCTCGAGGCCATCGCCGTCCTCGACGAGGCGCTCGAAGAAGATTACCCTGCGCTACCGCATCGCCTCAACCGCTTACCTGGGCAATCACATCGCGTCGCAAGGAGTCCCACATCCGTGCAACCGCCGTGTGGCCATGCCATCTACCTCGACGCCCGCACGTTCCTGCCCCACATTCCCGCCGATCAATTCCCCGGCGCCGCACAGATGGACCTGGTGCGCCTAGCGATCCCGCGCCGCGTTTACACGCAGAGCCACATCGACTACGTAGTCGAGGTAATCCTCGAAGTCTGGAAGCACCGCGAAATATCCCCGGCATGCGCCTGACCTACGAAGCCCCCTTCCTCCGCCACTTCACCGCGCATCTGGAACCGGCACCCGTGGCCGCCACACGCTCCCGAGTTGTGCGCGCAGGTGGGGATTAAAGGATGCAAGGGTGCCCCATACTAAGGGTGCCCCATACTAACGTCGCGCTTTTTGCAACGTTATTGTGAGGACTTTGACTTTCGATCCTCCCGAGAAAACCCCGCCCAAGCAAAGCTTGGAAACGGGCACCCCACCGGGCCCGTCAGCGGTGCCAACAAAAAAGACTTGACTTCTACTACATACGTAGTAATACTGCATACGTTGGTAGGAGATGACATGGCCGGACCCAAACTGACCAAGCTGGAACTTCAGATCATGGAGACGCTCTGGACTCGCGGTAGTGCCTCCATCCGCGAAATTCAGGAAGGCTTCCCCGAAAAACAGAGGCCCGCCTACACCACCATCCAGACGACGGTGTATCGCATGGAGAGCAAGAAGGCCGTTCGTCGCGTGAAGAAAGTCGGCAACTTCCACATCTTCGAAGCCGCGGTCTCCCGCGACGTCGCCCAGCGCAAGCTGATCGATGATCTGCTGGCCCTATTCGGCGGACGCACTCAGCCCGTTATGGCACACCTGATCGAATCCGGCAAGCTCTCCCTTGCCGACGTGAAGGAAGCCGAGAAGACCCTCCGCAAGCTGGAGAGAAGGGACCAACAATCATGATCCCAAAATATTCGTCTGCATATTTGTCCGGTATGTGGGATGCCATCGCGCCGGCTCTAGCCAATCATTTGTGGCAGTCGACACTATTCGCGCTGGCCGCCGGCATGTTGACCTTGCTGTTGCGCAAGCACCACGCCCGCGCTCGCTATTGGCTATGGCTGGCAGCGTCGATAAAGTTTCTCCTTCCCTTCTCGTGGTTGGTTCGCTTGGGGAGCCGTCTGGCATGGTCGCGAACAGCTGCCGCGCCAGAACCTAGCTTCTACTTTATCGAGCAGATGAGCCAACCCTTCACTCCGCCATTACTGCATGTGAGCGCCAGTCCTTTCATAGCCCCAAGCCTGCTCCCCCTGCTCCCGGTCTTGATCGCATTATGGCTGTGCGGATTCCTCGCGGTCCTCCTGGTATGGAGTTCGCGTTGGTGGCGGATTTCCGCGGCCAAGCGCGCAGCCCAACCACTCGCCGACGGACGGGAAGTCGGCGCCCTGCGCCGGGTCGAACGCATGGGAGGCTTGCGCAAGCCGATCGAGCTGTTGTTATCCCGATCTTCGCTCGAGCCCGGAATTTTCGGCATCTCCAGCCCCGTGCTGATCTGGCCCGAAGGCATTTCCAAACGCCTGGAAGATTCCCACCTCGAAGCCATCCTCGCCCATGAAGTCTGGCATGTCCGCCGCCGCGACAATCTATTTGCCGCCCTGCACATGATGGTCGAAGCCCTCTTCTGGTTTTACCCGCTGGTCTGGTGGCTGGGAGCGCGCCTGCTCGAGGAGCGTGAACGCGCCTGCGACGAAGAGGTCGTGGAACGGGGCGGCGACCGTCAGGTCTATGCCGAGAGCATTCTGAAAGTCTGCGAATTCTGCCTAGGGTCGCCGTTGCCCTGCGTCTCAGGTGTCACCGGCGCCGATCTTAAGAAAAGGATGGTTCATATTATGACCGCTCGCATCTTGCGCAAACTCGATTTCACCAGAAAGCTCTTGCTCACCACGGCCGCGTTGTTGGCCATCGCTGTTCCGATTACGTTTGGCCTGCTGCACGCAACTCCAACTCAGGCTCAGACACAGGACGCAACTACCGCGCAGCCCGCGCCCACTTTCGATTCCGTCTCCATCAAACCGGAAAAGCCGGCTGGCGATGTCCCCAACGTAACAAGAATGATGTTTTCGCTGGATAACGGAAGCTTCGCGGCACGAGGCGTTACATTGCAGACGCTTATTAAAATGGCGTACCGCGTTCAGGATTCTCAACTCGCGGGAGGACCTGACTGGCTCAACACGCAGAAGTTCCAAATCGATGCACACATGAGCAGTGTGGACGTCGAGGAAATGAGCAAACTACCGCTTGAGCAACGCCGTGGCGATCTGCAGGCCCTGTTACGCGATCACTTCAGACTGGCGCTGCACCCCGAAAACAGGAATCTTCCGGTGTATCACTTGGTCGTCGACCAAAGCGGCGCCAAACTCCAGGAGTTCACCACCTCAGGTCAGATGAAGGGCGGGATCCGCTTGGGGAAGGGGGAATTGATCGCGCAAGGAATTCCTCTGGCCCTGCTGGCAGATCAGTTGTCGATCCGCCTGGGCCGTACAGTGGTAGACAAGACCGGCCTCAAAGGAAATTACGCGTTTACCCTCCAGTGGACACCGGACGCGATTGAAGAAGAGCGCCTAAGACGCGATGGCGTCCCCGCAGGCCCTGACGCGTCCTCACCGGAAACCTCCTGGCCTCCACTCTCCACCGCCGTTCAGGAGCAACTTGGCCTGAAGCTCGAACCGAAAACTGACGCGGTGCAGGTTCTAGTCATCGACCACACCGAAATGCCCTCCGAGAACTAACCCCGCAACGCAGGAGGGTGCCCCATACTAACGTCGCGCTTGCGACGTTAGTATGGGGATTTTGCATGTCCCTTTAAACCCTCCGCCCACTCCCAAACGCGCTCCCACCCGCTGGTCTAGATGTTCACGGGATAACGTTCGACCACGCGACGCTTGTCAAATGGACCACCGGTTCGCGCGGCATGCGGTGTTCCGCTTCCTAAGATCTAAAGAGAGCGCACACAAGTGCAGTGCCATTTCTTCCATAGCCCCAAAACGTGTCGATGCGCTCTCGCGGCTCTTCTTTTCATTTGTTCCGCCCACTTCTCGCGCTTGCGGGCTCAAGGCGTTTCCGCGGTTCGAGACCTTCCACCGAAGCCTGCCACCCGGATCGAGTTGTCCGTTCTCGGTTACCACGGGGCATCGCGTTCGGATCGCCTCTTAGAGGACGAGCCCAATGTGTCTTTGAACTTCGTCGACACCAATCACCTGCTGCTTACCTTCAATCCCAGAAAGCTGTTCCAGCGACTACCCGGCTGCCCCCCGGAGCACCAGGACCGATTGGTTCACGCCGTCGTCCTCGAGGTCCCCGGCGGAAAGGTCGTGCACGAGGCAGATTGGTATCTCCATGATCGCCGTCGCTACCTTTGGCCGCTGGGTCCCGGAAAGTTTCTGCTCCGCAAACTAAACGATCTCTACCTCGTCGATTCCGCCTTGCACGAGAACCTGCTGATCAGTTCGCCCAAGGATCTGCTCTGGGTTTCCGTGACCCCGGACGGCAGGCAGATTGTTGTAGAAACCGCCAACGACACCCGAGACTCCAAACCAGAGCAAACCTCAGCCGCCAAACCCAAGCCTAAGTTTGTGGCGCAGTTTCTCGACGCCAAGACCCTAGCGCCGCAGCGGACGATTCCCTTGAACGAGGTTGTGGATCTCAATGGCGCAAGCGCGGGATACGTCGATCTGGTCCACAAGGGCGAGATCTGGTTGGTCCGCTTCGGATCCACACCAGCCAAGCGTCGCAATCTGGCTCGGGTGAGATCGCGGACGGTCCCGAGCGTGCTCTATTCGAGCAACAACTCGGTCCTGATTGGGAGATGTTCCTCCTCGAACTGCGACTACAGTGTCACTGCATTCACCACGGCCGGCCGGCGCTTATGGCTGAAACACTGGAGCCGGTATCGCTTCTTCGCCTCGGTCGCGCACAGTGAAGACGGCAGTCGCTTTGCCGTGAGCACGGCGCGACTCGCAGCCCCGGTGGCCTCAACCGCGACATCTCACATTGACCCTGACGACCAGCACGTCTCTGAGCCCACTGCTTCTGAACAGGAAGTCTTCCAGCAGGAGATTCAGATTATCGAAACGGCGAGTGGCACCTCGGTCGCGTCGGTCGATGTGAGCTCCGCCGTGTTGAGCGGGCAGAATTTTTCGCTCTCACTCGACGGCCGCCGCTTGGCTGTGCTCGAAGGCGCCGGCGTGGAGTTGTTCGACTTGCCGCCACCATCGGAACAGGAACGGGCCAAATTCTCCGCCCTCGAAACCGACATGCCGGATTTGTACGCACTCGCTTCGGATGAGGACTCCGTCACCCCGCCCGGTCCCGATCCTGCGGTGGACAACACTTCCGCGAACACAACCGCCGGGGGACCGGACGCGTCGGCCAGCACCGCAACCGACAAGCCCGACGCTTCTCCTGCGACCGTGAACACCGCGGACGCATCTTCGGCCGCCTCCACTCCCGTGCCAGATGCGCCGCCCCCAGCAACTCCCGTAACTACTTTCAAGGTCAATGCGAAAGCCGTGGTGGTGGACGTCGTCGTAACCGATGCCAAGGGAAATCCGGTGCGCAGTCTACACCAGCAGGATTTCCGGTTGGCAGAAGACGGAAAATCCCAGGACATCCGCTCCTTCCGCGAATACAGTGATGCGGAGGCGCCCATTCCCTCCGAACCAACGCCTCCCAAGCCCGCGCCCCAAAAGCCGTCTCCCAATCTTTTCACCAACAATACTCACGCCCCCGATCCCGGCGCCGTCACGCTGATTCTCTTCGACCTGCTGAACACGCCATCGCAAGATCAGGTGTACGCGCGCCAGCAGTTGATTAAGTTTCTCGGCTCCAAACCCAAAAACGCGCAGTTCGCCCTCTGTAGCTTGAGTGCAGGAGTCTCCCGCTTGCGATTGATCCAGGGATTCACTCCCGATGAAACTCTGCTGGTAGCCGCGGCCAAGGGCAAAAAAAGTTCGCCGAAGGCCGTCAAGTGGCAGGCATTGGCGGAAGGAACCAATACCGCCGTCAGCGCTGTCAGCGATCTGGCCCAAGGCGGGCCAACCAGCGGCTTTCAGGGACTGCTAAGCGCCCTGCAACAAATGCAAGCCGAGCAGCAGGTCACCGACACCGGGGAGAGGGCCGGCCAAACGCTTGACGCCATGATGCTGCTGGCGCGCTATCTCTCCGCAATTCCCGGCCGCAAGAACCTGGTTTGGCTCTCCGGTTCGTTCCCCATCTCCATCACCGCGACCACGAATTCCGGCAACCTCTCCCTCGACAATCCCAACTACACCGCCAGGATCAAGCGCGCCACCAACCTTCTTGCCGAAGCGCAGATTGCCGTCTACCCGGTGGATGTGCGAGGCCTGCTCGCCAACGGCGTGGGCGCCGACAGCGCCGGAACCATGGGAGGCTCGAATGCGATCATTCCGTCAGACTTCTCAGCCAACACCGTGATCTCCCCGACTCCGAACGTTCCCCAAGACATGCAGGCACTGGCGCAGCAAGCCGCCGAGCAGGACACGCTCAACCAGTTTGCAACCTCCACCGGAGGCAAGGCGTTCTACAACTCGAACGGCATTCGCCAGGCCATCGCCGTGGCAACCGAACAGGGCTCCAACTACTACACCCTTTCCTACACTCCCGCCAACAAGATCTACGACGGCAAATTCAGAAAAATCAAAGTCCTTCTGGCCCAAAAGGGACTCACGCTCCACTACCGGCAGGGGTACTTCGCCGACGACGCGAATGCGGCAGCCAAGAATAAAGACGCCGACCTCGCCCGTCGAACCCGCGCCGTTGCCATGCAGCGCGGATCGCCACCCTCACGCCAAATCCTGTTCTCGGTGATCGTCTCCCCGGTGGGCGCAAAAAAGAAAATCGATCGTGCCACCCTCGGCGACGTCCTGGTGCAGGCGAAAGCCCCGGACGCCACCGCCCCAGTCGAGGTTCAGCATTACAGCATCGACTACACACTCGAAGGCTCGGCCCTGCGCTTCATCCCGCTGGCGAATGAAACCTATCGAAACGTCCTCACCCTTATGGTCACCTCGTTCGATGGTGAAGGCCGAATGCTTACCGGCACGTCAAACGTCGGCGCCAGCGACCTACTGCCCGCCGTCTACAACAAAGTGATCGCCGGAGAATTCGGCGTGCGCCAGGAAGTCGACGTCCCCGTGGAAGCCGCCTCGCTGCGCCTCGGCATTCAGGATCAAATGAGCAACCACCTCGGCACCGTGGACATCCCCCTGCCCGTCCCGCCGCTCCCGGCTCAGCCACGAAAGAATCCCTTGCCCGAAATTGAGCCGGACTGACGTTTTCACTCTAAAACAATAACGAGGGTGCCCCATACTAACGTCGCGTCTTTTGCGACGTTAGTATGGGGATTTTGAATGGCGGTCTGGCACAACCTTTTCCGACGTTCAATGCCGGGTGCCCCATTTCTCGCGCCTTTTGCGCGAGAAGTGGGAACTTTCGACGGATCAAACCGGAAGGCAGCGTTGGACGTCCCGCACTGCCACTGGAGGTTACCCACCTTTTCGCGCTCTTTGCGAAAAGGTGGGCTCGAGTCAGCACGAAGCGCCGCAGCACGGGTAGAAACGATGCGCACTGGGCATCAGCTGAGACTCAGAGGTAGACAAGATAGAATCCACAAAGGATCAGAGTACCAGCCGTGAATTGCCATCAGCGTCTGCAGAAAGCAGGCTCGACCGCATTGCCGCAAGCTGCTCTCGGAAGACCATCTCGGTCCGACTCAGCATGTTCGTCGGAGTCTCACCCGTGAAGTCTTCAAAGTCGTGCACCATGTGCATCTGATCGTAATATCCAAACTCATGTGCCACGTCGGTCCAGGACTTCGTGGAGGAGCGCGCCTTCCTATCGAGAGCGGCTTCGAATCGTGCGATCCGCGCGTACAGCTTGGGGCGAATTCCGACTCTTTGGACGAACCCTCGCTCAAATTGCCGCGTGCTCAAGCCCACTCTCTCCGCCAGAGCGGCGATCCGCACATTGCCCCCACCCATGAGAATCTGGCTTGCGGCCTCTGAAATTCCGTCGCCGCCACCGACATCGACACAGCGACGCAACAGGAACTGATCGGCAACATGGGCGCGCTCCCCGAAGCTTCTGCAATCTCCGAGACGCTGTTCAAGTTGCGATACAAAAGCGCCAAGCACTGCCTGTGCCTCATAGTCGCGATCCGTCAACTCGTGCATCGGAGCCGAAAACAGCCGGTGCAATCCTGTGGGCTGGAACAAGATCACGAAACACTCGATTGTCCCTTGCAGCCGTAACTGAATGCGGCTATGGGTCTGCGGCCCCACGACAACGGCGTGAGGCGTTGTTTTTGTGAGCGATTGCGTTCGGTACGAGACTTCAAAGCGATCGCCGAAAACGAACTCCAGCAACGAAGCGGCGCGAGCGGGTAGAGGAAAAACCTCAGCCGGGCCCGGGATCTTGACTTCCCGTTGAGCGTAGAAGCGAACGCAACCCCGGAGCGGCGGTGCGGGCCGGAGGAGACGGATAGCATGCATGGCAGTGCGGCGGGGAGCAAGTCTACTACAGCCCGTGCTCCCAGGCTATCGAGTGAATAAGTTCGCCAGCCGGTGCCAGGCTACGCTTGGACCGATTAAGCCGGCGCGAAGCGGCCCGAACAGAAACATCCCAACCGCCAAAGCCCATGTCAGGGGATGAGGTTTCGTCACCAGCAAATATTCCCTCGCAACTCCGGCCAGAAGGAACATCGAGATGGGCGCAAGTATGATCGCTGCCGGCATGGCAGCCAGCCGCGGTGCGTGACCGATCAAGTGCGCGAGCGGAGCGCCCATGAGCGCGATGTTCGCAAACAGCATCAGGCGTTTGTGTATCTCTGGTCGACGGCGAAAGGTCAATGCGGCAAGGACCAGCACGGAGAACAGGAGCAAGTCGCCCAACGGAAATATGCATTCGTAAAGCGGGTCATGGTCGATTCTGAGATCGCCGCTCAGATCGAACCCGCGCCGCACCATCGCAATCGTTGTCGCATACGCCAGCGGGATCATCAACGCCAGAACGAAACCCGCGGCCACGCCGAGGCGCTGGTGAAGCCCAACGTTCTCGGTTGCGACGAGCCTGCTCTGGACGAGAAAGATGCACAACCACGCGAAGAACACGATGCCATGCGCTGCGGCGAGCGGGGAAATCGACGCCCTCCGCCCCGCCGCATGTAAAAGTGATGGCAAGAATCCGGCTGCGGATGTGGCGAGCATCGCCAGCGCCAACCCAGTGAAGAAGCAATGTTCGACCAGAACGTGCGCCCGCATTTTCGCAGACGCCTGACAGGATGCCGTCGCCATTGCCGTCTGCGCCCCTCCACATGCTTTCGTAGAGCCGGATGTTAGGCGTGCTCCCGGCCGCCAGGACAGTAAAAATGCGACATGTCAGATTCGTGAACCACCTTCATCGTTTTCCAACAGCCGCCGAGCACTTCTGTGACGAACAACCTCTACTGAGAATTTTGGAAATGCAAATTCTGGGAACATGCACGAAGGAACTCCAGGACACTCGGCGCGTTATCCCGAAGCCGCGCTTTCACCCGCGGGGCAGAGCCTGTCCTGAGCAAGCGAACGCGCGCCGAAGGGGATCTGCTGTACACCCGCGCGGAGTTGCCTGCTTCGAAACCGCAGCTAACTCTCTATTCCGCAATATTTTGCGTGCAAGTTCCTGCGGCTCAAGATTTTACAGACATGCCCCTATATCTCAACTCTGTAAGTCCTTAGGAGAGAATATTTTGGAGGAACAGCGCCAAAAACAATTACAGAGATATACCCCGGTAGCAATGAGGAACGGAGCTCGCTCAACTCAACCACCATCGGCCTTTCACGCACGCGCCCTCGCATCTTTACGAGGTGTAAACTAATCCAAGTCTTATACCTCAGCGATTCCGTTTCGAAAGGACTCCTCCCATGGCAACGCTAGAAGCCCCCGTCCGGCCGCACACAAGCCTCCATCAAGGTCCCTTCGTCACCGAGCCCTTTTTCGATTTCCGCAATGAAGAGAACTCGCGCCGCATGCGCGGCGCGATCGCCAAAGTGCGCAGCCAACTCGGACGCGAGTATGACCTCATTATCGGCGGCAAGCGCGTCAAGACCACCGACAAGATCAAGTCGCTGAATCCGTCGAAGCCCTCCGAGATCGTCGGCATCCATCAGAAGGGCAACAAAGACCACGTCGAGCCAGCCATGAAGGCCGCGGTCGAAGCCTTCGCGTCTTGGAGCCGCACCACGGTCGAAGAGCGCGCCAGCCTGGTCTTCCGCGTCGGCGACCTGATGCGCCAGCGCAAGATGGAATTCATGGCGTGGCTGGTCTTCGAAGTCAGCAAGAACTGGGCCGAGGCCGACGCCGACATCTCAGAGACCATCGATTTCTGTGAGTTCTACGGGCGCGAGGCGTTGCGCTTTGCCAAGGCGCAAACTCCCATCCAGTTACCCGGCGAGCACGACACGCTGATGTACATTCCACTGGGCGTGGGCGCAGTGATTCCGCCGTGGAATTTCCCCTGTGCCATCATGGCCGGAATGACGGTGGCCTCGATCGTCAGCGGCAACACGGTCATCCTGAAGCCGTCGAGCGATTCGCCCACCATCGCCGCGAAGTTTGTCGAACTGCTCGAAGAAGCGGGCATGCCCGAAGGCGTGGTGAACTTCTGCCCCGGCGCCGGAGCCAGTTTCGGAGACGCAGTCGTCGCGCATCCCAAGACCCGCTACATCGCCTTCACCGGCTCGCGCGAAGTCGGCCTGCACATTAACAAAGTCGCCGCGACGCAGGCCCCCGGCCAGATCTGGATCAAGCGCACGATTCTCGAAATGGGCGGCAAAGACGCGATCATCGTCGACGCCGATGCCGACATCGCTTCCGCCGTCGAAGGCGTGGCGCAAGCCGCATTCGGCTTCCAGGGCCAGAAGTGCTCGGCCTGCTCGCGCGCCATCGTCGACGAACGCGTCTACGACAAGTTCCTCGAGCAGCTCAAAGCCCGCGTCGAAAAGATTCATGTCGGCGATGTCACCGAAAACGCCGCGATGGGCGCCGTGATCAACGAAGGCTCAATGAAGACCATCCTCGAATACATCGAGCAGGGAAAGAAAGATGGGCGCCTCATCACCGGCGGCGAACGCGCCAGCGAAGCCGGCGAAGGTTACTTCATCAAGCCCACGGTGATCGCCGACATCGCCCCGAAGTCGAAGCTCGAACAGGAAGAAATCTTCGGCCCCGTGCTGGCTGTGATCAAGGCTCACGGCTTTGACCACGCGCTCGAGATAGCCAACGACACCGAGTTCGGCCTGACCGGTGCCGTCTACACCAAGTCGCGGGACAAGATCGACCGCGCGATCCAGGAGTTCCACGTCGGCAACCTGTACATCAACCGCAAGTGCACGGGAGCTATGGTCGGCGCGCACCCCTTCGGCGGCTTCAACATGTCCGGCACAGACTCCAAGTCCGGCGGCCCCGACTATTTGTATCTGTTCACGCAGGCCAAGTCGGTGGGAGAGAAAATTTAGAGTGTGGAGCGGGCAGTGTTGCCCGCTTGCTGGCTGAGCGCACAAAAGCAGCGGGCAAGAGTACCCGCTCCACACGATCAGACCTTCACTTCTGGCTGAGAACGGGAGGCGGATTCCGTTCCGCAAACTGCCACTGATGCCAGTACGGATAAATCGGCGTCACCTCGCTGGTGCGATCTAGCTTAGCTACCTGCTCGGACGACAGAGCCCATCCAGCTGCACCAAGATTTTGGCGCAGTTGTTCTTCATTGCGCGCACCAAAGATCACGGTGGCGACCGTGGGTCGCTGCAGCAGCCAGTTGAGCGCCACCTGGGGCACGGTCTTGCCGCATTCCTTGGCAACCAGGTCAAGCGCGTCGACCACGTCAAACAGATGCTGGTCAGAAACCTGCGGACCTAGCTGAGCTGTCTGATGCAACCGGCTTACCTTCGGCAGCGGTTGTCCGCGGCGGATCTTGCCCGTGAGCCGTCCCCATCCGAGCGGACTCCAGATCAGCGCACCCACTCCCTGATCGAGGCCCAACGGCATCAGGTCCCATTCATACTCCCTGCCAATCAGCGAGTAATAGACCTGATGGCCCAGGTAACGTGCCCAGCCATACCGGTCAGAAACATCGAGCGATTTCATCAGGTGCCAGCCCGAGAAATTCGAGCAGGCGATGTATCTAACTTTTCCACTCGTGACCAGGTTGTTGAGCGTGCTCAGTACTTCTTCCAGAGGGGTCAGCGCGTCAAAGCCGTGCAGGTGATAGATGTCGATGTAATCCGTTCCCAGCCGGCGGAGGCTGGCTTCGCAGGCCTGGATCAGATGATGCCGCGAAGATCCCACATCGTTGGGGCCGGGCCCCATGCGGAAAGTCGCTTTGGTGGAGATCAGAACTTGTTCGCGACGGCCGGCGATCGTTTTGCCCAGAATCGTTTCGGATAACCCGTCCGAGTAAATGTCAGCCGTATCGAAGAGGTTCACGCCGGCTTCCAGACAGACGTCAACCAGGCGCGTTGCCTCGGCCACATCGCTCGCGCCCCAGGCGCGAAAGAACTCGTTCCCGCCACCAAAGGTGCCGGTGCCGAAACTCAACACCGGAACTTTCAAACCAGATCGTCCGAGCAGTCGGTATTCCATAGCCGATAGTCTCACCTCAATCGTTCAGTAATGTGTGTTTTGTTCAGCGTCTTCGCTGCGACCTGGATTTTATCTCTTTTATTGGTGGCTGAAATCAGCTGGACGCACCTAACGAGTTTGCTCAAGAATCGCGACCTGTCACAAATGAGACTTCGCTCCCTGGTAATTTTTGGCCTTGTCTTCTTTCTTCCTTCCTTCAACCTCTCAGCTCAGAACCCTTCGCAACGCACGGCGGTTCAGCTGGCGACTTGAATCATTCGCCCGGAGAAGATCCGGGTCCACATTCGCTTCCTGTCAGACAGCTTGCTGCAAGAAACGCGCACCGGGCACGCCCGGCTATGACAAGCGCGGCAGGCTACGTGGCCACGCAGTTGGAAGGCATGGGGCTCGATCCGGGTGTGTCCGGCGGGTGGTTCCAGACCGTGCCCCTTGAAAGGGCGGTGACGGACGCGGCCGCCAGTTCGCTGACGGTCACGGTAAATGGCAAGGAGAAGAAGCTGACCGACGCCCAGGATTACGTGCTCTCGACCTGGTTCGCAAGTCCGGCGGCCAAAGATAAGAGCAAGGCAGAAAGCGACGTTACCGCGCCAGTTATTTTCGTGGGTTTTGCGTTACCGCGCCCGATCAGAAATACGACGACTAGGCGGGCGTCGATGTGCGCGGCAAGATAGTTCTGATGATCTACGGAGCACCTTCGGCTTTTCCTTCCACCGAGCGCCTACTATTCCGACGGCATCGTGAAGAGAAAGAATGCGGTGGCGCATGGGGCGGTCGGAGAGTTGTCGATCATGCTGCCCGAGGACTGGAAACGCTATGCGTGGGAATGGCTGGTTCCGCAGATCCAGGCGGGAGAAATGCACTGGCTCGATAAGAGCGGTATCCCGCATGACTTTTTCCCTGAGCTTCGCGGCAACGCGCTCTTCGGCCCGCAAGGAGCGGAGTTGGTCTTTGCCAGCGCACTCAAAACACTCGAGCAGGTTTCCTCCGCTGCTCACGCCAGCAAGCCGCAGGCATTTGCCCTTCCGGTAAACTCGCACATCCACACCGAGGCCACGCAATCGGTAATCCCGAGCCCCAACATTGTTGCGGAACTGAAGGGGTCCGATGCTGCGCTCCGCGACCAGTATGTGGTCTACACCGCGCATCTGGATCACCTGGGAATTTATCCGGCGGTCGAGGGCGACAACCGTTTGCCATGGCGCTCTGGACAACGCTTCCGGAGCGTCGACGTTGCTCGAAATCGCGCGCCGCTTATGCCAGCCTGCCGCAGCCTGCGCGACGGTCCGCGCTCTTTGTGTTCGTGACCGGGGAGGAAATGGGCCTGCTCGGCTCAGATTACTTGGCGCGCTGCGGTCGATCGTGGCGAACGTTAACATCGACGGCGCTCCGGGCAGCTACTTCCCCCTGAAGGATGTGGTCGCTCGGGGAGCCGAACACTCAACGGTCGGCGATGAAGTGCCTCGGTGGCCAGAGTCATGGGATACGATGTCAGCCCGGATCCGATGCCCGAAGAGCTGGCGTTCATTCGCAGCGATCAATATTCGTTTGTGCTGCAGGGTGTGCCGGCGGTCGATGTTGAGGACGGGGTGAAGTCTACCGATGCCAAAGTGAACGGCCTCGACGTCATCAAGAAGTGGCGGGTCACGCGCGATCACACACCGCTCGACAACATGGAGCAGCCCATTGATTTTGACTCGATGGCGAAGGGGAAGGTGCCGAATTTCCTCGTCGACTACCGAGTCGCACAGCACGAGGGTTCTCCAGCTTGGAATAAGGGCGACTTCTCCGGAACCACATTCGGACCGAGGCAATCCCGGCCCAGGTCGGGGGAGTGAGGCCCAAGAGAAAAGAGAGCTGAAAAGGGCCACCTTTGCAGGTGGCCTTTCCGTTTCTGCGGATTCGTAAGTCTTACGGTGCAACGCCGGCGGGTGCCTGCGGCGGGGCGCCAGAAGCGGTGGCGGCTGCGGCCTCGTTCAGGATGCGATGGTGAATGGTGAACAGCGCCAGCTCGAGGCGGTCCGAAACGCCAATCTTGTCGTAGACGTTGCGCAGGTAGTTCTTGATGACCTGCTCGGTGGTGCCGAGCTGCGTGGCGATTTCCTTGTTCTTGTAACCTTGCACGATCAGGGCGACGATGCGAAGTTCCTTGGCCGTGAGCCGGTCGCGCACGCGCAAACCGACCATATCGTTCTCGGTGAGTTCGCTGGGCACAGCGACGTCTTGCACCCAGGTTTCACCACGCGCCACTTTGCGCACGCAATCGACCAGAGCTGCGCTGGTTACATTGCGATAGACCACTCCGTGCGCGCCATTCGTCATGTGGCGCTGCGCGCTCTCACCGGTATCGGCGAGAACGATCACGCGGGTTTTGGCCTTGTTCGCAGCCAGTACGATGGCGGCAAAGTCGCCGTGGAATCCCGCGGCCACCACCAATACGGCGGCGCGGAATTTGTCGATTGCCATGAACATTTGTTCCGGGGTCTGCGCCTGGGCTACGATGCGCATCTCGTCTTCTACGGCAAGCACTTTAGCGATGCCCGCTCGGAAGATCGCCTGGTTATCAGCCAGAATCAGTTTGAGCATTTTGTCAGCGCTCCAAAAAAGTTCTATGAGTTCCGCACGAACTCGTACGAGTCGATCACGCAAGCCACGCCGCGGCCTTCTCCGCCTTCTCCGGTTTCGTCGGCGCGGACCACCCGCCCCTTGCACTGGATGGTGACGTTTTCCTGGCCGCCGGTCATCTCCGGAGGCAAGGTGATTTCAAATTCCACCGGCGAGCCAATCTCCATGGAGGCGTCGGCGCGGATGTACACGCCGGCCGCGCTGAGATTCCCGGTTACGCCCTTGGCGTCTGCGCCGGTCTCGCCCTTGTGGATCTTGATCGGTAATTCCAGGGGAAATCTTTTTCCGGTCCGTGCTTCTTCGGCCAAAGGGCCTCCTCTGTGCTGGCCTGATTTCGATGTCTCATCCTTAAAGAGGCCAACGTCGTCAAACCGAGCTCCCGGCGGGCTGGGGCCCGCTTCTCTGCTTACCGGCGGTTATATCACGAAAGTTATCGTTGTAAAAGCCTGATTACCCGTTAGTTAACGGTAGCAACTAGGTTCCCCCGCTGGCGATGCCAGTTGGTCATTAGATTTGCACGCAGTTGGTATCCGGTATTTGCCGCCAGCAGGCCAGTCCGCCAAATTGCTTCCGCGCGAGCTTTGGGAGTGAGGGGCGGCTGGGGATGTTCATCAGCGCACCCGATCAGCGATCCTCATTGTAGCAACGAGCTTCCCTGCTCAGCTTTACATCTGCGAGCGAGCGCGCGTGATAGTGTTTTGAAAAGCGGTTCTTCCACAACAGGGGCAGGAGTTCATTATGGCACATGCCGTTCACACTCATCCGGTCGTCAAGACGGGAGCAATCCGGGTTCTGTTCCTTGTGGTTCTATGCGTCGCCGGCGCTGTTGCGCAGACCTCCAGCCCGAAGCCAGACGCGCAACCGCCAGGGCAGAAGACGGAAGCTGGGAAGCCGGTATCGAAAACCGAAGCGGCGGACTCCGAACCTCAAAGGGTTCTCGTGCAATTGAACAGCGCCCTGGAAGGTCTGGCTATCAGGGTGTCTCCCGCGGTGGTTCAGGTCCTGGTGACCGGATACGGTCCGCTCCACGAAACAGATAAGTCCCAGACGGCGTTGATCGTCCGCCAGAATGCGGTTGGTTCGGGCGTGATTGTCGACTCCAATGGTTACATCATGACCAATGCCCACGTCGTGGAGGGCGCACAACGGATTCGGGTTGCGCTGCCGCTGCCGATGGGTGACTCCGCCGGGCAAGTGCCGTTAGGCAAACGCCGCATCGTGGAAGCGAAGCTGCTGGGCCAGCACAAGGAAACCGATCTCGCCCTTCTCAAGATTGACGACGCCGACTTGCCTACGATTCCACTGCTTACCCAGCAGTTACCGAAAGTGGGACAACTGGTATTTGCCATCGGCAGCCCGGAGGGGTTGCAAAACTCGATCACGATGGGGGTGGTCAGCGCGGTCGCGCGGCAGGCCGATCCCAACAAGCCGCTCACCTATATTCAGACTGACGCTCCCATCAACCCCGGCAACAGCGGGGGGCCGCTGGTAGACATGAACGGGTCGGTGGTGGGGATCAACACTTTCATTTTGTCCCAGGGCGGAGGCAGCGAGGGTCTGGGCTTCGCCATTCCCGCGCGCGTGGTCGATTTCGTGTACCGCGCTTTACGCAGAAATGGGCACGTGCATCGCGTCGAAATCGGTGCGGCGTCACAGGAGATCACGCCCGACCTGGCCGAGGCTCTGCAACTCCCACGGCGTTGGGGAGTCATCGTGGTGGATGTGAACCCGGACGGCCCGGCCGCAGCCGCCGGCCTGCAAGTTCAGGACATCATCCTCTCCGCCGATGATCGCCGGATCGAGACCCTGGCTTCCCTTTCGGCGGCTTTGTATCTTCATCGGCTCGACCAGGTGGTGAAGTTAGAGATCTTACGCGGCAAAGACCGGAAGACCTTGTACGTCCCGGCCATCGAGCACCGCGATCACATGGACGAACTGCTCGATGCGGTCAATCCGGAAAACAGTCTGGTTCCGCGCCTGGGCGTTCTCGCCGTCGATCTCAGCGGCGACCTGCGTACCCGGCTGGGCTCAGCACTCAGGATTCCTTCGGGCGTGATCGTGGTGGGACGCGCCGCGGACCTGACCATGCCCGACACCGGATTGCAGGCCGGCGACATTCTTCACCAGATCAACACGATGCCGATTGATACCGTTCGGACCCTGCGCACCGCGATGGCTGCACTGAAGCCGGGTGATCCGGTTGCGCTTCAGGTCGAGCGTGACGGCGGGCTGTTGTACGTGAGCTTCGAGGTGGAGTAAGGCTGCGAATGAAAATGGTCACAATTCGCGCAGCCCAAACCAATCTGTCGCGGCTGATCGAAAAAAGCCTGTCGCGGCGAAGAGATCATTATCACGCGCGGGCCCGCACCCAGTCGCGCGTCTGGTTCCGATCGCGAACCGGAAGGGCCGCCGGAAGCTGGGCATTCTCCTGGGGGAAACTCGGTGTCGGCCGAGAATTCTCCGAACCCCTGGCGCCCGAAGAACTAGAAGGCTGGGACAGCATTGGGTAGGGAGCGCGATTACGTGTTGCCAGCGCTGACTCCCGTTGCTCTAGGTCTGGCTGCGCTCTCGATTGCCGGAGTCAGGCCCGACGCCATGGTCTCGGCGACGAGAAGATCGTCGGCGGTGAAGGCATCCTGCCCCGCGCGATAGAGGGCGAGAACCGCGGCTACTCCGCATGCGGTTTGGACGGGAACTGCCAGCGCTGAACGCAGCGTGCTGAACTTGGTAGGATCGTTGAGGTATCCCGGCTCAACCGTTGGATTTCCATTCAGAATAGCCTTGTTATTCTGCGCGACCCATCCCGAGAGGCCTTCCCCGATTGGAATTCTTAGCGACGAAAACAGGCGGAAATTTTCTCCACTCACAGACTCCGGAATCAGGACGCCACTGTTCAGCCAATAGAAAGCCATCGAATCGTAGGGCACGAGAGATCTCAAGCGGACGGCGAGCAGCGAGCCAATGTCTGCGATGCTCAGTGCGCTACCCTGCTGGCTGAGGTTGGTGATCTCCTGCACCTGGCGCTGAACATCTGAGATACGCGCGCTCGAATTCTTTGTTGCCCCATTGGATCTGGAGGGGGCGGCCGACTCCGCGAATCCCGCGTCCGGCGCCAAGCCACGTTCAACCTTGATATCGGTCGATAGCTTGGGCGGAGCTTGCAGGGGCTGCTCCGTCGCCAACTTCTCCAGTTCGACATAGCGGCGGTGCAGAATCGCAACCACTTGCGGATCAAAACTGCTGCCCGCCTCCGAGACCACTTTGGCCATAGCTTCATCCAGCGCCAGGGCCTTGCGGTATTGCCGGTCCGAGGCCAGGGCGTCGAGGCAGTCGACTGCAGTCAGAATGCGAGCCCCAATCGGAATCGCGTCGCCTGACAGTCCATACGGATAACCGCTTCCGTCCCACTTTTCGTGGTGGGCACGCACGATCGGCGCAACCGGGTAGGGAAAGTTCACCTGCTCCAGGATCTCTGCGCCGACGATGGGATGGATCTTCATCTTTTCGAATTCTTCAGGCGTCAGTTTGCCCGGTTTCGAAATGATGTGTTCGGGTACGGCCAGCTTCCCGATGTCGTGGAGCACGGAAGCGGCCCGCAACGCCTCGGTCTCGTCCTCGTTGAGACACAGTTCCCGGGCGAGTTCCATGGCGTAAACCCGGACGCGCTGTAGATGCTCTCCGGTGGTCTGATCCTTGGCCTCGATAGCGAGCGCGAGGGTCTCGATTGTGCGCAGATGAAGAACCGCTACTTGCTCGGCGTGCCGTTTCTCGGTTTCCAGCTTGCCCAGATAAAGGCGATAGGAGCGGTACATCAGGTAGATAGGGGGCAGCACCAGCAGCGAGGACTGCCATCCGATGTGTGCGTTCAGAAAATGGACTAGCCCGGCCGTGGCGGCTCCCACTGTGTAGTAGGGCAACAGCCAGAGATGACTCTTACCCCATACCCTTCGGACCGGCTTGTCTTCGGTGAGACCAATGATGGTCGAAGTCGCCGCCGTGTTGCAGGCGAAGTGCGTGATAGCGGCTACCATAAGAGCGAGCGGGCCAGGAGAATGCAGAACATGAACGACAACCAACTTGTACGCCCAGTACGCGACCGCGCTTGAAACCGTGACTTGCGACAGATTGAATATAAGTTGGACCAGTTTCAGCTGTCTTGCCGGCTTCCAATAAAACTGGGCCAGCGTGCTGGCCACGCCAATCAGCAGAGTTTCGGGCAGGCTGAGTTCGAGGATCCCCAGCAGTGTGAACAGGAAGTTAACCGAGAGCGTCCCCTCAATGCCGGGCAGGCCCACCTTGAGCGAGGACGCCACCAGCGCCGCGATGAGATAGCAAGCAAACTTGACGGGATCGCTCGATTGCCAGTGGGAGAAGGCCAAGAAAAAGCACAGGCACGCTGCCTCAGACATCCCGGCAATGAACACACGCGCGCCAATGGTACGAACCCCAGACATCACAAGTGCTTAAATTTTCAACGAATTGCAGAGAAGAGTCGCGCCCAAAACAGCGCCATTCGTTACCATGGTTTTCCTCTCGCAAATCAAGCACTTAGCAGTTGCTGGCGGCCCAAGGAAGCAGAGACGCGAGGAGTCAAAGTGTGCCAACTTGTCCCATGTTCCTGGGGCTGGGCCAATGTGCCCGTTTGATTCTGCAACAGCACCATCTAAGACATTGATAAATAAGGGTCCTCCGGATTTGGTTTTGGAACCCAGCCTGCCTCAGTAATAGTCACTTGGGGTGCGCCAGTAGGCGCTTGCGTGGGGGAAATCATGAAGAAGATCGTGCTGTTGTTACTTCTAACCGCGGTGACGCTGGCGTATGCCACCGACAGCACCAAACTCTCTCCGGACCTGAAGAAGTCGACCGCCCCCACGGCGCGGGTAGTTGTGCAGTACAACAATCCTCCGGGTCCCTTAGATCTGCAGCTGCTTTCGACTTTGGGCTCGTTGTTGAACGCGCTGCCGCTGGTGAACGCGGTGGTCGCCGACTTGTCCCTGTCGAACATTCTTTCGCTGTCGAACCAGTCGAACGTGAAGTACATCAGCCTGGATCGCCCGCTTGCTCCCACGTTGAGCAATGCCGCACCCGCGGTGAATGCCTTCGCCGCGTGGCAGTCGGGCTACACCGGCCAGGGAGTTGGTGTTGCACTGGTGGACAGCGGCGTCAGCAGCAACCCCGACCTGAACGGCGGGTTTCTGGGATTGTCGCGAGTGGTTTGGAACCAGAGTTTCGTTACCGGCAATGCCAGCGCTTCCGATCAGTTCGGCCATGGCACGCATGTTGCCGGCCTGATTGCGGGCAATGGCACGAGTTCCAAAGGGTCAAAGTATTCGCACACCTTTGAAGGTATTGCCCCGCAGGCGAACCTGATTAACCTGCGTGTATTGGACCAGAACGGGGCCGGGACGGATAGCGCCGTGATTTCGGCCATCAGCACCGCGATCGCTCTGAAACCCTTGTTTAACATCCGCGTGCTGAATTTGTCGTTGGGACGCGCGGTCTATGAAAGTTACAAACTCGATCCGCTCTGCCAGGCGGTCGAATCTGCGTGGAAAAGCGGCATCGTGGTGGTGGTTGCGGCCGGCAACAACGGACGCTACCAGCCCACCGATGGCTATGGGACGGTTACCGCACCGGGCAACGATCCCTACGTGATCACGGTGGGGGCGATGAAGCCGATGGGAACGCCGACGCGCGTTGACGACCTGATCGCCAGCTATAGTTCAAAAGGGCCGACGGCGATCGATGCTGTGGCCAAACCGGACATCGTCGCGCCCGGTAACTTGCTGGTCTCGCTGGAAGCTCCTGGCTCGACCCTGTACAACGAGCTACCCGGCAATCGCGTGCCGTATAGCTTTTACGTGAACGGTGGAAACAGTGCGCCGTCTTCGAACTACTTCACGCTCAGTGGCACCAGCATGGCGACGGGCGTGGTCAGCGGAGTCGTGGCCGACCTGCTGCAGAAAAGTCCTGGGCTCACTCCTGATCAGGTGAAAGCTCGCCTGATGAAGACGGCCTGGAAGTCGTTCCCAGCCTACAGCAGTACAACCGATCCCTCCACGGGAATTACGTACACCGATCAGTACGATGTATTCACGATCGGCGCCGGCTATGTCGACGTCGAAGCTGCCCTGAGCAGTACCGATGTGGCGAAGGGCACGGCGATGTCGCCGTACGCGTCTTATGACGCGAACTCGGGCAACGTCTACCTGAACGACTACCCGACCGCGGTGTGGAATACCTCCGCCACGTGGTCGAACGCTGCGGTGTGGGGATCTGCGCAGTTTGTGACCGGCGCACCCGCGTCGACCGTCGCGGGCAGCAACGTGTTGTGGGGGAGCAACGTGCTATGGGGCAGCGGCGGCGAACCGTGGGGTTCCAATGTCCTATGGGGATCGAACGTGTTGTGGGGAAGCAATGTCCTATGGGGCAGTAATGTGCTGTGGGGAAGCAATGTGCTATGGGGATCGAACGCCTCAGCGGGTGAGCAGTAAAGATTCCCTACCTCAGTGTGAATTGGGCCGCGATCGATCCGATCGCGGCCCTTTCTTGTTCTCCAGGGCCCCATCTACGGCATGGGTCGTGCCTATGGAATGGGGGCAGCGGTCGTGTTATCCGGGCCACTCCTCTTGTCATCGAGCCGAGCCGCTTGTGTCATGAGGTAATTCTGTTCCGGGATGCTCGTTGTCCGGCCAGCCGCAATGCGGTAGTGCATGATGGCGCTTTCATAATCGCCAACCATCTCCAGCAAATGGGCACGAACCGCGTCGAGGCGATAGTGACCAGCAAGCCGGGCGTCGGTATCGAGGGCCCTCAGCAGTTCGAGACCCTTTGCAGGGCCGTGTACCATTGCGGCTGCAATCGCGTGATTGAGCGTCACCATGGGACCGGGAGACACGCGCTTCAGCAACTCGTATAACGCAAGGACCTGTGGCCAATCCGTATCTTCAGTTCGTGCCGCCTCGTCATGAACTGCGGCGACCGCGGCCTGTAGCTGATACAGACCGACGGATGCTTTCGATAGCGCGGCGGTGAGGAGACCGATGCCTTCGGAGATCTCGGCCCGGTCCCACAGAGTTCGGTCTTGTTTGTCCAAAGGGATCAATTCCTCATCAGGTCCGGTTCGCGCGGCACGGCGGGCGTCGGTTAACAACATAAGCGCCAGCAGGCCGGCGACTTCTGCATCATCAGGAAGCAGCGCTTTCGCACAGCGAGTCAACCGGATTGCCTCACGTGCCAAATCGAGTCGCTGCAAATGCGGTCCGATGCTGCTGGCGTAACCTTCATTGAAGATCAGGTAGAGCACATGGAGAACTGCTGGGAGGCGTACCGCACGCTCCTGCGAAGAAAGCAAACGGAATGGCACACCGGAAGCCTTGATGCTTTGCTTGGCGCGGCTGATCCGCTGCGCCATTGTTGCTTCAGGAACCAGGAACGCATTGGCGATCTCCGCCGTGGTTAAACCGCCGACGGCCCGCAGGGTCAAGGCGATGGCCGAGGACGAAGTCAGGGCGGGATGACAGCACATGAACAACAAGATGAGCGTGTCGTCAGAATCCACATCAGACTCGATTTCGACGGAAGGTGCGGTGATGTCCACCTCCCGGGCCACCGCGGTTTCCCTTTCGCGCCGGGCAATTTCGCTGCGCACCTGATCGGTCACTCGCCGAGATGCGACCTGGATCAACCAGCCGCGTGGATTGTCGGGAACGCCCTCCTGCGGCCACTGGGTGAACGCCGCAATCATCGCCTCCTGCACGGCATCCTCGGCCAAGGAGAAGTCGCAAAAACGGCGAACGATGGATCCGAGCACCTGGGGCGCGAGTTCGCGCAACAGATGCTCGGAGGTCGAATCCCAGGGCTTGGTCATCGTCGCTTCCGTCAGAGCATTTCCGGTGGTGGCCCGCTCATAATGGGGCGCACTTCAATCGGCATGTTCAAAGGCGTTCCGCCCGGACCGGGCGCCGCCGACACTCTGGCGGCGATGGCATAAGCTCGCTCGGGAGAGTCAACGTCGACAATCCAGTATCCCGCGAGAAATTCCTTGCTCTCAGGGAACACGCCGTCGGTGATGGGCGTGCCATCCTTCCCAGCGCGCACCAGCTTAGCCTGATTGGGGAAAGACAGACCTTCAGCTGAGACCAACTCGCCAGCTTGGCGTAGCTCTTTGTCGATGTTAATCATAAATGCGATGTGTGCCTGGAGGTCCTTTTGGGGCCACTGGGGAACCCCACGGCCGACTCGCATGGTGTTCATCATCAAGATGTATTTCATATTTGCTTCTCCTTTCGTTGTTGCGCCTCTCTGCCCTTCATAGGAAAGTGGGAGCCCACGGCTGATTCTCGACATTTCATCATTTGCACCAAGGGCTGCGCATTAAAACGCCAAGCGCCGCACTTCAATGGGAACGTTTGTAGGCAATCCCCCGGGCCCCGGCATCGCCGAAATCCGGGCTGCTATGGCATGAGCGCGTTCTGGAGTCCCCACGTCAACGATCCAGTAGCCCAACAGAAACTCCTTCGACTCGGGGAAAATACCGTCTGTGACCGGCAGGCCGTTTTTCTCCCCGCGCACTACCTTGGCTTCACCCGGTTCGGCCAATCCTTGCGTGGTCACGAACTCCCCAGATTCGGTCAACTCCTTCGCCATGGCCCTCAGGCCTCCCATATGCGCTTCGATATCCTTGGGCGACCAGGCGTGATACGAGTCAACGCCGGCTTTCGTGCCAGACATCAGCAAAATGTATTTCATTTCGTTCGCTCCTGTGCTGGTTTTTGCGACTTCGTTGCAGTTCTTTCTAAGCCGTTTGGTTTGTTTGAAACATCCATCGCACACCAAATTTGTCGTTGAGTGCTCCGTATGTGCCGAAAAACTGCTCTTTCAGAGGGTCGGTCACTTCTGCGCTTTCTGACAGTCTTTCAAACAGAGCTTTTAATTCTTGGAATGTTCCACCACTCAGATAAAGACAAACGGTGTTGCCGCGAACTGGAGTTCGGTCGGGCCGTAGCCAGTCCGATGCTGAAATCTCCAGATTGCCGCTTGTGAGTCGTGCATTAAGGATTTTCTCCTGCTGGACCGCAGGCATGTGATCCTTCGCCTCAGAATCCTTCACTTTGGTCGTAGTCAATTCTCCGCCAAAACAGGTTTTGTAGAATTCCATTGCCGGAAGGCAACTTCCATCGAATAAGAAGATAGGGCGTCAAGGTTGTCATTTCATTTGCTCCTCTTTTCTGCATCTTAGCGTCTGCCATTGAACGAGCGGGCAAAGCAAGCATTGCCGCAGTGGAGAGCGCGGATGCGACGAAACGGCGACGAGACACCTTGCTAGCTTTGCCCACGGTCATTCTCCTTTTGTTCTAGTACTGGTCAGACCCTAGTCTGCGTTTTCATCGAGTAGTCGGAGCCGGCACGGCGTTCTCTACATCCCGCAGAAGGAATTTTTTCAAACTACAAACTGACAGCCTGTCGATTTTGCGTACCCAGAACCGACATACGAATGGGGGATGGGAAATGACGACCGACGATGTGGTGGTTGATGTTAGCCAGGATTGGGTACAAGCCTGCAATGTCCAACAGCGATTCATGCAGGGTCTGGATCGGACCAGCAACTTCGTGGATTACAGCGCGCTCTGCCGCCAAGTTCGAGCCCTCGGCGGCGATTGCTACGATTTCATGCCGCTCGCAAATGACCGCTTGGCGGTGGTGGTTGGCGACGCCTCCGGCAAAGGTCTCGCCGCGGCGCTCATGATAGCTAATGTCCAGTCCTCACTCCGGACCGCGGCTTTGTTCACGGCCAACGACTTGGCCGCATTGCTAAAGGTTGTGAATCACCAGGCATATACTTCGTCGCTGACGGACCGCTATGCGACGTTGTTCTATGGCGTCTTCGACGGAGCAACGCGCACGCTACGGTACGTGAATGCCGGACATAATCCGCCGGTTGTTCTTCGGCATAACGGCTCAATCGATTGGCTTGAGAGGGGTGGTACACCTGTTGGAATGCTCCCTTATTCGAACTATGAGGAGAGCGCCGTAGTGCTTGATCCCGGCGATGTGGTCATCGCCTACACGGATGGGGTCATTGAAGCGACAAATCCCGGGCGCGAGGAGTGGGGAGTTCAGGGTCTCTTGAAAGCGACCGCCGACTGGAAGCCACAATGCTTGAACGGTGCTGAAGACCTAGTCCAGTTGATCTTCAACTCCATGGATGACTTCTCCGGTGGCTGCCAGACAGATGATGCGACACTAGCGGTTTTGCGGGTGCTCTAGCAATACCCGTTTAAGAACTGGCTTCAAAGGGAGGCCCGAGCGGTCCATGTAGTCGATTACTGCCCCGGTACCGCCTTGCGCAGGGCAGCCTGTAACTCGTCGGGCTTGAATCCGAACGGGCCGGGATTGCTCTTATAGGCCACTCGGCCATCGGCATCGATCAGGTAAAGGCGCTCGGGCCACGCCGTGTAGGTGCTCTCGGTCGAGTTCCCGAATTCATCCAGAACCGCGGGAATCTGGATTCCGAGTTTGCGGACGCACGCGCCCGCAAGGGAAGCGCGTTCGTCTTCATTCCGCGGGCTGGCAAAAACCACATTGTCTTTGATGTTGCTTTGCATCTGCCAGACGTCGCTGGGATGGGCCTCGGTGATATAGACCACCAGAAAGGCTACCTGGCTTCCGTACTGCTGATAGAGCTTGTTAAGGGCGGGCACCTCCCGCCGGAATGGCGGTCAGGTGTAGCTGCCAAATACCAGGACCACCGGGCGTCCCCGCCCGTTCAGCGAGGACAGTTGGACGTGATCGCTCTTGTCGAGTTTGGCCAGCGAGAAGTCCGGTGCCGGGTCGCCGATCTGGAGGCTTCCCGCGCGGGCGCGCATCCAGAGCGTTTCAAAGGGCAAAACCAGAAAAGCGACTGGGCCCGGAATCTTGGACATCACGCGGGCGAAGTGTTCTGGCGATTGCCGCATCACGCCGTACAGGGACGCGCTCGCGAATAGCCAGAGCGCGGCCACGACGCAGACAGTCGCGATTAGCGGCTTTTTGAAACGCTGATATTTTTGCAGCAAGCGAACCCCAATAAAAGTGGGCCAATTATAGGGACGCAGAAAGGAAGATCAATAGTAGGAAAGAAGTATTCCGCCTGCTGGAGGGCGTAGGCTTCGTCAGTTCGTGAGCGTCAAAAGGCGCTGCCGCCGCCGCCGCCAAAGCCGCCGCCCGAGAATCCGCCACCGCCTCCACCGCCGCCAAATCCGGACCCGCTCGAACTGGCGCGCGGCGCGGAGACGAAGACCTGGTGCATATCCGTTGCCATGCTATGCATCGAACTCGAGAAGAAGATCGGATTGAAGCCACCGCCGTAGTAACCGCCCGGCCCGACGTACCACTGGGGAGGATCCTTGACGATCCCGGCAAAGGCCTGCGCCCAGTGATGCTCGACGCCCAACGCCATAGCATAGGGCAGAAACTTTTCGAACGTGGTCGGGGGCATGAGCTTAAGCCGTTCCGCGTCGACCCGATTCATAAATTCCTGAAAGCCCAGCACGGCGACGCGAACTCGTCCGCCCTTTACAGTTTTCGCCGTCATCACCCGCGCAAACAGCCACCAGATCAGCGCTGCCACCAATACACTGATGATCAGCAGCGGGGCCGAGTCGAAGAAGTTCGCCCATCCGAGGTATTGAAAAATTCCGAAAGGGATGAGAATCGCGATCGCTGCCCCAACGCTGTAGCCATTGGCCGACTCCGGGTCGAGCAGGTAGATGCCCTTGCCTTTCAATTGGGACATAATGTCCTGTCGGATGATGGGCACCGCCGTGTAAAAACGATTCTTCAGGCTCGACAACCGCGTCTGGTCGCCGCCGGCGAAGACATTCTCCAGCATGACGCGTTCATGCGGAGCAAGATCGGAGCCCCACTGCTCGCGCGGCTTGAGCAGGTGGAAGACATAGTCCTTGTGGGCAAAGAGAAGGACTTTCTCCGCGGTCTCTTCGATCTTGATGTAGCCGCGCACGGCCAGATCGACGATCGTCGATGTAATGTCGCGCGGGTGGATGGTGTCGTCGAGCAGTGTGCCAGCCTCCGCTGGAGTTATGCCCGGCGGAGGGTCGTACATGGGAGCGACCGACATTCCGGGATCTGGATCCCGTCCCTTGTACCACCACAGCGGAAACATCACCGCCATGGTGACCAGCGGCAGGAATATGACGGGATTGCCGCCCACAAACCATAGAAACCGGGTCAGCGCTCCAGGTTCTTTGAGGATGTCTTTCGGAATATAAACGTCAATCGTCAGCCCGCCGCGCATGGGCAAGGGATTATTCGTCTCGAACTGGGCTTCGGCGCCGGCGATCTTGGCGATCGCGTCGCGCAGGGTTGAGCCATATACGCCCGTGAACGCCTGCGCGCTCAGTGATCCCGCGGCCTGTTCGGGGAAGCGCACCGTGGCAGCGGCATGATCGATCGGCACGGGCCAGTCATTGCCGGTCACGTTCCAATAAAACTCATCGTGCGCGTCGAAGAAGCGCATGCCGTTGCGCACGCCGTAGGTGATCTGGACCGTCCGGGTCGTGTCGACCGCGTCCGGAATGTAGATTTTCAAATCGCGGTCGCCGTGTGCCACCGACGATTCGTATTTAAGCTTGCCGCCCTCACCGTCGGTGACACTCTTCAGGTCGAGATAGAGTTCGTAATTGGTGCCGTTCGGTCCGGGATATTCGATGGGAATCGTGCGATGAATGCCGTGCCACTCGCCCACAAAGACAAGCGTGATGCGCTCGGTCACTTCGGCGCTGCCGTCCTTGGCGACCACGATGTTGTCCTGGAAGTCCGCGACTCGCCACGATTTGGCCGCGAGATTCGCGGTGCAAGCCAGAACAATCGCGACAATCTGGTAGAGACGTAGCTTGCTACGTTTCTCTCGCCTGCGCACAAAAGACGTTGCAAGCAACGTCTCTACAGCAGAGAGTGCGTTCATCGGCTAGAATTTCACCTGCACCGGCTCACGGTCGGCTTCGGTAGTCTCGAAGAACTGGCGGGCGGTGAAACCGAACATACCGGCCAGAATGTTGGTCGGAAACACTTGAATCTTCGTGTTCAGGTCGCGCACCACGGCGTTGTAATAGCGGCGGGCGTTCTGAATCGAATCCTCGGTCTGGCTCAGCGATCCCTGCAGTTGTGTGAACTCCTCAGACGCCTTGAGTTCGGGATAGTTCTCGGCCACCGCGAACAGGCTCTTCAACGCCCCCGTCAGTTGATTCTCCGCAACCGCTTTGTCGGCCGGAGTGGACGCCTGCATCGCCTGCGAACGAAATTTGGCGATATTTTCAAACGTCCCTTTCTCGTGCGCGGCGTATCCCTTCACCGTTTCCACAAGATTAGGAATGAGGTCGTGCCGCCGTTTCAGTTGCACATCAATATCGGACCAGGCCGAATCGCAGCGCACGCGCAGCTGCACCAGGCTGTTGTACATCCCGATGAGCACCACCGCGATGACAACCAGAATTACCAGGAAGATGATGCCAGTCATGAGAGTCTCCTCAGAAATCTGAAGAATGAACTGGAAGTCAATGGGACGGTAGCACAGCGAAAGGATCGGCGCAAACGATTGGACCAGCTGAATGTTCGCATTCTGCAATAGAGCATGGAGGGCGGAAGGAGACAGGCTGTACCGCGTTGCGCGCTTCCGCCCCGCTGGTATACCGTAAACAGTCCGCTCCTTCGACCCATGGCCGACCGCAACGAATCTTCCACGACGAACTCGTCTCCGCCAGCGAACGTGCTGGCGACGAAAATCGACCCGACTTCGGCACGCTTTGAGGCCAACATGCGTTTTCTTGCGGACCTGATGTCGCAGGTGCGCAATGAGGGCGAAAAGATTTGCGAAGGTGGTGGCGCCCGGGCCATCGAGAACCAGCATGGCAAGGGGCGGCTGACGGCGCGGGAGCGTATCCACTTGCTCGTTGATCGCGAGACATTTTTCGAGCTCGGCCTGTATGCGGCGCACGGCATGTACGAGGAATGGGGCGGGGCACCCGCAGCCGGCGTGGTGGTCGGCACTGCGCGCATCCACACTCGTCTGGTGATGATCATCGCCAACGACGCCACGGTGAAGGCGGGAGCGTTTTTCCCGATGACGGCGAAGAAGGTGATTCGCGCCCAGAACATTGCCATTGAAAACCGTATTCCAACGATCTACCTGGTGGATTCAGCCGGGGTTTTCCTGCCGCTGCAAGAGGATGTATTCCCTGACACGGACGACTTTGGGCGCGTGTTCCGCAACAACGCGGTCATGTCGGCGATGGGGATTTCGCAGATCGCGGCCATCATGGGCATGTGCGTAGCCGGCGGCGGATACTTGCCTGTGATGTGCGACCACTTATTGATGACCGATGGCAGCGGATTATTTCTCGCCGGACCGGCACTGGTGCAGGCGGCGATCGGCCAGAAAGTTTCCGCCGAAGACCTGGGCGGCGCGGCAATGCATTCGGCGATCAGCGGCACCATCGACTTCCGCGAACCCAATGATGAGGCTTGCATCGCGCGCATCCGTTCGATCGTTGAGAAGTGGGGATACCGCCGACTATCGCCATGGGACCGCAAGAAGCCCGTCGAACCGGCCTTGGCCGCAGAGGAAATCTACGGTATCTATGATTCGTCGCCGGCGCGGCCTTACGACATGAAGGAAATCGTGGCGCGTGTGCTCGACGGCAGCCGTTTCGACGAGTACAAGCCTGAGTATGGCAAGACATTGATCTGCGGCTATGGCCGCATTGGCGGGTTCGCCGTAGGCATCGTCGCCAATCAAAAACTGCACGCGCAGCAGATCGACCACGAAGGCCACAAACGAATGGAATTTGGGGGCGTGATCTACACCGAGTCAGCCGAAAAAGCGGCGCGCTTCATCATGGACTGCAACCAGAACCTGATTCCGCTGGTCTTCTTCCATGACGTGAACGGATTCATGGTGGGCCGCGATGCGGAATGGAGCGGCATCATCAAAGCCGGCGCGAAGATGGTGAACGCCGTTTCGAACTCCGTGGTGCCTAAGGTTACGGTGATCGTCGGCGGATCGTTCGGAGCAGGACACTACGCGATGTGCGGGAAGGCCTACGATCCGCGTTTTGTGTTCGCCTGGCCGACGGCGAAATACGCCGTGATGAGCGGGGACTCGGCGGCCGGGACGCTAGTTGAAATCAAGGTCAAGCAACTGGAACGCGGCGGGAAGCAACTGAGCGAGGAAGAAAGAAAAGAGCTCTACGAATCCGTGAAGCGAACCTACGACGAGCAAACCGATCCCCGCTATGGCGCGGCTCGGCTGTGGATCGACAAGATTATCGATCCGATTGAAACCCGGGATGCAATTACCCAAGCGCTCGAGGCGGCCGCGCTGAATCCGGATGTGGCGGAGTTCAAAGTCGGTGTGTTGCAGACGTAGGGGAACTTCTTTTGCCACGGATTTACGCGGATCGACGCGGATAAAACATATTTTTTCAGATTGATTATGATCGGTGTGGATCACTGGAGATCCGCGGCCGAGATTCTGATATGGGTGCTGCTGTCAAATTGATCGAGTGTCCGCGCGATGCCTGGCAGGGGCTCGAGGGATTGATTCCTGCCGACCTGAAGGCGGACTACCTGAAAGCCTTGATCAGCGCTGGGTTCAAGCATATCGACGCGGTATCGTTCGTCTCACCCCAGGCTGTACCGCAGATGGCCGACTCCGAGCAGGTGCTGAAGGAACTCGATCCTCCCGATGATGTGGAGATCATCGGCATTGTGGTCAACGAAAAGGGTGCGCAGCGGGCTATTGAGACCCAGGCGGTGTCGACTCTGGGCTTTCCTTATTCGATTTCCGAAACCTTCCTGCGCAAAAATCAAAAGCAGTCGCCCGAGGAAGCGCTGGAGGAATTGGAGAAGATTCAGAACAAGGCCGACGACGCCGGCATGGATGTCGTGGTTTACATCTCAATGGCGTTCGGCAACCCCTATGGCGACCTGTGGACTGCTGACGAAGTCACCGAGGCGATCGCGCTGCTGGAAGTCGAGAACTTGCGCATGATCTCGCTGGCGGACACTGTTGGCATGGCCGGTCCGCAGCAGATCGGCGATCTAGTGGGCGCGGTAATGGCAAAGTACGACTATCTCGAGATTGGCGTGCACTTGCACAGCCGGCCAGAGCAAGCCGCCGAAAAAATTCTCGCCGCGTACAATACGGGCTGCCGGCGCTTTGATTCCGCGTTAGGAGGTTTGGGTGGTTGTCCTTTTGCGCAGGATGCATTGGTTGGTAATATCCCGACGGAGAAGGTGATCGAGGTGCTCAGCCAGCAGGGTGCGGAGTTGCCACATCTGAAGCCTTTGGACGCGCTCCTGAAAGCTACAGGCGGGATTGGTGCAAAATACTCCGCTTCGCACGCGGCAGACTAAGTCGCCACAGATTTACTGTCTGACGATTTTGGGTTTATCTGTGGCAATCCGTGAAATCCGTGGCCGATTACGAAATGACTTACAAAACGATACAACTCGTCTATGACGGTGGCGTCGCGACCATCACGCTGAACCGTCCAGAGAAGCGCAACGCCATCAGCTTCGAGTTGATTGATGACTTGCTGCGGGCATTACACGAGGTCGCGAAGTCCGACGCGAACGTCTTAATTGTGACGGGCGCTGGTACTGCTTTCTGCTCGGGCCTGGACCTGGATAATCTGAAGGCACTGCTGGGACGCACGCCGGAAGAGAATTTGAAAGACTCGCGGACTATGGTCCAGTTGTTTCGATCGCTCTACGAGTTTCCCAAGGTGACAATTGCGGCGGTAAACGGCGCAGCCATCGCTGGCGGTACAGGACTCGCTTTGCTATGTGACTTCACCCTTGCCGTTCCCGACGCAAAGTTTGGATACACCGAAGTGCGCATCGGTTTTGTGCCGGCGATTGTTTCTACATTTCTCCTGCGGCAAATTGGCGAAAAGCAGGCACGCGATCTGCTCCTGACAGGACGGATTTTCGGCGCGGAGGAGGCGGTACGTCTGGGCCTGGTGAGCGAGATTGTTCTCCCGAGCGACCTGATGCCGCGGGCCCGGGCGCTGGCCGCGTTGCTGATGGAAAGCAGTCCGTCGTCGTTGCGAGCGACCAAGCAACTGCTCACCGATCATGCGCGCGCGGAACTCGACGCCCAGATTGACGCAGCCGTACGGGAGAATGCGGGGATCCGCACGACGGCCGACTTCCGCGAGGGGATCGTGTCGTTCCTCGAGAAGCGCAAGCCAGTGTGGACAGGCAAATGAGGCATCCCGCGTTTAATGAAACGCGCCTGCGCGTGCGCTATGCCGAAACCGATCAGATGGGCGTGGTCTACCACTCGAATCATCTGATCTGGTTTGAGGTAGGGCGCGTCGAACTCATGCGACAGATGGGATTTTCCTATCGTGACCTCGAGCAAGATGAGGGGCGATTCATCGCTGTCGCTGAAGTGAAGTGCCGTTACCGCGCTCCCGTGTATTACGACGAAGAGGTCATCGTGCGCACTCGATTGAAGAACGTGCGCTCGTCGGTTGTGGTCTTCAGTTACGAACTGGTGCGCGCGCAAGACGAAACCCTGCTGGCAGAAGGTGAAACTACACACATTGTCACTGATTCGAGTATGAAGGTCGTGCCTCTGCCGGAAAAGTACTTGGGAGCATTTCGCGCAGCGGTAAGCAACGGCGCGGCAACTAAATAGTTGTTGTCATTCCGAACCCGCACCCAGGAAAAGCTGTTGAACGCACTCCACATCAACGGAAACGATCTCACGCTGCAAGACGTGCGCGAGGTCGCCACGGAACGCAGAGCTGTGCTCCTCGCTCCCGATGCCCGCGCGGCGGTTGACCTGGCCCGTGCCGTGGTCGACGAGATTGTCGCGGGCAATAAAGTCGCGTACGCCATCACTACCGGAGTCGGAAAGCTGAGCGACGTGCGCATCGCCGGCGATCAGATTCGTGAATTGCAGGTCAACCTGGTTCGCTCGCACGCGGTGGGCGTGGGAGAACCGCTTTCTGTCGCGGAAACCCGCGCCATCATGCTGTTGCGGGCGAACTCGCTCTCCAAGGGCCACTCCGGAGTGCGAGCCGTCGTGATCGACAAACTGTGCGAGATGCTGAACCGTGGGGTCACTCCGATGGTGCCGTCCCAGGGCAGCGTGGGCGCAAGCGGCGATCTGGCTCCGCTTGCGCATCTGGCATTAGCCCTAATCGGAGAAGGCGAATGTTTCGATGAAAAAGGCCAGCGCATCCCGAGCAGCGAAGCGCTGAAGCGGGCGCAGATCACACCCCTGGTGCTGGAGTCCAAGGAAACCATCTCCCTGATCAACGGAACGCAGGCCATGCTGGCTGTCGGCACTCTGGCGCTGCTTGCGGCGGAAACGTTGGTGGACTCCGCCGACGTATTGGGTGGATTGTCGTGCGACGCACTCAAGGGAACCGACACGGCTTTCGACGAACGGATTCACAAGGCGCGTCCGCATGGCGGACAGACAAAGACCGCAGCCAATTTGCGCCGCATGCTGGAAGGAAGCCAGATTCGCGAATCGCACCGGGCCTGCGGCCGCGTGCAGGACGCCTACTCGCTGCGCTGCATTCCTCAAGTCCACGGCGCCGTCCGCGACACGCTCGCCCATTGCCGCGAGGTTTTCGAGACAGAAGCGAATTCTGCCGTCGATAACCCGCTCGTCTTTATCACCAATGCGAAAAATGCTGAGGGTGACGTGATCTCGGGCGGAAATTTTCACGGCGAGCCGCTGGCCTTCGCTCTGGACTTTCTGGCCATCGCGCTCAGCGCGCTGGCGGGCATCAGCGAGCGCCGGATTGAGCGTCTAGTAAATCCAGCCCTGAGCGAGGGACTTCCCCCGTTTCTTGCTGCCGGCGCTGGCCTGAACTCCGGCTTCATGATGCCGCAGGTGACCGCCGCATCGCTGGTCAGCGAAAACAAAGTGCTGGCTCATCCGGCGTCAGTCGATTCGATCACGACATCGGGAAACAAGGAAGACTACGTCTCGATGGGGATGACCGCAGCGATCAAGTTGAAGCGCGTCGTCGAGAACACGCGCAACGTGCTGGCGATCGAAGCCATGGCGGTGGCGCAAGCCCTCGATTTTCTGGCGCCGCTGAAGACGTCAAAGCGCGGGCAGGCCGCGCAAGCCGCGATCCGCTCCGTGTGTCCCACGATGGAAAAAGATCGGGTAATGTATAAAGACTTGGCGCGGATCTCGGAGTTGATTGCCAGTGGCAAAGTGGCCGAGGCGCTGCGCTAGGGCCAAAGAGTCGCAATCGACCATGGGTTTGGTAAATGAAAACGCTGACAGAGTATCTGAAGTTTCATACCAAGACGCATCGTGCCTATGTGCACATCACGCCGCAGGTGGAAGAAATTGTCCGCAAGAGCGGGGTTAAGGAAGGCATGGTGCTGGTGTCTGCCATGCACATCACGGCCGGAGTTTATGTGAACGACAACGAGAGCGGGCTGATCGAAGACATTGATCAGTGGCTCGAACATCTGGCGCCGTTCCGCAAGAACTATAAGCATCACGAGACCGGTGAGGATAATGGCGACTCCCACCTGAAGGCGCTGCTGATTCACCATGAAGTCATCGTGCCCATTACCGCTGGCAAACTGGACCTTAGCACCTGGCAGCGAATCTTCTACGCCGAGTTCGATGGCCAGCGGGACAAACGCGTAATCGTAAAAGTTATGGGAGAGTGACAAGATGTCAGAAGAACTGAACGAACTGAAGGAACACGCGGAGCACGCGAAAGAAGATCCAAGCCTGGCCCCGGTGTCCCTGACCATGGCGGTGCTGGCCGTTCTGGTCGCCGTCGTTAGTCTGCTGGGGCACCGCGCCCATACCGAAGAAGTTGTGTTGCAGGCGAAGTCGTCGGATCAATGGGCCTACTATCAGGCTAAGAACATTCGCCGACATACCGACGAACTCTTTACCGACTTGACTTCGGTGACCCCGACCACGGACGCGTCCGCCCTGGCTAAGTTGCGCGACAAATATTCCCAGGAAGCGTCGCGCTACAGAGACGACCAGAAGGAAATCGAGGATAAGGCACGCGAAATGGAGGCGGAGGTGGCGACGGAAAGGAATCGCGCCGATCGATTCGATCTGGCCGAGGTCTTCCTGGAGATTGGACTGGTGGTCACGTCGATCACCCTGCTCTCAGGTCGCAGAGTCTTCTGGGGACTTGGTCTCGTGCTGGGAGTGGTTGGAATCGTGGTCGCGACTACGGGATTTGTTGTGCGCTGACCGGACCGCTGCCTTTCTTTGATTCAGCAGCCGTGGACCGGCAACTTGAGTGTAAACGCCTTCTGATAGCGTCAACTGTCCGAGATAGGCCAGGAGGCAGGAAGATGCGCCACTCGCTAATTTCTTCCTCTGTCTAGCTTTCCTCTAATGGCAGCGGCCATTTGGCGCTTGTATTCCGCCCGCATCTCCTCGCGAGCGGTGCGGATGTCCAAACGGGAGGTCGCGAACGATGTCTCGTGCCTTGCAGGCAGGAACGAACTCCTGATCGCTAGAGCTCGAATCTTCAGCTCGGGACTGTCCCGAACATTTCGCAAACCTTGGAGTCTGAAAGTCTGGTTGTTTACTTTTGCGGATTGCCTCGATCCAGAACGCAATTCGCTTTGCTTCGTACTCCCAAATGTCTTGGCATCGCGAGAGGTATTTGATTACCGCTGCATGTTCGCCACGTTGTAGTAGCTTCTGGGCAAGAAGTAGATTGAAAGGACGGATGCTACATGCAAGCCATGAGAACTCATTTTGTTCGCAAACACGGACTGATTCCGATAGGCACTCTTTAGCCTTAGCTACGTCACCGGCATTGAGAGCGACCAACCCGGCGACTGTGTTGAGGTCGTGAAGTTCCGGCGCTCCCGGCTCCAGAGCATGGCCCTTTATGATATAGGTGGCCGCTCTCTCATCAGCACCTAACTCAGCCGCCATCATAGCCAACTCGACGAGGGGAACCACGCGAGCCGGTCCGACGACACATTCAACACTGAATTCCAATCGATTGAACAGCAGTTCAGTCGGGGGGGAAAGTGCGAGAGCTCCCAGTTCTCGAAGCGCGTTTACAGCTCCCTTTCCGTCGTGCAAGGCAACGGCTTCCGAAAGCCGGGATGCTGCGCTCTGAACGCTAACGACGCTGGGTAGAGGAGGAGCTTGGAAGCTGGACTGATCCTCTTCAGCTGATAGTTGACGGACCTTCTCGACTTCTGCTGGGTAAAGCGCTTCAACACATGTAATCACCGCATTGGCGCTCTTGGTGGCATATAACTGCCGAAGAACACGGGCAACGCTACTGCCAGCTAGATGCTGAGGAAGCCGAGCAGAAAGAACTCGCTCGAAGCCAGACAGTTGCGCTTGCAGGTCTTGCATCATCGCAGTCGCTGTCTATTTTACCCGCGATAGCTGTCGTAATATCAATTACGCTTGGTAACCGGAGTCAGGCTGGATCCTGCAGCTACAATTCCTGCATGGAACCGTCTCCTTCGCGCCTGCAGCTGCGTCTCGTCGCGGCAAGCTGTGCGGTGGTTGGCGTTGTCTCCGCTCTACTGATCTATGTGCGTTACCTGCAATATGTCCGGAACCCGCAAGATGCGGCGGCATCGAGCGGCATGTACGCGGGCGGCGATCTTCTGCTCGAAATCTTCATCTGCTTCCTTTTCCTTGTGCCTACGGTCGCTCTGGTGTTAGTGATCAGGAACTCTGAATGGTGCTACACAACTTATGCGAAAGTGCTGCTCGGCTTGAGTTTGACGGCTCCAATTTCGGTCGGCTAACTTATCATCCCAGTTCTCAATCAGTGGTACTGGGGCGATGCCTGTATCTTTCGATTGTTTGCGATCCCCATAGTGGTCGTCGTTCTGATTTTCAGCCGGTGGTTGACTCGCTTTGGGCTTGCTCGCCGATGCCCTGCTGATTGAAGGGCTGACCTTCGTCGTCATTATTGCCGCCTTATTCCCCTTCTTTATAGGGCCGCAACGGCTGAGATCCCCCAGTTCTGCATGCCGACAGAACCGTCTGCTTCCTTCAGATGGCGTAGCATCGCGATTACACTCATCCAAGTCCGTACACAGGTTTGTAGCGACACCCTCGCAACGGATTTAGTCTCCGCTAGCCGGAGGTCGGGACGCCACGTCTATATCCAGGCTTTGAAAAACCCGCGTACGTTGTGGACCCTGGCGCTATTCGCCTACGGCGCGACCGATCCAATCGCGGAGACGGTTCCGCTTCGGCGGTATGGAGTCGAACAAAACGTCATCAGAGCCGTGCGAAGGTTCGTCTTGTAGAGCATTTTCTTCGGCGAGGGAAGCTTCGAGACGAACGGGCGACACTTGGCGATCACCACCGGGTAGTAAGTCTGCAACTTCATCTCGCTCCGAGATCAAGGGTGCGACGGTCCGCAGTGCTTCGATCTCTTTTCGGACGCGGGCAAGCTCGTTTTCCTTTGTCCGCAGCAGTTTGTGAACTTCGATCATTGACAAAAAACCTCCAGAGAATCACTAGGGACGATTGCTGGCGCGCAACGCGAACCTGAGTCGTGGTCTGGTACTTCGGCAGCTATCACTTCAGGAGGAACGAGCAAGCGATTCCATCGTGTCGTAAAAGCCGAGGCTATTCGCGGCAATTGACTTTCAGCTTAGGGCCGCCGAGTCTTTAGTGTCAAGAGTGGTAAGCCAAGAGAGCCAAGAGGGTTCGGGGTTGCGTTTCTGCTGAAGGGATTTTGAGTGCTGGTTGCAACAGTCATTCCGGTTTGTCCATCATCTGCCACAAACGTCAGCTATTGCCCGGGGGCATGGACTCGTCTGCCAGCGTCCACCAGCCTTGGCCCTCCCCGCTGCGGTAGCAGCCGTACCAGCGATCATGTCTATCTAGCCAGGTATCCCGATGCTCAATTGCGGGGATCGTCCTCGCCTCGACAATTCCCAATCGAACGCTACTCGTGAAACGAAGAGGGATGTGAACAGGTTGGTCGTCAGGCCGATCCCGAGAGTGGTTGCGAATCCCTTCACGGCTGGAGTCCCAAAGAAGAACAGGAAAATGGACGAGACCACGGTGGTCACGTGAGTATCCACCAGGGTTGCGAGGGCTTTGGAAAACCCGGCTGCGAGGGCTCCGGACGCCGACCTGACCGCTCGCAGTTCCTCGCGGATGCGTTCAAAGATCAGCACATTGCTGTCAACGGCCATACTGATTGTTAGGACTGCACCGGCGATTCCCGGCAGCGTCAGCACACCTCCGAAACATGAGAGCGCGGCGATCAGCAGCACTCCGTTCAAGAGCAACGCAAGCGTTGCGTTCGCTCCCGCCCAACGGTAGTAAAGCAGCATCGTCGCGACGACAGCCGTGCCCAGAGGTAGCGGGACCGGCAATGCATCGAGATGAGCTTAACAGAAAAGAAAATCAACAGATCAGAATAGCTACGGTTCCTAAAGATAAGTCGAACCCGGTCTCAGGAATCACCGTCCGCTCCACAGGCACCGGCACCAGTTATCGGAGCCAAGACCTGGTTAGCAATCGTCTCAAGGGGCTTAACATCTCTCATATCCCTTTCCCCCCTCGGGTGAGACTGGTCAAACCAGTGCCACGCCTGAATAACGTGAACTAGGCAGGGATTGGCCCTAGTGCGCCGAATGACCTTACCATGTACACTCGATATTCTTCGTCCTTCTCGTCAGATTTACGTGGCGGTCCAGCCGCCATCAATGAGAAGAGTATGACCAGTGATCAATGATGCCGCTGGGGAAGCAAGAAAAACGACGGCACCTGCAACGTCCATTGGCTCACCAACACGGTGTAGCGCCGCGATGCGCTCGATTACGTTCCTTCGGAATGCCGGGTCGGCCAGCGCCGATTCCGTACCTGGCGTGTGAATGAACGTGGGTGCAACGGCGTTGACCCTAATGTTGTACTTACCCCACTCCACAGCCAGACATTTGGTCAGGTGCGCGATGCCGGCCTTCGTCATGCAATAAACGGATTCTGTCGGCAACGCCACAAAGCCTGCCTGCGAACTCATGTTGATGATGCATCCACGCTTTTGGCGAATCATCACGCGCCCAGCCGCCTGACTCGCGAAAAATGTCCCTTTAAGATTCACCCTCAGAGTCAAATCAAAATCTTCCTCACGTACATTTTCCGCAAGGTTTTCCGGTGACAGCCCCGCATTGTTTACGAGGATGTCGAGCCGGCCGAAATGCGCAACCGTATCGCTAAGGGCCTGAGAGATTTGGTCGAGTCGTGTCATGTCCATCTGCAACGGCAATACCCGCCGGCCGATGGCCTGGATCTCTCCGACCAGCTCACCTCCGGTTTTCACATCTCGCAAACCGAGAGCCAAATCAGCACCAGCGTGAGCAAGAGCCAGAGAAATGGCGCGTCCCAGGCCGCGACCAGCGCCAGTTACTAACGCCACATCACCGGTCAGGTCAAAGCGAGGAAAGTCATTGGCCACTGCAAGCATCTCCGCCCGGCTGCCCGTTCAACACGGTGCCTTTAATATACGTCAGTCTAGCTCGACAATGTCTCCGCCACTATCGACAGCGGACCTGAGTCGCTTCGTACACCAACAGATCGATGAGCGTAAACATCTGATTACAACAATTGAGGGATCGACGGGCCTCAATTACCGGATTGCCCAGTGCCGGATTACGTCAAGCGACTCGGGACCATCACTTCTCTTTGACCATCGCGCTGCCGGATTGTAATTCTCGCTCCAGCACACACCGGTTCGCTCGTTAGCGCCGGTTCGAGCGCTTGGAACAATATCTCTGCATCAGAGCTGTAGAAGATCAGGGTCGTGCTCTCAGGTATCGTCAAAAGGCCCGCACACCAACCTACGTCTTTGCCTTCGAGAATTTCCGTTAGTCGGCGCTCCAACTCCACGCCTTCGCGCGGCGCATCGGGACGGCGTCCCCGACTACCAACATTCACTTCGACAAAGACCGCGCACTGCAATGGTGCGTCCAGGGCACTCAAGTCACGACTGACAATGGGAACAGCTTTCATGGCGGTATGCACCGAAGCCAACCGTGTTTCAGCGTTTCTCAATTCGTCCGTTCTGCCGAGCCTTTGCAGGGCAGCAATTTCGCGATTTAGGTCTTCGGCGATGGTATCCATGTTCGGGCTAGGTAATGTCTGTTGCTGCTCATACGCCCTTCTCAGCCACTCGGCTGCTTCCGAATCGTTTCCCTGATCGAGGTAGATCAATCCGCGAGTTCCATACGCTGACGCCAACTCCGCTCCACCTTTTTCCTGCAAAAGGTCAATTGCACCAGAGACCGCCGTGAACGCCTCTGCAAACTTCCCCATTCGCCGGTAGCAGTTCGCGATGTTGTTCAGGGTTATCGCAATTGCGGCAATGGGTGTGCCGGGAGACTGTTCCCTTATCTTTCGGACTTTGTCGAGGTACTCTAACGCCTCGGTGTAGCGACCCTGCTCGGAGCAGAGAATCCCAATGTTTCCCCAGGCGGGAGTTGCAGACAAGAACTGCCCCCTCGCGATATGCCAATCGGCGACCTCGCGGTGGCAAGATTCAGCTTCGGCAGGAGCGCTTTTGCGCAACGCGTTCCCCAAAGTGATCAGAGTGGCGGACAGGCGAGGGTCCTCGGGATATTTACGAAAGATCTTGACGGCGGCACGCAGCGGGATCGCGGCGTGGTCTCTGAGACCGGCCCGGTTATAACACTCCCCGACCTTCCACAGCATCTGCGCGATGCCGGTCGGTTCCGTGCCTTCGTCTAATTGAATCGCCTGCTCCCAGAAATGGATCGCCCGCCGATACTCGCGACGATCCATCAGAACCGCCGCCATCAGAAGATTGAAGAGTGCATTCGGCAGAGTCGGCTCGTTCTGTTCGAGTTGCGCATTGGCCTGTTCGTGAAGCTGACGAGCCTCCTGCTCGCGATCCTGCCTTTGCCTTAGCCGACTAAGGTTGAGGAGCACAAGCGGTTCCAGGTTACGTGCTTGCTCCGCAGGCGCAGTTTTAGCGATAGCAAGCCCCAAACGCAGTGCCGCTTCTGCCCGGGTGAAATCTCTGTCCTGCAACGCATCCACGCTATGAACGATGGTTGCCAAGCACTTCTCAACCGGACTCAGATTGCTGCATGCGCCCATGCGGCCATTCTAAGCTCGATCTGCATAGTTGGCGCACAAACATCTCGATTACACTCATCCTTTCCCCCCGCGACTGGGGATTTGAGTGTTTCGCCTGGTTTCGTCAACTGAGAGCTACAATCTTGTGGGGCGGGCTTATCGAGCCATCATCGCAATGGCGAAAAGCTTTCAATCCAAGGGCGTGGAATTAACGGTATGGCTATCTCGGTAAATCCGTCTGTCATAGCCTTGATCGGAACGGAATGGAAGTCGGTGGGGTTGCGGCTGCTAGCTTCGGAGCTGCTACTGATAAGCGGTAGGCACGATCTAGTGTCGCGAGTCCCCATGGGCGCGTCTGTGCCTATGTCGGTATTTCGTTGTGGCGCGATCCTGCTGATAGCCACTGCTTCGTTCGCACAGAGTCCGCAACCCAATCCAGCGGATTTAACCGCCGAGGCCATCATGGCCCGCGTCGCTGCTAGTCAGGATCGCATCGAGGCGCTGCGCAAGCAATACGTCTATAAACAACATATCCACATTCTCACGCATAAACCCGGCGGCAAGCTGATGCGGGAAGAGACCGCAGATTACAACGTGGTTCCAACGCCAGACGGCACCAAAAAGAAGCTCACGCTGCTGACCGGCCGCTATTGGCACAAGGGAAGGTACGAGCAGTTTTCGGGCGAGCCAACGCCGGAGGAAGACAGTTTCGACGGCGATTTGATCAACGACTTGCGCGATGATTTGTCCGACGACAGGGCCAAAGACGGTTTGGCCAGACGCTGGTTTCCACTGACCAGCCAAGAGCAGAACGATTACGCCTTCAAACTCCTCGGTCAAGAGGTGGAGCAGGGTCGCAGCGTCTACCACATCAGTTTCCAACCAAAGGACAAGGACGAGGTCCCGTGGGCGGGCGACGCGTACATCGATGCTGCAGAATTCGAGCCCGTGCGGGTGTTTACCAAGCTGGCAGGGCGCATTCCAGTTATGATCCGCACCCTGCTAGGAATAGATGTTCCGGGAATTGGGTTTAATGTCGTCTATCAGCGGCAGCCAGATGGAGTGTGGTTTCCTGCCACTCTTGGCACCGAGTTCCGGATTCGTGCCGCGTTCGTCATCAAACGGCAGGTGTCCGTGTCGTTGGAGAACAGCGCATTCGAGCACACCCACGTGGTAAGCAGGATAAAAGTGATTGGGGAAGTGGAGTGAGTAGCGAGCGCATGCGTCCTAGTCCAAAATTTCTCTCTGAGTCGTGCGCGTTATCGTAGTTGGCGTAACCATCGCCATGTCACTCATCAACCCAGAGTCAAAACCGTTTTCCCCGTGCTCACTTGTGTAAACGCCTTCTGGTTACAACAATGGAAGTCGGTCAAAGCCGCATTGCCGCAATGGTTGGTTTCGGCTTCGGGTGGCGTCTAAGGGACAATCGTTCCGGCTATGTAATTCCACGTGGAGCTGCGGTCGAGGGCGATGAAAATGAACGACGCAATTACAACTGCGGAATAACCGAACGCGTACCATCGACTTACCGCCCGCTTCATTCCCCATTGGAGAACAAGAAACACTGCACCCATCACGAGCGGACAAAGTACGTACAAGGTGGCATGAGGGCAAAATCTCCAATGTAAGGGCAACGGCCAAGGGAGCCCGACATAATCATTAACGATGCCAGGAGCATCATAGGACGGTGAATTTCGGCGCGACGACGGTAAACGACTGCAATGACCACGCGAGTGCCGAAGGCGAGCATCTCGCCGAGCATTGTTGCCAGGAAAAATCTGGTCCCGCCTAAGGCTGGTACACTCCAGGGTTATGGCGAGCCGATAAGATCGCTACGGCCGACCCGAGAATAACCATGGCACCCGCGAGTACCGCGCCGGCGACACCCGCGCGCATATGAAGCCGCCGGTTCCCGTTCAAAATGAAGACCCTCTGCATCAGAAACAGGATTATCCACCGGCGTGGGCCTCTGCGGGCGCTTTCTTTTTCAATGCGCATTGGATCGGCTGGGGATTTGGCCTCGGGATTGGGTACTTCCTTTGGTGGTCCTCGTTCGCAGTGCTTGGAGCGGGATTATTCGTCCTTACGGGACGAAAGGACGCTGCCGAACCTATGCCGATGCCCACTGCTCTCCGGCTAAGATAACTGTCGCAATCAGAAGGCGATACACAAGTGAGCCAAAGGAAAATAGTTTTGACTGGCGGCAGATGAGTGCAAAGGCGAATTTCTCGCCAATCGACGAATCTCGACCCTCAGACGAGTTACGTCACTGACCTTTAGGGGCTGGGTAGAAGTAGTGAATCCTGAACTGTTCCCACCCGCCTAGATCAGCAAGTTCTCCGAGACCCTTCCGGTTATGAATGTAGTCAGCTATTTCACTCTTACCGCTGTTGCGCAAGTAGCTGATGGTTTGCTCAAGCCCGGCACCGACAAGGAACTGACCATCAAAACCGCTCCCTGTGTCCATGTTGATGTGCTTGGCTTCCCACATCAGGGCAACGTCTGCCGGATCGCGGACCAGATAGAGCAGTAGAGCGCACCAGTATAGGTTCTCAAAAAGGTCGCCTTCGAGATCGTAGCCTTCCTCTCTCCGAGAAGCCATTTCGCGGCGGAAGACATCGAGCAGTAGTTGATGGCGCTCCCTAACCGTCGCTCTGTCTGGTGGAATCGTTTCGAGCAGTTTCTGCCTAGCGCCTCCGTCATTGAGATGTACGATGCAATATCAATTTCACTCATCACTTCGTTCCTCGTGAACGAAGATGCTACACGTTTCCAACAAGGTGGAAGGCAGAACAACGGTCTAGTTGTTGAAGGCGTTTACGCTCACCGAGAATTGGCGACAGCTCGGGCCGTGTCAAAAAGTCTCAGAGATGCGATTTATCAACAGGATCGAAAACGTGGCTAAACCGTTGAAAACACGTAAAGGCCTACTCTCGTTTTCATTCAAGTTTCGCGGGCCGCAGGCCCTACATCACAGTTACGGCAAGAGTGATGCCCATCACATCTGCTCCGTGACGAGAGCGTCGATATTATGAAGCCGGCCGCCAGCCGAGCACGCAGGTTTACAAAGTTTTTACGCGATCCTTGACTTTATCGCACGCCAACGCCGGGACTTTTGCAATTACTATGGTTTGCGCCATGGCCGGAAACCCTGCGCCTGCCGAACCTCAGTAAAATTCACGCAAGGAGGCGTTATGAAAAGGCACAAGGAAAGGACGTTCTTGCGAGTAGGCGCTTTGCTGGCAGTGGCTGTCACCTGGGCCAGTTTGGCGCAGGCAAAGTGTAGCATCACCTGGACTGGGAATGTGGATTACTGGAACAACCCCAACAACTGGAAGCCGCGGCGGGTACCAGGCCCGACCGACAACGTCTGCATCCCCTCCGGGGAGGCCGACGGAAGGACAACGCCGTCGATCTCTGTCCATTCGATTCAGGTAAGCAACAGTGCGGTGCTCGTCTTCGGATCGGGGACGGTGTCGGTTGCAACCTCAGTGACCATCCAGCAGGCATACCTCAGTCTGTTAGGGACCACGCTGAGTGCTACCTCGGTCGTTAACCAATCGGGAACGCTAATGGGAAACGGAACCATCGAGGGTTCGCTCACGAACGATGGCTTTTTGGAGCCGAATGCGCAGAGCCTGACGGTGACCGGCAACTATACCCAGGCGTCTACCGGTGAGCTGAGCGAGTATTGGGGCAGCGCGGCGACGCTAAATGTCAATTTGAACGCCACACTGTCAGGCTACTTGGTCGTGCACTACAGCACCAAGATACCCCCGATGCCGGGCTCGACCTACACCGCGATGACGTTCGGCTCGCTCAGCGGAGCGTTTACGAACGTTTCCCCGGGAACGGCGGAATACACCAACAACAGCGTCGTGGTGACATTTCCATAAGCGTTGCGGGCCGCAACAGAGTTCTGCTAACGAAACACCGAGCTGACGCTGTTTCGGCCTTAAAGCGAAGTAAGGAAATTGCAACCAACAACGAGCCGCCCGCTATCGGGGCGGCTTTGCGAGTCCAGCATTTTGACAATGGTTCGAACGTAAACTGTCGCAGAAGGCCGGTTAAGCGCTCAAAACCTCACTGGGTGGGTGGGTCAACGAGTGCAATGGATTTTTCGCCAACTATTCTGCTAAATCTCCGTCAACTATCCTGCCTTCATTGGCTTGCCTAAGCGCCCGGACTTCCGTGAAACTGAGCTTTCTGACCTCCCTTGTGATAGGAGATGGGCTGATTAGCTGGGGTTCTGCTTCGACGCACTTTCCCTGGGCGGAGACTTGCGCGGCGGCAACGGCGGGCGGCCCAATTCGCACGACGGCGACGACAGCGACGACAGCGTTTGTTTCTGACATTCACAGTTTCTGGGGATAAGCTTCGTCGCGTTTTTCCGCCACTTCGCAAGGCTGACTTCTCGCGATGCTCCCTTCCCTCGCGCCCACTGAAGTCAGCAGGGCTCGTACCTGGTTCAGACAAGTAAGAAAAAAAGAAGAGCATTCACGCATTCGCTCGCAGTGAGTGAGGAAGTGTCGCGCTGTCGCGCTGGAAGGGCGCTCTTGGCCAACGGAAGGAAATCCCCATTCGGAGAAAACACCAAAAATCCAAAATCTCGATTCCTTTGAAGGAGGATCACTATGAAGATTCTGACGATTCGGGCTCTTTTGTTCGGGGTGGCGCTCGCGGTAGCCACGGCGCTGGTGCCGCCGACCGCCTCGGCGGCGTCCCCGAACTTGTTCGCCTCGGTGGCGGGGAACGGCACGTTGGTGCACGGCAACGGCGTCTCCTCCGTAACCCACATCGTCGGTACCGGGCAGTACGAGGTGACCTTCACCTCAGACGTGAGCAGCTGCGCCTACGTCTCGACCACGCATCACGCCTTCTCGCAGGCCATTCAGAGCTTCACCGCCGGCGGCCACCTAAGCAGCAGCGGCGTGTACGTGGAGGTCAAGAACCAGGGCTGCGGACTGATGGACGGGCCCTTTGACCTTGCCGTCGCCTGCAACATGACGGGTTGGCATTTCGCCGTCGTCGGCTACACCGCCAACCTGGTCCGCTCATCGCCTGGCGCGACGCTGAACCACCTGGGCGTTGGCCGATACGATGTCAACTTCACCGCCGGAGTCGGGGGGTGCGCTTACCTTGCCACCGTCGGTGACCCCGGCAACGCCCTCGTCTTCAACCCGAACGGCGTCTACACAGGCAGCGGCTCCAGCGCCGACTCCGTCTACATCGAGACCAAGAACACGGGCGGCGGCCTCTCGGATGGCATCCGGTTCCACGTGGCGGTCGTCTGCCCCAATGCTCCCAGCACCAAGGTCTTGGTCGTAGGGCCCGGCGGCTTGTCCGGGCGCGGCTCGGCCTTGACCAGCTCGTTCAACAGCTCGACAGGCAATTACGTCTTCGTCACGAACCTGAGCCTGGCCGCCTGCACGATGATCGGTACTCGCGGCTCGGTCAACACAAGCGTCCCCTTCAGCCCGGCCACGGTCGAGATCACGCTCGGCCCGGCTCCCAACACCAGCGGAATCCAGGTCCGGAACCTGCTCTTCTTCGGCGGCGGTCTGTTCAACCAGGCGTTCCACGCCGCGGGAATCTGCTAACGCTTGCTTCCCCCTTTTTCGCGGTGCTCGAGGCCCCCCTTGGGCACCGTCGTTTTTTACGTTGGACGCGAGTGACGGTCTAGTTTCCAATGGTCACCAATAATCCACGCTCCGGGTCGTCAACCCCACCAGAAACGTCTCACGGCAATCACCTCAGTCAGCGGCAGTCGGAATCTGGACATTATCCTAGCCAGGGCCGAATTTCCTTGCCATGGTAGTGGTTGGCGAAGGCGATTACACTCACCGAGAATCGGCGACGCTCGGGCCGTGTCAAAAAGTGTAATGGAGATTTATCGACAGGTGCGCCGCCGGGAGAACCAAAACGAATCAAGATTACTTAGTGGAAAGGCGGGATTCGGGCAGTTATCGCTCGGAGGGAGTGCGGTTCAAAAGCCGTATAGTCTTGCGGGGTTCTCCACCAGGATCGTCCTTCGAACATTCGCGTCCGGCGCCCACACCGGAAGCTGGTTGAACAGACGACCATCATCAATCTGGCGTAGCGGCGCAATGTCAAACGCGCGGCGGCCTGGCACTCGCGACGAATCTGGGTGGGGCCAGTTTGTGCCCCACAGAACCCGTTGGGGGTTCGCGGCAATCAGCGCCTGGGCGAGTGGCGTGACGTCAGAATAGTCCGGAGCCCGGTCCGAAACATCATAGGCCGCCGAAATCTTGACGTACGCCTTCGCAGATCGGATCAGCTTCACAAGCACATCAAAGCCGGGCTGAGAAACTCCTAGAGAGGCGCGTGCCCCACCGAAGTGGTCGAAGACGACGGGCAGGGGTGAGGTTATGACATCGTCCTGCAGTTCTGCTATCGTCGCGAGTCCGGCGAAGATTTGGATGTGCCAATCGCGCCCGGCGAGCTGTTTCACGGCAGTTTGGAATCGCTGCCGTACAATTGTGGGATCGGGAACCCCGAGGGTCACGAAATTCAAACGGATGCCTCGCACACCGATGTGAGCCAAGACATCGAGTTGGGCGTCCGATGTGTGCTCTTCGATGAGCGCAATCCCTCGCGCTCGATGGCCGAGTTGGCGGAGCGCATCGGCCATGCAGGAGTTGTCAGAGCCGTACACCGACGCATTTACGACGACAATTCTTTCGACATGAAGGGCGCGATGCAGGGCGCGCGTCTCATTGACGGTTGCGGTTTCAGGCGTGTAAGTACGACCGGACCAAAAAGGAAAGCGCTGAGGGTCGCAGAATACGTGCGTATGGCAATCGCAGGCGCCGCGCGGCACTTTAAAACTGACGGGCGTTGCGGGCTGCGCAGCAGCGGCAAGTGCAAGGGTCGGCCCCCGCCCACATAGTGCAGCAGCCAGCCCGCCGATGAGGAGTTCTCGTCTGGTAACGTTTCTCCTGAGCCCACTACTTAACATTGTCATCAGGGTCAGTGAGACAGTCGCATGTGTTGGTCTCGGCTTATCAGGATCGCAGGTTCATTATTGGGGTTGCGAGCGAAACCGATCATTTACCCGTCGGAGGACAGGCCCAAAATGAGTCGGGTTCCATCGCTTACAGCTAAGTTCGGCGAATTGACCTGCACACGTCCGTGGATCTGCATCGCCAGGCTCGCTCCGCGCCAACTGTAGCTCCGTCTTGCGAATCATTTCCAGCCACAAGGAATCCGGATCCGCATTGAAAACCGTGCTGGCCTCCGCGGGAAAAATGAACCAAGCGCCCAATTCCACTTCCTTGTGCAATTGATCTTGAGTCCATCCGGCGTAGCCCAGATAAACATGAAAAACGCTTGCGTCAGGGCGAGCCGAAATGGTTTGTTCGAAGAGAGACTTGGAGGTAATCAAGTAAGCGCCATCAAAGATCTGCTCAGCGCCTTCGATCTTGGCCGACGAGTGGAACAACGCAAACACGGCTGGGGTTTCGACCGGCCCTCCGAGATAGACCGGGTCGGAACGGTCTTTCGCCGCCTTCACACTCTCAAGCGCTCGCGAAAGCGGGATAGCCGTGCGCCGGTTAAGAATGAGTCCGAGTACTCCTTGGGCATCGTAGCGAACCAGCAGGATGACGGTTTTGGCGAAATGCGGATCGCCGAGGTTCCGGCTCGCCACCAGCAGCCTTCCAGCGCCCAGACTCTTGGCATTCTTGGATTGGACTGGACGAAAATCGGCTGGCTGCATTTCGCTTTCCGCACGGAACCTGGCAGCGAGCGACCGACCGTTCGCCCATGTGCCCATCTCCGGCACATCAAATTCTTTAAGATGACGATTTAGCTTTTCGGCCGCTACGAAGGTTAGCATCGTGGCCAGGATCGCGTCGAAGCATAGTTTGCGCAGAGACATGACCGCTCCGCTTGCATCCGTGTGCGAGAGTTTAACTGATTCCGTAACAGTTGCCAAATCGCCATCGCACCGGTGGCACCGGTTGGGTGACGATGAGCGCTTCTATGGCCGATGGCTGTTGAAAAACTCCTGCGAGCGAAATTGACCAAAACAAAATTCCGCTGGGATGCCCTACCAACGACTTTCTCGCTTTTCTAGGCATTTTGTGTCTCCCAAATTTTGGCTGTTTGGGAGGAAGATGGAGTTTTTCAACAGCCACGTCTGTTAACGACAGACTAAAATCCCTCCTCCTCATGCCGGACTAACTTCAGGTTCGACTCGGTAATCAAGGGTTCGGAGTGTGCGGATCATTCGCGAAGTGCGGGCTCGCTTAGTCTTTTCACATACTGAGGGGCCGCGTTCCTCATAGCGAACGCCCTTGTCCAAAATTATCCAGATCAACTGACAGAGGCGGTGCGCAATGGCTCCGATGGTTTTGTTGTGTCCTAGACGGAGCACTAAACGACGATAGACGATCTCGAAAATGCTCCCTTTGTGTTTGACGGCGGTCGAATCAATCTCGCCGCTCCGAGCCATCGCAAATTACGGCTTGGCTCTGAGAAATTTCATGTTGTTTCGCGGGCCGCAGGCCCTACATCACAGTTAAGAGGAATGGTCTGCTAGAATCCTGCACAAAATGCTACCACTGATCCAAGGCGTGATCGCCCGCCGCATGCTCCTGAACTTCCGGGCGGATGCTGACGTAGTCCAACGCCTTTTGCCTGCGCCTCTGCAAGTTGACCAACGGAATGGGCATGCCATCGTGGGCGTTTGTCTCATCCGCCTGGAGAACCTGCGTCCGCGCGGCGTCCCCGGACCCCTCGGTCTCTCGTCCGAAAACATGGCTCATCGAGTGGCGATCCAATACCCCGCTAGCGACGGCATTCGCCCCGGAGTGTTTGTCTGGCGTCGTGAAACGGACCAGCGATTGATCGAGTTGCTCGGCGGGCGTCTTTTCCCGGGAGTTCATCACCATGCTCGGTTTCAGGTTGAGCGAAAACGCGAACCGTCTTGCCATGGACGTTACCAGCGATGACGGCAAAGCCGATGTGCACTTTACGGCCCGCGTCTCGAGTGAATGGGGGCATACGCCCAGCTTCGGCTCGTTTGACGAGGTATCAGAATTTTTCCGAAAGGGCGACTGCGGCTTTTCCTGTTCGCTCCGTGGCGATGAATTGGAAGGATTGCAATTGAAAATGCTCAAGTGGGAGATGGTGCCGATGGAAGTTGAGTCGCAGCATTGCGCATTCTATTCAGAGTCGCAGCGCTTCCCCGAAGGCTCGCTCGACTTCGACTGCGGCCTGCTCATGCGCGGTCTTCCTCACGAGTGGCACCAACTCACCGATATACCCGAGCTAGCAGTAAATGACCGCTGAATTGGTCACGCTTCCGCGTCAGACTGCCAGCCTAACTGTTGAAACATCCCGGTTACGCTCATCCCATTTAACACGGTGGCCTCTGCCCTTTTTGCCCAGAAATGAGGGCGTGCACGCACCAAAAAGATTCACGCCCTTGAATCAATCGCTTCTTTCGCGCAATTCCCGAGACAACTCCCCGGTCCACAGTTTCGGCAAGCTCCGTCGCGTGCTGGTCCTTCACAGCCGCATGAACACTCGACGTAATATTCCCGCCGAACAATGACATGCGAAGCTTCGTTCTCTCTTCTGCGCATATTTCTCGGGATCGGCGGGGCGTCACAAAACCTGCCCCCCGAGCGAATCAGACAAAAAATGAATCTGAGACGCCGACCGGGCATGGGGAATTTCGGCGCTGCAATCGCTGAACTAAGAGAAAACGGTATCGCCCTGCTCTCGGTTGCCGAACCCAACGTTGACAACACCGCGGCGGGAAGAATGGCGGCGGGCTTTCATGGCGTCTTCAGTCAATACTTCTCCGATGCGCTGTCGGAGAAAATGAAAGATCGGTCGGCTGCCAGTGTCGGCTGCCAGTGTCCATGCGGGCCGTTGGCCCTGGGCCGCACCCCTCGGTTATGTCAATGACCTGGCGCTCAGCGACGGTGCGAACATTAAGCCTGATCCTTCTGGCGCGCCACTCGTGTGCGAAGCCTTCCAGTTGTACGCGACCGGCCACTACACCAAGATTCAAGTCTGAGAATCGTCACCGACAAGGGGTTGAAGACGAAGCGTGGACAGAGGCTAACGGCGCAAACGTTTGACGCTCTGTTGCGTAAGCCCATTTACGCAGGCTGGTTTACTCGTCGAGTTGTGCCTGAGCCGGTGAAGGGCTGGCACGCCCCCATTGTGAGTCAGAAACTATTCGATGACGTGCAACGAATGCTGTCTGGTCGCAAGCTATCCAGTGCGCCAAAGCGGAAGCAAAACCCAGCGTTCCCGTTGAAGCACTTTGTGAAATGAGGCGTCCGTGGTAACCCCGCTCACTTGTGGTATGAACAAGGGGAAGCTGAAACACTACCCGAACTATTGGTGTCGCAACTCCAACTGCAGAGCGTCGCAACTCCAACTTGTGCAATGACCTGTAAGGAACAGTGCTAGAAACCCAAAGGCACAGGCTTTGGTTGTGCAGTCCTTGTACCGCGAGTTTTGGCGTAGAGAGTCTGAAAAACGGGAGATCGTGCTATCTTGAGAACGGACCCGCTAGGATGATTTGGAGCCATACTGGCGAGACAAGAGGGACTGGCTCTGCACGGTGGAATTCTTGCCTGCTGATGACCCAGAGGCTCGGCTTCTTGCCGCCGACATCATTGGCTACTTGTCCGGCTACGCACGGGCAGTGCACCGGTTTCTGATAGAGTTGCTACCGGGAAGCCGACTGAAGACGCCGTGAACAAGCCCAGGCTTGGTAGCATCCCGCTCGTTTATTGCGGCTCCATACGTCCGTTAATGAAGGGTTTGAGGAGAACATCGATTCCTCCATTGTTTGTTGACGCGCCTAGGAGGATTAGTCCTCTTGAGCCGACGCTGTAAACCCCCACAGAAGTCGTCGTGCCATTGAACGGACTGATGGTTCCTTTTCCATCGCCCGAGACTGCTGTCTTGGTAGATGGAGCGAATGTTCCGCTAACAGCCTCAGTCGACAACGTTCCGTTGTTGTTGACATAGGCGATGCCGGTCACATTCGAACCGCTGAAGACAACCTGGCCCAATTCCATCAGATTGGTGTTACCGATGCTGGTCGCACTGAAGGTATAAGGACCGGCTGCCGGCACCTCTGTGGGCACCGCATCGATGAAGTCGGCAACACCGATGCCGGGTGAAGCATCGGCGAAATCGGCGTTCATCACGTAAAGCCGCGAAGAGCCAAGGGCGGTGTTGGTCCCAGGGTTGGTACTCACTACGTAGGCAATCCCGAAGCGATACCCCTGAGTTGCGCTATTAGAAACCGGATAAGCAAACAGGCCACGGCCGGTTGCATCGAAATCGCGACTACCGCTGCCGATAGTCCACTCCTCGCCGTCAGCATAGTCATCTTCCAGGTGGCCAGTGATTCCACCTATGATTCCACCGTTATCGCAAGGACAGAAGTCAAGCTGGCCTGCTTTTTCGAAGGTACCATTCTGTGCGCTCGCCGCATGTGTCAAAAGGAATGCGTAATTGCAATAGGGCTCGAGCGCCGTTGCACTGTCTCCGCAGTCGGAAGGCGAGTTCTCAGGTGCGAGCGGGACGGTTGCAGTCTGCAGCTCGGCCATTCCAGCTAAGGCAGTTGTGTGGGCACCAGAGTCGGTCTCGATGAAGTAAGCCTTGCTGGCGCTGACTGTGTAGAAGGCGTAGGTTGCTTTGCCAAGGGTTGCCGTCCCACGATTGCCCGTGCTGACAGGATTTATAGTTACGGGGCTCAGGGTCAGAGGTGTCACTGCACCACCAGTACTTTTCGCCCCATCAATCGTGCCGTTATCATCGACATCGTAGATCCCTGTACTTGAGCTTCCCAGACTTGCGCCGGTGTTGAACAGCCCGATCTCCGCCTCAGCCAGGTTGTTGGAGTCGAGGCCATTGAACTCGAATACGTAATTATTGTTGGTGTGGGTGTTCAGGTTCGTCCCGGGTGTTTGCAGCTCAAAATTTCCGAAAGCATTGCTGCCATCGAACGAGATCATCTTGCCTCTGGTGGCAAATCCAGAGACAAAGTCCGTGAGGACGAAAGCAACGTGGAAAATCTGGGAGTTGAATTTTATATCCGCCTCGCCTCGCCCGTCCGGCCACAGCGTGTAAGCGCTGGCCGTTATGTTCACAGGTCCCGTACTGCTCACTCCTCGCGCCATGTTGTAGTCGGCGACCCCGGATGTGATATGGCCAGCGCCGTCGACGGTGAAGCTGCCTGCCACGACAGCTTGCCCTCGAGAGTCGATCGTCGTCAGAAAGAAAGCATATGAGCCAGTCAACGTGCCTGGCCCCGCGCTTAGACGTGTCACATTGACGGGGGTGGAACCGCTTATCTTTCCAGAGGTCGCAGTGATAACCGCGACCCCCTCAGCCTTGCCGGTGACCCTGCCTGCGCTCACTGTTAGGATGGTGCTCTGATCCACCGACCAGGTTGCACTAGAGGTTAAGTCCTGAGTGCTCTGATCGCTAAAGGTCCCAGTGGCTCTTAGCTGATAGGAACCACCGATCGTCACCGCTGGCCCGACGGGAGTAATACCGATTGATACAAGGGTCGCAGTCGGGGGCGGGGGCGGGGGCGGGGGCGGGAGCGGGAGCGGGGTCGGAGTCGGATTCGGGCTCGAGTTCCCACTACTGCCGCGAAAAATGGCGCCCTGGCCACAGCCGACCAACCCAATCATCCCCAGCAACACCAGGATCAGTATTAATGCCCTAATTCGCATATGATGTGCGCTCCCCTTATTTGTTCAATTCACAAACTGTCGTCGGGCCTTCGTTGCGCGTCAAGAACCTTGTCAATTCTGGTGGCCTGCATTCAATGCGGGCAACTTGATTGCCATCCAGAACGGCATGTTCGGCTTTCTTTTGTGCAGGTTGCCGACACCATCAATCAGTTATGCAAAGGCTTGCACAAGCTCGTGGAAAATGCGTCCAGCCAGCGGCAGAAGGTCGAGACTATTCTCAAAGATATGTTGATTGTGAACCTCAGATTTTGTTCGACTTAGCGGTATCCGGCGTTCGCGCGAACCGCGATGTGGGAAAGTATTTTCCCATGTGAACACGGCTTCAGTGTTCCTCTTAGGTTCTGATTACCACACATGCTCCAAAGATTCGATTGAAGGTTACTCTCGTGCTAGAGAGACGTTGGACAGCGTAGCCTCTCTGCGGCCTTATCCAAGAGCTAAATGCTTTCCCTCGTGCAAATTTCTGCGCTCCGGCCCCCGGAGCGAATAGAACCTCCCCGCCGATGCATTCCTATTTTGGCAGTGGCATCGCGATTGCATCATCAGGACCAGCGTATGGACTAGACGAACCTGTTGAAAACCGGTGAGCAAATCAGTTCAAGCCAGTTTGCACGAAGGCCAAGTAATTGACTCGACGGTTCGAGTCCAGATCATTTTCAACCTTATTCTGTAAGGAGCGCTATGCGCAGTTTCAGAACAATGATTTTCCTGCTGCTTGTTTCCTCGACAGCAATTGCTGCGGCCGACAACCCGGAACTCTCATCGCTCGGCTTGAGTTCGCCAAACGTGAAAAGTGGTGATAGTCTTCGCGGCACGGTCACGCTGAACATGGCAGCTCCGTTCGCCATCGAAGTATCGTTAACAGCCGATCCCCCAGGAGCAGCGAAACTTCCAGGCGGCGTAATCGTCCCCGCAGGCTCCAACAGCGCCAATTTCACAATAAGTACGTTGCCGAGCAAGAGTACCTCCAGCGAAAGGGATACGCTCGTAACCGTTCACGGCAGCTATGGTGTTACCAAGAGCGACTCGTTCACAGTGCTAGCGCCCCTCTCGTTCGACCGAATGGTAGACCGAGTGGTCGAGCGCGAACACGAATTTGTCAAGACCATGAAGGGTATGCACCCGCTGGCGGAAACCTACATCCAGAGTCTTCACGAGAACAAGAATCAGAACGTCGAACCGACAAGTGATCAGTATTTTCTGGGGCGTCTTGATATGAATGATGGTCCTCAGGATTCTTTGTTCCAAAGGCAGCGCAAGGGATTCCTGCATGAGCTTGTGAATCCCCTTTCGGGTGCGCTCACGTACAGGTTCTTGCCGCGAGGCTTCGTGCAGATGGTGCTGCTCGATCCAGATTTTCGGAAGAGCAATTACCACTTCAATTTCGTGCGACGCGAGTTTCTTGGCGAGGCGCGCTGCATTGTTATCGATGTCGAACCCAGAGAAAACGCGCCAAATGGGTTATTTACCGGAAGAATCTGGGTCGAAGACCGCGGCTTCAGTATTGTCCGCTTCAACGGGACCTACTCCAGCCGATCTGCCTACACCTATTATCTGCACTTCGATAGCTGGCGGTTGAATCTGCAACCAGATCTGTGGCTGCCTGCTTACATCTACGTCGAAGAATCAGGCACAAAACCCGGCAGCCCCCTATTCCACGATTTGTATTTCAAGGCCCAGACGCGTCTGTGGGCATACGACACAGAACGACTGAAGCATTCCGAAGAATTCACGGACATCAAAGTCGACACCTCCGTGGACGATCGTCTAGCTAAAGATAAATCCCCAGTGGAAGCCCAGCGTAGTTGGGAACGCACGGCAGAGGACAATGCGGTCGATCATCTGCAGAAGATCGGCCTGCTCGCGCCTGTGGGCGATGTGGACAAAGTCCTGCAGACCGTGACCAACAACCTCATCATCACCAACAAGCTGGACATCGAACCTGCTGTGCGCTGTCGCGTGCTGCTGACTCTGCCTCTGGAATCTTTCACGATCGGGCACACAATTGTAGTCAGTCGCGGTCTGCTGGATGTACTTCCGGACGAAGCATCTTTGGCGATGACCCTTGCTCACGAACTTGGCCATATTGCATTGGGCCATGGAGTTGATACCCGGTTTGCCTTTAACGACCGCTTCCACTTTCCCGATGAGGATGCCTTCCAACATCTGGATTTCGAGCGGAACCGTGCGGACGAAGAGGCTGCCGACAACAAAGCTATGGAGTTGCTGGAGAACTCACCGTATAAGGACAAGCTCGGCAGTGCGGGGCTGTTCCTGAAAGCATTACAGGATCGGTCCCCGATGCTCACCAATTTGATTCGACCACATCTGGGCAACAGAATGGCGAATGGCACCACCACGCGAATGGCCGCACTTCTTACCTCGGCGCCACCGTTAGAGAAGCAGCGCATCGAACAGGTCTCCGCCCTTCCTATCGGTAGCCGGATAAAGTTGGATCCCTGGAGCAATCAACTGACGATGATGAATATGAGCCCGGTTGCCCTTTTGTCGCCAAGGGAGAAGATGCCGTTCGAGGTCACCCCCTTTTTCCCCTTTCTGAGCTATAGCCAGACCGATGGGAAGGTCGCCGAGAATTCGGTGGGTCAGTAACCCATCTGTCGTACAGCCTAGTGTGTTGGTCATTATCAGCTGTTAGATGCCCATGGCCCTCTTATAACCGCACTGCCGAACAGAAAGGACGTAATGAGAAACGCGATGAGGACGATAGGAAAGGTCAGTTGTTTCTTGTTTGTGCTGGTCGCGCCCGCTCTGGCGCAAAATCAGATAGCGGACGGACCGTCACCTGCGGTCGCCGGCCCAGCCTACGACGTGAACGTCGGCTACACCAATCTCACCATGGCGATTCCCTCAGCGCAACATCTGAACCTAAGCGGTTTAGATGTTGGCGGACGGGTCGACCTAAACGCGCGCTGGGGGGCGATGGTAGATTCCACGTACGTCCGTACATCCAACGTCCTCGGCACCGGGCACGGTGGCTATCAGTTGAGCTTTCTTAGTGGTCCAATGTTCTATCCGGTTGAGCACGGAAATACCCGAATGTTTGTTCACGGGCTGGCCGGTGCGGCCCTCGTCGACGGAGCGGTGCCAATAAACAAAACCGACTACTTTCATGGGTGGTTGGTACGATTCTCTTATGCAGTCGGAGCCGGAATCGAGCACGCTGTCTCGGGGCCATTCGGCGTTCGAGTCCAGGGAGACTATCTGCACTCGGCGTTTTTTGATGCCGCCGGTGCAGTGCGGCCCCAAGGCAATCTCCGGCTAACCGTAAGCCTCGTCTTTCGTCTGAAAGAGCGTCGGCACTCCACCTGGAAGTAATGTCGTAACCTGGCGAAGACGAGGGAGACGGCGATCTCCGACGGGATGCTGTAGGCGCCCAAGTTATCGACGCGCTCGAAGCGCATGAGATAAAGAGCCCGGCAATGAAGAGAACTAGCACCGCACCGGAGCAGCAGAGCAGATTTTTTCTCATGTTCGGGGGAATGCTGCGCAACAGAATCGCGCTGGAGACGGGGATGCATTTGCCGTGGATGAGCCGGCTGCCGAACGGGTTGGGGCATGAGGTATCGGCAGGAGCATCGGGCTATTTGGCGGGCTGGTTGGAGTTTGGTGCGACCACTTCCACGAGAATACGGACTGTACGTCCAGGTGGGAACTAGGAATAGGCTCTCCTCCGCACTCCGAGAAGCGCGTTCCTCGGGAACTGGGCGGAAATCAATTCCGTCCCTCACGTATGAGCAAAGGTCGTCATGGCGCGTGTGAACCGTGAAGGGGTAAAACCCGAGCCGACGTGGCATGGGCGATTTCTCAACCTGTTCCGTCTCGTCACGACTGGGTTGGTACCCCGATCGGCGACGCCGAGCTACCAGATGATAAAGCGCCCCTCCGGAAACCGTGGCCAGCATCCCAGCACACCGCGTTCTCTGAGGAATGCCTTCCTTTTGACGGTTAGCTCCAGGGCCACGCCGATGGTAGACAGGACCATATAGATTTGGTACCGTGCCGCGAGTATGGCTATGAAATCCATTTACATCTCGTCTACTCGCAGAGACCTCAAAGAATATATTGAGGCGGTTACAGACACGTTGCGACAGTGCGGATATGACGTCGAGGCTATGGAAAAATACCCGGCCCGTGACGACCGGCCGCGAGCCGCCTCCCAAGCTAACGCTGAGAAATGTGACGCCTACGTCGGGATCTTCGCTTGGACCTATGGCTTTGTGCCCGCGGAGGACAATCCGCAAGCCTCGTCCATCACAGAGCTCGAATACCTCGCGGCCGGTCGAGCTCAGAAACCCCGGCTCATATTCCTTCTGGATGAAGATTTCCCCTGGCCGAGTTCCCTTCGCGATGCCGAGCAGCAGCCGGATGCCGGAAAGCGCATTCGTGATTTGCGCAATCGACTCAAGGCCGAACGATGGATCTCGTTCTTTAAGTCGCCCGATGACCTTGCCAAGAAAGTTTTGACTTCCATCATTCAGCTAGAATCAACGCATCGCGTAAACAGCCTCGCTGGTATCGACGAAGTACAGACCGCAGCCGAAATGGGTGCTTCCTACTTTCCCAACCTTCAACAGAAATTTGCGGAGTTTGGCGCAAACCAGTTTGTTGCCTTGCGCCTTGGCCCGACACCCTGGTGGAACACCCGCTTTCATCTCGTTTCGGCCCTAGCGTCGGACTTCACGGAAATCAAGCAGTTCATAATTCTTGACACGGACCGCAAGGTTCTGGTTGTGGCTGCCCCCGTGGAGATTCGGCGTGCCTTGACCAAATCTCAACCAACCCTGGAAATAGTGTATTTGCAATGCCGCAATCAGCCCCCGCCGGCATTTCCCGCCAGTGAGGTTGACCGCATCATCGCGGAGTACCCGGCACAGGTGGCGAACGTATTCGGCAACCAAACCGAAAGCACAATCAAAGAATTGGTCACCCCGGCGACTTTGCGCGAACTGGGAATTAAACCGCAAGGAGAAGTATTGGAGCAGTACTCCTCCGATCGAAACTCCTTCTCGAGTACTGATATTCTCAAGCGTCGCGAACGATATGTTGTGCTCGTCCGCGATGGCAACGTGGATGGCATCGTGGATCGCGTGGAGCTGGCCTCGCGAATTGCCACCAGAACGCTTTGAGGTCGGTTACCTGTTTGAAAAATCGTGGCGTTAACCGACACCGGTGCCCGATGAATTGTCAGGTTTGTCGCGATTGCAGAGTGTCACGTACTCGCGATTGCGCTTCCAAAAAACGCCCTTCGTTTTTAGCGACTCGAGAGGTGAGTTGCGGTCCGGAAGTCGGCTTCGAAGAATTCATTTTTTGATCTCCGCGAAGCCTGTTTCCTGTTTTGCTCTTCAGGCTGAGAGCCACCACCAAGGAAATTGGTCACGCCACCACCATTTATGGGGATACCTGGGGAGTGCCCACCGCTGCCAGGATGCCAGCTCGTGTTCAGCATTATCTGTAACACTCATACCCTGCGGAGTCTAGTCAGAGATTCGTGTTCAATCCTTATGTCATCCTTTTGGATTCATCGCACCATCTTTGGAATCTATTCCACTTCAAAATCCGCCGTGCGAACCTTGGTCGAGTTCCCTGCTGAATCCTGCGCTTGCAGCTCCAGCTGATAGGAACCGGGAGCAAGCGAAGCGATCGGCAACTTGAGACCGACCGGGACCACGGGGCTGCCCGGTGGCATCTCAGACGCCATACTGAGCATCCCGGTCGTCATCTTCTGCTCTTTGGTTTTAGGATCCACAATTCTGAGTTCGACTGCCAGCTTCGGGGGATTGGCCCCGACCAGCGATGGCGCATAAACTTCCGCATAGATCGCGGTGTTGTCTGTCTTCTTGAAATGGTTGGTGGCGGAGGGCACAATCTGCATGCCTCGAACCACCAGCGGTTTCTTATCTTCGAGCAACTCCGCGTCGATGCCCGTCGGCTGGTCAGAGAGGCGATGCAGGTCGTTGCTAAGAGCCAGGGCACTCAAGCTGAACTGCGTGCCGTCATAGGGATCAATCACAAGTGGCACTTCCAACTTCCCGAAGCTTTGGCTCCCGGAATTGAACACAACTTTCAGGTTGTATTGACCGGAGGCCGCTTCGAACTGGTTTTCGTAGTGGAGGGGCCTCTTCTGGAATTCTTCCACTTCTTTCTTACCGTCGAAGTCAAGGTTCACCGTATCGCTAAAGCGCGCTCCGATCGCGCCATCCGATTTGTAAGCAATCCCCAGTATGTTGACCGCGGCGTGCTGCTTCCCCTTCACCTTTTCGAATGTAATCGCCTGCGCGGGAATGTCGATTGCCAGGTTGATCCGCGCTGTGTTGGGAGAGGTGTAGAAGAAGGGAGCCCGCATTGCGCCGGTAACATCTCCTGCAAGTTCACTGGTGGCATGAGTCTCCAGATCCTTCTCGATGGGGCTTCCTGCCAGAAGATCCCTGGGGCGAACGTTGCAATAGCCGCTACGGGCGCGCACAATGGTCCCACCGCGTTCTATCTTGACCCGCAGCGTGTGACAGCTGCCCTCCAGCGACTCGGCCGGCCTGTAGCCGAGAACGTAATACTGCGACTGATCCTTCGAAATTTTTTCCAAACCACCAAGCAAGTCGTTGGTGTTGACAATGACAAAACCGCCGGTCCCGTCAGCTAACTGGTAGAGCAGTTGCTGATTGGTCGACGCCGACTCTGGAAACGGAGGAACGATCTGGCGAGGCTGGTTGTAAGGGGTTGTCCCATAGGTCTGGGTTGATCCAACCGGACCGCGTCCGCCGCCGCCACCGCCGGTTCCTCCGGTGCCCCCATGGCCACCGCCGCTTCCACCGGTACCACCGCCACCGCCGCCACTATGGCCGCCGCCGCCACCGCCCCCATGGCCACCACCACCGCCTCCTCCTCCACCCCCGGATCCGGTGTGCTGTGGATCAGCCCAGACGGCGACGAAAGGCGCAAACCGCAGGAACGGATAGCCAGGAGCCGGATTTCCGTTGTATCGCATCGCGGCCGGGAGCACTCGAACTGACCCGGAGTTAGAGGAAGGCGCAAGAAAGGAATGCGGAGCGGTAATGTCACCCGGCACAACCAAGCCGCGAACGTCGATCGGGTACACAGCAACATTGGCTTTGTTGCAAGAGTCAATCACCGCCGTCAGCTCCGATTGCCGGTCCGGCGTCAACGGGAAGCCGGAGGTCAACATGACCAACGACTTGCGCCCGGGAATACCGGCTAGATCCTTTGCCAGGCTGCGCAGCGCCAGCATGACCGTATGTGCCCCAAAATCCGCCTCTGCCTTGCTCAGAGATGGAATTGGCGGCGCGCCCAAGGAAGCAACCTCCACCGGCTGGGCGTTAGGAGAAACGGACGATCCCTTGACGCCGCTGACCACTTGTTTCAACCGCTCTGCATCCGCGGTAAAGTTTTGCGCGATATGCACGCTGCCGCCGAAGTCAATGATGGCAATCAGCCGATTGGGACCAGCGTTTGCGTCAATGAATTGGGCGGCGGCTCGCCGGGCTCTTACCTGGTCGCCCGTATCCATGGTGGAGTTATCGAACAATAGCACCATGTACCGTTTCTGGTTTTTCGCCGGCGAGGCGGAATCCTCCTCGAACGAAAAAGTTGTGATGGCCTGTTCCTTGTTATCCTCCCAGACTTTGAACTCCTTGGAGGTGAGGTCACGGATGTAGTTACCTTTCTTGTCGGTGACCACACTGTCCACCAGCACCAATCGCGTCTCTACGCGGATTACCCCGGGACCGCTGGTGTCGCCAGCGGGCTGCTGTTGCGCTTGCGCCGCGGAAACGGAAACAGCCTGCCTCCAGCTCACCCACCCGCTCGCCCCGCATATCACCGCGATGAAGAAAAACAGCCGGCGGACGTGCATAACTTCACCTCCATAGTCAGTCCTTAGTCCTTACGGAATTTCGACGGCACCGTTTTCAGCGGACATAAGTTGTCCCTCGGTGTCCCGCACGACCAAGCGCACCAGGTAACTGCCGCGCTTTACCTCGAAACTGGCTTTCAGAGTGATGCCAGAGCCCAGCTTGCTTTGCAGAGTGTCATCTTTCAAGCGCATCTCCAGGATTTTCTGGCTCCCCTGGACGAAGTTCCCATTCCGATCGAACAGGGCAGAAGCCACGGTCAAGTCATTTCGGTTCCGCCCCTCCACTTTCCGAAAGTGCAAACGCCTCACGTCGACATGAGCCAGGACAGTGAGCTTCGCCCCGGCATCACTCGACTTGAAGAACTGAGTGTGCAACTGGACTGGGAGATCGTGCATTTCCTCCTGGGAAAAAATCGCATCTTCAATCTCCTGCTTGGCCTGCCCCGAGGCGTCCGCCGCGTGAGTGGGAGAATAATACCCCCTCCGCGCCTGCAAGGTAAGCTTGTCCGGGCTTTTCACCATAACTTTCAAATTGTGAAAGCTGCCATCCAACTTCAGGTTCTGGGGGGTAAAAGCAAGTACGTAATAGTATTCCGGCGTGGCGCTGACTCGTCGGAAGCCTTCGTCCAGATCATTGCTATTGTGGAAGAAAGTTCCGCCGGTCCCGTCCGCCAGCACTGCCATCACATCGGCGTCCGCCGAAGCGCTCGCGATTTGATACTGGAGTTTATTTGCCGCTACGAATGCGCCGGTAGGCAGTGCGTCTTCTGCCGGGTTGGCAATGTCGCCAGCGGGATCGACAGTATAAAGTCCGCGCGCATCCAGTGCATTGATGATGATTTGAGATCGGAGAGCGTGCTCGATGCTCTCCACGTGATCGAATTCCAGCTGCGGCGTCAAGAATCCCGGAGACACGAGGACAATGCTTCGTTGCCCCGGCATGACGGCGATTCTGCGAACAATGTCCTTCAACACGCCGAGCGCAAGGTGACTTTCGGTATCGCCCCTCACCAACGCTTGACTGGCTGCATTCATTGCCAGCGGCTGGGCTGCCGCCAGTTGACTTTTGTCGCCGTGAAATGCGCAATTGAGGGCGTCCTGAGTGGCCACCGCGATTGCTTGAGGGTCGTTCTTGTTCTGAATCAAGTCGGCCATGTAGTAGCTGATGTCGGGACATCCCGGCACCGGATTAGTGGCAACGGGACGCGGTAGAAGACGCTGCAAGGTGCTGTGCAACTGCGCGCGGTCGTCGGTGAAATCAAGCGTGGTTTGCCCAGAGGTTGAGAAAATGGCCACGCGGTCGGTGGGTTGCAGCGCAGCCAGGTGGCGGTCGGCAGCACTGCGCACGGATGCCAAATCGGTGAACTTTAAGTGTACGTCGTCGAAGACAAAGGCGACATAGCGTTCGGGCACAGCGGGCATCTTTGCCTGTCCCGCCGGCGCCTCGTTGGTGGTTGGCGGACGACCCTTGCCAGGCTGTTCGACAGCGAATTGTGTAATCACCTGGGGCTTGCGGTTGTCGAACACCTGGAAGTCTTCCTTGTGCAAAGTCCCAATTGCATGCCCCTGAGCGTCGCGGGCTACGACTCGCACCAGAACCATCCTGACACTAACCTTAAATGTCGGGCGCTCGTCGCGAGAGTTCAACTCTGGGGAATTCGTCTCTTCCGGAGACTGAGCCGTGGGAGTGGAAGGCGGCGTAGGCGGTGGTTGCGGAGCCTCCGATTGCGCGCGCACAAACCTTGCGCACAAGAGAATGCCCGAGAAGAACAAGACATACGTCGGCAACGTAATCACGGCGCGAGCAAAGGTCGCCCCGAGTGTGCAGGAGTGGGTGGATGGCCGGCGAACCTGGGACGAAAACGACATGTGCCCCCAAGAAAGGCTCCAGAAAGCTGAGCAGCGCCTGCCAGCCCAGTATAGCCCCACTTCCGTTCTGCCGCTAAAGAGGAAGGCACTTAACAACTCCTCAGAGATCAAGAGCCCTACAAGTTTGAGGGTGGGCCGGGATGACCCAGGCAAGGGAACTCCACCGTAGACATTTGGGATCACCAACCGAGTCGCTGAAATCTTGAACCTTGCCTTCGATGTTCTTGAACAACTGCGGGGCTGAGTCACCACAGAGTTTCACCCGCTGAGAAGACTGCTGTGGCCCGTATGTCCAGGGCTCGGCTTTATAACCCGAGAAGTCGGCTTCGCGGAGATCGCCATTGATCTCCTCCAATCCCGTTCTGGATAACTTCAGGTTGGCCAACCACCAGGAATCATTGTGCGTGCCAGAGCATCTTGCGTTTACGCAAAGCAGCGCACCGCAATCACTGTGATGTCGTCCGCCTGTTCCGGGTGAGAGAATTGCCTGGACGCTTCAACAAGTTTCTCTACCAGTAATGGCATGGAGAGATGGAAGTGTGCCGCCGCGATTTCCAGCAAACGATCCTCGCCAAATTCTTCCCCGTCGCGGTTCACTGCTTCCGTGACCCCGTCGCTATAGATAATGAGGACATCGCCCGCGGCTAATTGCTTTTCGACAACGCGGCAATCAAAGTTGCTGAATAACCCAATCACGGTCGAAGTGGACTCGAGCCGTTCCACTATCAATTGGTCGCCGCCGCCGCGCAGTAGCAGAGCCGGGAGATGTCCACAATTCACGTAAGACAATCGTCGAGTTGCCTCGTCATAGTTGCCGAAGAAGAGCGTTGCGTAACTACTATCGCCGGAATTTTCATGGAAAAGGCGGTTCACCGAGACGAGTAAGTGTCGAAAATCGTCCATGGCGAGGGGAAAGTATTCTTTGAGGGCTGCCAACGTTCCGAATTGACTACGCAAGTTGGCCTGCAAGTTGGCCATGAGCAGGGCGCCGGATATTCCCTTGCCGGCGAGATCGGCCAGCACCAGCGCAACTCCGCCCGGCTGTAACGTAAGAAAGTCGTAGTAGTCGCCTCCTACCTGCCGAGCCGGAATGCATACTCCGGCACATTCCAGCGTCTGGAGTGAAGGCGTCTCTTGGGGCAGGAGTCTTGCTTGCACCTCCTTGGCAATCTCTAATTCACGAGCGAGCAGCCGCTCGGCTCGCTCTTTCTCCACGCGGACCAGATGCTTATCGAGCATCACGCTCGCCGCTGTGGCGAGCAGCCGTTCGGCCAGCTCTTTCTCCGCAGCAGCGCGTCGACTCGCGTCCAGCGCCTCAGTAATTGGGCCATATTCGACCAATGTGAATCGGTTTCCATCGATGTCTTGGAAAATCGCTTTTCGTGCCTCGCAGGAGGGATCTATTGGAGATTCAAGAATCGAAACGCCGCGCTCCGCCCACTTCTCACACAGCGCCCTTAGGTCGCTCGTGACCAACACTAAGCCAGTATCATTACCTATCTTTCGGCAGGCATCGGAGTTCTCGAGCGCTCTCACTAAAGCCAGTTGCACCGACCCATCAGGTGGCTCAACAACGACCCAGCATTCCCCCCATGGCGTTTCTTGGTTGAAGACCAAGTGAAATCCCAACTGCTCGACATAAAAGCGCAGACTTCGATACTGGTCGCGAACCATGACCACAGCAAATTGGAATCGAGGATCGAACGCCCTGGGCGTGTGCGCAGTCATAAGAGGTGCCTCGCGTACGCTTCGCGTCCTTGCGATACTGGTGTCGGCTTTCCACGCCAGACAGAGCCGGGTTTCTGAGCAAAAATATAAGCCCTTCGGCTCTGGTACTCCACTTCAGGAGCATAGGGCTCACGCTCGATCATCTTTTCAACCGCAAGCCCCGCAGCTTTTTCGGATTTCCGAAGGCTGAAATAGAAAAAATCCATGGAAATAGAGTGCCCCCACAGATCCTCTTCGCGCAGGACCTCATCGCCGGGCCCATGTCACACACTTCGCCATGTCCGCAGACTTCCGTAGCGAAGCGATCGAGCAGCTCTCGATCAAGGGGCTTGTACTGAAGTTCGTTGAAAATTCGGCGCGCACATTCGCCCGCAAGTTGATCGTAGCTTGCCTGAATCGATCCTGTGACGTCGTCGCTCATTTTGGTCTTTTGGGACGCCGCGAACGGCCGTGCCTCTCCTGGTGCGCCACCACGTTCATGGATCTTATCAGTCGCTAACGAGTCACAGGCCAACCGGAAGTCATTCTGGGCAATGCGTCGGCTTGGGAGACATGTGGTGCTGCTGACTGTCGCTCACGCCCGATCTCCTCGAAGCCCGTTTATGGCCATCTGGTTGGGCGGAATCCACTTTGGAACCAGGTGAGCTGTTTCGCGAGGTAAGAGTATCTGACCCAGCGTAAAGGAAATCGCACAGACGCCGAGTCCAAGGCGTGCCAGTCGGCCGAACGCTACCGCCCTTGCTGCATTTGCCTCAGTCGCAGCGTACAGCGCAATCGCGCCGCAGAGTAAGGAAAAGAACAGGAAGAAGCTCCCACCGTATCGCTCATAGATGTTCGATGCGGCAATGACGTCAGGGATACAAGCCAGCGAGAAACACAAATAGACAACGCAAAGTACGACCGAAGCCGAGCGCGCGGTGCGCGGGTATTGTATCCCAATCCCACCCGCAATTTGAGCGGTCATGAGACACCCGCCAATTATGGTGCCGAAAGGCAGGCTCCAGATAGGTTGCAAGTTTTGCCAGGTATCAGCGTCGTGCCACAGCAGTGCGATGACGCCGAACAACACCGCCGACGCGCCAAAGACGACCCGTCCGTACAACGCCGTCTTCATACGGAAAAAGCAACGCTGTCGTTGCTTCCGGCCTGTCGCACAAGCGAGGTCATTTCCGCTCTATGTTCTGCTCCGTGTCGGAGAAACGCGGCATGCACGAATTCGCTTACTTCTCAATAGCGGCCTGCCCACTAAGTCCGAATCTACTGCTTCCGCCGCCAGCCAGTATAGTCTCAGGAATCTTGACGTGAACATAATGCTCAATCCGCATGCTGCTACACAAGTTCGGATGTCCTCGTATGAAAGGCAAGCGGGAAGTAATCCCAAGGTAAGAGTTGCCGACCACACACCCAGAATCGTCGTATCCATGCAAAACGCGCTGCACAGCGTATAATTGCGCTCGCGGATGGCTCTTACTCCTGGGACAAAACTCGGGCCGTATGAGATCGAATCTCCGCTGGGCGCGGGCGGCATGGGTGAAGTCTATCGGGCGCGGGATACGCGACTCAACCGTGTCGTCGCGATCAAGATCCTTCCCCAGCATCTGTCCGACAATCCCGTCGCCAAAGAGCGCTTTGACCGCGAGGCCCGCTCCATCTCTTCTTTGAATCACCCCAACATTTGCCATCTCTACGATGTCGGCTTGCAGGACGGACTCAACTATCTGGTCATGGAGTACCTAGAAGGCGAAACTCTCGGCGATCGCCTTCGCAAAGGTTCTTTGCCGCTGGGCCAAACTCTGCGCTACGGCCGCGACATCTGCGACGGATTGGAGACAGCGCATCGTAGCGGGGTTATTCATCGTGACCTCAAGCCCGGCAACATCATGCTCACCAAGACCGGCGCCAAGCTGATGGACTTCGGTTTAGCCAAGCCTCTGACGACGGTCTATCCTCCTAGTTCGCAGCTGACCAGAACCCTCAGCACACCAGATCGACCGCTTACCGCCGAAGGTATGATCGTAGGGACGTTCCCATACATGTCGCCGGAACAGGTGGAAGGCAAGGAGGCCGATGCGCGAAGCGACCTTTTTTCATTTGGAGCGGTACTGTATGAAATGCTAACGGGCAAGCGCGCCTTTGAAGGCAAGACGACCGCATCTACCATCGCGGCGATCTTGGCCTCAGAACCCCAGCCGATCAGTTCGCTGCAGCCCGCGTCACCACCAGCACTGGACAAGGTGGTTCGAACGTGTCTGGTCAAGGAACCGGATGAGCGCTTTCAAAGCGCCCATGACGTGAAACTCCAACTTCAATGGATTTCGGATACTACAGCCGCTCCGGGTGCGACTCCCGCTCGCGCATGGTGGAAGTCTGCGAAATTGGCGTGGGGAGTTTGCACAGTCTTGCTTATCTCAGTGGCGTGGGTGCTTGCCGTTCATTTCACACAGTCTGCTCCGGCACTGCCGGTCGCGCGGACCTCGATATTGCCTCCAGAGGACGCGGAATTCTTTTCGCGCGATGTGGAGGGCGGGGCTCCGGCGATCTCGCCCGATGGCCGGCAAATCGTCGCCGCGGTGCGCGACAAGAAGAGCACGGTGATGCTATGGCTGAGATCTGTCGATTCGACCAACATTCATCCCTTAGCCGGAACCGAAGGGGCAGCACATCCATTCTGGTCTCCCGATAGCCACTCCATTGGATTTTTTGCCGATCGAAAGCTGAAGCGGATCAATGACAACGGCGGTGATTTGCGAACCTTGTGCGACGTGAACATTTCTCCGCGGGGAGGCAGTTGGAGCGAGGATGGAGTCATCCTTTTCACGCCGGGTACTATCGACCCGCTGTATCGTGTATCCGCGAATGGAGGCAGACCTATAAGGGTCACTGAGCTTGACAAAACCCTGTTGGAGGACAGCCATCGTTGGCCGCAGTTTCTCCCTGACAACAAGCACTACATTTTCTTCCTACGTAGCCTGCAAAAGGAAAAGACTGGAATCTACAGTGCTTCGTTGGATTCGAAGGAGCATCGATTCGTGCTGCATACCGGGCACCAGGCCGTATATGTTCCGCCGGGCTATCTTATTTACCTGCAGGAACAGACACTCGTCTCCCAGTCATTCGATGCCAAAAAGATCGAGCTCAAGGGAGAGCCCGTCCCGCTGCCGGATCATCCTGCCTTCGTAGGACCGAATTCCGCCTCGATGTTTTCCGCCTCACACAGCGGGGCGCTCCTCTACTATCCGAACGACACCAATGCTGTGGGATGGAATCTTGTGTGGCATGATCGAACCGGCAAAATACTGGAAAGCATTGGTCCGAATTTCTTTTCTCAGCCCGCCATCTCGCCCGACGTGACGAAGGTGGCCGTTAGCATTTTCGACAAGAGCTGGTGGACCCCCGACGTGTGGATTCTGGACTTGGTACGGAAAACCAAAACGCGTTTCACCTTCGGTCCAGTATTTGCAAGCTCGCCTGTCTGGCAACCGGATGGGCAGGCGATCATCTATTCTTCCGCCGACTCCACGGGGTATTCCCACATTTATCGGAAAGATCTCAATGGAAAGAATGCTGAAGTCTTACTAGAAACCTCTCGCGTGCACGACGTTCCCCGCTCCATCTGCCGTGATGGGCGCTACCTCGCATATATGCGGCGGGAAGGCACTGGCGATACGAATCGTGAAATTTGGATTCTGCCGCTCTTCGGAGATCGCAAGCCGTTTCCTCTCGTGCAGTCCCAGTTCGATGTCCTGGATCCGGAATTTTCTCCCGATTGCAAGTGGATGGCGTTTACGTCCAACGACCCCGGACTAGCGGTGGTTTACATCACCAGCTTTCCCGACGGTAGCCGCAAGTACCAGGTCTCGACCGGGAGCGGGCTCAGCCCACATTGGAGAGGTGACGGGAAAGAGTTGTTTTTTGTTGCACCGCAGAACGCCAAGCTGATGGCGGTCGATGTGGGCGAAACGAGTCATGGGTTGACGTTGGGCACACCTCACGCCCTTTTCCAAACGATTGGTGTCGGCTATCGCCTGGGCGTCTACGCCCAGAGCCCCGATGGCAAGCGCTTTCTGATCAACGGCGACACCCAGACACTGAGCAACATGCCGCTTACTCTAGTGTCAAACTGGAGTTCGGAGCTGAGAAAGTAGAATTTGCTCGGATCTCGTACCGGGCTTCCACAGCGCCCCCCAGCACTGGAGCTATACTCTCGCCTGACTACGAGGGATCACAGACGAAAGTTCACTTGTGCCCCTGCCCCGTTTATTCGATGATCCGCGTTATGGTCGTATGACGGGCTATGCGGAAGTTAAGTTGTCCCGAAGTCGGCTTGTGGTCCTCGAAGCCCGTCTGTCTGCCCAAGGGGACACGGATTACTTCCGAATTGCCTACGATGGCGGGGAAACCTTCCGCGATCTTTAATGCCGACAGCTTTCCGCAATCTCTGCCAAGGCTTTTCCTTCGACGCCCAGTCGATGTTGCTTGCGGTATGATGCCCATTCTTTTTCCAGCGCGCGGGTTTGAGCCCTCGACGCGACTTCGAACCGGGCCAGCGCCAGGATCAGGGCGCGCACGCTGACACGTGGTTCGGCAGCATGCCCCGTCCGCCCACACCTGCGGCAAGTGATGATCGGTGTCTGGATGTTGCGGCTGACCCGAATCCGGTGAAGGGTGCCGTCTAGTTCGTTCCGCAGGCCGATGAGGGCGGGAATTGACATTCCCTCGTGCCATTCCGCCCGCAAACGAACGATCATTTCCGGAAACCAAGTTCTCTGCGCGTCGCCCGAGGGCATTATCGATAATCTCCCAGCCTTCCGTTCTCGGCTTCGGCCGCTGTCATTGTAGTCCCGTACGTGCGGGACGGCATGATCTCCGATTCGACAGGTGCCGCTGTACCGGGACTGATTTCCTTAAGGTGCTCTGGCGCCCCACACTTTGAAGTGTGACGCGTGGGTCTCCTGGAGTCGGATCGGAATCCACCTCTCCGCTTACGTGTCTTCCAGCCCGAGGTTGTCGTTCACGGCGTGTTTGAGGTTCTGCTTGCAGCCCAGATAGCGTTCAGTTGTCTCAACCGATATATGCCCAAGCAGGAATTGAATTTGCTCAAGCTCTCCGCCTGCCAGATGACAATCAAACGCTGTCGCCGCAGGTTTTGCAACTTGTCGCGTATCTCTGCGGCAGAGGCGAAGCGTTTCTCGCGCACTTTCTCAAACGCCTTGCCGATGACGCCCTCCAGTTCTGCAGGCAACTCAGGGTTCGTTCTTGTCACGGGGTTAGGTGTTCCGGTTCAGGATCGCAACATGAATGACCGCAGCACTATTCCCCGGAAACGCCATGCGGCTCGTTGCCATCTCGTAAAGTACCGCGCCAAACGAGAACAGGTCGGTCCGTGCATCCAGACTTTCCCCACGCGCTTGCTCCGGAGACATATAGGCAAGGGTGCGCACGGTTGCGCCAGGACTAGTGAGCAACGCTTCCGTCTCTGCCGTAAGCGTGGGCGAATCACTCATCCCACCGCCGCTGAGAGTCAATTTTGCCAGCCCAAAATCGAGAATCTTGGCGTGTCCCCGTTTGGTGATAAAAATGTTCGCTGGCTTAATGTCCCGGTGGACAATGCCCTCGGCGTGCGCTGCCTCCAGTGCCTCCGCAATCTCAATTCCCCAGTTCAGCACTTGCTCCAACGGGAGCGGTCCGTCTTCGATTCGATGTTTCAGCGTTGTACCGTCGAGATACTCCATGACGATGAATGCCTGGCCATTCACCTCGTCAATTTCGTGGATGGTGCAAATGTTTGCGTGGTTTAACGCAGAGGCGGCTTTGGCCTCGCGTTGAAAACGGGCCAACACCTGCTGGTCTCGAGCGACAGTATCTGGAAGAAACTTCAAAGCGACAAAGCGATTGAGTTTGATGTCCTCGGCTTTGTAAACAATACCCATACCACCACCGCCGAGTTTTTCTAGGATGCGGTAGTGCGATACAGTCTGGCCGATGAGCGAGCCGGTGGCTGGCATGTGGAACACATATTAGGTTGAGGACAGAAGACAAGTCAACGAAGGCAAATCTAACCCTAAGTCCTTGCAAACGCGCTACTCATCGGTGTGAATCCGCCGAAACGAGCCCGAAGTCGGCTTGTAGGAAGTTTCACCACATATGTAACGATAAACGCGCTAGGGTCTAGAAATGCCACTGGGCGCATTTCGCGGGGGAGCAAACCAGTGAGCGGATAGTCGGTGTCTGTTGCAAACGGCCCGAATTTGTTGCCCGCTTGCCAATCCAGATAGTGAATGATAAAGGACGCTATCATACCCTAAAATCGACGGCTTGTCCGATTACAGACTTGTGGCCCTGCATAACTTCCGGGTTGCCGCGTAACTCGGCATTGAGCTTTTCGAGGCACTGTTTGTTTTCAGGGCCTATTTTTACAAACGCCTAAATTTCGGTGCGCTTTAGCAGATAATCGAGGCCCCCGAGGCGGAACCAGCGGTAGCCGTAGGGCTCAAGCAAAATGCGATGCTTGCCGGATGCATCGGGAGTGCTGTGATCGTTCGACAGGAGATTGACGAGCTGGCCACCCGCTTTCGCGCCAGCCCGGAATTTGACTTCTGTGGGAATGGGACTGAGATTGTGTACGAATAGAACGGAATTGTTGCGCCAATCGTAGCGGAGCGCAAGCACCTCGGGTTTCCCTGTCCCGAGGATTGAAAAATCGCCCCAACCGATCTCGGGAACCTCTTTCCTCATGCGGATCATGCGTTCGGTCCAGTCCATGAGGGAGTTGGGATCGCGCTTCTGCGCGGCGACATTTACGTGCTCGTAACCGTAAGGGCCTTCGGCGACTACGGGAATTACAGGTTTATCACTTTCCGTGAATCCCGCTTGCGGTTCATTCGACCATTGCATTGGCGTACGGGCACAGTTGCGTTCAGGCAGATCGAGGTTGTCACCCATGGCGATTTCGTCTCCGTAGCGGAAGACGGGAGTGCCGGGGAGCGTCATCATCAGACTGTATGCGAGCTCAAGCCTACGTCGGTCGCCTTGCATCATGGGAGCGAGACGGCGGCGAATCCCTCGCTTGTAT
>DATKFH010000093.1:0-4717 GCA_035511455.1 Candidatus Sulfotelmatobacter sp. | reverse complement strand
CTGTTTCGTCGAGCCGGTCAATACCTGCATGAAAGGGGTCGTAAGCCTCGCTTTACAACCCGACGAAACCGTCCTCGTGATCGGGCAAGGTCCTATCGGTCTCATTTTGAGCGTGTTGGCGAAACGGACCGGGGCTCGGGTTATTACTTCCGATTTATATCCGCAGAGGCTTACAATATCGGAAAGCTTCGGTTTGGACGTGACGATCGATGCCTCGCGCACAGATGTGACCCTGAGGGTGCGCGAGATGACGGATGGCCGTGGCGCCGACGCAGTAATTCTGGCAGTCGGTGGCAACGGCCTAATTCGGCCCGCTATGGACGCGACGCGTCCCGGCGGCCGGGTTTTACTATTTGCACAGACTGTGCATGGCGAAGCGGTCGTGGATCCCGCAGCGATCTGCGTGGACGAGAAGACCTTGCTCGGGTCGTATAGCGCGTCGGTGGAATTGCAGGAGGAGTCGGCGCGGTTCGTGATGAACCGCGAAATGGAGTTGGAGCGTCTCATCAGCCACCGGTTCCCGTTGTCTGGCGCCTTGGAGGCCCTGGAACTGGCGGCTCATCCCCAACCGGACTCGATGAAAGTGGTGATTCAACCGGGCAGCGCTTGGGAAGGACATTCGCAGTGAATGGAAAAATGACGGCTGCCGTCCTGTACGGCAAGGAAGACATCAAAATTGAACAGGTCCCCATTCCCCGGGTCGGGGAAGGCGAGGTCCTGATCAAAGTTCAGGTGGCGCTGACCTGCGGCACCGATCTCAAGGTGTATCAGCGCGGCTATCACGCGCGCATGATTGTGCCTCCAGCCCTGTTCGGGCACGAACTGGCGGGGGTGGTGGAACAAGTCGGGCCGGGGGTGCGCGGCTTCAAAAAGGGCATGCGGGTTGTGGCGCTGAATTCCGCGCCCTGCGGTATGTGCTTCTTCTGCTCCAAGCATCAGGAGAATCTCTGCGAAGACCTGCTCTTCAATAACGGCGCATATGCGGAATACATCCGCGTGCCCCGGCGCATCGTTGAGAGCAACATGCTCGCGATCCCAAACGACGTAACCTTTGAAGATGCCGCGATGACCGAGCCGCTGGCTTGCGTGCTGCGCGGGCTGCACGAGACGCGGGTCGAGATCGGCGACACCGTTGCCGTGATCGGTGGCGGACCCATCGGATTGATGTTCGTCCAGGTTGCCAAGGCAATCGGCTGCAATGTCATCGCGGTGGTAAAACGCGATTCGCAGGTCACGCTTGCCAAGCGCAAGGGCGCCCATGAAGTCGTACAGATCACCCAGGTAAAAGATCCCATCGAAGCCGTCCGCGAACTGACGCGTGAGAAGCGCGGCGCCGACGTCGTAGTCGAGGCGGTCGGCCGTCCCGAAGCCTGGGAGTGGGCCGTGCAGATGGTGCGCAAGGGCGGAACCGTAAATTTCTTTGGCGGATGCGCCAGCGGCAGCAAAGTGCAGCTTGATACGAACCGGCTGCACTACTCCGAAATCTCCCTCAAGGCGACGTTCCATCACACACCGGAAACGGTGCGCCGGGCGTTCGCGCTGATAGCGGAGAAGAAGGTCCGTGGGACCGACTACATTACCGGCGAAGCGCCGCTTTCGCGGCTACACGATGTGCTGCGACACATGCTGAACCGCAACGGCGACATCAAGACCGCCATCATCCCAGGACACTGAGCGTAGGAAATCGACCGGGGCAAAGACTCGCTATGACTTTCATCGCCAACAGCGAATCCCGGCCCGTGCCTGCGTCCCTATCGCCGGCAGGCTGGGCCAGCCTTCCGCCGGAATATGCCATTCCGCCGGAAGCCCCTCCGCTCGATGCAGCACGCGCCTATTGCGAGCGCCTGGCGCGTTCGCACTACGAGAATTTCTCGGTCGCTACCTGGTTCCTGCCGCAGCGTTTGCGCCAGCACTTCTACAACGTCTACGCGTATTGCCGCATCTCGGACGACCTCGGTGACGAAGTCGGTGACCCAGTTGCCTCTTTGCTTCTGCTCGACCAGTGGCAGTACGAGCTGAAGGCCTGCTATCGCGGGAGCCCGCGCCACCCGGTATTCGTCGCGCTGGCCGAGACCGTGCGCACGTTCGACATTCCCGAGCATGAGTTCTCGGATCTGCTGACGGCCTTCCGCCAGGATCAGACGGTCACCCGCTATGAAACCTTCGAGGATCTGCTTCGCTACTGCTTGAACTCCGCCAATCCTGTCGGCCACCTCGTGCTGTATCTCTGCGGCTACGGCGATGCCGAACGTCAGAAGTTGTCGGACTTCACCTGCACGGCTTTGCAGCTGGCGAATTTCTGGCAGGACGTTTCGGTCGACTATGCCAAGGGCCGCATCTATCTGCCGCTGGAGGATATGCGGCGCTTCGGTGTCGCAGAAGACGATCTCGCCTCCGCTCGCAATACCCCAGCCTTTTGCGAAATGATGCGCTTTGAAGTACAGCGCGCCCGGGAATGGTTCGAGCAAGGGCTGCCGCTGGTCGGCAAGGTGAATAAGGACTTGGCCATCGATCTGGAGCTTTTTACCCGTGGGGGCCAGGAAATCCTGAATGCGATCGAGGGCCAGGGATATGCCGTGCTTGGGCGACGTCCCTCGATCTCTAAGTCACGCAAGCTGGCGTTGGTGGCACGCGCCGCGCTGGGGAAACTGTTATGAGCACCGCCGTGCAGCAGGCCCAGCTCCAGTTCGCTCCCACCCACACGCAGCTGGCGATGGCGTACTCGGTGTGCTGCGGCATCGCGCGCACTTCCGCCAAAAACTTCTACTACGCGTTTCTGGTACTCCCGCGCGCGAAGCGCCAGGCGCTGTGCGCCGTTTACGCCTTCATGCGGCGTTGCGACGATCTCTCCGACGATCCGTCAATCGCGCCCCGCGAACGGCGCGCACGACTGGAAGCATGGCTCGACGCCCTGCATCATGCGCAGGCCGGAGAGCCGACCGACGATCCCATCCTGCTGGCCCTGACCGACACCCAGCGGCGTTACGAAATTGCCGCGGAACTCCTCGACCAGCTGGCGTTCGGAACGTTGATGGATGTGCCGGATACAGGAAGCGAGGAGCAGGAACAAACCAGTCCTCAGCAAGATCCTGAACTGGTCGTGCAGTATCGCGCTTTCAAGGATCTCTACCTTTACTGCTACCACGTCGCTTCGGTGGTCGGCCTGGTGTGCATCAAGATTTTCGGGTATCGGGATCCGACGGCGGAGCATCTTGCGGAGCGCTGCGGCATTGCCTTCCAGCTGACCAACATCATTCGCGACGTGAAGGAAGATGCCGGGATGGGACGCGTGTATTTGCCGATGGAGGACCTGCAGCAATTCGAGTTGACGCCGGCGGACCTGCTGCGCAAGCCCGATGCGAGCCGCCTGCGTCCTTTACTCGTGATGGAGGCCGACCGCGCCCGCGATTTCTACAAGTCCGGACACGACCTCATCCCGCTGGTCAATGAAGACAGTCAGCCGGCTTTGTGGGTGCTGGTCACCATCTACCAGCGCCTGCTGGAAAAGATCGCAGCCCGGCAGTACGACGTCTACAGCGAAAGAGTCCGGCTCACGAAGTTTGAAAAATTCTCGGTCCTGGTGAAGGGCTTCTTGAAGCGGTTGACGTGATGCCACCGTCCTGGACACAAGCCCCCAACGTCGCGGTTGTGGGGGGCGGCCTCGCGGGCCTGGCAGCGGGCTGTGCGTTGGCTTCTGCTGGTTTTCGCGTGAACTTGTTCGAGCGGCGCGCTTATCTCGGCGGCCGTGCCTCGTCTTACCAGCATCCGGGCACGGGAGAAGTTATCGACAACTGCCAGCACGTGCTGCTCGGCTGCTGCACGAACCTTATCGAGTTCTACGAGCGGACCGGCGTCTCGGACAGCATCCGCTGGTTCGATCGCATGACGTTTCTCGAACCGGGTGGCCGCGCCTCTGAGATTGCCCCTTCGGCGCTGCCCGCGCCCTTGCACACGGCGCCTGCGTTCTTACGCGCATCCTGTCTGGAACTTGCCGACAAGGCCGCCATCGCCCGCGCCATGATGGCGTTGGCTCCCACCACGCCACGGGACAACGGCGAATCGTTTCTCGACTGGCTCGAGCGCCATGGTCAGACCGAGTGCGCCATTGAGCGTTTCTGGAAGCCGGTTCTGGTCAGCGCCCTTAATGAGGAAATCGATCGCGTGTCGGTGCCTTATGCGGCGCAGGTCATGCGCGAGTCGTTTCTGAAGTCCGCAACTGCGGGACGCATGGGCGTCCCCGTGGTCCCGCTTACTGAGCTTTACAATGCGGCCGGCGAATACATCCGTGCTCGCCAGGGAGAGGTTCGCTTCCGCGAAGCAGTGGAATCCTTCCGGGCTGACCTGTCGCACGTGAAGTTGTCTGTCGGCGGAAGGGAAGAGGTGTTTGACTACGTCGTTTTCGCGCTGCCCTTCGATGGGCTGGAACGGATTCTTCCCGATACATCCACCTCGCAACCGCTGCGCACTGCGCTCGGCCGGTTTGAAACTTCACCGATCACGGGGATTCATCTGTGGTTCGACCGCGAGATCACCGAACTCGAGCACGCCGTACTACTCGATCGCACCATCCAGTGGATGTTTCACAAATCAAAGTTGCAGAAACGTGACAACAACGGACATGGTAGCTACGTGGAACTGGTAGTGAGCGCCTCGAAGTCGCTGGTGGAAAAATCGCGGCAGGAGATCGTCGATCTGGCTCTCGCGGAACTAAGAGAAT
>DATKFH010000092.1:0-5720 GCA_035511455.1 Candidatus Sulfotelmatobacter sp. | reverse complement strand
TGCATGTATTTTTCGTAGATGTCGTCTTCCACTAAGTGATAAATCACATCCAATGATAGAACTAAATCTGCCCCTAGAGCGTTCGCATCGGGTTCACCGTAGCGCAGGAACTTTTTCGTCGCATCCCCGCGGAAAAGATGCCGGCATCGCTGCAGCGCCGTAGGTGAAACATCGATGCCGATATAGTGGGGATACTTCGAAAGAGCAAGCTGATTCCCGTCCCCGCACCCGAATTCAATTACAGAATCGATCTGATTTTCGGCAACGAAGTCATTGATAATGCCGGCCTTGAATCTTGCCAACTCTCCGAAGGATCCGTTGCCGGAATTGCCTCCGTTTGCATAACGAGAGTCCCAATAACTGGACGAATTAAACTGCGCGAGTCGTATACGGAGAGGCCGAGTGGTGCGCGACAGCCATTGAAACGCTTGACCGACTATCGGCATCCGCTTGATTCTCGACTTCAGATCCATTGTGGATTCTGTCACATTGCTGGTTAGCTGTCCCATTGACAAACCCTTGCGCTTCCTGAAGTCGCCTGGAAGCAGTTACTAAAAGTGAGGGGGTTAGATTGTGCTGGGTCCTGTCTTGGATGATGGTGAATGCTACGCGGCTCCTCTAGGAACTGAGCGGGCGTTCTGCCACGATGCGAATCTGCGAAGTCACGGCAGGACTCAAATTCCAGTACGTGAGAAAGCCGTAGACCCTACAGCCAATTTCAAACAATGGCCGTCCGCCGATTGACCTTAGGAGGCGAGGAATGAATCGCGGGGGCCAAATGTGAACGTAAGCCTTAGATTCACAAACCTTGAACCCGGCCTCCATAAACAGATTCGCTGCGGACATTGGACTCCAGCAGTACAAATGATGATTGGGATCGTCCGCTCTGAATTTATTCCTGATCGCTTCGCAGGGAACAACGAAGACGACCTTGCCACCAGGCGCCACTTTCGGTAAAAGCGCCTGAAGCTCCTGGAGCGGAAGGGGGCAGTGTTCCAGCGCATTGTTCGAAATGAGAATGTCGGCCCATCCGTCCTCCACTTGCGCCGTAGCGGCGACTGCGTTGACGCCATTATTCAGAGCAGCTTCCCGAGCGATCGCACTGATCTCAATACCGAGCTTTTCCTTGCAGCTGATGTTTGCGAGCAAATACCCGCCGCCGCAGCCAAAATCGAGAACCTTCATCTCCGGACGGATGTATTCAGAAAACTTCGTGAGATTGGCCCAGCCGCCGAAGCGCCCGATCTCGGACTGGTACTTGAAATACTCCTCGTCGTAGTGCGATGCGGTTGTGATGGCCTGTAAGTTCATTTACCAGCCTCGACGAAGAAGAAGTGAGCGTGCCCTGCCGATGCTGCACGCGACCCCGGAAGAGCTGCGGTAGATTCTGTGAACGTTATTCGCAGCGCGATCATTGATGTTATGGCGTCACCAGCACGGGAACAGGACCGACGTCCAGACTGGATCCGGTCCACGGATGCGCTTCTTCAAGCAACGGAGTGACGCTTTTCGGATGCCACGACGAGGGGACCGAAATTGTCTTTTTTCCCTCAGGATTCCACACGATCCATTGATGCACGCCGTCGCGGGTCAATTGACAGGTCCAAGTGTTGTCCGCGTCCTGATTGCAAGAATCCATACGCGCGCCGATCAGCCATTTCTGAATGACTCCATACGCACGCCCTGCCGGTGTAAGGGTTGTGTCGTCGTCTTCTGTCATCTGGATTGTCATCTTGTGATTGTCCCAGGAATACCAATAAAACCTTTGCACGCCCGCAGCCCAATTCAGAATAAAGCTCCTCGCGGTGTACCCAGCACCCAGTTCAGCCGAGGGAAATGGATTGGGCTTGAACCAACCTGCCTCGGTGTCCCAAATCGGCTTGTTGCCTACTCCATTGTCGGCCATGGTCTGCTGAACTTGACGAATCACCGGCACCATGGCCTCGGGAGGCTGATCAGCAACGTAGAAGTGATAACCAATAACATCAACGTATTGGCCGCCGCCTTTACTCAAAAATTCCGTGAGCCACTTCACGCCATAACCGCTGGTCGCCGGAGGGGAAACCACTATCGCCTGCGGGTCAATGTTGTGGATGATTTGTGATGCTTCCCGTGTAAGGGCCAACAGTTGATCCACATTTCCGCTCCAGAATTGTTTCAGGTTGGGCTCGTTCCATATTTCGTAGTAATGAAGGCGCCCTTTGTAGCGTGTTGTGACAGCGGTGACAAACGCCCGCCAGTCCCCAATGTCTACCGGCTCTGCTGCAAAGCCTGGCTGATAGCCGGACGGCTCTTGTGGCCGAGCGGAGGCCCAACGTGGCGTCAAGCCCAGGGTCATGAGGAGATCCTGATTGTGCTCCTGAGCCATCGCTAAGCAGTTGTCCAGGGTTCCGAAGCGCCATTGACCCTTGCTGGGCTCAAGATCTGGCCAGGTAACGCGTGCGTCCCAGAGCCGCCTTGCCGGAACCGGCACACTTGGCCACGGAGTTGTGCTGCCGGCGCGGTGGATGTGCATCCCGAAAAGAGTTGGCGGAATTTGCTGAGACGGGGGAACAAGCTTGTTCTGATCCACCGCAAACGCAGAAAGCGTCGCGAAAAATAATAGCGCAATTCCAAAACCGATAGAGAGACGATTCATTGGCGTATTGAGGTGACTTAGTCCGCGATAGCCCAGGTCGCGGCCGTCTCCTGCCGAGGCTCCCCGAAAATGATTGTTTGTGCCGCCAATTCATCCGCGCGGACTGTGCCAACGAAATCGATGCACTTCTGATCCGGCCGCAGGGCCTTAAGGGTTCGTCGTTCTTCATCGTTAAGCTTTTTCAGGAGAACCACGACGTTGCTATTCTGCACCAGGGCTGGCAAGTCCGGCGTCAGCAGCTTCCAGATGTGCGGAATATTGCTTTCAATGAAACGCAGGTTTGCTCCGTGAATGGTGTCTCGCGAGATGGCCGGCTCGTAAATAATCACTTCCGCGCCTTTGCCTATAAGAGTCTCCGCCAGCGCGACGGCCGGGCTTTCGCGCAAGTCATCGGTACCTTCTTTAAAGGTAAGGCCAAACAGGCCCACTTTTTGCAGCGGTTCGCCGAGCACCGATTCGATGCAAGCTTCCAGATGGGCCTTGTTGCTGGGCAGAATTGACTGAATGACTTCCAGCGGAAGGCCGTGACGCCGGGACTCAGCCACAAGAGCGCGCAAATCCTTAGGCAGGCAGGACCCCCCAAACGCGAACCCTGGTTTCAAGTATGCTGGAGCGATATTGAGCTTGGTGTCCTGACAGACAATCTCCATAAGACGGCGGCCATCCACGTCCAGAGATTCGCTGAGCCTGCCGACCTCATTTGCGAATGCGACTTTCAAGGCGTGAAACGCGTTGCTAACGTACTTCACCATGCAAGCGGTGGCGATATCCGTGCAAACGACAGGCGCATTCACTTTGCTATACAGCGCGGCCACAACGCTGGAGGCCCAATCACTGCGTTGTCCAATCACCACCATGGGAGCCTCGTAGAAATCGCGCACTGCAGTCCCTTCGCGAAGAAACTCCGGGTTATAGCAGAATTGCAGGTCGGCGCCGAGCGTCTTGCCGGAGGCCTTTTGCAATAACGGAATCAATTCCCTTTCGACGATGTGCGGCAACACGGTGCTTCGCAAGACCACAACAAAAGGCTGCCGCCGATTGCGGAGGGCGTTGCCGATAGAAACCAGCGCGCTGCGCAGGTATTCCAGCTTAATCTCGCCGTTGCGTTCTGACGGCGTCCCGACGCAAATGAGCGCTACGTCAGTGGTGGAGATTGCATCGACTTCGTCCGTGGTCGCTCTGAGCAGCCCTCGCTCTTTTGCCTGGGCCAATAGTTCGCCGAGACCCGGCTCGAAAAACGGAGCGTGTCCATCTCCGATCGCCTTGACCTTGCGGGAGTCCACGTCGACTCCCACAATTTGATGGCCGTCCTGGGCCAAACACGCAGCCGTTACGCAGCCGACGTATCCCAATCCGAAGACACTAATTTTCAAGATAGCCCGTCCTTCTGCTCGTGAAGAGCGATGCAGCCGTGATGGTTTTGTCCCTCGCGTGAGGTTCGCGCGTGTGGCAGCCTAGGCATCCACTTCATCCTCCCGGTAAGCTTGGTGTTTCGAAGAAACGCGGGAGATAACGCCCGTGCGCGCAAGGCATTGATTGACTCCAGCCCGGTAGTTCTCGACCATGGCCTCAATAGTGTATTTCGAACCGGCTAATGCCGCACCGTGACGCAATGTGGCCATCAAAGCAGGCTTCGTCAGAACTTCAACAACCGCGTCTGCGAAAGCAGAGGCGGTATGCGGAGTGATTTTGCCGTTCTCGCCATCGTACAAATAACTGACCTCGGGAGGATGCGTGGGCAAATAAGTGGCGATCAGAGGCAAACCTGCAGCGAAACTGTCTGCGATCGCGAGACCCGCCGTGCCAGCCAACAAGAACACATCCGCGATCCTGTAGAGCACGGCACTATCACGACCGAATTTCGAACCCATGTAGTGTATCCAGGCGTCTCCGGCGATGGCCCGTTCGAGCCTAGAACGATCCGGCCCATTACCCACAATAACGAGGTGGAAATCGGGACAGCGCTGGCGAACCAACCGGGCGGCTTCGATCAGCATCGGTATGGCCTTGATTTCGCCGAGCAGCCCGCAGTAGATACCGACCTTACTCCCAGCGCTCCCGGTCAGCGCCGTCTTCGCCTGCATGGCTTCATCGTCCTGAATTTCGCTAAGTTGGCGCCGCAATTCGACTGTGTCAGTGGCGTTCTGAACGTTTGTAATCCTATCCGCTTCCATGCCATGTTGGCGCAGGTAGTCGGCGACCGTTTCGGTATAAGCAAACCACCAATCCACGGTGGTGACCATTTTCTCCTTGATCCACTCGGAGAAGGCGGAGCGGTCCGGGTGCATGTTCGGACCGAGCCCCCAGAACGCGACTGTCTTCAGGCGCAGAGCCGAAAGCAGAAGCAGGAATGGGTTCACGAGATACTTGTTCTCGTTGCCGACGATCACCAGATCAGAGCTGAGGACCTCTCGCCAAACCGACTGATACAAAAAACGATCGGCGAGCCAATAACCTCTCACCTTGCGTCCAAATTCGGACGGAAGTTCGGCCCCATCCCGGCGAGTGGCTTGCTTCTGATTTTGTGCACTATATGCCACGGCCAGTTCGATACCGTCTTGACGAAGCGCCGCGTGGAGCTTCGTGAAAAACGGCACGCGGTAGTGCTTCATTTCGGCCTGAATGATGAGGACTCGTGGCATCGGCTAGTTTTCTTGTTGAGCGTAGAGAGACGGGCGATTTTGCTCGCCGACGCTGGCGCTGGTGGTTTCGAGCACGCCTTCGTATATCTTTTCCAGCGCGCTGGTTTGCGTGTTCAAGTCAAAAAGCCGCAGCACCCGCTGGCGGCCGGCTACGCCAAACTTGCGGCGAAGATCAGCATTTTTGAGCAGTAACGAGAGATATTGCGCGAGCGTCCGCCAATCTCGGTCTGGGGCCAGCAGGCCGGTCTCACCGTGTAGAACAGCTTCGCTGATGCCACCTGTAGCAAAACTGACCACCGGTTTCTCCATCGCTTGTGCCTCGGCAAATACCATACCGAACGCTTCTGCTTCCCCTGACCGCACCGTGATACTCGGCGCGCAGAACACAGCGGCACGGTCCAACCACTCGCGCACAACCTGTGGACTTTGAGTACCAAGGA
>DATKFH010000091.1:0-40390 GCA_035511455.1 Candidatus Sulfotelmatobacter sp. | reverse complement strand
GTTTAGGAAACCGCTGCTCTATCCATCTGAGCTACGGGGCCAAGGCGACTTCGCGTCGATTATCTCACCTCAGTTTACAGGCACAACTCGACGTCGCTACGGCCGGATCGTGCGGTGAAAGACGACAACTGTTGTGGCGATGCTTTGTGGCGCCCGCGAAAAAGCTGGCAGATTTTAATACGTTTGTAACACGCCTCTGCTAGCTTAAACGCGAATGGCCAACCCAGCATTACCACGGCCTGATATGCCCGGTCCGCAACCCGTTGAACAGACGAAGGTTACTGCCGTACCGGCGCAGCCGGCGCCGCTTCTGCGAACCAGCAGCGGTGAAATCCCCGATCGCGTCTTCAAATCTGCCATGACCGCCTGCGGCCTGGCTGTCCTGGCCGTGCTGGGGCTCATCATTTACGAACTGGTGCAGCGATCCGGCCTTTCCTGGCACGCCTTTGGTTTCAAGTTCTTCGCGGCCAGCGAATGGGATCCGGTGAACGAGCACTTCGGAGCCCTGCCTTTCATATTCGGCACTCTCGTTTCGTCGCTCCTGGCCTTGCTCATCGCTGTCCCCTTAGCGGTGGGCGTAGCTGTCTTCACGACCGAAATGTGTCCGAAAGTGTTTCGCGGGCCGCTCTCGTTTTTCGTGGAACTGCTCGCTGCCATCCCGAGCGTGATTTACGGCCTGTGGGCAATCTTCGTCCTGGTCCCGATCCTGAGCCGGTATATTCAACCCTTCCTGCAAAAAACTTTGGGTTGGACGCATTTGTTCGACGGGCCTCCCTTCGGTTATTCGATGCTCGCCGCCGGAGTCATTCTGGCGATCATGATCATCCCCATCATTTCGTCGATTACCCGCGAAGTGTTGATGGTCGTGCCGCAGCATCAGCGCGAGGCCGTGTTGGCGCTCGGCGCCACGCGGTGGGAGATGATCCGCATCGGCGTGCTGCGCAACGCCCGCGCCGGCATCGTGGGCGGGATTATCCTCGGGCTTGGCCGTGCTCTAGGCGAGACCATGGCGGTGACAATGGTGATCGGGAACCGCCCCGAAATCGCGAAGTCCTTGTTTGCGCCCGGTTACACCATGGCGAGCGTCCTTGCCAACGAATTCAGCGAGGCCACGGGCGACGTCTATCTTTCCGCCTTGGTGGAAATCGGACTCGCCCTGTTCTTCGTAACTGTGGTAGTGAATGCGCTGGCGCAATTGCTGGTGTGGACGGTAACCCGCGGCCAGCCTGCGAGGGGCAGTGCCTGAAACCGTAGCCATCGGCGCTCGGACGACTGTGGCACCTATCAGTTTGCGTCGGCGCGTCACCGACCACGTCATGACGGGGGTGGCGATTCTCACCGTAGTGATCGTGCTGGCGCCGTTGGTGGCTATTTTCGGCTACCTTCTCTATCGCGGCGTCGGCTCCATGAACTGGGCGTTCTTTACAGAGACTCCGAAACCGGTCGGCGAACAGGGTGGCGGCATGGCCAACGCCATCGTCGGATCGATCGTGATCCTTGGTATTGCGAGCCTCATCGGCGTTCCATTCGGTGTGGGTGCGGGAATTTACCTGGCGGAATTCGGGCGCAATCGCTTGGGCAAAGCCATTCGTTTTACCGCAGATGTCCTCAACGGCGTGCCTTCCATCGTGATCGGTATTGTCGCCTACGCCATCGTAGTTCTCTATCAGAAGCACTTCTCAGCGCTCGCCGGCGGAGTGGCGCTGGCCATCATGATGGTTCCCACGATCTCCCGCACTACCGAGGAGATGCTCCTGCTGGTGCCCCAGTCTTTGCGCGAAGCAGCCTATGGACTAGGCGTCCCCTACTGGCGGACCACGCTTTCGATCACGCTTCGCACCGCGACCTCCGGAGTGATAACCGGCATCATGCTGGCCTTTGCCCGAGTAGCAGGGGAAACGGCGCCGCTGCTGTTCACGGCCTTTGGCAATCAGTACTGGAATTTGCGCGCGGATCAACCAACCGCCGCCCTGCCACTACAAATTTACGTCTACGCGAATTCCCCCTACGACGATTGGCACCGCCAGGCGTGGGCGGGGTCGCTGGTGCTCATCATTCTCATTGTCACCGCCATCGCTGCCGTGCGCTATGCAGTGCGGCGTGGCTCTTTTGGAACGGCATAATTTATGGGTGTCGGAATCAACGTCGAGAACCTGAACGCCTGGTACGGCAAAGGCCAGGCGTTATACGACATCAATCTCAAGGTGGCGGCAAACCATGCCACCGCGTTGATTGGCCCCTCGGGATGCGGAAAGTCGACGTTTATCCGCTGCCTGAATCGTATGCACGAAACGATTCCGGAAGCCCGGGTAGCCGGCAAAGTTCATATCGGCGAAATCGACGCCTACAACGGAACCTCCCCAACGCAGCTGCGCCGGCGCGTGGGCATGGTGTTTCAGAAACCGAACCCATTTCCCAGCATGTCGATTTACGACAACGTGGCATCGGGTCTGAAGCTGAACGGGTATAGCGACCGGCGCAAGCTGGATGAAATCGTTCAGCGTTCGCTCGAAGTCTCCGCCCTGTGGGAAGAGGCCAAGGATCATCTGCACAAGAAATCAGGCGCCAGCCTCTCCGGCGGCCAGCAGCAGAGGCTGTGCATCGCCCGAGCCCTGGCGGTCGAACCGGAGGTTCTGCTGATGGACGAACCTTGCTCGGCGCTCGACCCCATCTCGACTGGAAAAATTGAAGAGTTGATCTTCCAACTCAAAGAGCGGTATACCATCGTAATTGTGACGCACAATATGCAGCAGGCGGCGCGCGTGGCTGAGTTCACCGGCTTCTTCCTGCTGGGCAAGCTGATTGAATTCGACAAGACGGAAAAGATTTTCACCAAGCCGTCGGACAAAAAGACGGAAGACTACATCACCGGAAGATTCGGATAGAAAGGTTCGGAGAATGCGTACGCGCTTTCAACAAGGGCTCGATGATCTGCGGCAACGGTTGCTTCGCATGGGAGGACTGGCGGAGCAGGCGGTGGATCGCGCCCGCCAGGCTTACGTGGAGCGCGATCTCACGCGCTGCCAAATGGTGCTCGAGGGCGAGAGCCTGATCAATACGGCAGAACGCGACATCGACGAAGCCGCTTTCGATCTGCTCGCCATGCAGCAGCCCATGGCAGTCGACCTGCGCTTCATTCTTGCCGTCACCAAGATTAATTCTGACCTGGAACGCGTTGGCGATCAGGCGGTGAACATCGCCGAGCGCGTGATGGATATGGTCGAGCTTCCGCCAGCCGACTTGCCGGTGGATATTGCGCGCATGGGTACGGCCGTCAGCGCCATGGTGCGCCGGTCGCTCGAGTCCTTTATTGAAGGCAAAGTCGAACTGGCTCAGGCTGTGCTTGAGATGGACAACGTAATCGACCGCATGCGCGATGACGCCTTCATCCAGCTAGTCAAGACCATGAACGAGCGGCCTGACGCCGTGCGCCAGGCTCTGGATTCGTTGCTGGTGGCGCGAAATTTGGAGCGCGTCGCCGATCACGCCACCAACATCGCCGAAGACGTCATCTTCTGGGTACAGGGGGCAGACGTCCGCCATAACGTTCACCCCGACGCGGCCGAGACGCTTGAGGAATCGGGGCGTCCCACGTCAAAGGCCTCGGGCATCTAAACGGCCCGCCGGCGTGGCGGCTTTGACCGTCCCGGCAGCGCTGAATTACCCTCATCACCTGTCTCATTTCTCATTTCTGACTAGTCTCCGCGGAGGCGTCGTGATTCTTCCTTTGCCGCATCCCCAGCTCTTGTCATTCCGCGAACCCCTGTCGCTCCAGTCGGAGAGAGAACCCTTGTCATTCCGAGCGAAGCGAGGAATCTGCTTTGTTTTCTTGCTGGCTGCCACCGGCCTCGTTTTCGCGCAAGAACCTACAGGCGATCGTCCTCCGATTATGCTGCCCACCAGCAAAATGTTGACGACGCCGTCGCCCGGCCGCATTGGCAGCACCAACAGCTTTCCCGCGACCATGGTCGTGAGTCCCGATGGCCGCTATGCCGCCTTGCTGAACGACGGCTACGGCACGCAAGAGATGCTGGCGCATCAATCAATCTCGGTGCTCGATCTGAAAACGAATCAGATCGTCGAATATCCCGACCAGCGGCTCAGCGATGAGGCGCATCAGAGCTACTTTCTAGGGCTGGCTTTCAGTTCCGACGGTAAGCATCTCTACGCCTCGGTGGGTTCGCTGACCGACCCGACCGGCGCAAAGTCGGGCGACACAGGAAACGGCATTGCGGTCTATAGCTTTGCGGAAGGGAAGGTCGCGCCGGAACGTTTTGTTCCAATTGCTCTCCAGCCGCTTTCGACAGGGAAAAAACTCGCAGTCGGTCTCAAGGCCCCTCCGCACAAGGCGATCCCGTATCCCGCAGGTATTGCCGTTGTCACCGACGGTGGCCATGACAAACTTCTGATAGCGAATAATCTCTCCGACAACCTGATCCTGCTCGATCCGCCGACGGGCAAAGTACTGCAGACCTTCGACCTGAGCACGAGTGACCTCGTACCGTCTTCGTATCCCTACACAGTCGTGGCTACCCGTGATGGCCGCCGCGCATGGTGCAGTCTGTGGAACGCATCTCAGGTAGCGGAGCTCGATTTGACGAGCGGCAAGGTCGTGCGTTGGATCAAGCTCAAACAACCGGAAGACCCACTGGCGCCGGGCTCGCATCCAAGCGCGATGCTGCTGAGTGTGGACGAGAAAACACTGTATATCGCGCTTTCCAACATCGACCAGGTCGCAACCGTCTCGACGGCAAGCGGAACGCTTTCGGAGACTCTCGAGACAGCGAAACCAGGGCAGAAATACTCAGGCACCTTTCCCATAGCTCTAGCACAGTTGGCGGATGGCAAGCGTTTATTTGTCGCCGATGCTTCGCTTGATGCGGTCGCCGTATTCGATTCATCAGGAGAGTCGCCAAGCCGCTTCGCGGGTTCACGAGTGGCGCTGGGTTTCATCCCGACTGACTGGTATCCCACGGCCCTGACGGTCCGCGGCAACGACCTCCTGATTGCGACCGCCAAGGGTGAAGGAGCTGGCCCCAATAAGGCCATGGGGAAGACCGCGTACGAAACCAAGCACCACGACCATCCTTACATACCAACTCTGCTGAGAGGATCTGTTGCGAGATTAGAAATCGGGTCCGTGCTCACAAAGTTGCCCGAGTTTAGTCAAATTGTCGAGAACGCCAACCTGTTCGACAGTGATCCCGGGACGATCAACTTCGCCACCGGCCAGAATCCTATCAAGCACGTGATCTACGTCCTCAAGGAAAACCGCACCTTCGACCAGATTCTAGGCGACCTGAAAGTCGGCGACGCCGATCCGTCTCTAAACATGTACAGCGCCGACATCACCCCCAATGAGCACAAACTCGCCCTGCTGTTTGGCGTGCTCGACAATTTCTACGACAGCGGGGAAGTGTCCGGCGACGGCCACGTCTGGTCGACGGCCGCGATCACATCCGACTACAACGAAAAGACTTGGCAGATCGCCTACCGCGGCAAGGAACGCACTTACGACTTTCAGGGCCAGGTCGCCGAAGAATATCCGCTCGAACACAATCAGCCCGACGTGGACGATCCGTCCACCGGATTTCTCTGGGACAATCTGGCGCGCAATCACGTGACCTTCCGCGACTACGGCGAATACGTGAACGCGGAGTGGTGCAACGAGAAACACAAAGCGGCCAGCCCTAAGCAGGGAACTCCCTCGGGCCAGCAGACCAGCTGTCCCCGCGCCGAACTCCATCAGGGCGACGCTCTGCCTCCGAACGTCGGCGATCCGCATGGAGGGTCGAGCCCGTGGCCGTGGTCGGTCCCGCTGTTCAGTGGAGTGAAGCCGACCAAGGCCGTGCTCCGCGATCACTACGATCCGCTTTATCCGGATTTCAATACCGACTACCCCGACCAACTTCGCGCCGACGAGTTTCTCAACGAATTCGGCGCCTACGTTCGCGCCCGTGAGGCGCACGAGGGGCCGGACTTCGAGATGCCGTCGTTTGTCCTGCTGTATCTGCCCGACGACCATACGGGAGGCACGCGCCCTGACAAGCCTCGCCCAGCGGCCTCAGTGGCAGACAATGACCTGGCCCTCGGCCGCGTAGTCGACGCCGTTTCGCACAGCCCCTACTGGGATGACACGGCGATCCTGGTGCTCGAAGACGACGCGCAAGATGGCGCGGATCATGTCGACGCCCATCGCTCGATTGCCTTCGTCATCAGCAAGTATTCGCCGGGATCATCGGCGCAGCCCTATGTCGAACACCGTTTCTACACGACTGTGAACATGATCCACACCATGGAGATGCTGCTCGGTCTACCGCCGATGAATCAGAACGACGCCTACGCCCCGGTCATGTCGCAAATGTTTTCTGGCAAGGGCGACCAGCCCGCGTATAAGGCCGACTATCGCAACCTCAAAAATGGCCTGATCTACGAGAGGAACAGACGAGAGGCGCCCGGCGCGCAAATTTCCTCGAAAATGGATTTCTCGCGTCCCGACGCCGCTGGCGCCGCTCGCTTGAATCAGGTGCTCTGGCGGGATCAGAAGGGCTCGGCACCCGTGCCCGCGCCGCAGCATTCGGTTTTTCCCGAGGCCCAAGATAACCACTAGCCGGGCGCAAGAGAAATCTTTGTCAACTCGCGAACTCTGCATTCGTAGCCTTCATTTCATAGGAATCCAATCGAAATCCCCGCGGATGAATTTCGGCGGCTGGCGGTACGCGCGACAAAACTGGCCCGCGAATATCTTGAGAACTTTGGTGGGCAGCCAATCGCGCCTGCGACAACCGGTGCTGAGACGCTGCGTCAATTTCGCGCGCCATTATCCGAGGCAGGCCTCGGTGAAGCGGCTCTGAATGATCGGCGGAAGTGATGCGGCTCTCGCGCGCGCAAAATGGTCGTTTCTTTGGCTACGTGCTCGGATCGGGAGAACCCGGTCGGCGCTGTGGCTGATTTGCTCGCCAGTGTGCTCAACCAGAACGTGACGGCCTGGCGTTCTGGACCGGCGGCAGCCGCGATCGAGCAGAGGGTGGTGGGCTGGCTGGCCGAGGAGATGCGCTGTCCGGAGTTTTGCGGGCATCGCACGGGCGCCGGTTCGTTCGCGAACCTGATGGGCCTAGCTATGGCTCGCGAAGTGCAGTCCGCGGCCAACGAAACCGGGTTGGCTTGCGGAGGAGTGGTCTAACGCTTCCAGCGAGATCCATATGTCGATTCCCAACAGCGTTGCTCTGTTGGGAATCGGACGCAGCAATCTGAGGTTGATTGCGACCGATGAATCGTCCCGCATGATTCCCGAAGAGCTCGATGCAACCATCGTTGCCGACAAGGCAGCAGGTAAGACTCCTTTGGCCGTTGTAGCTTCGGCGGGCTCTGTCAGTACCGGCGCCATTGATCCGCTCCGTCAGATCGCGGAGGTTCCCCACCGACATGGCGTGGGGTTTCATATCGATGGTGCCTACGGTGCCTTAGCGGTGATCGCCGCATCGCCAAAAATTCGATGGCATCGAACTCGCGATTCGATATCTCTAGATCCGCACAAGTGGCTGTATCAGCCGCTCGACTGTGGCTGCCTTCTCTATCGCAGCCCGCAGGCTGCCCGCCTGGCCTTTTCACACACCGGTGACTACGCACGTGCGCTCAGTGCCGATCCAGTGGAAGATTCTTATTTTTCGAAGAATCGATCGAACTGTCGCGCAGTTTCCGTCCACTGAAACTCTGGCTATCACTCCTCCATCACGGCCTCGCCCCATTTCGCGCGTCCATCGCCAAGGACCTGTCGCAAGCGAGCCGCCTCGCGCAGGCAGTTCGAAATGAATCTCAGTTGGAGTTGATGGCTCCGGTTGAACTCAGCGCAGTCTGCTTCCGTCATCGGGAGGCAGAATCCGAACAGAAGAAGAACTGAACCGATTGAACCTCGCCATCCTCAAGGGGATTGTTGAGCGTGGACGAGTTTACCTTTCCAACCCTTCGCTGCGGAACAGATTCTGCCTCAGGGCATGTATTGTGAATCACCGCACCAGGGACGGGGATGTCGATTGTGTGGTTCCCGAAGTATTAGCAGCCGCAAAGCTCGGGGGCGCTTGATTCACGCGCCCGCTGGCCCACGCATTACCTCAGACTGACCGTGTCCTTCAGCGGCACTTCCTGCGACGAGCCGCCGACCAGGAATGTATATTCTCCCGGAAGCAACTGCCAGCCGTTGTTCTCCACGTTGAAAATGGAAAGGTACTTCGCGTCCACGTCCACCGCCACTTCTTTGCTCTCGCCCGGATTGAGCTTCACCTTGCTCCAGCCCACCAGCCGCTTGGGCGGCTCTGCAGCTGCCGCCGGCAGGGAAGCGTAGACTTCGGCGACTTCGGCTCCGCTACGGCTGCCCGAGTTCGTAACCGTAAACGTAACCCGCGGATTCTTTCCCGGCGTCACTTTGAGATTCGAGTATGAATAGGTGGTGTAAGAAAGTCCGTACCCGAAGGGGAAAAGAACGGGCTTGTTCTCTGCGTCGTACCACTTGTAACCGACCTTTACGCCTTCGTCGTATGTGACCTGAAACGGCGCGAGCCCTGCGGCGATCTGCTTCCATACCTCGGGCTTCGACTCGTCAGGAAGCGACTCGTGTGGCGGCTGTACCACGGTAGGATGCGGCAGGTCCGCTTCGTTCCTGGGGAACGTGAGCGGCAGCTTCGCCGACGGATTTGCTTCACCAAACAACAGGTTCGCCACGGCCTCAGCGCCGCGGCTTCCGGCAAACCAGGCTTCCAGAATCGCTCCCACCTGTCCCACCCAGGGCATAGTCACAGGTCCGCCCGTCTCGAGCACGACGACCGTGTGCGGATTCGCCGCCATTACTTTCGCAATCAGATCATCCTGATGTTCGGGCAGTGACAGACTCTCGAGGTCCATGCCTTCGCTTTCCCACTGATACGCGAAAACAATGGCCACGTCCGCGTTCTTCGCCAGCATCGCCGCTTTCGCTGCATCTGCACCGGAGTCAAACTGAACGTTCGCCGCGGGAGCCTTGCTTCGAATCGCCTTCAGCGGGGACGTGGGGAACCAGACCGGCTCCAGCCATCGCGTCTGTCCCTTGCCCGGCGGAAGGATCGCATTCCCGCCCGGAGGGTCGACCTGGGCTGAGCCTCCTCCCGAAATCATTCCCACATCCGCATGGGGACCGATGACGGCAATGCTGTGGAGCTTGCCAGCATCCAGGGGAAGCAGCGCGCCTTCGTTCTTGAGAAGGACTGTGCCTTGTTCCGCGATCCTCTGCGCGACTTCAAGACCGCCGAGTACGTCCACCACGCTCTTCTCGGGCGGATCGTCGATTACCCCTGTGGCAAACATCGCGCGCAAAATTCGATGCGCATGGTCATCCACTTCCGCTTGCGGCACCTTCCCCGACTGGACCGCCTTCTTTAACTCTTCGCCATAGAAGATCCAGCCGGGCTCTTCGTGGTCGAGTCCGGCTCCGGACGCTTTCGCAACGCTGTGCGCCCCGCCCCAGTCCGTGAGCACGAATCCCTTGAAATTCCAGTCTTTTTTCAGAACGTCATTGAGCAGGTACTTGTTCTCGCAGGCATAGTCGCCGTCGACACGGTTATAGGAACACATCACACCGGCTACATCGGACTCCTGGATTCCGATTTCAAACGCCAGCAGATCGCTCTCTCGCGCCGAGCGCTTGTCGACGTTCACGTTCACGGCGTTGCGTCCGCTCTCCTGATCGTTGAGGGCATAATGCTTGATGTCGCCAAGAACATGCTGCGCCTGCAGACCCTTGATGGCGGACCCTACCATTTTTCCCGCCAGCACCGGATCTTCGCCCATGTACTCGAATGTCCGCCCGTTGCGCGGTTCGCGCGTCAGATTGACGCCTCCGCCGAGCGACATGTTGTAACCCTGGGCCCGCAACTCACGGCCGATCAGCGCTCCGTATTGGTAGGCGGCGTCGAGGTCCCAACTCGCGGCGCCGGCCACGTCCGACGGCAAGGCAGTCGAGTAGCGTCCGTTCGTTGCACTCATTCGGACGCCATAGGCGGCGTCACACATCTGGATGCCGGGAATGCCGAGGCGCGGGATCCCGACCACGTATCCAGCGCAGCCGTTCGATTGCGCGGCCAGCGGACTCATCGGACTGAGTCCCTCCATGCCAGTGCCGTGCAGCAGCGTGATTTTCTCGTCGAGCGTCATCTGCTTCACCACCATGGCGGCACGCTCGTCGGGCGACAGCTTGTGATTCATCCAGGGATGAGCCTTGGCCTCGGATTGCGCCATGGCTAGCGTTAGAAACACGTTGAGAACGACGAAGGGACGAGAGAACAGGAGAACGCTTTTCTTGTTCATAAGCAGGGGCGGCGTGGCCTCGATTATTCAGCTACCAAATCGATAATGTTACGCCTTTTTGTAAGTTCTTGCGCTGGTGAATTGTGCTTCCTCCATGTCTCGCTTCAAAGCAATTGCTGGCGAAGATAAGGCAAAATACTCCCACGAGCGACGCTCCATTGACTGCGGCCAGAGATTCGCCAGAACCTCGCGGGCGGGCAGGCGGCTGACTGCACTCTCGAACGGCACGAATCTGTCATCCGCGCAGGGGACGCGAACCGCTGCCCGCGATTGCTGCACGGGGAGGCACGGGGAGCCGATCACTTGGCCTGTTCGGTCCCACGTTTTACACTGGAGAAGTGAAGATAGCGCTGGGCCAAATCAATCCCACGGTCGGAGACTTTTCCGGCAACGTCGCAAAGATTGTCGATTTCTCTCGGCGCGCCCAGGGATCTGGCGCCGGACTGATTCTGTTTCCGGAGTTGTCGGTCAGCGGTTACCCACCCCGCGACCTCGTCGAGCGGCCTTCCTTCGTGGCGCGAAACCGCGATTCAGTTGAGCGCATCGCTGCCGAAACCAAAGGCATCGCCGTAATCTGCGGCCTGGTAACCCCCGCCCACTCCGATACGGGCAAGTCGGTCATGAACTCGGCGGCCTTACTCATGGAGGGCAAGGTCGCCTTCATCCAGTCGAAAATGCTGCTGCCAACCTACGACGTCTTCGATGAGATGCGTAACTTCGCGCCTGCTCGCAGCCAGCAGCTGTTTCCGTTCTGCGGCAAGCAGATGGCGCTTACCATCTGCGAAGATGCGTGGAACGACAAGCAGTTCTGGTCGAAGCGGCTGTATACGGTCGATCCCGTCGAATCTTTGATTCAAGCGGGCGGAAACTTCGTGCTCAACATTTCCGCGTCCCCATTCTGGATCGGTAAACGCGAGTTCCGCCGCGAAATGTTAGCCAGCATCGCGCGCCAGCACAAGGCTCCGGTGGCGATGGTGAACCAGGTGGGCGGTAACGATAGCTTGATATTCGACGGCTCCAGCCTCGTTCTCAATCGTGAGGGGAGGGTCGTTGCGCAGGGGCGCTCGTTCGAGGAGGATCTTGTCTACGTCGATTCCAACGATCTGTCCGGCGAGATGCACGAACAGATCTCCGGAGACGAAGCCAGCGCGTATTCAGCCCTGGTCCTGGGCACGCGCGATTACATGCACAAATGCGGATTTCAGAAAGCGATTATCGGACTCAGCGGCGGAATCGATTCCGCGCTCACTGCTGTCATCGCGGCCGATGCTGTAGGGCCGGAGAATGTGATCGGCGTCGGCATGCCCGGTCCGTACTCATCGCAGGGTTCGATCGACGACGCTTGTGCGCTGGCCAAAAATCTCGGCATTCGCTTCGAATTGCTTTCGATCAATGCCGCCTACGACGCGTATCGCCAGACCGTGCAGACCGTCTTCGCTGGACAAAAGGAAGATGTGACGGAAGAAAACATTCAATCCCGTGCCCGCGGCACGCTGCTGATGGCTCTTTCGAACAAATTCGGCGCCATCGTTCTCTCCACCGGCAACAAGAGCGAGCTGGGCGTGGGCTACTGTACACTCTATGGAGACATGGTGGGTGGACTGGCGGTCATTTCAGACGTACCGAAGACGCTCGTATATCGTCTGAGCGAGTACGTGAATTCGCGGCGCGCGGTCATTCCGCAGGCCACGCTGGAAAAGCCGCCATCGGCTGAGTTGCGCCCCAATCAAAAGGACAGCGATTCGCTGCCGCCGTACGAAGTGCTGGACGCGGTGCTGGAAGACTACGTGGAAGACGCCCATTCCGCGGACCGGATTGCGGCCGATCGCGGATTCGACATTGAAACCGTGAGCCGCGTGATTCGCATGGTGGATCGCGCCGAGTACAAGCGTCAGCAGGCCGCTCCCGGCATCAAGATTTCCCCCAAGGCCTTCGGCTACGGGCGGCGATTTCCCATTGCTGCGAAAAACGAGGTTTAAGCCAGATCACACCCCGAACGCAAAGACTCCGGAAACGAAAGGAACCCATGCGCAGTTTTCTGATCGCGATTTGTGCTCTTCTGCTGTCTGGCAGTCTCGTGGCAGCGCAGACTACAACCACGACCAAGGCGTCTCCCGCCAAACCCGCGGAGAAGGCCGCCGACAAGTCCGACCCAGCCGCGAACCTTCCCTCCGAAGCCACCGTCGACTCGTTCCTGCAGCAATCCCTCGGCTATCAGCCGGACCTGACTTGGAAAATCGCCAGCATCCGCCCGGCCGGGGTCGGCGGCCTGGCCGAGGTGACGGTCGTGCTCGCCAACCAGCAAGGCCAGCAGTTGAGCCGTTTCTACGTTACTCCCGATGGCGCGCACGCGCTGACCGGCGACATCATTCCTTTTGGCGCCATGCCGTTTGATCCGGCGAAAAAGACCTTGGAGAAGGGAATCACGGGCCCCGAGCGCGGCCCCAAAGACGCGCCGGTCATGATCGTGGAGTTTGGCGACCTGCAGTGTCCGGCCTGCAAGGCGGCGCAACCTACCATCGAAGCCTTGGTCGCCGCTGAGCCAAATGCACGCTTCGTGTTTCAGAATTTTCCCCTGGAAATGCACAACTGGGCGGCTAAGGGTGCGGCTTATGCCGATTGTGTAGGCCGCGCGTCCAACGACGCTTTCTGGAAGTTCCTCTCCAAGACTTATGAGACTCAGGCCGACATCACCGCCGAAACCGCCGATGCGAAACTGACCGCCATTGCCGACGGAGTGGGGTTGAAGGGCTCCGACATCGCGGCCTGCGCCGCCAAGGCGGAAACCAAAGCGCACCTGGATGCCTCGATTGCCCTCGGGAAAGCTGTCGACGTGACCGGCACGCCGTCCCTCTTCATCAACGGACGCAAGATCGGCAGTTTCGATGCCCACGCCTCCGACCTCTACAAGAGCCTGGTGGAGTTCGCGGCCAAGCAGGGCAAGTAATCCAGTTTTATTTCTCGCTGAGCCAAATCTCCGGCGTCGTTCGGTTGATCTCGGCAAGAATGTGCGGCGTGATGACGATCATGAGTTCGTCGTCGTCCTCTTGCTTGGTGTTGCTGACCATCGCCTGATTCAGGAGGGGAATAGCTCCAAGGCCGGGAATTCCACTCATGGAAAGCTGATCGTTGTGCGAGACCGCCCCGGCCACAACCGCCGGTTCGCCATCCTTCAAGTTGATGCTCCCTTTATATTCCCGGTTCGAGATCACCGGCACGCCGTTGGCGGATTGCCCGGTGAGCGATCGCACCTGCATCTCGAGCTGCAGACCGATCGCGCCATCGCCGTGGACCGTCGGCTTTGCTTTCACGTTCAAACCCAGGTCTTCATAGCTGACGGATGGGAACGGAGGAACGTACGACTGGTTGCCCAGCACCTGCGAAATCTGGGGCGAGTTGTAAATCGGAGCGTAGGAGGCATTCAAAATCGGGTAGCGCGATCCCAGGTGAACGGTTGCGTCGTTTCCCTGGCTGGCGCGCATCGTCACTTGCTCGAGGACCCGCGCCCACGATTCGTTGACCGAAAGAGCGGCGGCGAACTGGTCGAGACTGAGGCCCATAAACGTGAGCCCGCCTCCGAACGTGGCCAGAGGCTGGCTGAAGATGGAATTCTGCTGCCCGGTGAGTTGCGCCAGAAGTCCGGACAGCGCCGAGCTTCCTGCCTGGTTGATGCCGCCCGAGGCGATCAGCTGGTTGATGAGATTCTGAATATTCTGTCCGGCCAGCGCAACCAGCGCCGCGGCTGGAATGTTGTACAGGTTGAACGTGTTGGGAATGTGGACCCCGATGTTGCGCGTTAGCATGTGGCTGATCTGGAAGACGTGGATGTCGAGCATCACTTGCGGCCGGTCGTTGTCGAGTTGAGCCAGCAACCTGGTGCAAGCTTCGAGGACTGGTGCGGGTGCCCGTATCTCAACCACGCCGGAGGTCTGTCCTGGCTGAATGAACCGCAGGTCAAAGATGGTGCGCAGGGTGTTGACCATGTCGGTCACTTCCTGCGCCGAGGAATGCGGCGGCAAAACAAACGTTCGCAGCGACATCCGGTCAAACTGTCGGTGGCTCTCCGGGTTATCTGCGGCGATCAGAAGTTGATGAGCATCGAGAGCGGCCCACATCACCTTGCTGACCTGGCAAGCCAGCTTCAGCGCGGCGAAGAAGTCCACGTCGTCCACATTAAACCGCACCTGGCGGGCCTGCACCGACTCATCAAACTGCGCGGTGACTCCGTAAGCCATGGCGAACTCGGTGAACAAGCCGCGAACATCGCCACTAAAATGAAATGTGGCTCGGTCGTTCTTGGGCTCGAGATGAATCTCCCCGGCATTCACTAGACGCTCGGGGAGAGCACGCGGCAGCAATGGAATTGCTGGCAGAGCCGATTCCTGCAACCTTTCCCGGGCGAACTGGTTCTCCGGATCGAGATCGAGGGCGGCGCGAAATTCGGCGTCCGCCTGTGGCCGCGAGTTCTCGGCCAGCAGCACATTGCCGCGTTGGACATGGTTAAAGACCAGTTGCGCCTTGACCAGTTCGCGCGCCGTCAGAAACTGCAGGTCTTGCGGCACCATCCGCGTTGCCTCATTGAACTGCGTGAACGCCTCGTCGAGGCGCTGGTGGTCCTGCAGTTTGCGCCCACGGGCGAACGCCTCGCGGGCTTCCTTCATTTCTTTCTTCGAAACAATGCAATTGACCCCGCCGGGAATTCCACTACTGCACGCCACCGGCGGAGGGGCCGATGCAGCCGATGCATCATCACCGCCTGCGAACGCAGGCAGAGCCAGCGTCATCGCCAGCAGTGCCACTTGAAAAGGAAGTGCTGTCCGCCGCATGTTTTTCTGATTCTAACTTGGTTTTCGTGGGTCCAGGTCACTCCACAGGCCCTCGTACCTTCGGGTTCAACCGGGTCGGCCCTGCCGGTCATCCGGAAGAACGCTCCACTTCCCCTGCCTTGCAGTCTCCAAGGGGCAAGAGCAGAAAGATGCTACCACCCACGTCTCTATGACAGCATCAGCCGTTCGATTTCGCGCGCCTTGCCGGTTTTCTCGTCACAGTCGATGACCACCGCGCACAGGCGAACATCGCCTGTGGCCGGCTCGAAACGCACCGGCATTCCGCTCAGGAATTTGCCCACAACCAGTTCTTTCTTTACCCCAATGACGCCATCGTACGGACCCGTCATCCCCACATCGGTCACGTAGGCGGTGCCATTGGGTAGAACTCGCTCGTCCGCCGTCGGCACGTGGGTGTGCGTCCCGAGGACCGCTGTAACCCTTCCGTCGAGATACCATCCCAGCGAAATCTTCTCCGAAGTCGCCTCCGCGTGCATGTCCACTACGATCACTTTTGCTTCCACCTTTTTCAAAAGCTGATCTGCGACACGGAACGGATCATCGTTCGAGGCCATGAACACTCGCCCCTGCAGGTTGATCACGGCGTAAGGCACCTTCCCCTTGAAGCCCTCGTAGAGCCCCCATCCCGGCATGTCGGCCGGGTAGTTGGCCGGGCGCAGAACCCGGCGGGCCGGGCCGTGACCGTTGCCTTCAATCATCTGAAAATAGTCGACGATTTCGCGCTTATCCCAGACGTGGTTGCCGGTGGTAATCACGTCGATGTTCAGTTCGAACAGCTCCTCGGCCAGCGCCGGGGTAATGCCAAAGCCCGCCGCAGAATTCTCACCGTTGGCGATGATCAGTTCAATGGCCTGGTCGCGCACGATCCCCGGCAGCCTGTCCTTGACGATCGTCCGTCCCGGCCGTCCGAAGATGTCGCCGATGAAGAGAATTCGCATGCGGAGACGCTGAGTTCGATGGTAACACGCACTCGGATTTCTCTTTGGGGACCAAGGTGCAAGTGCAATGTTGAAGCGCCGTCAGCGGAGGACAATGTCGTTAGCGGTGCAGCTTTGGCAGGTCCGCACGCGCCAGTACCGCGCCCCAGGCATCGAGCACATAGACGTCGGTCCAGCGCTGCGCAGCTTGGTTTCGGTCTGCCGGATCCGCCAGAGAGAAGGTGATCGTCATCCGGGGTGAAGTGCAGCCGGTCAGCTGTCGCAGCTCGCTTCCCGCTTCCGACAAATCAGGGGTGGAATCAGGGCGCGAAGTTTTGCTGCTGGTTGCCCTGGAGTGCAGCACCACTTCCACTGCGCCCACCAGGTTCTGGCAGCGCATGGGAATCTGGATCTCCCATCCCGTGGAACCGGTTTTTCTTACCCTGGGCTCTTCGGCGAACACAAGCACGGGTGGATTCCCTCCCGGCGAGGCATACCACTCCGGCCAATGCCGCGCGAATTCGATGCTGGCCGCTTCGTAAGCATGGCTTAACTCGCGGTCCCGCTCTTCCCAACAGGGATGCATGGCGTAAAGTGACGCAGCCGTTCCAGCCGAACTCCGCGCATGCAGCAGATGATGTAGCGCCGGGACGAAGTCAGGATGATAGCCCGCGCGCGCCATCAGCATGAGACTTTCACGGTCGGCGTCCAGTTCCATCTGGCGGCAGAACCGGCCAAAGTCTGCCGCAGCTTTCTCCGAATCCGACCAGGAGACCGAGGGCAGGCTGGGATCGCCCAGCGCGATCACCGCCCCGCCGCCATTTTCCAGAACTTTCTGAAAGAGATAGCGCCGGGCCCAGTCGCGGCGAACGACATGAGCGATCTCGTGCGACAGGACCGCCGCCCACAGACCGGTGCTCGCTCCCACCAGTTCAGCCAAACCGCTTTCCACATAAACCGTTCCGTCGGGCGAGGAGAACGCGTTCATCTGATCGTCTTTGACGATGCGTAACGCCCACGCGAATTTGCCGGTTCTCGGCGCTTGAATCTGCGCCACCAGCCTGTCGAATACAAGGCGCCCCGTCGCGTAACGTCCCGACGGTTCGATACTCTGACCCGATAACTGCGGCCGCAGCCGTGCCGCGGTCTCCATGTCGAGTTTGAACTGGGGTGGAACTTCCGGAGCAACTGGAGTCTGCTGGGTGGCAGCGAGGCTGCAACAAAATGCACAGACGAACAGAGCGAGCACGATGCTACAGGCCGACAACCTATGGGGCGCTACTCTCACGGAAATCCTCACCCGGACATCAGTTCTATGCCTGTTTCGCCATAGTTGTATCCGGAAAGGGCTCGACGTCCAGTCGTGCCGCATGCCGGTTGTGCTGGATGCTGGGCTTCAGCCCCCGAGCGCCGTGCAGCTACAGCTTCAGCGAAACCGCTCCTCATTGCATTATGCTCTTGATCGCACAGAACGCACCAAGAAAGTGGGGAGATCGGGAATCCCAAATCGGAGTCGGGGCGGAAGCGAACGCGTCTGAGTCGGAACATGGCCTGTCACGACTCAGTTCGTTCAGCGATTCGCTTCACCTCGCGCAGCATCGCCTTGCGTATCAACCCGGAGAAGGGTTCAACTACGAGCCAGTACAGTCGGAACTTCACGGTGGCGGCCCGTCCAAAGGTTTGCACTCGGGTCTCGGTGCGGAGTCGCGAGCTGCCATCCGCGGGTGAAATGAAGAAATTCCAAACAGCCTTGGCGTAACCCATACGGCGAAACTCGCGAAATCCTTCCGGAGTGAGATCGCGAACAATTCCTCCGTCAGGTCGCCAGAACCGGCCCGCAATGCCGAGCACAACTTCCTCGGGACTGGCCACCAGTTCAAGAAAAGATCCGAGCCGGCAGCTTTCCGCTGCGGAAGAAGCAGCGGGTTTTGTGTCCCCCAACCGATAGCCGCGAAGTCTCATTAATCGCCGAACGATAGCCAGGTCTGCGAAGCTAGCCTTCCTCAACGCCGCAGCCGTGTTCTCCGGGGAACGTCCGACCAGAACCGAATAGCGCGCCTTGACTTGATACTCCGGCAGCCAGTTGTCAATTGCGCTCACGGTGCCAGCTCCGCAGTTCGAAGAAAATCATAGTTTCCCGCCGCATTCAACTTCAGGTTCCGCACCCTCCGGGTGTGCACAAGGACGTTGTCGAGATACCACAAGTCAATGTAGGGCAGATCCTCGGCGAGTATGCGCTGCACCTCGGCATACAACGGTCTACGCGCGTTCGGATCGATCTCACGACGTGCCTTGTCGATGAGCGCGTCTATTTTGGGATTTGAATAGAACCCGCGATTCGCCCCGTTGGGCGGGAACTTCGACGAGTGGAACGCATATTCAAAAATGTCGGGATCCTCGTTGCCCCCGATCCAGCGCAGCCCGTACATTTGAAACGCCCCGTGAATCACGTCGGAGAAGAACGTAGCCGATTCAAAGCTGCGAATATCGAGGGTGATTCCGACCTCGCGCAACTGCTGCTGCATCACCGCTACCATCAGGCGTGTGTTCGCGTCCGTGGATGTCTTCATGGTGATATGAAAGCGCACACCGTTGACCGCCGCATATCCGGCCGCATCAAGCAACTGCTTCGCTTTTTCAGGATCATGGTCATATGTGGGCACGTCGCCGTTGTACGCCCAACTCTGCATCGGCAGCACGCTCCGTGCCAGCTCGGCCTGCCCCCGCCACAGGTATTCAACCATCGGTTTCCGATCGAGCGCATGGGCAATCGCCTGCCGCACGCGCACATCCTTCAAAATTGGATCGCGGAGATTAAATCCGAGGTAAGCAAATCGCGTCCCATGTGCGCTGTCGACGGAAAGATTGGCCTCGCGCGCCAGAGTCAGCACGGTGTCGGGTGTGAGCGAATTAATGGCGATGTCTCCGCTGCCTTTACGTAGTTCAAGCGCCTCGGTGGTCTCGTCGGGCACCACAGCAAACCGCACGCGCGCAAGACTCGCCTTCTTGCCCCAGTAATCGTCATTGCGCTCGAGGACGATCTCCCGGTCGGTCTCGGCGCTTACAAACTTGAATGGACCCGAGCCGACGGGATGTCTCGTCATCTCATCCCCGCTGCCCGCAGGGACGATCCCAATCGCGCCGTCCGACAGGTTCCAGAGCAGCGTCGCATCCTGTTCCTTCATGTGAAAGATGATCGTTGCGTCGTCAGGCGCCTCGATGCGATCCACAAACTTGTACACCGCGGCCTTGGTACTGCGGATCTTGCCTTGCAGCAGGGAATCGAACGTCCACTTCACATCGCGCGCCGTCAACAGGCGGCCATCGTGAAACTTCGCGCCACGGTGCAGATGGAAGACGTAAGTCAGGGGGTCAGGAATCTCCCATCTTTCCGCCAACTCGGGCGCCACGTTTAAATCATCTCCACGCGAAAGCAAATCGTCGCAGATCAGGCTGTCGATGCGTTCCGACCAAGCGTCGATACCCACACGGGGGTCCAGGTTGGTCGGGCTCGTCTCGATGAGCATGACCAGCGTATTGGGATCAGGTTTTGCTGAGCAGGAAAGGAGAAGAGAGAGTGACATGAGGCAGAAGACCGCTCCGACACTCTTTTTCTTACGCATACGAAATCTTCCCCAAAATCGCCGCACGCCTCGCGCCCGTGGCGGAAGGAACGTTCGATGGCCTACGGTTCCAGGTCTCGTACGCGAGCAGGGCAAAAGCGACGGCCTCCTTGGCCTCCGAAGGCAGCCCGAAGTCATCCGAGAATCGCACCTGAACACCGAGCGGCCCCAGGCATTCCGCCAGCATGCCGGTCAGCGTGCCATTCCGCGATCCCCCGCCCGAAAGAATCATTTCACAAAATGAGTGGTTCGAGTGCGAACCCGTCTTCGGCAGAACGAACCGCTGCACGGCGTCGGCAATCGACCGCGCTGTCAGCGCTGTGGCCGTGGCCACCACATCCTGCTTGCGAGCTTTTCCGCCGGCGTCCAGGAACTGGCGAACAAATTCGCGTCCGAATTCCTCGCGCCCGGCGGTCTTCGGCGGTTTGCGCCGAAGGAATTTGTATGCCAGCATCCGCCGCAGAACCGGCGCAATCACATTCCCCGAGGCTGCAATCTTCCCTCCGCGGTCAAACGGCCGCCTGAACAGCGCCTCAGTCACAGCGTCGATGACCATGTTCCCAGGCCCGGTGTCAAAAGCAAAGATATCTTTCGCGAGCGCCCCCGGCGGAATTGCCGTAAGATTCGCGATGCCCCCGATGTTCTGCACGATCCGCCCAACCTTTGCGTCGCGAAACATCAGGTAGTCGAGGTATGGAACCAGCGGCGCCCCCTTGCCCCCCGCCGCCATATCCGCCGGACGAAAATCGGACACAACCGGCACTCCAACGCGCGTCGCAATCACCGCAGCCTCTCCTGTCTGCCACGTAGCGGTGATCTTCCTCTCCAGAAAAGGCTGCGTTTCACCCTGGTGATACAAGGTTTGCCCGTGACAGCCGACAAGATCCGCCTTCACTCGAAACCTGCTCTCGGTGGCCAGCACCGCCTCGGCGTAAAGTTCGCCCAAAACAAAGTCAAGCCGCGCCAGATCCGCCACACGGGCAGACGCAGCATTCATCGCGGCCAGCACCGCCTCACGTACCCTGTGAGGATAAGAATATTGCGCGTGCCCCACCAACTTGATCATGTGGCGCGGACACTCCTGTCCCCGACTGCGTCCAGCCGCAACCGACCCCGAGCGGGAGCCTTGCCCGTCCTTTTCGCTGATCCTCACCAGCGCCACATTGATGCCGTCGGCAGACGTCCCGCTCATCACTCCGGCCACGATCATCGCGTCCCCGCTCATGGGCGCGGCCGCCGCGTGCGCGCCTGCCGATTGACTGTCTCGATCCGCACCTGCTCGCCGAACTCCCACAACGCCCGCGAAAGCCTTTTGACTGCTGTTTCCGAAGGAGCCCGTGCGGCGCGGAGACGCCTGTCGAGCTGTTTCCTCTTGAACGCCAGCACACGCCGCTGTGCTTCCCCAACCCGAATCGCAAATCTCCGATCACTCTCGGAAAACTTCACCAGCTGTTCGTACGCGTTCGTGACGCGGTCCTCGCGATGGCAGATAAGGCACAAATCACCGCCCGCGCGAATGAACTCCACTGCCGCTTCTCCGACCGAAGCCGCCGCCAGCACTCCGCCCATTTCGAGATCGTCCGACACGATCAGATTTCGATATCCGATGCGCTTGCGCAGGATGTCGGTGATCCATATCTTCGACAGCGACGCAGGAATCCGCTCGCGTGTCACCCGTGGATACGCAGCGTGAGAAATCATCACGAACGGCAGTTGCCGCCAGAGCATCCGGTAGGGAACCAGATCTTCCGCCCAAAGCTTCTTCAACGGTTTGTCGATGAGGGGCAATTCTTGGTGGCTATCAAGCTTGCCTTCGCCGAGACCCGGAAAATGCTTGCCGCATCCGAGGACGTTCGCCGAGCGTAGTCCGGTCAGGAACTCCCGCGCATAGGCAACGGTCGATTGAGGGTCGTCAGACACCACCCGCGAACTCATCACCGTGCGCGAAGCCTCGAACGCCAGATCGAGCACTGGCGCGAAGTCAACGTTAAATCCAAGTGCCTGGCAGTTCTTGCCGATGAGCTCTCCGTGCTTCCGATAGAGCTTGCGATCGCCGGCCGCAAACACATCCGCCGCCGAAGGCGTGGCTCCCAGCGCGTCGCGGAACCGGTCAACGCTCCCGCCCTCAAGGTCAACACAGGTGAACAACGGCGTAGCCACGCACTTCTGGCACTCACGCAGCAGCCGCCATGTTTGCTCAGTGCTCTGGATGTTCCGCGCGAACAGAATTACCCCAGCTGGCTGCAACCGCGTGAGCAGGGAACTGAGCCGCGGCGTCATCTCTGTACCGTCAAAACCGACCATCAGCAGTTGTCCGGACGCCTCTACCAGATTTTCCTCCGTGGCCCTTTGTGGCTAGATTTCCTTCTTCAGTTCCGCCAACAGATTCAGCGCTTCCAGCGGCGTGAGCCGGTTCAAATCCACCTCTCGCAGCTTCTCCAACACCGGTTGCGAGAGCGGCGTGAAGATCGTCAACTGCGCTGGAGGCGGAACCGCCCCCGGCGAAAGATGCGCCGTGGCTTGCTGCTCGGCAAACTCATGTTCCGCCAATACCTCGCGCGCACGCGTGACTACTTCAATCGGTAGTCCAGCAAGCTTCGCCACTTCGATCCCGTAGCTGCGGTCGGCTGCCCCCAGTTCAACCGTCCGCAGAAAGACAATCCCACCAGCCGTCTCTTTTACCGAAACGTGGTAGTTCTTCACTCCCGAAAGCTGTTCGGCCAACTCCGTCAGCTCGAAATAGTGGGTGGCGAATAGGGTTTTAGCCCGCACCCGCGCGTGCAGATATTCGACCGCCGCCCACGCGATCGCTAACCCGTCATACGTAGCGGTGCCTCGCCCAACTTCATCCAACAGGATCAGCGACCGCGCCGTCGCCGTATGCAGAATCGCCGCTGTCTCCGTCATCTCGACCATAAACGTCGAGCGCCCACGTGCCAGGTTGTCGCTGGCTCCAATGCGGGTGAACACGCGGTCGACCACGCTAAGCCGCGCCGAGCGCGCCGGAACGAACGATCCCATTTGGGCCATGATCACCACCAGCGCCGTCTGCCGCAGATAAGTCGACTTGCCGCCCATATTCGGCCCAGTCAGCAGCAGGATATTATGCGTTGTGGCATTGAGATACAGATCGTTGGGCACAAAACGGTCGCTGCCTCCGGCCATTTCCTGTTGCTCAATCACCGGATGCCGGCCTTCGATGATTTCCAGTTCGCCCCCAGCGCTTGACTCCAAAAATTGTGGCCGGCAGTAATTGCGCAGCGCCGCGATGTGCGCCAGCGACGCCAGTACGTCCACTTCCGCCAGCGCCAGGGCGGTTTGTCGAATTCGCCGCGCCTCAGCCGCGATCGCGGTACGCAGCTCCGTAAACAATCGCCGCTCAATCTCGACAATCTTCTCCTGCGCGTCAAGAATCTTGGTCTCGTACTCCTTCAATTCAGGAGTGGTAAAGCGCTCCGCATTCACCAGTGTCTGCTTGCGCTCGTAGTCCTGTGGAACCAGCTGCAGATTGGCCTTCGAAACCTCGATGTAATACCCAAAAATCGAATTGAACTTCACCTTCAGCGAGCTAATACCCGTGCGCCCGCGTTCTCTCTGCTCGATCTGCGCCAGCACCTGCTTGCTGTTGCGCGAGAGATCTCTCAAGTCGTCGAGGTCGCGATCTAAGCCAGCGGCGATGACCCCGCCATCCGCAAAAGTCAACGGCGGCTCGGGCACGATCGTTTTCTCGACGCGCTCGCGCAGATCGCGCAACTCATCGAGTGACGAGTTCAGCACTTCCAACCGGGCAGCAGCCAACCGTCCGACCGCAGCCTTCGCCGCCGGAATCTTCCCTAGTGATGCGGCCAGGGCGAGCACGTCTCGTGGGTTCGCAGCCTCCAGTGTGACCCGGCTGAGAAGCCGCTCCAGGTCGAGTACGCCATCAATCGCCCGCCGCAGCTCCTCGCGAGCCACAACGTCCTTTACGCCCGCTTCCACCGCATCGAGCCGGGCATTGATCTCCTCCAAATCGAGCGACGGCCGCAGCAGCCAGGCTCGTAGCAACCGCTTGCCCATGGGCGTCACAGCGGCGTCGATCGAGCGGAATAGAGTCACGCCCGCATCCGCACCGGCGAACAGCGGCTCGATCATTTCCAGGTTGCGCACTGTGACCGCGTCCAGGACCAGGCAATGCTGCCGCTCGTACCATCCGATGCGATCCACGTGATCGAGCGAGCCGCGCTGCGTCGAGCGGACATAATGCAAGATTGCGCCCGCTGCCGAAGCCGCTGCTGGCCGTCCCGCCAGTCCGAATCCTTCGAGCGAGAGTACCCCGAAGTGATTCTCCAGCAGCGGAATCGCGTGATCCGGCGCGAAAATCCAGTCGTCCAGGGGGGTCTCAGAGCAGGTAGCTCCATGTGGGGACAGCGGGTGCCCCATTTCTCGCGCGTTCTTTGCGCGAGAAACGAGGATTTTCGACGGGGCCAAGCTAGGCTGCTCTTCGGTGCTTCCTCGCTCGAACAACGGCGCCGCCGACCCATAGAGCAACTCCTTAGGCCGCAGTTGCTCCAGTTCCTCCTGCACTCGCCGCATCGCGCCTTCGCCGGCGAACTCCGTAGCCCGGAACTCCCCGGTCGACAAATCCAGCGCCGCGAATCCCACGCGATCGCCCACCTCTGCCAGCGCTGCCAAAAAATTGTTCTCCTCCGACCCCAGCGACGAATCCGCTGCCGTTCCGGGCGTGACCACCCGCGTCACTTCGCGCCGGACCAGTTTCTTGGCCAGGCGTGGATCTTCCACCTGTTCACAGATGGCGACCTTGAAGCCCTTGCGAATCAGCTTCCCGATGTATCCCTCGGCTGCGTGATAGGGCACGCCGCACATGGGTATTGCGATTCCTTTCTCCTTGTTGCGCGAAGTCAGCGTGATCTGCAGCTCTTTCGCGGCCACGATGGCGTCATCGAAGAATAGTTCGTAGAAATCGCCCAGGCGGAAGAACAGCAGCGCCGTAGGATGTTCCTTTTTGACCGCGGCATATTGCCGCATCAGCGGAGTGGACGGCTCGGTCATCTGGCGGGCTTCGGCGGATTATAACAAAGGAGCCCGTTTTAATCGTGGGTGCCCCATTTCTGGCGCGTTCTTTGCGCGAGAAGTGGGATTCGACAGTCACAGTTCGCAGTTGACTCCGATTCTGTCCCAATGTTCTCCTTCCCTATGGAACTCCGTAAGGATCCCATCACCCGTTCCTGGGTCATCACGGGCGATGACCCAGGCGAAGCGGGCCAGCGCACCGAGGCTCCCTGCCCGTTCTGTTCCGACGCCAAGGCGCCGCTGCAAGTGATTGCTGTTACTCCAAACACTCCCGGCGCAGTGTGGTCGGCGCGCGCAGTGGTGCATCCCAAGCCTCTCTATCACATCGAAGGCGAGCCCGGCCGCCGCGGCGATGGCATCTACGACTGCATGCACTCCGTGGGGGCACATGAAGTCCTGATCGAAAATCCCCGCCACGACCGCCATCTGTGGAACGCGAGCGATGAAGAGATCGCGCATTTTCTCCGCCTGGCGGCCGAGCGCATTCTCGACCTCAAGCGCGATCCACGCATCAAGTACATCAGTCTCTTCAAGGACTACGGCAAGAATGCCGGGCAGGAATTCATCCATCCCACCTCACAAATTACCGCAACTATGTTCGTGCCTCGGCGCGTCCTTTACGAGTTGCGGGCCGGGCGGGAGTATTTCGTCGCCAAGGAACGCTGCGTCTTTTGTGACATCATCCAGCAGGAAGAACGCCAGGCGCAGCGCGTCATCGAGGCTCGCGGCGACTACCTGGCGGTGTGTCCGTATGCTCCGCGAGTTCCTTACGAGGCGTGGATCTTGCCGCGTTATCACGACTCGTCCTTCGAGCGCGCCGGGCTCAATCGCCCGGGATTGCGAACTAACCTGGCCGGACTTCTGCGCCGCACCTTGCAACGAGTGCGCTCTATCACCGAGGATTTCCATCTCGTGCTGCACACGTCTCCCAGCAGCCTGCATCCCTCGAAAAATCTTGGCTACTGGAAAACGATCGACGATGACTATCATTGGCACATCGAGATCCTCCCGGTCCTAGGCTCCAGAGCTCGCTCCTACACCTTCAAAGAGGTGTACTATTCGCCGGTCAGCTCCGAGACCGCGGTGAAACAGTTGCGGACAGCGAAAATCGATGGCTGAAGCATTCGCAAATGGCATTACGAGTCTCGTGCCGATGGTGCATGTCGCTGACGTGCACCGCACGGTCGATTTCTACAAACTGATGGGCCTGGAAGTTCGCGGCAGTTTGCGCAACCCCTCGGGCGAACTGCAGTGGGTTTACCTTGCCTGCCAGCGAGCCGAAGTCATGTTCGTGCGCGCGGACGAAGCGGTAATTGCCAGCCAGCAGGCGGTCCTGTTCTACCTCTACTCCGCCGAACTGATTGCACTCCGTGAACATCTGCTGGCCAGCGGCGTGAAAGTATCTGCGATCAAATATCCCGAGTACATGCCCAAGGGAGAGATTCGTCTAGACGATCCCGACGGCTATTGCCTGCTCATTGGTCAGGCCGGCTAAAAGCCGCTCCTTCGAACGATTCTCTTCAGCCACACCCACTCCAAACTGAAAAGCTCCCCGATCCCGCCGCACCATCAGGGATGTAGGGTGGCTACTCGGGAGGCCACCATGGGGCAGACGGCCCGCAGCAGGAGAATTTATGGAGGCATCACTCGCTCCGCCAATAGGCCTCGCGCCTTCAGCTTCCGAGGAAATAGCGGGCGTCGCAAGCTCACTTGACTGGAAGACCGCATATCCGGCAGAGGCGTGGCGGCGAATCCGCTGGGAGGGAATTTATCTAACTAGTGTGCTGTCATTCGCAGTGGTGGTGACAACGATCCTCTTGCGCATGGATCTGTCGAAACACGAGGTGGCCCAACGGTTTCTTTGCTCTGCCCTGGGAGGGATTGCCGGCAGCTGGATCTATGCGACGAAGTGGTACGTCCGCGCCATCACCAATCACATCTGGCGCCACGACCTCATTGTCTGGCGGGTGACCTCGCCCTTTTATGGGCATATTTCTGTCCGTCTCGACCTATGCCGTCGTCCAGGCCGGCCTGCTTGGAATAACCTTTGAAGCCAGTTCCGGCACCGATCCCAGGCTTTACGCCTACGCTGCCGGCTTCCTGGTCGGAATGTGTTCCGATGTGGTGATGGGAAAGCTCACCGAGATCGCCGAAACTGTCTTCGGCAAAACTACATCCCGGCATCTCCAGAAACACTAGCTCGCGCAGTCAAGCATCAGGGTAGCGTTGAAGCATTGAGTTCCCGACGGGCGGCCCTTGCCCTTCGCCTCCTGCTACAATCCCTCCCGTCAGGAGACCTTCCCTTGAAGCCCGTGCTCTGCTGCGTCTTGTTCGTTTCTGCGTGCCTTGCCCAAACTGCAGCGCCAGGCACTTCCCCCGGCAAACAAAAAGTCCTCTGGCAGAAAATGGAGTGGGCTATTCACGACGTTGACGACCATCTCGACGGCGTCATGGGAGTCGCCATCGAGGACCTCACGACGGGCGATCACTTTTTTCTCCGCGAGGACGAAGTCTTCGCCCAGGCCAGCTCAATCAAGATCACAGTGCTGGCAAATCTCTATCTGCAGGCGGAACAAGGCAAACTCAAGCTTACGGATCTCTACACGGTGCAGTCGTCCGATCTGGTTCCCGACAGCGACATCATGGGCGGACTCACGCCCGGCGTCACGCGTCTCACCCTGCGCGATCTCGCCACCATGATGGTCGCGGTGAGCGACAACTCGGCCACCAATGTTCTCATCGACCGCGTGGGCATGCCCAACGTCAACGCCATGCTCGATTCGCTCAGCCTCAGCCACACGCGGCTGCGCCGCAAAATGATGGACCTCGAAGCGGCCAGGCTCGGCCGCGAGAATATTTCCACGCCCCGCGAGATGATGACCCTGCTCGCTGCCATCTACCACGGCAAGCTGCTGAACAAGGAGTCCAGCGCGGACTTCTTCACAGTCCTGAGCACCAACAAAGATTCCTGGATTCCCCGTGACCTGCCAGCGGGCGTGAAGATCGCCAACAAGCCGGGCTCACTGGAAGCAGTGCGCAACGATTCCGGCATCGTGTTCGTCGAAGGCCGACCTCACGTGATTTGCGTGATGACGTCATTTCTCCGCAACGAACGCGAAGGGGAAGAGGCCATCAGCAAAGTGTCGCTCGCGGCGTGGCGCATGTTCGACCGCCTCAGCCGGGCGACAGAATATGGTCGAGTCGTGTCCCCAGGGAACGGCGCGCGCTAGCTTATGTCGGGCGGACTTTTTCGGCGGCCACGGCAAATCTTGTCATCCTGAGCCAGGGACCCGCTTTCGGCGGGTTAAAAGAGGAATGAACAGGCGCCATGTATCGAAGTTGTTCATTAGGAGGCGCCGTTTCTTTGCAGCCCAAGGACCTCTGCACTGCCCGCCGGTTGCACAAACTAGGCCGGCCGTGGTAATTCGAAACTACTTTAACTTTGACTTGTTTGGAAATGGTCTTCAGTTCCTCGCGCCTACTTTGACGCTCCACGCGCCGGTGCCGGCGCAACCTGCTGTCGCAGAAACTGCAGGGCGGCCTTCGCTTCCAGAGGCGTGGAGAAGTAGTATCCCTGGCCGAATTCGCATCCCAGTTCGCCCAAACGCTCGAGCTGGCGAGCGGTTTCGATGCCTTGGGCGATCACTAGGAGATTCATTTTGTGGCGGTGCAGGCTTGTCGGCAATGGCGCGAGTGGGAAATCAACGTTGCTTCCGGGCAGCCGGTGAACATATCGGTGAACCTGTCGGCGCGGCAGTTCGCCCACGCGCGCCTGGTCAACGACATTCAGGATGCGCTGCGGGAAACAGGCGTCGATCCTTCGCGGTTGCAGCTGGAAATGACCGAGAGCCTAGCCGCGTCGGCTCCCAGGCTCACGATCACGGTGCTCGCCCACCTCAAACACATGGGGACTGGCGTGATCCTGGATCACTTCGGCACTGGAAGCTCAGCCCTCAGCGGTTTGCGCCAGTTCCCTGTCGACGCGGTCAAGATCGATCGCTCGCGGGATGTGGAGGGTATCCCCCCCTCGCAATGGCTTGACTGGCGCGGGGTTCGCAAAAAGTGTCTGCAAAAATCTTCACGGCAAAGAGCTCAGAGATCAAAATATTGATAACAAAGCACTTGAATCCCACCCCGATGTTTCTGGCCGCACTGCTTTCGCCTGGGCAATGATTTTATTCTTTGCCTGTGGAAGGCAAGGTTGGATGTCACACGGCACCCACTGGGACATGAGTTTCGAGCAGCTTAGAAGTCGTCTTCAAAGGAATCTCCAGGCGCCTGCTCTGGAGCGTCGCTATTGACCGTCTGTTAAGCCGGGAACGCATTCACCCCGCAACACCAACCAAGCTGGCACAAGCAGTGGATAAACTGATCGCGGGCTCAATGCGTGTTATGGAGCTTTTTCATACTCCGGTCAAGGGTAGCGCCTAACCCTGAAACGCCGTCAGACTTATAATCACGGCGATGGGCGACTCCCCTTCACAGGATTCAGCGAATCGGGACATTTTTCGGCTAGATCGGCAAGACCCGTACCTTCGCCTCCTCTGCGTCAACATCTTCGTGCGCGATCAAGAGCGGAGTTTGCAGTTCTACAGGGACCAGCTTGGATTCAGCGTGGTGGTTGATGAAAGCTATGAATCAGGTGGCCGTTGGGTCGCGGTAGCACCTCCAGACGGCAGCACGGTTCTGGCGCTGGTGACTCCCAAGCGGAAGTCTGAAGAATACAAGCTGATCGGTCGCGCCAGACATGCTGTGCTTGTCACCGAAGATGTCATGGCCAAGTTCGACGAGTGGGGGAAGCGTGGGGTTCGCTTTCACCACCCGCCGCAGACCACGCTTTGGGGGGGAATCTTCACTCGCTTCGACGACTTGGATGGAAATTCGTTTGCCCTTGTGGGCCGGGACGACTTCGTTCGCGAGATCGAAGCGCAGCGGCGTGCGGCCGCGGAGAGGCTTGAGGCCGAACGGCGCATAGCCCAGGAACTGGAAATTGCAAAACGTGTGCAGGCAAGGCTTTTTCCACAAACACTTCCGCGGCTAAAGACGCTCCAGTACGCGGGCATTTGCCTTCAGGCGCGTGTCGTCGGCGGCGATTATTACGATTTTCTGGATCTGGGCGGAGAGCGGCTGGCATTGGTCATCGCCGATACTTCAGGCAAGGGAATTGGGGCGGCGCTGTTGATGGCTAACTTGCAGGCGAACCTGCGAAGCCAGAGTGCAATCGCTTTCGATCAGCCACAACGCTTCTTGCGATCAGTGAACCAGCTTTTTTACGAAAATACGACTGACAGTGCATATGCCACCCTTTTCTTCGCCGAGTACGACGACCAAATCAGGCACTTGCGCTACGCAAATTGTGGGCACCACTCTGCTGTTCTGCTCCGCAGTGCCAGTGTCGAACGGCTCGACTCAACCTGCACTGTACTTGGGCTTTTCAAGGAGTGGCAGTGCTCGATCGAGGAACGCCAGATTTTCCCCGGTGACATACTGGCGCTCTACACCGACGGGGTAACGGAAGCGTTCAATGATGAGGGAGAGGAATTCGGAGAACAGCGTTTGATCGAAGCTTTGCGGCGGAATCGTGATCTGTCTTCAGAGGGTTTACTGGCCGCGATCGTGGACGATCTTCAGCGCTTCAGCTCTGGCGACGAGCAACACGATGACATCACGCTAATCGTTGCGAAGTGCGGGTCAGGCTAAATGCCGCCAACTGAGTTGCCGTCATTTGCCACCTCACGACCGAGCGACGGCGAACCAACCCAAGGTCCTACGATCACTGTCTGGGTCAATGTGTGCCGTGGATATTGCACCAACTGACTTAAAAGCTCCCCCGTGACCTGTCGAACAAGGCCTATATAATTGAACTTTCACTGGGTCACGAGCATCTTACCCAAGGTCGAGAAGCATACTATGCGAAGCCTACCGCTCATAGTTCTCGTGCTCTCAAGCTGTGCAGTTTCTCAGACCCCCGATCCGGCTCCCGTGGATGGAAGAATCAGCGGCAGGGTCGTGAACGAAGATGGTAAGCCTGTTCCCGGCGCTACAGTCTACGTCTCTCAGGAGGCATCTTCCCTCGTTGATGCAGATAGTGTTGTAACCCGCACCGATGCCGCAGGACGATTTGATTTCGGCCGAAAGCTCAAGCATGGAGTCTATGAGATTCATGCGCGGAAAGAGAAAGACGGTTACCCAGACCCCACCTCTGAGTTCTACCAGCCGTTGAATTTCAGTCCTCAGAATCTGCAGTTGTTCGGCGATCGCCCCGCACAGAAGGTTACCGTCAAGCTACAAGAGAAGGCGGCTATGCTGGCAGGAAGGGTCTTTGACGCAGGCACCGGGCGGCCTCTGAAAGCGGGCATTACTTTCTCCAATCTGCAAACGACCGGTGGCCGTGGTGTTACGGCCGACGGCAAGTTTAGTGAATTGATTCCTGCCACTGCCGACGTCATTGTCATCGTGCAAGATGTCGATCGGGATCATGCCGACTGGTCCCTCTTTACAACCAAGGTGAACTTGCAGCCGGGGCAAAAGATGTATATCGACGTGCCGCTCTACAAGACAGCTACGCCAACCGACAGTCCCGAGTGATACGCCTCCGGGTCTAACATCGAAACCTGGGTTTGGTGCTCGTTGACGAAATCAAGGTCATAACACTCAAACTCCCGGTCGCGGGGGAGGATGAGTAATGGCGAAGATTTTGTAACAACTGAGCGCTGTTCCGGCTTAGCATTTCCAGCCAGAGTTATCATCGTCCAACGGCGTGTCGGGATTCTGCTATGGAACCGAGCGACAAGAGCAACGGTTATGAAGAAGTCGCCCAACTCTTCATGTGCGAGAGAGACTCTCTAATAGGTGTTTCAACTGTTCGCCAATGGAGCCGGACGCTAGTGTGGGGTTCCTCAATTCTTGACCTCGGATGTGGTCATGGTGTGCCGATATCACAAGCTCTGATAGAAGACGGTTTCACAGTCTATGGCGTGGATGCCTCGGCAAGCTTGCTGGAATCGTTCCGCAAACGCTTTCCTAACGCTCACGCCGAATGTTCGGCTTTTGAGGATTCAACATTCTTCCGACGAACGTTTGATGCCGTTGTGGCAGTGGGTTTGATGTTTTTGCTCCACCCGGATGTTCAATGTCTGCTCATCTGCAAGGTGAAACAAGCATTGAATTCCAACGGCCAGTTTCTCTTCACATCGCCCAAAGAGAAGTGCATTTGGCAGGACATTCTGACCCACCGGGAGTCTATCTCGTTGGGTGCGCAGCGCTACCGCGAGGTTTTGCAATCTGAAGGTCTCATTCTCGTCGGGGAGATGTCAGACGAGGGAAATAATCACTACTACTCGGTCCGTAAACCCTGAGGCAAGGTTGGCGTAGTCAAGCGATTGCGCTGATTGAGGGGTTTGGAGCGTAATGGAAATGTTTGTGCGCCGGGAACAACCGGCATGAAGTAGAGGATGAAAGAGCCTTACGAGTAAAGACTAGCGATATGCTCGGCCCCGAGTCTTGCGCTCATACCGCGAGGGACTCAATGAAGCGTGGACAGGGGCTAGGCGGGTGGGTATCCAACTCCGGTACATTCAGGAAAAGAAAGGAGGCTGATGTGTTCGTGTTGCTAACACCCCGCCAAAGTGGTTCGCCGCGTCAGTCAGTTTGCGGCGCGCCATGTTGCCTCCCAGCCAGCTCCGACGAATTCGGCCTTTGGGGCGCGTATTTTTCGAGGCTACTTTGCGTTCACTGATCGTTACGGCGCGATGACTTGCTCACCATCCTGAAGATGGCCACAAGGGGCAGCCTTCAGAGAGCAACCATTCGCGCAGACCCACCAGCTCTCCCGTCGTGGTGCCGAACGTTCGCATTTGCTTCTGGACTTTCCCGTCCCGGCGAACCATCAACAAGCAAGCCACTACCGTGGCCTGATGTACGTCCAATCCACAAACCCCGTTCGATCAGAGTTTGCATAACGTCTCCAGCGGAGGCGATTGCTGCGCTGCATGTCGGGTGCGGACACTGTCATGCGTCCTTCCCATTTGCGGTGCGACAAAAGATGATACCTTTACCGGCGCGGGCCAGTCTTATCGGGGGGATTTGTGTCATCACATCGGCTACCGAGCTTCAAGCAATCGCCAACCACGGATGCTTGCATCCCAGACTGACCCGTTTCTCCGTTTCTACGTGGCTAGCCCGCTAAACCCTATTTTCATGCTTGGTGGCGCGCCAGAGGCGCATGAGGTCTTATCGAAAACGCCTCGATTCGAGATCCCCCTCCGCGCAAACGTCCGCCCCGAGGCGTTTCCGATCAAGGCTAGCGGCAAACCGGAAGTAATGGACATGGAGTGGAACCTGGCGTTGTCAAGACCCAATGCGCTCAACTGTTGTAAACCAGGCGTCATTTAATAGAACAACGTACGATCAACTTCGTTTGAAAACTGAATATTGGCGAGGGTCTTCGGTCATTTCTGTTTATCGTTACGCTTGAGATGCAACAGGCACCAAAGTGGTATTGCTTAACTTGTACGAAGGACCGGATAATCCGGTTGTGATAAAGACTTTGAAACAGCACAAGCAATTTCTGCTCGGTTGTACCAGATGGTTTTGCTACGGTTTTGGCGCCGCGATCATGTGGCGGATACTCAACTGAGGCAGGAATTTGGAACACGCGCGGCCCTACTCGCGGTTTTGAAATTATGCAATTTGACCCATTGACTCATGATGGTTGGGATAGAACTCGGACGCATTTGCTTTAGGCGGAGGGTTCCCACTCTTACCCTTTCGGTGCAAGGTGGGTTCGCAATTCCGTCATGGCCACGTTTTCCGAGGCCCCTATAATGCCGGACGGCCGAATTTCCCGGGTCCGGTTTGAAGCCTTGATATTTCGTCCGTAAGTCTTCCCTTTCGTCGCGAGGTCCCTTCGTCTTTTCTTGTGCCGAACATGACAATTCAAGCGGGTGTTGTCGGGTTGAATTACTTGGATGGGCGGACGGAAAGGGAACCGGTCGATTTCGAACGCCAGCTCTTAGGCCGGATCCACCCGGCGGGAGATTCCCATTTTTCTGACGGAACGCCAGTTGAGGCAAACGAGGGGAAGGACCGACGGGGCGCCATTGGAGGTGCAGATCCTCGGCCTCGCGGAAGAGCACGAGGCATTGATCATCGGGCAAACGAAGGACCAAGACGTCTCCTTCGCAGGCGGGGCAAGGGGTAATCCAACGATCGAGCGGACGTTCCGACTCGATGATTCTGGATGGCTTCGCCAAGGCCTTCGGCGGAAACGCCAGCGGGGCTGGGGCTTGAGCTATCGCTGCTGCCGCAGTTTCTCCCACATTTCGACAATTCTTGATTTCAGATCGGCGGTCAGTTCCTCGTATGCGGCCTCTGATGCCTCCAACTCTGGGGGCGGCGAAATCGGCGCGCCGAAGACCATTTTTAGAGGCGCGATCTTGTGGAAGAAATTCTTGCCTCTTGGCCACACCTCGTAAAACCCCTCAATCGCCACTGGTACGATCGGCACTTGCGTGTGGATCGACAGGATGGCCGCCCCTTTCTTGAAGATTCGCGGCGTACCATCGATCGAGCGCTCGCCTTCGGGATAGAGCAGGAGGATGCGCCCCTGGCGAAGACCATAGGCCCCGGCTCGCATGGCGGGGATGAGATTGGCGTCGGGATCCAGGACTACAACGCGAATCCAGCGCGCAAGGCGTCGCATGAAGCCTTGGCCGAAAATATCACTGGTTCCAACGGCGAAGGAATTCACGAGGATATTTCTTGGTACCACGGAGGCGATCACCACCGGATCGATATAGCTCTGGTGGTTGGACGAGACAATGTAAGGGCCGCTCGACGGCAGGTTCTCCAATCCCGCGACACGCAGGTGAAACAGGTCGCGCGAAATCAATTGGATGACTCGGGTTACCGGATACCAGATCGTATCGAAGGCGGGATGCGGATCCTTCAGGGCCAGCACTTCGGGGTCGGCGGGATCCTCGGCCAGAATTGCCTTCCATCCGGCGAAGGCGGTGCGGGGCGCGGCGTCTCCGGCAGCGGCGCTGGCAAGAACCGCATCGAGCAGATCGCGGACGGTGTAGATTTCGGTGAGTCGCGATTCGTCGATGTTGCCGCCGAGTTCGTCTTCGAGGCGGCTGAGGAGTTCGATGCGCTGCATGGAGTCCAGGCCGAGGTCAAGTTCAAGATTGTGTGTGGGCCAGAGACCTGGAGGCGCGGTGCGGGCGGCTTCGCGCACAACTTTGAGTCCGCGCTGGATGTCTGGTTGATTGAGCCAGGCGGTTTCGTCGTCAGTCAGGGGTTTCTCGGCGGGCAGGTCATAATCGTCGGAAACCTTTTTTGCCAGGTTCGCCTTGACCCGCTTCTCTACCTCAAAACGCTTGATCTTGCGGGTCGTAGTACGCGGCAGATCTTCGTTCCAGATTTCATAACTGCCAATGCGCTTGGTGGAGGCGATTTGCTGCGAGAGGCCCTCGACGTTGTAGCGGATCACTTCCTTGGCATTGACGATTTTCTTCTGCCGCAGTACGTCGAAGTTCGGGACAATCACTGCGTGCAGACGGTCGCCGCCCTCCCCGGGCTTGCCTTCGAGGCCGACGACCGCCAGTTCCTTGATATAGGGCGACTTCAGGTAGTGAGCCTCGATCTCCTCGGGGTAGACATTTTTCCCGTTGCTCAGGACGATGACTTCTTTCTTGCGCCCGGTGAGGAACAGGTTTCCCTGGGAGTCGAAGTAACCGAGATCGCCGGTGTAGAGCCATCCATCGCGCAGAACGGCGGCGGTCGCATCAGGACGATTCCAGTATCCCTTCATGACCACGGGGCCGCGGACGATGAGTTCACCGACGGCAGGCCCATCTTCCTGAGTGTGGGGGTCGACGATCTTGCCCTCGACGCCTTTCATGGCCTTTCCTACCGAGCCGATCACAACGTGGTTGGGAGAATTCACGTAGATGGCGGCCGTGGTTTCGGTCAGGCCCAGCGCCTGTAACACATCGATGCCGAGATCGTAAAAGTCCTTTGCAATGACGGGATCGAAGCGCGATCCGCCGGTCGCGAGGTAGCGCCTCTTCGGTCCGAGAGCGCGGTGGATTTTGCGGAACAGAATAGGCCCCGCGTTGATGCCGATCTTGCGCAGGGTACGGTTGAGGGCAACCAGGGCACCGAAAATCTTCTGCGTTAGGGCGCCGCGTTTGGCAATTTCCTGGAAGACGCGATCGTGAATCAGGTAGAAGAATTGCGGTACGACTGCGAAGGCGGTGATGTTACGTTCGCTCAGCGCCCGCATCAGTTCAGTGGTGTTGAGCGTTTCCAGATACACGACGCGCGAACCCTTGACCAGGGGCAAGAGCAGGTTCGCCATCAAAGCCAGCACATGAAATAAGGGTAGGACGCCTAGCAGCGCATCGTTCGGCCCGATGTCGACCCAATTGAAGACGGCCTCGACCTCGCCGAGAAAATTGGCATGCGTCAGCATGACTCCTTTGGGGTCGGCGGTCGTGCCGGAGGTGTAGATCAGAGATGCGAGGTCGTCATTATTGGCGGGGGCGGGCTTGAACGTGCCCGGGCCGGCGTCGAAGATCGCGGGCAGGGTGGCCAGCCAACGCTGCTCAGAAGAATCGCCCGCCATGCGGTCTGGATCCATGAGGATCAGGCCCAAATTCAGTTCCGCCGCTGCGGGACGAGCGATGGGAACATGCTTGGCGTCACTGAAAATGGCTGCGGCACCGCTGTCCTTCAGAAGTTTGGTGACTTGGTCGGCGTGCAAGGCGGTATCGAGCGGTACGGCAACGCAGCCGGAGGCGATAATGCCCAGATAGGCAGCGACCCAGCTGGGATGGTTGTCGGCGAGGATGGGCAGCCGGGAACCGCGGGGAAAGTTTTTCTCCGTGATCCAGCGACCAACGGATTCGGCCATGCGGTGAAGTTCGGCGTAGGTGCAGCTTTCGAGATGATCGTGGCGCTGGATCTCAAGCGCCACATTGTCGGGCCATCGCTGGGAACATTCGACAAAGCGATCGTAGAAAGTAGGCATTCGTCGTGGGGAATATACACGAAATGCAGACGAGATGTTGTGCGGACAAACCGCTAGCGTCGTGGTCTCGCGAGTCGAGTTTTCGGCTCAGGGCTTTTTCGGCTGCGGCTTTTCCGCTTCTGCGACAGCCTTGCGGAATTGCTCTACAGCAGAGACGTTGGGCGCGCGGAGACAATCCTTCGCGATGTAACGCCATATCGGCGCTGAATCCAGAGGATTCTCTATGCCGCCACGATAGACTTCAAAGCTGTCTTCGGAGGGGCCAACCTCGTTGCCGAGGTGCGGCCCTCGGTCAGGCGGTGACAGGCTGGGATCGTGGAGTGGAGGAGTGGGGCCTTGCTGGCCGCCGATTCGAATGCTGGTGTCGCCGCCTTGCGCGATCCCGGGGCGCTGATCGATGGGACCGCCTTTGATGGTGGGGTGCATGGATTGACCGTTGCCTGTACGGACGACGATGACAAGGTCGGATTCCTGGCCGTCGAGGACCAGGTCGAATCGTCCCCAATCCATGAGCTTTTTCTCCACATTGGCGCGAGCGGTTGCGTTGGCGTTGGGTTGGTCCAGCGGTTCTCCAGCGTCGGGATCGATGACAACCAGCACGGTGCGGGCGTGCAAAACATAGCCGGGTAGTACAGACTTGGTCTTGTCTTTCGCGGCCGCGGGGGCAACCAGCAGGACAACCAGGAGCAGCAGCGAGGAGAGGCGCACAGGCATGGAACCTCCGTAGGACCGGCGGCGGAATGCGACGATTATACTAAAGGTGCGGAGTTCGGGTGCGTCTCGGACTGCCTTTGCATCGAATATGCTAGGCTTTAAGAATCGTCTGGGCGGAGTGCCCTCTGAAGGATTTCCAGTTTGATTAATCAGCTGCTAGGCAAGGTGTTTGGGACGAAGAATGAACGCGTCATCAAGGCGCTGATGCCGAAGGTGCAGGCCATCAACGCGCTTGAGCCGCAGATTGAGAAGCTCACCGACGCCGAGCTGCGCTCCAAGACGGACGAATTTCGGCAGCGCATTCAGGAGCGGATGAGCCGCTTTGGCGGCGGCGGGAACCAGCCTGCTGAGAGCGCTGACGGCATTGAATCAGAGGACGAGGGCGATCTTGATCGGCAGAAGCGGCTGGAGAAAGAAGAGCACAACGCGCTGCAGGAAGTGCTGGACGAGATCCTGGTTGAGGCCTTCGCCGTGGTGCGCGAGGCGGGGCGGCGCGTGCTCAACATGCGGCATTTTGATGTGCAGTTGATCGGCGGCATGGTGCTGCATCAGGGAACGATCTCGGAAATGAAGACCGGCGAAGGAAAAACGCTGGTTGCAACACTCCCGGTATATCTCAATGCCCTTAGCGGGCGCGGCGTGCACGTGGTAACGGTCAATGACTACCTGGCCAAGCGCGACTCGGAGTGGATGGGCAAGCTGTACCGCTTTCTGGGTCTCACAGTGGGCGTGATCGTGCACGATTTGGACGACGAGGAGCGACGGGCAGCTTACGCCGCGGACGTGACTTACGGCACGAATAATGAGTTCGGCTTCGACTACCTGCGCGACAACATGAAGTTCGACATCAAGGATTGCGTGCAGCGCGGGCACAACTACGCCATCGTCGACGAAGTCGATTCGATCCTGATTGATGAAGCCCGCACGCCGCTGATTATTTCCGGGGCGAGCGAGGAGTCGACCGACAAGTATTACAAGGTGAACCGGATCATTCCGAAGCTGGAAAAAGGCGAGGAGATCGACGTCGCGCCGGGCGAGCCGGCGCAGCTTACGGGCGATTTTGTGGTGGACGAAAAGCACCGGAATATCACTGTCACCGATGAAGGCTGGGTGAAAGTTGAGGGACTGCTGGGTATCGGAAACATTGCCGACCCAGAGAACTGGCCGCTGAAGCATCATGTCGAGACCGCGATCAAGGCGCACGCGCTGTACCGCAAGGACGTGGAATACGTCATTAAGGACGGCGAGGTCATCATCGTCGACGAATTTACCGGGCGCATGATGCCGGGGCGACGCTGGTCCGACGGGTTGCACCAGGCGATTGAGGCGAAGGAAGGTGTCAAGATTGAGCGCGAGAACCAGACGCTGGCGACCATCACCTTCCAGAATTATTTCCGCATGTTCAAGAAGCTGGCCGGCATGACGGGAACGGCCGAGACGGAAGCCACCGAGTTCGACAAGATCTACAAACTGGAAGTTGTGGTGATTCCGACGAACAAGCAGATGCTACGGCTGGAGCACCCCGACGTCGTGTACCGCACCGAGAAAGAGAAATACTTTGCGGCCGCGGATGAAATTGAGCAACTCCACGCTAAGGGCCAGCCCGTGCTTGTCGGCACGACGTCGATTGAGAAATCTGAGCGTCTCTCTGAGTTGCTGAAAAAAAAGGGCCTCAAGGATCACGTCGTGCTGAACGCCAAGTTTCATGAGCGCGAAGCCGAAATCGTTGCCCAGGCAGGACGCAAGGGCAGGGTCACGATTGCGACCAACATGGCCGGACGCGGTACGGACATTCTGCTGGGCGGCAATCCGGAATTCATGGCCAAGCAGGAGATGGTGAAGAGGGGAATCGCGCAGCAGTTGCGCGTGGCGCAGGGCAAGATCGAGGGGCCGCAGGAAGACGGGCAAACTTCCGTTTTTTACTACAACGGCAATGAGTACGTCGTGCCCACCGACAAGTGGACCGAGGCGTTCAACCGTTACAAGGAGCAGACCGACAAAGAGCACGATGAGGTGACCGCGGTCGGCGGGTTGCACATTCTGGGCACGGAGCGGCACGAGTCGCGGCGCATCGACAACCAGCTGCGTGGACGCGCGGGCCGTCAGGGTGATCCCGGATCGTCGCGTTTTTATCTGGCGCTGGAAGATGACCTGATGCGCATCTTCGCCAAGGAATGGGTCTCCACCCTGCTGCAGCGGCTGGGCATGGAAGAAGGCGTACCGATTGAATCGAAGCTGATCACGCGGCGCATAGAGACGGCGCAGAAGGCGGTCGAGGCGCAACACTTCGAGTCGCGCAAACACCTGCTCGAATATGACGACGTGATGAATAAACAGCGCGAAACGATTTATTCGATTCGCCGCTCCGCTCTGGAAGGAAAAGAGCAGAAGGATTATGCGCTGGGCATTGCGGAAGATATTGCCCGCGAACTTGTCGAAAATTTCTGCCCCGCGAACGAGCATCCTGAAAAATGGAATGTCACACAATTTGCCGCGGAAGTTTTAAACCAATACGGCATTGATATCAAGGTTGCCGGTATTGATCCGGCAAAAATGAATCACGCGGAATTGTCTGACACTCTGGTCGAACGCGTGAAGCAGCGTTACGCCGAAAAGGAACAACTGTTCGGCGAAAAAATGATGCGATGGCTCGAGCGCCGCATCATCCTGGACATCGTCGACACGCAGTGGAAAGACCACCTGCTTACGCTCGACCACCTGAAAGAGGGGATCGGATTGCGCGGGTACGGGCAGAAGGATCCGCTGGTCGAGTTCAAGAAGGAAGCGTTCACGCTGTTTGACGACTTGATGGACCGCATCGACAAGGAAACTGTGCGGTTTTTGTTTCTG
>DATKFH010000090.1:0-3983 GCA_035511455.1 Candidatus Sulfotelmatobacter sp. | reverse complement strand
TGAAACGTTGCGCACTGGCCGTGCGGTTCGCGCTGGATGCCGAGATGCTTTTCGTACCAATCGTAGAGCTGTTGCGGGTTTTCTGATTTGAAGAAAATTCCGCCAATGCCGGTTACGCGCTTCATGAGCCTCCTCCTGGTGCTTTCAGGTGGCCGAAGTGTAGCGGAAAACCGCGGGCGATGTCGTCACACTTTCGGGTGATTTTGGGTTGGAAAGCGAAAAAATCATGCTTTCGGGTGGGCTGCCTCGGCGGGTCACGGGATCAGCCGGGCGGTCTTGCCGATCTGCACGGCCTGGGTGCGCCGCTTGGCGCCGAGCTTATCGAATAGCCGGCTCGAATGGGTCTTCACCGTGTTTTCACTGACGAAGAGGCGCCCGGCAATCTCGCGGTTGCTCAACCCGGTCGCGATGAGGCCCAAGATCTCCAGTTCCCGCGCGGTGATGCCAAACTGATCCACGCGCGCCTGGTCGACGACGAACGGCCCCGCATCCGCCGACTGCGCGGGAATTTCCTTGATGATGATGGCCGGCTTCTTCTTGGTGAGCGTCAGGCCGAGCCAGATGCCGAGTCCCGCAAAAAGCGCCGCAATCAGCGCCCCGTAGATCTCCACCGAATGTTCGACGACCAGGAATCGATACTCAGTCAGCTTCAGGACCAAGATCAGAACGCCGCCGCACACACCATAGAGCAAAATGTCGCGCACAGCGCGACGGCGCGAGGAGCGCGCGGATTCGCTGGGGGTGGGAACGGGAGCCAATGATAGCCGAAGACTGAGAGCTCGGGCAGCGTCAGGCCCGGTCACGGGCACATATATCATATATATGGATAGCGTAACAGCGTGACTTAGGCTCGACTGAACAGGACGCAAGCAATGTCGCTATTCCCAACGAAACACTTTTGCCGAAAGCGCCGTACAAACTGCAAACACCAGAACCAGCGCCGCCACGTCCCCCCCATGCGCCGCCCACCCCTCGCCCCTCCAGATTCCTTCCATCAGCGACACCGCATACGTCAGCGGCGTAACTTTCGCCACGGCGCGAAGAACCGGCGGCAGCAACGCAATCGGCGCGAACAGTCCGCAGATTCCGAGCATCGGATACATGATGAAGCCGCCGATCGGCTGCGCAAACCGCGCGGTGGGAACGATGCTCGCAATCAGAAACCCGATCGAGAGGATGCTCCAGGTGCTGATCAGCAGCGCCATCGCGAACGAAAACAGAGGAGCATGAACGCCAACGGGGTAGTAGCGCTTGCCCGCCAGCACCAGCAGCGCCAGCGTGGCGGCGGTCAGCAGCAGTTTGACGATCACGTGCGCGCTCAGGATCGTCTGTGGACGCAGCGGCGTCGCGCGCAGCCGCTTCAGGATGCCTCCTTCGCGGTAGATCGAAATGATCGTCACCAGCGAAAGCACGGCGTTGACCGCGATTAAAACCGACGCCAGCACCGGCAGGCCCGTCTGCATAAAATTGCTCTCGGCAAGCGAACTCGGCGAGCGTCCGCTGCCCATTATACGACCCACCACGAGAAACACCAAAACGGGGATCAGGATTGAGCCAAACGCGCCGAGCGGCTCGCGCATAAATATCTTGATCTCGAGCCAGGTCAGTTTCCAAAGTCCTCGCAGCATTTTTCCTCGCCTACTCTCGAATCGAATGACCCGTCAGTTTCAGAAACACATCTTCAAGATTCGGCATGATCGTCCGGAAATCCGTGACCCGAATTCCATTCTCGGAAAGGCAATGAATCACCTCGGTCACCAGATCATCGCCGCAGCCCCGAATGGTGAATCGCGAATCCGTGCGCATCACCGTCTCAACCCCCGCGATCGCGCGAAAGCGCTCTTCCGCGATCGGATTCTCGGTGGCGAGCACGACCGTTCGTTCCGGACAATGCCGGTTCACCAGGTTCTCCGGCCGGTCGATGTCGATGATGCGTCCGTGCTCGATCACGGCTACGCGGTCGCACAGCCGTTCGGCCTCCTCCATCAGATGAGTGGTTAGAAATACGGTCTTGCCGCGCTCGCGGATGTCGCGCACCAGATCCCAGATCGCCCGCCGAGCCTGCGGATCGAGGCCGGTGGTCAGCTCGTCGAGAAACACAACCTCAGGATCGTTAATCAGGGCGAGGGCAATGAAGAGCCGTTGTTTCTGGCCTCCGGAGAGATTCATAAACCACGCGTCGCGCTTGTCGGCGAGCCCGAGCTGTTCGAGCAATCGTTCGCCGTCGCTCGCCTTCTTGCGATAGAGCGAAACCCACAGGTCGACCGCCTCCCACACTTTGATTCGCTTCTGCAGTTGGGCCTGCTGTAGTTGGACTCCGATGCGATCTTGCAGCTTGTACACATCCTTAAAGGGATCAAGTCCCAGCACCGCGATGCTTCCGCGATCTGGCGTGCGCAATCCCTCGATGCACTCCATCGTGGTGGTCTTTCCCGCGCCGTTTGGGCCGATCAAACCGAAGATCTCGCCCTCGTTCACCTCGAACGACACTTCGTGCACAGCCACGGTCGCCCCGTAGCTCTTGCGCACTCCCGACACTTGAATCACTGGACACATGGCAGTTTGCAAGGTGATCGATTCACCGAACGGAACAGGAAGTCTATCAGGTTGCTAAAGGACAGAAGGGCGGGACTTCACCGCCGTAGGTGCGACACATGCTTCACGCCGGCGTCAGCCACGCGCGCAGCCGCAAGGTTTAAGCAGGCCAAGCCTCTAGGTGGAGTGCGGCGGCTTGCCGCCGCTTTGGCAAAGTGAGATGCTCGACGACACGAACTGGCGGCCGATTCCCTGGCCGGACACATATCAGGCATGTGGATTACTTGCGAGTGGCCTTCAATCGCGCAAAATCTGCATTTATGAGGTGCTATACTTTCGGCCAATTAGGAGTTCTACTCGGATTGGGAAGGGGATCATGAAACATCCCCGCTTGGGCATTTCCTTTTTCGCATGCCTTTTACTTATATGCAGCGTTTCTGGTGACCCGCGTCCACACAATCTTCTTTTCGTTGCTAACCAAATTGAGCACAGCGTCTTGCTTGTGGATACTACGTCCAAACAGGTTCTGGCCACCGTGGGAGTTGACATTAACGGGCACGAGGTCGCTGTCTCCCCGGACGGTCGCTTCGGCTACGTTCCTATCTACGGAAACACATGGGTGGGAAAACCCGGCTCGAACGGAAGCACCATTCACGTCGTGGACCTGCGCCTGGGGAGGACCATTGCTGTCATCGATCTCGGCCAAGAGGTTCGTCCGCACTGTGCGCACTTTTGGGCCTGACGGACTGCTGTATGTTTCCGCAGAACTCGCCAATGCCGTCTACATCGTGGACACAAAGTCTCGCTCTGTCGCAGGCGAAATTCCGACTGGTGCATCCCACACCCATATGCTCGTGATCTCTCCTGACGGCCGGAGGATCTACACTGCGAACAACGAGGCGGGCAGCGTTAGTGTTCTCGATTTGCGAGCGCGGACGTTGGTGGCGACGATTCCAATCTCCAAACAGTGCAGCGAATCTCGATTTCGCCCGATGGCAAGTTCGTTTTTACCCAGGACCAGGAAACACCACGCATTGTGGTCATCGATACTGCGACCAACGCGGTCGTCCGATCGATTTCCCTCCCGAGGATTCCATTCTCTTCCGCAATTACAAAAGATGGCCATTGGCTCCTTGCCAACTCCGAATCAGGAAAGCTGTTCGTCGTAGATGTGGCCAGTGGAGTACTTACAAAAACGTTTGATATCCCGGACGTTCCCGTCCTCCCTACCCCAGGAGAATTCGCACTGGCACCGGACGGCACCCGCGCCTATGTGAGCTGCCCCCAGGGCGGCACGATCGAGATCCTGAACCTTAAAGATTGGAAGCTGGAAGAGCCCATTCGACTCACGAAGGGCGTGGACGGCATGGCGTGGGTGCCTTCGGCTACAAATTGATCTGCTTCCGGAGCAGGACTTAGCCCAATCCTGCGGCTGAAAAATTCTGGTT
>DATKFH010000089.1:0-143806 GCA_035511455.1 Candidatus Sulfotelmatobacter sp. | reverse complement strand
CTCACTCGGCGCAGCCAGTTCGCAAGAATCATACGGCCATGCCATCGACGAATTCATCGGATGGTATTGTTCCGAACCGCGTCTGGCCTTTAACCGAACTGTCGTCCTTCGCTACCGGTTCTTTCTCGAACAGAAGAACCTGGCACCCTCAACGATTAATGTGCGCTTAGCCGCTGTAAGGCGGCTCGCCTATGAAGCCTCCGATACTGGCCTTCTGAGTCCTGACCTAGCCGCAGGAATTCGCCGGGTCAAAGGCGCAAAGCGCCTGGGCTTGCGGATCGGCAACTGGTTGACCGTTGATCAGTCCAAGACCTTGCTCGGTGAACCACCGTCAGGCAGTCTCCGCGGCAAACGCGATCGTGCGATTCTGGCACTCCTCAAAGGAAAACACATCCGCACTGTTCCGGTTCCAATATGGGCCAAACGCACCGTCGATGAGTGGACCACGGCGGCTGGCATCAACGCTGGGGCGATCTTCCGCCGGGTGAGTCGACTGGATAAGACTTGGGGCGACAGCATCACGCCCAAGGCCATCTGGCACGTGGTGAAAGCGGCTGCCAAACGTGCCGACATCAAGAATCTTGCTCCCCATGACTTGCGTCGCACCTGCGCACGGTTATGCCATCTAGCGGGCGGAGAACTTGAGCAGATTCAGTTTTTGTTGGGGCATGCATCTGTTCAAACAACTGAACGCTATCTTGGCTGCAAGCAGAAACTCAGCCAAGCCGTAAACGACAACCTCGGACTAGAATTCACCTGACGGGGTGGTGGCCCCGAAGCCGACTTATGGCCCGGCACACTATCAAGTTCTAGTCCTCCGGACGAAACCGGAGTTCTGCCGCCAGCAGTTAACACTATGATCAACGAGAGTTGTTCTGACCTTGGGCAAACCCTGATTTGTTTCGACTCCTAAGAGTGCTTCTCATCACGGTCAACTGCGGCTGATCGACACTCACCCGCTTGCATCCGGCTTTCCTTGCGATGAGCTTTCCAGCCCCGGTAACATCTCCCGAAACAACGAGTCGCCGACCATCTTGTGAAAGGCTGTATGCTCAGCGGACATTGCCAGGGCCCGCGCCGCGTAGTAGAGTCTTTCCGTTCAAGGAGGGTACAGACGATGACATGGCAAGGTGGCAAGCTCAGACGAGTCGAGAGCGGAGGTTTAACGTTCGCGCGACTGCGAAGGCTTGGAGGGCAGCAGGACGATGTAGCCAAGAGCCTTGAACAACTTGCGAAGGCACTGAGCGGACTTGGCACATTAGTGCGAATGCACATCCAGTTAGTGAGCGGCACCGCCGGCGAGACGGTGGAGCACTGGGAGGTGCATGGCGGCTCGAAGGCTGGGAAAGCCAAGAAGGGCAAACCGAAGGATGCGGATGTGGTAGTAGTGATGCGTCGCGAGACCTGGGAGCAAATCGCTCAAGGACAGGTGGCGCCGTATGAGGCCTTGTACCTGGGCAGGCTGCGAGTTGGGGGAGACTTCGAAAAGGGAAAGGCAATAGTCAAACATCTGACGGATCCTGCGACGCCGTACGTGGCGCCGTGCTAGTGGAGGGAAGGATGGCAGAGACGATCGGGAAGATCATCAGCATCAAAGTCATGAGCTTCTTGCCAGGAACGGTAAACGCTTTCGACATTGCAAACATCAGCTTGAAAGAGACGAGTACGGGGACGACGTGGCTGTTCCACTTATGGCAGAGCCGGGATGACGACGCTGCGGTGCATCGCGTAGTCGAAACCCAACGGCTGGCTTTGGCGCGAGAAGCAGCAGTCCGAAAGTTGACGGTGCACGTGTTCGCTGAGCCTGATTCGGGGTTCGTGGACGGACTCCAGGTTGATACACCGTGATCACGATCAGCGGAGTCGGGCCTACCCCAAGCACATTTCCGCGCCGACCCGCGAATGATAATCATTCTTCAACCGGGCGGATCACTGCTTTGGTGCTTGGCGCGGACGGAAAGCGCATGTATGCAGGGAGTTGGGCGGGGGTTTGGCGCTCTGATAATGCGGGGCAGACTTGGTCGCAACTTACCTGGCCACAGCCCACGTTCACCGTCCAGGGTGAGATCCCGGGAGCGTTGTATGCACCGCATATTTACGATCTCGCGGCGTCGCCGGCGGATCCAAATGTGGTCCTGGCGTCAGCACTCGACAGCCAGTATGTCGACGGGAGAGATGGTATCTACCTCTCCGCCGATGGCGGAGCAAACTGGAAGCTCGTAATGCCAGCCGGGAGCACCTGCAACATTGCGTTCGCCCCTGACGATCCGCAGCTGGTATATGCGGTGACCACGGTGGCGACGGGCATCATTGCGACGCGGAGCGTCATAGCGTCGGGAAGCTCTGGCGTGGTCGCCATCAGTCACAATGGAGGAGCGGATTGGGCAAAGAAGTTCGTGGGATCCTCTCTGTGGCACATTGCAGTGGGACCGCTCGAGCCGGACGGCAGGCGACAGGTGTACGCCCTTGGCGACGGCGTGGTGTGGTACTCAACCGACGGTGGGCAGAAGTGGAGGATGGATAACGGGGTCTTGCCCCAGATCACCAACGTGCGCTCGATCTTGTCGGACTTTCAGACAAGCTGTGGAGGCGATGGCATAGCGCCCTTCGGCGGCAGCATTGCCTATGCTGCGGGCAATGCCGCGCAGGTCTTGGCCGTAGAGCCAGGGAATCCCTCGAGGGTATACATGGCGACAAACGGCGGCGCCCTGGGACCTACGTACTATTCGCAAACCGTCGCGGATGGAACGCTCGTCAATACCGATTGCAAGCGACTGGCGGACGAAGCGAGCCTATGGATCGGAGACTTCAGCCGGTTCGAGTTGAACAATGGGAACGCGCAATGGGCGTTGGTGCCGGGTCCGCCCGTGTATTCCGGCGAGACCACCCCCAGCGGGAATTGTTATGTGATCGCTAAAGCCACGAGCGGCGGCTTCCTGTTGTTCTTTTCCGATAATAGCCACGTTCATGTTTCCGCGGGAATTCCCACCGACAATTCATCGTGGCATCGGCTTGATGGGATGGATGCATCCGTGGCGCATCAGTCGGGAGTGCAGGAGAATCTCGTGTTCATGCACGTGGATCCTCACGCTATCGCTTTTACCCCGGACTTCGAGATTACGTTGAAACCATCGAGCCAGTCGAACCCGTACAACAAGAACAGCGAACTGGATCAACATATCGCCGGAAGACTGTGGATGGCCAATGACGGTGGCGTGTACTTTTGCGATGACGGGGGTAGGAACGAGAACAGTTGGCAGATGCCAAGCGGACTGGAGACGCTGGATCCAATCAACATCGCGGTCCTATGTGGAATCGGCAGTCAGCCTGCGCTCTATTTCGGATGCGGAGACAACAACGATTTCTTTACGCGCGACGGCGGCCAGCATTGGGGAGACCCGGGATCGGGTTGCGGCGATTGTGATGCATGGTTTACCGATCCGGCGCAGGTGAACCGGGTTACCCAGTTCCTACCCAGAACGGGGCCGGGAGACTTCTGCATCATTAGCAGCAACGGTTCCGAGTATCCCAACGCGGGCGATGTTTTAAGCAAAACCTATGCGCCATCGCCGCTGAAGATAAACTTTAACGATGCCACGAAGTTGGCACCCTACGCGCAATCGGATGTCTACCTCCTTGGCTATCGTCCGTTGATCCAGACGCTGGCCACAGAGGCGCCGCTCCCCGACGGCGATATCATCGTCGTCGAGCAGGCATTGGACGGTACCGCGAATTTGTTTCGCACTACAAAGATTTCGTCAATTACAGCCGTGAACCACTGGCATGATCTAAGTAAGGCACAACCGATCGGACCGCAGCTGCCGGCGGGAGCGATTATCCCGCAGGCGAGCGGTGGGCACGCGAATCCCGTGTACTACGTTGGGACGCGGTTTGGAGGACAAATGTTCAAGCTCAACAGCGCCCAAACCTCGTGGGACATGATCGTGCCCAACAACCTATTGCTGACGCCGGTCAAGAATGCGATCCGGTGGTTCGTGGACCCGTATGAGCCAGAGACCGTTTACGTGCTGGATCCCGACGGCGTGAAAGTCTCGGCGGATGGCGGACTCAGTTGGATTTTCGACGCGGGCCTCACGCGAGTGATCACCGCTGGCGGAAAGCTCTCGATCTCTGCCTCTCTGCTCCAAGACATGCTTTTCTTGCGCAGCGAGCGCCAGACTCGGTTTGCGTTCGGCACGGCCGGTGTATTTTGGACAGAGGATTTCGGATTAGATTGGTTCCCGGTAGTGAATTCGATCGCACTGCCAGGGCGCCCGGAGTCAGGTGTTTTCGATCCCCTTTCGGATGCTTCGGACCGCGCGCTGTATGTCGCGTGTGAGGGTCGGAGCGTTCTGCGGGTCGGCGGAATACCGGCACCAGCGCCATTGGAGACGGGAATTCTCGACCTGATGGAGTTCGCGGCGTTGGAGTACTGAGAGTTTAGGCCAACTTTGCTTCGTAGTTTGAGTGCGGTCTACTAGCGCTATCTTCTCGCGACCTTGGCTGCAGGAAACCTGACTCATTGTCCAGAAACGGGCTTCGAGGAGATCAGTACCGATCTCGTCGAAGACGACTTCTGGACAACGTCAAAGTGCGCGATCAAGTGTCGCACCCGCTCCGCCGTGACTCAGGCAGAAGCAGCAATCGCAATCGCCACCTCTCGCCATCGGTAAGCACTAGCCGACTTATCAGTATCGATCGCGTGGCGCGCTGATATTTCTGAGTCGACCGTTGATGCACAGCATCGAACTAGGGTCGAGGTTCAGACACAGCAGAGGGGATGACCCGGTTGCTCGGTGTTGTGAAACTGCCGGACGACCAATGGGTGAGTATGGCGAGCGCTACTACCAAAGAGATCGCAGGCTCCGCCGCGTACGCGTCGACTACAGACTTCGAACGGATTTTCACCGAGGACATGAGTGGTCTCTATCTGCTCTCGCTTCTCCTGACTGGGGACGGAGACAGGGCGGAGGAGTGCTTTGTCGCTAGCGTCGGAGAATCCACAAAAGGAAACCGTGTATTCAAGGAGTGGGCGCGCTCCTGGGTTCGACGCACCATCATTCAGACTGCGATCCGGCTTATTGCACCGCGGCAGCGTTCCGGAAGACCAACACAAAACGCTGTTTCGCCTCGAGACTTGAATTATGTGCCTTTGGCTTCAGAGGCCGAGGTGTGTGCGATCCTCGAGCTCGCACCGCTTGAGCGCTTCGTTTTCGTTATGTCAGTTCTCGAACACTATTCCGACCACGACTGTTCAATTCTTCTTGGTTGCTCGGGGAGGGATGTAGCTGCGGCCCTGGCTCGTGCGTTGCAGCACTTGGGAAGGTTGATGAACTTTCACCAGAATGAGGCAGATGCCGGCGTGGAGGGTTTATCAGGCCCCGAAACCTCCAGACCACTCGTCGAAATGACGATTGCTCGATATTTCGCACCGCCACGTTGGAACGCAACGCTCTCCCAATAAACGCGCTTCGCTCGCTTTGGCATCAATCGCGAATTGATCTTCCACTTGGGATGCGAAATCCAGTGGTTTTTCAGAACCTTTGGTTCAAAACTCGCGGTACAAGGACGGTACAACCAAAAACCGTTCCATCGTGTTCTCAGTCGTTCCTTACAGGGCATTGCAGAGCGACCGCTGCTTTTAATTACACCGTGATCCAGCCTGTCAGCGCCTTTCACGGCGCAAACGCGGGTTCAAATCCCGCCGGGGTCGCCAATTCAATAGGTTAAAGCAGAAATGTCTACTCTCTGTTTAACAAGAGGGTCGAAAATCGCGGGTGCCGTAGCCTTGAACTGAGTGTCAATCAGTCGGAGACTGCTGTACTGCAGGGCTTTTGAATTGCCGCTGGTTTCCGTATTGCCGTCCTAGGGCAGTTGATGTCGGGCGTTTAACGAGACTGATGGGCACGCTCTGTCACTCGGCGCTCGATGGCTCACGAGATCAACACTGCTCTCTTTTGTTGGAGCGTCGAGAAGCAACTACCAAGGGCGCACACGCCCGACGTCGACGTGCACGAAGTCCGAGCTGCGATAGTACCCTACTCCGCCGCGATGCAGGCGCAGGTCCTCAACCGCGTACGCTCCATCCCTTTCCGGATGCTCGCTTTGCCGCTACTCATCCGAGATTATCCGAGATAAGAACCGGATGCGCTTCTATGAGCGCCCGTCCGGATCTGTGCGGGGGGCAGCCAGCGATGGCTGTCCCTACCGCGATCGCCATGTGCACTGGCACGGTGCTATCCAAACCCGGAGAACAATCGTCTATTAGTCGTGTTCCACCCTGTACAGAACCTAAGAGGTGAAAAATGCTGAAGCGTACCGTGCAATTGCTGCTGGTTGCGTCCCTGATCACGCCTTTGTTAAGGGCGGCTGACAACCCATTTGTTGGCAAGTGGAAGCTCAATGGCTCGAAAAGCAGACTTCCCGACGAGATGAAGGTTAAGAAGGTCAGTTCAAATAAGTATGCATTTGCTTTCGAAGGTGGCGACTTTGAAGAGACGATTGTTGCTGACGGGACAGATCAGCCGGGAGTCTTCGGGACGACTTTCTCCGTCACCGTCGAAGGACCCAATAGCTGGAAAGTGGTCCGCAAAACCGACGGCAAAATACTCCTCACCGCGAACTGGAAGCTTTCGGAGGACGGCAATATGCTCGACGACGACTTCACCTTCATCCAGCCCAACGGGTCGAAATTCAATGTGTATTACGTGTACAAGCGAACGGCAGGAGGGCCAGAATTCGACGGCACATGGGAAAGCACGAGCGAAACAGTGAACTCGGTGGTTGAGCTTCAGATCCAGTCCTACGAGAGCGATGGTCTTGCCTTTATTAATCCCAGCGAAGGGACAGTGAAAAATCTGAACTTTGACGGGAGAGATTACACGTACGAACGCCCAAATGTTAAGGCAAAGTTTGCATCTTCAATACGCCGAGTAGACGAGCGTACCCTAGCAGTAACCGACAAGGTCGATGGCAAGCTCGCGGGCACTGAGGAGATCAAGATTTCTCCTGATCACAACGTATTGACGATGACCATACAGTCAGTGGGTCAAACCAGGCCGGAAATCCGCGTGTTTGATCGGGAATAGGGAATCCACACGTAATCGCGCGGGGTGGTGCAAGGTTGTAAATTGCGTCGCCGTTCAAACTGTTGTAACCAGGCGACTGCTTCTCCAGAATTCGGAATCACACGAGATCAGAAGGTGAATCTTCGCGCACGGCGGGCTCTTGCCATGGGGCGACCATTGACACGAGTACATTCTTAAAGGAACTGAAGTTCGTCGACTGTCAGCCGTGACCGCCGTCCCGCGGTTGCAATGTTCAGAACTCGCCACTGCATAGGCCCGAATCGTGATGTTCGTGGTCGCAATGGTGTTCATCGGACGCATCAAACGGGCGCAGGAAGGGCGCGGGTTTGAACCGAAGGAACGAGGGAGGAGCGACGTTCAGTGCTCCGAGTGCCGCGGCTTCAGCGTTAAGGGTGCTCGGATCAAGATCAGGCCACCTTCCGTCGTTCAGCCGTTCAATCAGGTTCTGAAGTGCGGTGACCGTTTCTGCGGGAGTGAACGTGCAGTGCCCCGCCCGATGAACAAAGGTCCGGCGCAACAAGCTCTGGTTTCCAGCCTCGTCGACGACATCTTTGTAGGCGCTTTCGTTCTGGTTCGATACCAGGCCATCCCCAGTGGTGTGCAGGGTCAGCACTGGAAAGTTGAGGCGGCCGTTAAAGATAATGTTCTGCTCCAGGTAATCGACTGAATCTGGATTGGCAGTGATTCTGGCAGCATCTTTCAATGCATCGAGGTCGGCATCGAGGCTCAGGCCAGCCTGTTGGTACAGCGCACGCACCTCCTCACGGTCGACTGAGCGGTTTAACTGTTTTCTGTAGTCAACCCCTGTGTTCCATGAGGGATTACCGCCGGCGCGGAATTCGAGTTCGGCGCGAAGCGCGAAGACGAAAGGAAAATCCACCTCAGACGCCCAAAGAAACTGGTTAGCCTCTCGTGAAGCAAAATCCTTCGGAGCCGGCTCGGGCGAGGCCGGATCGAACCATCCCGGAGTATCTCCCAGCGCTGCTGACAGTGCGAACCGCGCTTTGCCCTGGGGCGTGGCTTGGGCCGAGGCCAAAAGGCCCTCCGCCAATGCTAGATTGGTGTTCGGGTCGGTGATGTTAACTAATTGCAACGAGGTCCCGGAAGCCAATAGCGTTTTGAACGCAAACACGGAATCCAGCGCCTGGTTCCAGGTACCTACACCCCCCGAAAGCACTCCGCACATGGGCAGAGCAGCGTCAAAGCGGTCAGGAAATCGCTGGACGAGGCCGGCAGTGATGATTCCTCCCAGCGAGTGACCCCAAGCGATCGTGCGGCTCGGCGTACCAACCAGCGCTGCAAAAGTATCCAGAACCGCAATTTGGTCCAGCAGGGCCTCCTGAATCGCCCAGCCAGTGTGGGCATAAGAAGAACCAGCTAAGGCAAATCCGTTGCTAAGCAGGAAGGTGCCCGTAGCCGGATCGCCCACGTCTTGTGCGGGATTCGGCGAACCTGGAATTACGTAGCCGTGGCTGTAGAGCAGGAGCGTCCCATTCCACGGGGAAGGCACCTCGATGAGAAAGGTCGCACCGTCCGGCAAAGTTCCCGTGTGTGTGGTAACTGCTGCTACAGCGCTGGAAGCGAAGTAACACAGCAGAAGCGTTAGGGCAGAAATTGAGAATGGACGTTTTGTCATGCGCCACATAAAACGAAACCCCCACTTTTGAATACGGAATTCTCTTCTGACGTCGAAAACGGCGGCGATTGCACACGCGACTCGACTCCTTGCGGCACTCTTGAAGCTGGCACGACTTTCATCTGGCACGCTCCCGGCGGTCTGCTTTATCCGCACCAGTATCCAGAGGAAATTGCTTCCTGGTTTTCTAGCAGCCGCGCGCCCGCAGCAGGCGATTAACCGCTAACCTCATTCCCAAACATAGCGCTCACGGGCAAGCAGGCGGTTGGCAATATTCCGCCGCCGGCCGATCGCATCTATTGGATCGTAGTTGGCAAAGCTCCGCAAAGCCGACATGTTCTTCCGCAGAGCATCGCCGTCGAGGCAGGCCCCGAAAACATTCCGGCAGGAGATCTCGACTCGATCCATCGCTTCACGCAAGAAAACGGCGCACACATCGGCGGCATCCTTGCCTCTTCCAGAAGCCGCGGATTTGCGACTTCGAAGCAAGGTCGATTCCATCGCCAGGACCTCGGTGACGATGTCTGAAATGCTCATCAGGACTTCCTCCTCCTCTTGCAACTCCACCCCGTATTTTTGCTGCGCAATCCCGATGGCCAGCAGTGCAATCGTTTTTGCGTTTTCGACCAGCCGCATCTCTTCATTACCATCCCCAGATTCGGGTGTCTTCGTTAATTTCCCGTTCAGGACCGCCTGAATGGCCGGGAGCAGCGCCAGTTGACCCCGGGCGGCACGTTTCAGCAGCATGCCCGGTATGAGCAGACGGTTGATCTCGTTGGTGCCCTCAAAGAGACGGTTGACGCGCGAATCGCGATAGGCACGTTCGACCAGGTAGTCCTGATGGTAGCCATAGCCACCGTGGATCTGCACTCCTTCATCCACTACATAGTCCAGCATTTCAGAGGCGTAGACTTTAATCATTGAGCACTCGGCGGCGTACTCCTCAACCGCTTTGAGTTCCGTTCGTGTCGTGTCGGATTTGTCTTGGGGGGCCGCTCGTAGCTGACTTTCGATTAGTCCCACCACCCGCCATACCATCGATTCCACGACGTAAATGCGAATGGCCATCTCCGCCAGCTTGTGCTGGATGGCACCGAATTCAGCGATCGGGGAACCGAATGCCTTGCGCTCTTTGGCATATTTCAGGCTGACGGCCAGCACATTCTTGGCAGCACCGAGTGCACCCGGGCCAAGCTTCAGCCGCCCCAGGTTCAGGATGTTGAAGGCGATGATGTGTCCCCGGCCGACCTCACCTAGCACGTTTTCGGCCGGCACCTGAACATTGTCGAAATACACGGCGGTGGTCGAGCTTCCTTTCATGCCCATCTTGTGTTCTTCAGTTCCACTACTTACACCGGGAAAACTACGCTCCACCAGGAATGCCGTGAACCGTTCTCCTCCCACCTTGGCGAATACGGTAAAGAGATCAGCCGCACCCCCATTGGTAATCCACATCTTCTGTCCGTTCAGGACGTAGGACTTGCGGTCCGGACTTAGATCGGCTCGGGTACGTATGGCAAGCGCATCCGAACCTGCCCACGGCTCGGTCAAGGCATAGGCTGCCAGGATCTCGGCCTTAGCCAGCCGGGGCAAATACTTCTTTTGCTGTTCCTCGGTTCCAAAGAAGAGGATGGGCAGCGTGCCGATGCCAGTGTGGGCGGAGTGCCAGGACCCATAGGAAGCATCTCGCCCCAGGTGTTCACCCACGATCATGACAGAAGCCAGATCCATCTCCATTCCACCGAATCTCTCCGGGATCGCCACTGCAGTGAGTCCCAAGTCGGCGGACTTGCGTAATACGTTCAGCGCGATGCCTGGCTGTTGCTGGCGGATAGCCTCAAGATGGGGCTCGACGTCGTTTGCCCAGAATTCATCGACGGTGCGGGCGATCGCAAAGTGTTCTTCGCTCAGATTTTCTGCGGTGAAAATCTCGTCGGGAGAGAACTCCTCAATTAGAAATGCACCGCCGCTTATCTTGGGCGAAGATGCTGCCACTGTTGTCATCGTTCCATCCTAGTGACGACTCGGTTGGATCCGCGTGAGGGCGGTTGCGTGGGTAACCGGCGGGAGCCACATCTTGGAACCTTTGGGACCTCGCCCATTCGCGACCCCCTCGAAAATGTGTTAGTCTATATCATCTGTTAGTAGATAACGTCAAGTCCAAAGCGTGGAGTGCAGCTGGGCTTCCAGCTCCGTAAGCGGTTTGGTGTTCTGTCCCCAAAGGATCGCTGGCGGGATGTTAAAGTGACAGTTCATGCTGCGACGCGCGCCGTCGGGCCCCCGGAACGAGTTCAGGAGACAATTGAGATTATGGCCCCTGCCAACGCTGCCAGACCACGGGTAAGGACGCAAACTAGACCAAGCGTAAGGAGACAAAAGAAGTCACCGCCCGCGCGCCAGATACTGGGCCTTCGCGAACGTAAGAAGGCTCGACTACGGCAGCAGATAGTTGAGACTGCCCTTAGACTGTTCCGCAAGCATGGCTACGAGAACACTCGAATTGACGATATAGTCAACATTCTCGAGATCAGCCAGCCGACCTTTTTCCGGTATTTTCCGAGTAAAGATGCAGTTCTGCGTGACGTCGGCAGGCGCGGTTTCGCCTGTATCGTCGAACATCTCAAATCGGAACTCTCCAGCGAAGCGGACACGGCAGCGCGTTTGCGCCGCTTGTATCGCGCCTTGGCGCGCGAAGTGGAAGCGGACCGTCGCCTGTGGGAGGCGGTGGTGCTGTCGGGAGCAATGGATCCCGTGCGTTCTCCGGAAATGCGCGGGCCCGAGGGGGTCGCGGTCGGCTTACTGCGGGAGATTCTCGCCCAGGGCCAACAACGCGGGGAGATCACGCGCGTCTTCCCAGTCCTTCATCTCTCCGAATTCATGGAGGGACTCTACCAGACTGTGGTTCGGCAATGGGCGGTGGATCTCACGGGTCCTCATAAACTGGGAGAACGGGTCGATAGTGCGGTGGAGTTTTTCTTGCGCGGCGTCCAGCCCTGACGATTTCATATCTCGTTCCCGCTCGGTCCTTCCTCGGAAACATGAGGCGAAATGAATGAAGGCTGCCGTCCTGCATGAATTTGGGAAGCCGCTCGCGATCGAAGAAGTCGGCCAACTGCAGCCCGGAACTGGTGAAGTGCTGATACGCGTAGAAGCCTGCGGTGTTTGCCATTCCGATGTGCACATCGTCGATGGAGACTGGCCGCAGTTCGCGAAAATCGTCAAAACACCATTGATCCCCGGCCACGAGATTGCCGGGGTCGTAGTCGAAAAGGGCGCGGCGGTACAGGATTTGCAAATCGGTGATCGGGTTGGAATAGCTTGGATTCACTGGACCTGCGGCGAATGCGAGTTTTGCCGCGAAGGGAATGAAAACCTCTGCCGGCGGCAAAAGATTACCGGTGTCCACGTCGATGGTGGTTATGCCGAATTCGTGAAGGCGCCGGCAAGCCACGCGCTCAGGATTCCTGACAGTCTTTCCTCAGTCCAAGCTGCTCCCCTTTTCTGCGCAGGGGTTACTGTCCACCGGGCACTCAAACGGGCCAACGTTTTGCCCGGGCAGCGCCTGGCGGTCTTCGGTATTGGCGGCCTGGGACACCTGGCGGTGCAGTTCGGGCAGGCGCTCGCAGTGGAGGTGGTGGCAGTCGACATCTCCGAAGAAAAGCTAGCACTTGCCAGATCGTTAGGTGCTTCTACAACAGTCAATGCTGCGGACAAGGATGCGATCAAGGAACTGCGCAACCGAGGCGGAGTTCACGTCGCGCTGGTGACATCGGCAGCGCGAGCATCGTATGACACGGCGTTCTATTGCCTGCGGCCCACCGGTACTCTCCTAGTTGTGGGCCTGCCGGCCGATCCGATATGTTTTCCCCCTATCTTGATGGCTGCCGGAGAGATCCGCATCCAAGCTTCCACGGTCGGAACCCGACAGGATTTGCGTGAGGTTCTGGCAATGGCGGCTGCCGGGAAAGCGCGTTGTCAGATAGCAACTCGCCCACTTGCCGACGCGAACGAGGCGTTGATTCAGCTTCGCCGAGGGCAGGTTTCAGGCCGCCTTGTGCTCGCTTTCAGGTGACGGTGCAACTCGAAGTGCCGGAGGATCCTGTGCCGGCTCTCTGCGGGCATCCAGTCGTGCCGCCCCCTCCCGCGTTGCCGGGGCAGACTTTCCGTCTTGACGTTAGTAACTATTATGTGATACTCACTCTCACAATCTTGGGAGATGTGGAGCTCTTTGGCTTTTCAACGCCTCCTTAGCGCAAGAGAGAGAGATAGATAGATAGATAGATAGATCTCTCTAGCATTCGGCGGCGACCCGAGGTCGTGAGGGCAGCAGCAGTGCCCGAGGAACTGACCGGCAGATGGGCTTACTCGGCGATTACTGCGGCAATGTCCCACGTATCCAGAAGGAGAATCCTATGAGGTCACTGGCCTGCGGTCTCGTGTGCTTCCTGTTCGCAACCTTGATGGCTCATGCACAGGGCGTCGGCACGTCGGGAGAAATCACTGGAACCGTGACCGACGCCTCCGGGGCGATTTTGCAGAAGGCAACTGTCAATGTGGTCGATACGCAGACCGGCCTGAAGCGCACGGCAGTGACGAACAGCACGGGTCAATTCCGAGCAGCAGGGCTGTCGCCGGCAACTTACGACGTCAGCGCGGAGCTGCCGGGCTTTGCGACGGAGATTCGTAGAGGCGTCACCGTCGCCATCGGGCAGACGGTCATCTCTGATTTCAAGATGAAGCCGTCGCAGGTCGCGACGGTTGTCGAGGTCACCGACCAGCCGCCCGTGGTGGAAACTGAACGAGGGAGCCAAGCGGACAGAATCACACAACAGTACATCACGGACCTTCCCATTGACCGGCGCGATTACCTCACGTTCACGCTGCTCGCGCCAGGGGTCTCAGATTCCACCAGGCTGGCAGGGGACCAGGATTTCAGAGTCAAGCAAACACCGCAAAGTGGGCTTTCGTTCTACGGTAGCAATGGCAGAGGAAACAGCATCACGGTAGATGGTGGTGAGACCTCGGGCGATAGCGGCGGTCAGCGCCTTACGTTAAGCCAGGACGCGGTGCAGGAGTTTCAGATCAATCGCAGCAACTACGCCGCCGACTTGGGGTCAGCCACAGGTGCTTCAGTCAACATTGTGACCAAGTCCGGCACCAACAATGTGCACGGCAGCCTGTATGGTTTTTTCCGAAACGATGCCATGGACGCGCAAAATCCGTTTTCATTCACCCAGGCCTTGCAGGCCGGCCAGACCTTCAATCCGGCCAATCCTGACTCTCTGGGTTCTCCGGTTAAGGATAGTTTGAGTCGTCAGCAATACGGTGGAACGCTGGGTTTCCCGATCAAAAAAGATAAGACATTTCTGTTTGTGGCTTTCGAAGGCTTGCGGCAGAATGCGCAGAACGCGGTTCCTCTGCTGACGAATACCAATATCTTTCGTCCTACGGCCGCCCAGAATGCCATTTTTGCCGGGCTGGCGAGTTCACCGGCACCGGCCGTGACTTGCTTAACGCCCCCCGCCCCCGCCAACCCTGTAGTGCTCCCGCCAGCTTTTTGCGCTCTTGCTCTCCAGAGCATTCTGACCCTGAACCCAAATCCCGTCTTGCCCCAGAAGCTGTTCGTGTCGCCCACCCAGGCCGCGCTGAATGGCTTCCTGCTAAACCAGTTTGAAACAGAAGGTGGTCTGTTTCCTTACAACACGCGGGAATATCTGGCATCGGGCCGCCTGGATCATCACTTCAATGTGAACAACGAGGTTTCTCTAACTTACCGATATGGACACGACTTAGAGCAGTCGCCGGATGTGCAGTCTCTGACCGCGTTTTCGGCGGGAAGTTCGATCCACGACTATGACAGTGACCTGCAGGCCACATGGTACCGGCAGATCAGTCCGAACACGCAGAACGAGGCCCGGGTGCAGTGGGACTACTACAGCTTCAGAGTGATCCCCAACGCGCCGGCACAAGTGGGGCTGCAGATTCCCAGTTTTATCAACAATATTGGATCGAACATTTTCCTGCCCAACCTTACAATCTTGCGGCGTTACGAATTCGCTGACAATCTCACCGCGATCCGTGGCACTCACACTCTAAAGTTCGGCGCTTACGAGTTGCTCCGTGGCAATCACACGGAGTCGCACACGTTCATGCCCGGCCGTTTTGTGTTCGGGTCGCTCCCCGGATCTGCACTGAGCCCGTGCTTAGCTCCGACTGGGACTTCAGACTCGGTCCTCTGCCCCGGAGGAACCACCGTATCAGGTGCCACCATCAACCCGCTTCAATCAGCAACGTTGGGGCTGCCCTTGTTTTACCAGCAGGGTTTCGGAGATCCGACGTACCCGTATTACACTCGACCGCTGACGTCGTTTTACGCGCAGGACTCCTGGAAAGTAACACCCAGCTTCACCCTGAACTACGGTTTACGCTACGACCTGGATACGCAATTCGCCCCGTTGACCACGTATAAGAAGGATCTTGGTCCCAGGGTCTCCTTTGCCTGGGACCCCTCCAAGAATCACAAGACAGTGATTCGAGGTGGATACGGAATCTTTTACGGGCCGGTGGACGTGCAGATTCCCGACGTCGATTACAGCCTGGGAGTGCGGAATGCCAACAATTCTGCGGTCGGGAACAGTGCCGCAGGTAACCAGGCCGCAAACGTCACCGCGATCTGTGGAGTCTCCCAGTTCGGGATGAAGATAATCCCGGGGAGCGGCGGCAGCCCTTGCAACCGAGAGATTTCCATTTATGCCGATCCGATCGGTGGGGTTAAGGCCCTGGGTATAGCAGGGGCGGCAACTATTTTCCAGACACTTTTTGCGCAGGGCCTGATTCAGTGCACGACTGCGACCCCAGGGAATAATGCCTGCATCACCCCAGCTGCCGTGGCTGGCCCGTTTCTGGGTACCCAACCAGTCGGCGTCGACGTTACTAATAGCGGGCCTCTATCTCCATTGCATGTACTTTTCGTGAACCAGCCGGGTTATCGTCCCCCAATCGCGCAGCAGGCCTCCTTTGGGATTGAGCGTGAGCTCGGACCAGGGCTGTCTCTCTCTCTCAGCGCCATCTATTCGCACACCCAGCACCTCCCGATCGCAATCGATACCAATCTGTTGCCGGCGCCGCTCAGCACGGTAACCCTGGCCAACGGCGAGAAGGTTTCGTATCGCAACTGGAATACTACGGCCGCTGGAGCCGATCCGCTGGGTGGGGTTGAGGGCCTGCCCTGCGACACCACCCAATGTTTCGTGAATCCATTGATTGTGCAGAACAACCAATATAGCTCCGAGTCGTATGCGATCTACTGGGGCGGGATCCTGGAAGTCACGAAACGCTTCGGCAATCACTTCTCAGTCCTTGGGAACTACACATTCAGTAAAGGCTTCGACACATCCACGGATTACAACACGGACTACGGCCCGCAGGATCCAACCAACCTCAATCTAGATCGTAGTCTCTCCGAGTTTGATGAGCGGCACAAAGTAGTGATCGCAGGAGTAATTGACAGCCCCTGGAAACAGCCTGTCTTGTCCGGTTTCGAGTTAGCGCCAATTTTCTCCTATCACAGCGGACATCCGTTCAACCTGCTGGCGGGAGGAGAGGTGAACGGCAACAATCACCCCACCAATGAACGTCCCATTGGAGCCCCGCGCGACTCCGGTCTCGGCCCCAACTACATCGATTTCGATATGCGCTTGAGTTGGCGGCACAAACTTGGCGAGAGAGCTAGCCTGCAGTTTACGGCGGAAGGATTTAATCTCGCGAACCGGACGAATTTTGCCAGCGTAAACAACGAGGTGGGCCCTGTTTTCGGCTTTACTCCCGGGTTCACAACGTTCAACGTGAAGGGGATTCGGCCGGGTACTCCGGTTGCGGGCGGCGGGACGGCGACGCCGAGCACGCCGCTGGCTTTCACTTCCGCACTCCCCAAACGCCAGATCCAACTCGGCGTGCGGTTCTCGTTCTGAGTGGGAGCACTGAATGGCGTTCGTCGAAAATCAGGGAGACTGGATTTATTTGGATCAGCCCGAAGCCGCCCATTACGCGATTTTTGATTTTCTGGCAGCTCGGAGCGCTGCAATAGCGGCCGGTAAGGATCGAGAGCGGGGCGAGAGACAACCTCTCGGCGATTCTTGGTCTCAGAACTTCAGGGAACAGGAGAAAGCCTCATGTTGAAGCAGGTCGCCGACACGACCGAGAGCGCGTCCAGGAATGTGAAGGATCTTTTCAATCTTACCGGCCACGTCGCCATCGTCACCGGAGGCTCCATCGGGCTGGGACGTCAAATCGCAGAAGGGCTCGCGGAAATGGGCGCCAACCTGGTGCTCTGTGCCCGCAAGAAAGAGCGCTGCCAGCAGGCCGCGGAAGACTTGCAGCAACTGGGAGTCAAAACCCTGGCTCTAGGCTGTGACGTCAAGGTCCCGGCCGGCATTCAGGGGGTTGTGGATGCCGCCCTTTCACAATTCGGACGGATCGATGTTCTGGTCAATAATGCGGGAATCTCCTGGGGCGCCCCGGTCGAAGAGATGCGCCTGGAAGATTGGAATAAAGTGATCGAGACCAACCTGACCGGAACGTTTCTATGTGCACAAGCCGTAGGCAAGGTCATGATCAAGCAAGGTCGCGGAAAAATCATCAATATTGCCTCGGTGGCTGGATTAGGTGGTGCTCCGCCCGCGCTCCCAGCCATTGGGTATCATGCCAGCAAGGGCGGGGTCATCAGCTTCACCAAAGACCTGGCCTGCAAATGGGCAACGCACAACATCCAGGTGAATGCAATTGCTCCCGGCTGGTTTCCTACACACATGTCGAGCCGGGTGCTGGAGCAAAACCGTGAATTTTTCCTCTCCCAGATTCCGCAGCACCGTTTTGGCAGTGACCACGACCTAAAAGGAGCTGCCGTTTTTCTCGCTTCTGACGCTTCTAATTACGTCACGGGCCACGTTTTGGTGGTGGATGGAGGTCAGTCGGCCTGGTAGCGCGATGACGTCATGAATATCCCTCTCACCCCTGTTCGCTTCCTGCGTTATGCCGAGCAGCAGTTCCCGGGCAAGACAGCCGTTGTCTGTGGAGACCAGAGGTTCACTTACGCGCAATTCGCAGAACGGGCACGCTGCCTGGCTGGTGTTCTACTTGAAGCAGGAGTACAACCCGGCGACCGGGTCGCGTTTCTCAGCCTCAACTGCCATCGACTCCTCGAGGGGTATTACGGCGTCCTGGAGGCTGGTGCGGTGTTGCTTCCACTGAATTTCCGGCTTGCTCCCCATGAACTGGCCTACATTCTGAACGATTCCGGAGCAAAGGTCCTTTTGCTTGAGAAGGAGTTCCTGGAGGTCGTGAATTCGTTTCGGGACAGCGTTCGCAACATTCATACATTCATCTTGCTCGATGCGCCGCCCCAGGCGCCGTGGCTTTCGCCGAAGAATTATGAAGACAACTTGGCGAGCGCAACACCCCACGGCGCCGACATCATGGGATTCGACGAAGATTCGCTGGCCGAGCTCTTCTATACCAGCGGCACCAGCGCCAATCCCAAGGGAGTAATGCTGACCCACCGGAATGTTTATCTCCATGCCCTGTCTGTGTCTCTCCGATTTAACACGAATACCGATAGCGTGGAGCTGCACACCATTCCGTTATTTCATGCCAATGGCTGGGGCGCGGCCCATTCCGTCACCTTTGCGGGAGGCCGTCATGTCGTGATTTCGCGCTTCATTCCCTCCGAGGTTTTCCGCCTGATCGAGCGAGAAAGAGTGCACTCATTAAGCCTCGTGCCCATCATGGCGCTGGCTTTGGTCAACTCACCGGAGCGCCCAAAATACGACCTGAGCAGTCTGGAATGGATTTCCATTGGCGGGGCCGCGTCCTCACCAACCCTGGTGCGCGAGGTCGAGGAAAAATTAGGCTGCACCTGCTTCTCGGGTTATGGGCTGACGGAAACTGCTCCCGTGCTGTCCACTTCCCAGATCAAGCCCGGACTGCAACGGGAAGGGGACCAGCGCTTTGTGACCCAGGCCATGACCGGATGCGCCATTCCCGGCGTTGAGCTTCGGGTGGTGGATTTCGAAGACAAGGATGTGCCTCGCGATGGCAAGACCATGGGCGAAATCATCGCCCGCAGTGACGGTGTCATGGCAGGCTACTGGCAACAGCCCGAGGCCAGCGCCGAAGCTCTGCGAGGAGGATGGTTTCACACCGGAGACATGGCTACCATCAACCAGGACGGCTACATCCTCATTGTCGATCGCCGGAAAGACATCATCGTGAGTGGGGGCGAAAACATTTCATCGCTCGAAGTGGAGAAAGCTCTCGCGGCACATCCCAACGTTTATGAGGCTGCCATCATTCCGGTCCCCGATGAAAAGTGGGGCGAGGTGGCTAAAGGACTAGTGGTCCTGAAACCGGGATTCCAAGTGAGCGAGGCGGAGTTGATCGAGTTCTGCCGCTCGCGTCTGGCCCACTTCAAATGCCCGCGTTCTATCGAGTTCGTGGAGGCTCTACCCAAAACCGCTACCGGAAAAATCCTAAAGAAGAATCTGCGCAAGAAGTACTGGGCTGCGCAAACAAGCGTTTAGCCCGAATTCGCGCCGCGCAAGTGAACCTTGGAATAGAACGTCCGTGCTCATCCGTGGTTAGTTTTGGAATCGCATACTTCAGACCAGAGTATTTCTGCCATGAGCCATCTAGTTCAACTGACGAAAGATAGAGACATCGCGATCATCACCATCAACAACCCTCCGGTGAACGCGTTAGGCCCCGGAGTGCCTGAAGGTATTTCAAAGGCTATCAAGGAAGTCACCCAAGACGAGAGTGTCAAAGCCGCGGTCCTCATCGGCTCTGGCCGCACATTCGTCGCCGGAGCGGACATTAAAGAGTTCGGCAAGATAACTTCAGGGAAGACGGCACGCGGACCCGGCCTCCTGCCCCTGCTAAGGCAGATCGAAGATTGTTCTAAACCGGTGGTGATGGCCATTCACGGTACAGCGTTCGGCGGCGGCCTGGAGTTGGCCATGTCTGGCCACTATCGGGTGGCGGCTCCGGGTGCGCAAGTCGGCCAGCTCGAAGTGAAGCTTGGCCTCATTCCGGGCGCAGGCGGGACGCAACGGTTGCCTCGGTTGGCAGGCGTGGCCAAGGCGGTGGAAATGTGCAGCCAGGGCAATCCAGTTCCTGCACGGGACGCGTTGGACAACGGCATCCTCGATCGGCTGATTGAAGGCGATCTGCTGAGCGGCGCTGTCGCTTTCGCGCGCGCAGTTCTGCAAGAGCCAGCACCTAAAGCGCGTGAACGCGACCAGAAGCTGGGCACGCCGGAACAGAATGCGCCCATCTTCGCCGCTGCGCGTGAGGTTGCGCGCCAAAAGCAGCGTGGCCTGATCGCGCCACTGGCCGCCATTGACGCGGTGGAAGCTGCCACCCGTCTGCCCTTCGATGAAGGTTGCGAGGTCGAGAAGAAACGGTTCGACGAATGTCTCTTCTCGGAGCAGTCCAAGGCGCTCATTCACGTCTTCTTTGGTGAGCGCGAAGTGGCCAAAATCCCGGATATAGCAAAGGAAATCCCGATTATCCCGGTAAACTCGGTAGCGGTTGTGGGCGCGGGAACAATGGGCGGCGGAATCGCGATGGTGTTCGCCAACGCCGGCATCCCCGTTTTACTCAAGGACGCCGACCCGCCAGCCCTGGATCGTGGAATGGGGGTCATACGAAAGAATTACTCGAGTTCCGTCAGGCGCGGCCGGTTTACCCAACAATTCGTGGACCAGCGTCTGCAACTGATTAAGCCAGTACTTAGCTTCGACGATTTCGGAAGCGTGGATATGGTGGTCGAGGCAGTGTTTGAAGGCATGCAGCTTAAGAAGGAAGTATTCAGCCAAATGGATCGTGTGTGTCGACCGGGCGCAATTCTGGCGAGCAATACGTCAACCCTGAGCATCGACGAAATAGCCTCCGCCACGGCTCGGCCTGAAGCAGTAATCGGCACACATTTCTTCAGCCCTGCGAACGTGATGCGACTGCTCGAAATCGTGCGTGGCAAGGCCAGCAGTAAAGAGGTCATCGCGACCTGCATGCAACTCTCCAAAAGGCTCGGCAAGGTCGGCGTTCTCGTGGGTAACTGTCGTGGGTTTGTGGGGAATCGCATGTTCGGGCCCTACCGCCGCGAAGCGCAGTTTCTGGTCGAGGAAGGGGCAAGCATTGAAGCGGTGGATCAGGCGCTTTATGACTTCGGTATGGCGATGGGTCCGCTGGCGACAGGGGATCTCGCCGGCTTGGATGTAGGGTGGCGGATCCGCCAAGAATTTCGGCATTTGGAAAAACCAGGAACCCGGCAGCCGTTTGCCGAAGACCGTCTGTGCGAAATGGGACGCTATGGTCAGAAAACCGGTGCCGGCTGGTACAAGTACGACGAGAACCGTCGGGCGATTCCAGATCCCGAAGTCACGGACTTGCTGCGCAAGTGGGTCGCCGAAGCCGGGATCCCACAGCGCAGGATATCGCCGGAGGAAATCGTCGATCGCTGCGTCCTTGCGCTCGTGAATGAGGGTGCGCGCATCCTTGAGGAGGGCATCGCCCTGCGTGCCGGTGACATTGACATCGTTTACCTGAATGGGTACGGGTTTCCGGCCTATCGCGGAGGACCGATGTGGTACGCCGATACTGTGGGGCTGAACAAGGTCCGCGACCGCATTTCGGAATTCCACCGACAGCAGGGCCAGCTCTGGGAGCCGGCTCCTTTGCTCAAGCAACTAGCTCAAGAAGGCAAGAGCTTCGCCGAATTCCACCAGGGCCAGGATTTGACCGCTGCGTGAGAATTTAGTGCGATGTCTGCATATCGAGAAACGGTTCGGTGACGGCATGGGTCGACTTCTCCTGATTCGGCATGGGCAAGCCTCTTTTCTCGATCCCAATTACGACAAGCTTTCCGCCACCGGTGAAGCGCAGGCTCTCCGATTGGGGCAATACTGGGTGCGGCAAAAGATGCTGTTTGACCGGGTCTGCTCGGGGCCACGTGTCCGGCAAAGGGACACCGCGCGGATCGTGGCCGAGGTCTATGGCGATGCCGGCCTTCCTTTCCCTGAACCGGTAGTAATACAGCAGTTCGATGAATACCAAGGCGACGCTGTGTTGGAGCAAGGTCTCCCTCTCCTGCTCGAAAGCAACAACGAAGTTCGAGAACTCCACCGGGCGTTTCAGGACTCGATCAGTCCCGCTCAACGATTGTCGAATTTCGAAAAGATGTTCCAGATGGTGATCACCAAGTGGGTCGAGGGAGATTTCGTTCTCCCCATGGTGGAGTCGTGGGCCGAATTCTGTGCTCGAGGCGACCAAGGTCTGTCGCAGTGCATGTCCGCAAATGGTCGGGGACAACAACTGGCGATTTTCTGCTCCGGTGGCCTGCTGGGAGTCGCCATGCGGCGCGCCTTCCACCTCTCATCGCAAGACACGCTGCGAGCAGCCTGGATGGTGCGGAACTGTTCTCACAGCGAGTTCCTGTTCTCCAATGATCGCTTTACGCTGAGTACGTTTAATGCCTTTCCACATCTGGACGACATCTCGTTGTTGACTTATAGATAGCAGTCGTGCCCACACGCAGGTGAGGCGCAGTTCTAGGAGAGCTTCACGAGTCTGACATGGCCGACCTTCGCGACCATCCGACTTCCGTACGAGCCGGGGAAGAACTCGATCTGGCCCGGCTCGAACCGTTCTTGCGCAGCCATTTTCCTGACGCCACTGGCTCTGTTAGCGTTGCACAATTCCCCAGCGGCCATTCCAACCTGACTTATCTGGTGTGTCTGGGCGACCGCCAGATGGTGCTGCGCCGTCCTCCGTTCGGCAGTAAGGTCAAGACTGCGCATGATATGAGTCGGGAGTATCGCGTACTCTCGAAACTGCACCTCATTTACCCGCAAGCTCCGAAGGCACTCCTCTACTGTGAAGACGCATCGGTGCTCGGTTGCCCCTTCTACCTGATGGAGCGGGTGCAAGGAATCATTCTGCGAAGAGATCCTCCTGCAGGGCTGGGACGTACCGCCGAGACGGCCCGCCAGTTGAGCGAAGCGTTTGTCGACAATCTCGCGCGGCTCCATGGTCTGGACTACTCAACCATTGGTTTGGCGGATCTGGGGAAGCCACAGGGCTACCTGGATCGTCAAGTCGAGGGGTGGATCGCACGCTACCAAGGATCCCGGACTCACGATTTGCCCGAAGTAGGAGAAATTTCTGCCTGGCTGAACCAACGCAGACCTCGAGAGGCTCCCTATGCGCTGATTCACAATGATTACAAGTACGACAATGTCGTGCTTGATCCAACCGACATCACCAGGATTGTGGGCGTGCTCGATTGGGAGATGTGCACCGTCGGTGACCCGCTCACCGACCTCGGCACGGCCCTGGCTTACTGGGTCGACCCAGAAGACCCCGAAGAACTACAGAACATCCGCTGGGGGCCTACCACATTGCCTGGCACTTTGACGCGGACAGAACTTGTCCGCCGCTACGCGCAGACCACTGGGCGTGACGTCAGCAACCTAGTTTTTTACCGCGTTCTCGCGCTCTTCAAGGTGACGGTCATTATTCAGCAGATCTACTACCGCTATCATCAGGGCCTTACCAGAGACGCTCGCTTTGCCGCTCTGCCAGAGGCAATCAAGGTTCTCTTGCGTGCCGCAGTGCGGTCAGCCGAGGATGGTTCGCTTTGATCAACGTATTAATATTAATCGAGATTCGCTAGTGCCACCGGACTAAAGGTAATACCGAATTACCCATTCCGCGACACAGCAGGGCTTTTCTGAATTCTCACTCTCGATGACTACCGAAAACGTAGCTTCCACGGCGTCGGCAATGTCGTTGACCCCCTGCAGCGTGAAACGGGCCCGGATCCGGGAGTCTGCAGGAACCGGAGAGGGAAAGCGGACTCGATTCAGGCCGTAGTTGACACTCATGCGCACGCCACTCCCGATCTGAATTGCCTGGCGCAGGAACTGACTCAGCAGGGAAAGGGTCAAAAAACCGTGGGCAATCGTGGTGCCGTAGGGTGAATTCTGCTCTGCGCGTTCGCGATCGAGGTGAATCCACTGCCGGTCCTCCGTCGCTTCGGCAAACTGCTGAACCCGGTCCTGGGAGACGGAGAACCATTCCGTGGTTGCGATTTCGCGACCCACGAAGCGTCTCAAGGAATGCGGTGTGTCCACCACCAGTAGCGGCATGGAATTCTTCTCGAGGCCGGGAGAATCAGCGTGATTACGATTGCTCATGCGGCTCGCTGCGTTTTCCCAGTTCCAGCTTGGCAACCGCTTCCGTGTGCACTTCATCGGGACCATCCGCCAGTCGCAGGGTGCGAATGTTGGCCCATGCGCTGGCGAGAAAGGTATCTTGCGAAACGCCAGCGCCCCCGTGCGCTTGAATGCTCCTGTCCAGAACGCGTAACGCCACATTGGGCGCAACAACCTTGATCATGGCGATCTCAGCCCGCGCTGCTTTGTTGCCGGCCGTGTCCATCATATAGGCAGCCTTCAAAGTCAAAAGACGAGCCTGCTCGATCTCCATGCGTGAGGTAGCAATGTGGGCGCGCAGGGTTCCCTGTTCGGCTAGCGGTTTGCCGAAAGCCATGCGCGATTGCACACGTTCGCACATGACTTCGAGGGCGCGCTCGGCCGCCCCGATACACCGCATGCAGTGATGAATGCGGCCAGGTCCCAGCCGTCCCTGCGCGATCTCGAAACCCCGTCCTTCGCCCAGCAACATATTTGAGACCGGCACCCGGACATTGGTAAAGACGACTTCACCGTGGCCATGGGGCGCATGATCGTACCCAAACACCGTCAGCAGTCGTTCGATCTTCACTCCTGGGGCCGACATCGGCACCAGGACCATCGACTGCTGTTGATAACGCTGAGCCGAAGCATTCGTCTTGCCCATGAAGATAGCGACCTTGCAGCGTGGATCACCCGCTCCCGAAGTCCACCACTTGCGGCCATTAAGGACATACTGGTCGCCGTCCCGAACGATGCTTGCCTCAATGTTGGTCGCGTCTGACGAAGCTACCGCAGGTTCGGTCATAGCAAAGCACGAGCGGATCTCTGCGGCGAGCAGCGGCTTCAACCAACGCTCCTTCTGCTCCGGCGTGCCATAGCGCGCGAGCACCTCCATGTTCCCAGTGTCGGGCGCCGAGCAGTTGAATACTTCAGGAGCCATCATGCTGCGGCCCATAATCTCGCATAAAGGCGCGTATTCGAGATTGGTGAGTCCAGCGCCGTGCCGGTCATCGGGCAGGAATAGGTTCCATAGACCCGCCGCACGAGCTTTCGGCTTGAGTTCTTCGATCACAGCCGTCGGCGACCACCGGTTACGCTCAATCTCATCCTGGAAACGCTGTTCGTTAGGATAGATGTATTCGTCCATGAAGGCTCTCAAACGGCGCTGCAGGTCTTCGACTTTCTTACTGAATGCGAAATCCATGTGCGTTGCCTATTTTTCCGCTTAAGCCTTCAATGCGCGTTCCACGCTTGGTGTCCAAGGGTTGAGTTGGACCTGGCCCTCAACTCGATGGTCGCCACGCGACGGTCTCCGTTCCGGGCGCTCGCGGACGTAGAAGACGCGCGTGATTATATAAAAATCAGCTCGCGGAAGTCTCTCGATCACCTGTTAGCAACTCTTCCATCTTCCTTCGGATTATTCGTGCTTGAGCTAGACATCCCACTCGCTCAGTCATCGAAGGTGCGGGAGTTACAAAACTTTATTGTCCGAGATAGATTACATTGCTGCAAGGCAGCTCTATGCTGAGTGTTGCGACCCTCAGCTTCGGGCGGAGAGCCAGTGCATATTCGGGAAGGACGCGAGACCATGGGAGTCGGCCATTTCTCAATGAGTGATCACAATTCACTGATTGACTCAACAAACCGGGACCAACCCATTCGATGCTTAGACGGACCCCGAGACATTGAACCCCACCAGAACTTTACAGTCCGACGAAGGGCGCTATTGACAGCGAGCAAGCAATGGCGCAATATGGCGTAGTACGATATATCGCGTGATGACATATGGAGCCTTTACCTCTGACCGAACCAGTACTGCTCGTGTTGTTGAGCCTGGCGGAGCAGCCACGTCATGGCTACTCCATCCTGAAGGACGTGGAACGTATGAGCGGCGGCCGCGTAAAGCTCAGCACGGGCACTCTCTACGGGGCGCTGCGCCGCTTACTCGAGGGCGCATGGATAGAGCGGGTCGAGGAAGACGAAAGCCCCCGCGATCGGCGGCCGTACCGACTCACATCACGCGGACGCCGCAACCTGCAACTAGAAGTTGAACGAATGAGGCACCTCACCAAACTGGCTGCCCTCCGCATCGCACGCAAGGAGGCCTAACTGGAATGCCCCGTTTCTACAGATGGTTGCTCTACCTGTATCCGTCACTCTATCGGCGTGCGTACGGGGATGAAATGATCTCGGTGTTTCGCGATGCGCAAGCAGACGTCAGCGATGGAAGCTTTGGAGAGCGCATCTGTTTTCGCGCCCGCGAGGCTTGGGGACTGCTTGCCGGTGCTGTGCAGGAGCATCTCTCGATCATTAGCGGTAGATATCAGTTGATTTCATTCACGAGGTTCAATATGCGTCCGGAATTTCGTTTCCCGCGGTCCACAGTGTTCCTGATGTCAATCATCTTTGCGGGCGTCATCCTTGCGATGGAGAAGGCCCATACCATACAGGTGAAATATGCGGCTGGTGCCGGGTCGATATGGCCCTCGTTGCCTTGGTTTTTGGGGCTCGCTCTTCTCTTTACTTGCGTCACAGCCATCCTCGTTTGGGGAATTCTGTTTGCGTTAGGACGAACCGGAGCTCATCGCCTGGCAAAGATACAGCCCGGCACGAACATGACTAACTGATCCTTGCCCCGAGTCGTGAATTCGGTCATTTCTTATGGGGGGGCGGCGGCACATGAGAAAGTGGGTTCGGAGAATCTCGTGCGCATTTCTGACCCTGGTGGTGCTGGCTCTTCTGGGAGGCTTTACATACGAACAGATCGGGGGAGCGCGGGATGCCAGTCAACTGCCTACGCGAATCGGACAGGCAGTTGATACTAGGTGGACGTACGCTGAACCTGTACTGCTCTGGTGAGGGTGCGCCGACGGTGATTCTTGAAACCGGAGGCAACTCGCCCGGTAATGCGTGGTTGTTGCTACAGTCCAAAATGGCAGTGTTCACTCGTGCCTGCTGGTACGACCGCGCGGGTGTAGGTGGAGCGATCCGCCATCCTCTCCGCCAACCAGGGCCACTGTTGCCAGCGATCTGCACCAGGCGCTACACCGCGCCGGGGTCCTGCCACCCTACGTGATGGCGGGTGGTTCGGTAGGGGGCGAATATGTTCACATCTATACGGCGCGCTACCCCGCGGACGTGGCCGGTCTGGTCTTGATCGATTCAGCGGTTCCGGACATGCACGAGCCGGATTTCTATCTCGGGTCGGCAAATCACATGTCGGTCCGCACGAGGCATCTGTTCTGTGTGGCCTTGCCCGTCATAGCGCGGTTCGGCCTGCTACGTTTCCGAGCGAACCGAGAGCGGCGCCCTCCTCCGCCCGATTTCACGCCCGAGCAAGCCAGCGTATTGGCTAAGCTCGAAGCACAGCCGAAGGCGTTTCGGACCGATGCCGAGCCGGGTTGTGCAGCAACTGACGAGGGCAGAATCGTTGGGAGAGAAGGCGGCGGAAACCCCGATATCAACAACGCTGCGCGGAAGGCAGGCAGCTTGGGTGATCGCCCGCTCGTCGTGCTGACAGCAGGAAGGTATTGGGCGCCGGACGGTTTCGAAAAGGAAGCAGCGGAATATCACGAGATCTGGGCGCATCAACTGCAGGCGAGCCTGGTGCGGTTGTCGACGCGAGGACGGCAAGTAGTGGTAGATTCGCACCACGACATGGGTGAATCGCCGGACTCTGTGGTCACAGCAGTGCGGCAGGTAGTCGACCAGGTGCGCACAGCAAGGGATAACTGACCGTTCGAGCAAGTCTGGCAAAGCTCTTCAAGCGGCAACCGCGGCTAGCCACCGCTTTAGACTCCGTACCGCCGATAGCGCTCGTATCGCGGGCCATCCGGACGTCAACTGTTGTTGTCAAAGCGTGATCACAAGCAGAGCAGCCGGGAAAACTGCCCCGTTGTCCTTCCGGGAAACTCGTGCCTGGGACCACAGTTGGCTCTGGAGCCGAAAGTTTTGACAGCTTACACATTGAGAATGGCACGGTCTTGGTGTTGAATATATAGCTGCCCACGTCTCAGCGGCAAAGGTTGGTGTATATGTTCGCCGGAACAAGGAACCATCTGGACGCAGGAGTTCTCCCGCTCTCGAATGCGGTCTTCTGCCTGGATTGCGAGGTCATCAGCAGCAGTCGAAGTGACGAGTGCGCCGCCTGCAAGAGCCGGTCGCTCGTGAGCCTAGCCGGGATGCTCGGAGGTAGTTTGGTCGCGCACAGGGCACTACGAGGACGGGAAGGTGCGTTGTTCGACATCACAATTACGATTGAATTGCAGCAGATGCATGCCAAAGACTTGAGCACCACCGTCGAGAGATTGACCGGTGTGATTGGCCCGAAGCTGGCACGAGACCGAGCCTCATTCCATATCAATGTGAAGCCGGCAGTAGACAAACTCGACCTACAGCCCTGGCTTTGCTTCCCGGAACGAGATGCCGCATAGGCGTAGCAGGTTTATCGTCGAGGCAAGAGACGGATTTTTCCTGCACAAAGACACTGAACCCATGCCTTACTTTGAAATTCCGCTGAGCAAAAAATGAATGGCTGGCGGATTGTAATATGTCCGCCAGCCTGAAGATAGCGAGCCCGAAGTGTTCGGACCGAATTTACCACTGGTTGCTTTGACAATCTCTCGGTTCTGTTCCGCCCGCGATGGACTAGCTGATCGGCGGCAAGTTAGCTTGGCAGTGATGGCCCGGGGGGCACACGAAAATCGGCCCGCCGTCTGCGACGGGGACAAGCTGTACGTTAGCGGCGAGGAAACTACCTACCAGCCCGGCAATTAGAATCGCAATTCTGATTGCGCGCTTTGCATTGATCTGAACCATGGGTCTTGCTCCTTAGGGTCCCTGGGGGGGAATTTTGTAGCCTTGCTCGGTTTGTCCGTCGCAAGTGCTTTTGTAGATGCAAGCCGCATTCCAAACCGGAAATACTCGTGTAGAGAGCCCGAGAGCACGATTTGTTGGGAAAAACAGGGTTTTCTGGTCGGTTTGGGTCTGTCCCAATCCCGGTTGGGTGCAGGAACCCAAACAAAGATGCTCGGCGCCTAACATTAATGTTAGGTACGGGCTTTCCAGAGCCCGGTAAGTCCCGGATATACTCATTCCGCGACGGGCCATTCGGGTGAAGAGTTTATGGCCCGGCAGCGGGGCACTTTTCATCAGGGTCGGCTTTCCGAGCTGTCGATTGCTTGGTCCATGTGTTTTTGATACAAACCAAATGCACTACATCCTTAGACAGTCAACCGAACGGCATGCTCATTATTGCGGCCGACCTTAAGTAATCCCACTGTAATCAGCGTCGGGTAACCCGTCGCCAGATCTCCACACAACGTAAAGTCTATTCATTGCCCGACTGCTCTGATGGAAACTGCTAGGCGCTGTTCTGCTAATCGTCGGCCTGCTGGGCGGCATCAAGTACCTGTTCGACATGATTGAGAAAAACCAGGACCGATAAACTCCCCAGGTGACGCGTTTTTTCGCCAGCCCCCTGAGTTCTGAACCCGCCCTGTCATCAGGTTCGGGGTAACTGCTTTAGTCAGGCGTTATCACAGGTGAGCACCGGGAAGAACTGCTTTGACTCCGGGTTGGTAAGTGCGTAGGTCGGGGTGCGCGAGCTTGCGAACTCACCTGTTGGGTAATCATGCCAAGCGGTCGGTGTAAAATGCGAGGCGCTGGCGAGACTGCTAAATATCGTCAGGCCGTTCCAGGAGTACTCGGATGGCTACAAACACTGATGCGCTCAGATCAACGATCGGCCAGATTCTTATGTCGAACGCGGCCCAGAAGATTGATTTCTATCTGGACAATATCCATGTTAACGGCTCAGGCTTCAGCTACGTTGCCCTGGCTCTCGTTTCCAAGCCGAGCGGCACAAGCGGCCTGTCGATCACGATCGGAAAGATGAATCCACATGCTGCCGCAACCTACGATCCGCTGACCAACACGTACAGGTTTCCCAGGGCCAACTACGGGGCCACTCCGTTCGAGAGGATGACTATCCTCCATGAATCCGTTCACGCCTTGCGAGACTCCATGGGGCGTACTATCCCGACCGGCACCGGTCGCGCCGTCACCAGGGCCGTGTCGGATGAGGCGGCGGCGTTGGTGGCAGGCGCGCTGTTCTTCATTCTCGACGCTGGACCTACCAGCGGCTCCGATACAACGCCGACTTGGGCCCAAAGCGGCGTTTTCTCGAATGCGATGAGTCTTGCAATGCAGATACTGCAGGACTCAAAGCCCATGGGTTGTGACGTGAAGAAGGTTAACTCTGTTGGGTTGGACGCCATAAAAGACGCGATTCTCAACTCGCCCACCTACCGGCACCTCAAGAGCAACCCGAAGGAGGTCTACGATAACAACGGCGTCAAGTTGTGATCGGGAGTACAGCGAATAGATTTCGCGGAACCGCTGGAGTTGGCGGGTCCGTATCGGAAGACAATCAATGATTTCTAACTGTCGTTAACGCTGATAGCGCTCGCTTCCAGGGTAGCCTGGTTGCCCCTCTCTACTGTGGACATTGTACGCATTCGCGAAATCATTCAGCTGGTTTCATCGCCCGCATGACAGTGTGGACGTAGAAAAAGTGTTTCTTGCCGCCAGACGCGACGAATGGCACATCGGTGTCCATAACCATATATTTGGCGCCGGTCAATTTTTTGATCCGCTCTCGCGCCGGTATTGCGTTGCGACCTGTACCGTGGTACATTGGTACAAATGAGCGATGATCCCAGACTCGAAATTGAGCGGGTGCAGACCGGGGTGCGCATTGAAAGAAGAATTCTCAAGGTTCTCAAGGCGTTCGCCGAGTACCACGACATGACGCTGGGGGACGTGCTTGAGGGAATTGTGCTGCACGCTTTCGACGGCAAGACTCCGTTCAGTGCTGCCTCGATCGAACGCATTCGCGAGCTGAAGAAATTTTACGAACTGGACCTGGACTCCAGCGCGAGCCATCGGCTCAAGGAAATCAAGGCGAAATCCCCGCGCAAGCGAAACCCAGAAAAATAGGACATCGCCATGAGCTCGAGCCAAACCAAATGCGCGCTGACGGTGCTGCAATGGGCCCTCGGAATCGTCATTCTGATCGAAGCCGTTTTGTTCGTCCTGCCCAGTGCGGCCCGCGATTTCGCCCGGACTCACATGCCCGGCTTCATACGGCTGTTGCTGGGATTGGGGGAGATCATGGGCTCGATTCTTCTCCTGATTCCGCGAACGGCTACCCGCGGGGCGTGGATGCTGGTGGCTGTTTTTGTGTTTGCGATTCTGACCCATCTGCTGCATGGAATGTATGGGATCGGCAACCTCGTCGTTTATGCAGCGGCTGCTTTCGCTATCGCAATGGGTAAAGGAAACTAGCTGCTCGTGGCCGAGGTCGGAACCTCAAAACCAGCGCCTAAAGGCGCATTGATTTTGCGGCCTGCACGGCACGCATGAATGCGTGTCCTGATGTGATGCATGCCCTGATACGATTCGGGCCCTCTTACGATTGGGGCCTTGATGGTGATTGGGTCCTGATGCGATTCCGGCCCTGATGCGATTCGCACTTCGACCACGGGCAGCCAGCGAGAAGGGACCGCCGGAATCTGCCATGAACAACCGCGAACTCATTCACTGTTTCGAAACGGACGCGCTGCCGGAAGCTTTTCACCACGCCGACCATGTCCTCTCGCATTCGCCTATTTGTCCGAATTTCCGGTACTGCAAGCTCTTGACCGGTTCGCCGCGGCGCTGAAGGGTTATGCCGCGGCTCGAGGCAAGTCGCAGCTGTATAACGAGACGATCACCCATGCGTATTTTTTCCTGATCCGAGAGCGCATGGCGCGCACCAGGGCGACAGAGTGGTACGAGTTCGCCCTTGCCAATGGCGACCTCTTGCTCTGGAAGGGCGGAATTCTGTCGCGCTACTACCAGGAAGGCACACTGCAGTCCGATCTCGCCCGCTCAGTCTTTCTTTTCCCGGATAAATGCGGGTGAGTGTGGGCGCCATTCTTCTCGGGTGTCTGTCGTAGCCGTTCTTCGTCCGTTAGGGGCTTAGTTTTTTCCCGCGGGTCCACCCCAGGACTTGCGTCGTGGGCTGCATTCTTGCGCCGCTTCGCGGCTGGATTCTGATGTCGCAGCGTCGCCGGCAGAATGCGGCTTGCACTGCCGAACGCTGGCGGCGGTAGAATAGCTGCGTAATTTCCAACCAACCACAATTCAGGAAGTGGCCCATGATCCATTTCAAAGTGAACGGACTCGACCAATCGTTCGATGGCGATCCTGAGATGCCGCTGCTGTGGTACTTGCGCGACATCCTCGGACTGACTGGCACAAAATTCGGATGCGGCATGGCGCTGTGTGGGGCATGCACCGTGCTGCAAAACGGAACCGCTATCCGTTCCTGCACCAAACAGATGGGCACCGTTGCCGGTCTCGAGATCACGACCATCGAAGCTATCTCCAGCCATGGCCCACATGCAGTGCAGAAAGCTTGGGCCGAGGTCAACGTGCCGCAATGCGGATACTGCCAGCCGGGGCAGATCATGCAGGCCGTGTCGCTGCTTTCCTCCACGCCCAGGCCTTCCGATGACGATATCGACTCGGTTATGGCAGGCAACATCTGCCGCTGCGGGACCTACCAGCGGATCCGGGCCGCCATTAAGGAAGCGGCAAAGGAGAGGGCATGATTACCATTGAGAACGTCAGCCGCCGCAGTTTTCTTCAAGGCATGCTGTCGGCGAGCGGCTTTGTGCTGTGCGCCCGCATCCTGCCACGTCCGCTGTGGGCAGAGGCGGCCGGCGCTAGTCCAACCATCGACACGACCGCGTTTCACCCCGGCATGTTTGTCGGCATTCAGAGCGATGGCACTGTACTCATTGTGGCCCACCGCTCAGAGATGGGGAACGGTGTCCGCACCAGCTTGCCGCGCATTCTTACCGACGAACTCGATGCTGACTGGAGCCGCGTCAAAGTAATCCAGGGCGATGGAGATGAGCGCTACGGTTCGCAGGATACGGACGGCTCGCACTCGGTCCGCGAATTCTTTGATGCCATGCGCGAAGCCGGCGCCACCGCCCGTCTGATGCTGGTGCGCGCCGCCGCCCAGCAGTGGGGGATTCCGGAGTCGCAGTGCGTGGCGGATCCGGTGCACGTCGTTTCCGACAAGAGTTCTTCGCGCAAAATGGGCTACGGAGAACTGGCGGCGATCGCCGCAAAGCTTCCCGTGCCCAAAAAAGAAGAGTTGAAGCTGAAGTCTCCGCAGGAGTGGCGCTACATCGGCAAGCCGGCGCCCGGCTCCGATGTTTCCGATATCTGCTCGGGCAAGCCGCTTTTTGGAATGGATGTTCGCGTCGACGGCATGCTCTACGCCGCCATCGCTCACCCGCCGGTTTTGGGAGGCAAAGTCAAATCGGTTGACGACTCCGCGACTCTCAAAGTGACAGGCGTGAAGAAGACGATCCCCATCGATCCCTTCACTCCTCCGCATGCTTTTCAGCCGCTCGGGGGCGTGGCCGTGGTCGCCGACAACACGTTTGCCGCCTTTAAAGGGCGCAACCGACTGAAGATCGAATGGGACAACGGCAGCCATGCCGCGTATACCTCGGCTGAGTACAAGAAACAACTGCAGGAGACGGCGCGTCAGGCGGGCAAGGTCATACACACCGTTGGCGACCCGGACGCTGAATTCGCCAAGGGGGGCAAGATTTTTGAAGCCGAATATTTTGCTCCGCACCTGGCGCACGCCTCGATGGAACCCCCGGTTGCGGTCGCCGACGTGCAAGCCGACAAGGTGACGGTGTGGTCGCCGACGCAGAATCCGCAGGGTGTTCAGGAGCAAGTGGCGAAGGCGCTTGGTCTTAAGAAAGAGGATGTCACCTGCCACGTGACCTTCCTCGGGGGTGGCTTCGGGCGCAAGTCCAAACCCGACTATGCCGTCGAAGCAGCGGTGCTCTCGAAGAGGACGGGCAAGCCGGTCAAAGTGGTGTGGAGCCGGGAAGACGACATCAAGTTCGACTACTTCCACTCCGTCGCCGCGATGTACATCAAGGCTGCGCTCGACGACGCGGGCAAGCCGAAAGCGTGGCTGCAGCGCTCGGTCTTTCCGCCCATCGGCTCATCGTTCGAAAAAGACGCAGTCTACAGCGGCGCAGGTGAAATGTCGCAGGGATGGGATGTTTCACCCTTCGACATCCCCAACTTCCGATCCGAGAACGGACAGGCGACGGCGCATATTCGCATCGGCTGGCTGCGATCGGTGGCCAACATCTATCACGGATTCGCCGTACAGACGTTCGCCAACGAACTTGCCTACCACGCCAACCGCGACCCTTACGATTACTTGCTCACTCTGATTGGATCTGGGCACATTGTCGATGGGGGGACTCAGGGGCCTCCGGGCATGGCAGACAAGTATCCCTTCGATTCGGCACGGCTGCGCCGGGTGGCGGAGTTGGCGGCCGGGAAGGCAAACTGGGGCAAAAAGAAGTCAGGGAAGGGAAGCGGCATGGGCATGGCCGTCCACCGCAGTTTCCTGACGTATGTTGCGACCGTGGTCGAGGTGGAAGTTGACAACACGGGCGCGATTCGGATTCCGCACGTGACCACCGCCGTCGACGCCGGGATCGTGGCCAATCCTGAGATGGTGCGGCAACAGTTCGAAGGCGCCGCCGTATTCGGCGCCAGCATCGCGCGCACTGGCGAGATTACTGCGACCAACGGTGCTATCGATCAGTCGAATTTCTTCGATTATCCGGTGGCTCGCATGAACGACGCCCCGTACCAGGTCGATGTGCATATCGTCGAAAGCACAGCTCCACCGGCAGGCGCGGGAGAGCCCGGAGTGCCGCCGTTTGTTCCTGCAATGTGCAATGCAGTCTTCGCTGCCACGGGCAAGCGGGTGCGGGAGTTGCCGCTGACTAGGAATGGATTCTCGTAAGCCTCGCCAGTGTGTGCTAACGATCTGACCGCTTGAGAACTGCGAAGGAGAAAGTTCCTGCTAACGAAAGCATGGAGCACTGCGTCCAAGCTTCCAGCGCCAGTGACCCTGAGAGACAGCGCTTGTGAGGAGGCTCCATGAAATTGCCCGTCGCCGTAGCGGCTGTGATGGTGGGTTCAGTCCTGGGCGCGAACTGCGTGGCGTCTTCGGCAAAGCCCGCGGCGGAATATGCCAAGCATTTAGACGCTCTGAGCGGGCTCTCGATTGCGGTCGCCCAAAGCATGCCCGGGGATCAGTACTCGTTCCGGCCCCATCCCGAATCAATGACCTTCGGCGAATTGATGCTGCACATTGCCGGCACAAACTACGCTTTCTGCGCCGGGCTGAAGGACTCTGCTCCTCCGGACACGCCGTCACCGGCCGCAACCGACAAAGATGCCGTGGTCAAGCTTCTGACGGGTTCTTTTGATTACTGTTCTGGCGTGATCCCGAACTTGACCGACCAGCAACTCAGCCAAGCTCACGACTCGCCCGATGGCCGGCTGCCTGGGCGGGAAATTCTGCTCGCCATGTATGTGCATGTCGCGCATCATCGCGGGCAGGCCGAAATCTATCTCCGCGACAAGGGGATCAGGCCGCCGTCCTACAGGATCTGACTCGCGGCGCGCATCTGGCTTGAACCGCGCCCTCATCAGCGCTACTATGACTGCTCCGCCAAATTGAGGAGCGAGGGCTGCCGATGCCGCAAAACTACGTCCCCATCTTCATCTTCGTCGCTATCGTCGGCACGCTGCTGCCGGTTACCTTACTGCTGGCCAAACTCGTGCGACCTGAGAATCCCAGCAAGACCAAGCTCATGCCCTATGAGTGCGGCATCGACCCCATCGATAACGCGCGCGGACGCTACACGGTTCGCTACTACATCATCGCCATCCTGTTCGTTGTCTTCGATGTGGAAACGATTTTTCTGTTTCCTTGGGCGGTGAAGTTCAAGGCTTTCGGGCTGTTCGGGCTGATCGAGATGTTGATATTTCTCGTCATCCTGATCGTGGGATATATCTGGGTGTGGAAAAAGGGCGCGCTGGAATGGGTGTAGCTCACGCGGGAACGAACAGCTTGTGTCATCCCTCCCGGGCTTGTTCCTCGGTTCTGCCTTACCCAGGACTTACGTCCCTTCGACAAGCTCAGGGCTGGCTCTGGGCTAACCTATGCTGCCCCTCCGGGGCTGGGGCTATTTCGATGCGGGCAATATCCTCACCCGAACCCTGATTTCCGACCTTTCAACCGATTGAGAAAAAACTCGCGACATGAGCACGGTCCCAACCAACCCGATGGATTCTTCCCCGGCAGAAACCTTTGCCGCCAGCCGCTGGACGCAAGGCAACTTCTTGTTCCCGACGAAACTCGTGATCAGCCCGCAGCGGGTCAGCCGCGTTAAGTCCCGTTTGTTCGGCAGTAATGAAGAGAGTATCGCCATGTCGAAGATCGCCTCGGTCCACATTTCGACTGGGGTCTTCTGGTCCGAGATCGTGATCGAGTCCACCGGCGGGACTGACCCCATCACCAGCCACGGCCACCCCAAGGCCGATGCCCAGCGCATCCGCGATCTGATCGAGCAGTACCAAGCGCAGTGGTCCCGGTAGCTGGGCGGAAGCCTGCTGTATCGCCTCGTTCTTCCATTCCCTCTTCGAAGCGCCAAGTGTGCGCCTCTGCTAGACTGAGCGCCATTAGCTGAGCAAGTGCGAAATAGAGGTCCCCTCGATGGAAATGGCGCGCGTGATCCTGTTTACCGGGCAGATGGATGACATGAGCAGATTCTACGGAGAAGTGCTTGGACTCAACCTGGTCACGAACGAAAAAGGCTGGAGGGAGTTTGCGGCCGGCGGCGCACGGATCGCGCTGCATTCCGGCCCGTCATCGCCTGGCCGCAAGGGTCCGAAGATCGGGTTCCACACCAAGGACGTCGCTGGCCTGCGCGAAACGTTAGTGGCACGGGGACCACGCTTCGGCAAGGTCCGGGAGGGGGAGATGTTTTGTCTCTGCGATGGCAAGGACCCGGACGGCAATTCGATTCAATTGTCCGAGCGCTGAAACTTAACGAGAAGCGCTACGGGCGCGCCACGCTCGTTGACACCATCCGCTCAAGCTGATAAAAGTTAACGTTCTTCCCGAACGCACACTGCGCCGGAGGTTTGTGCCTTCGTGAGCTATGCCGGACGAAACTAAATCCCCCTCGTCGCCGCCGCCGGAAGGTGAACCGAAGCCGACGGCGGAAAAGCCTGCGACCCCGGGCGGGGTGAAAACTACACCTTCCGGGTCGGTTCCATCGGAAATCAAAACTCCTGCCGAGAAACCTGCGCCAGCTCCTGAAACGCCACCAAAGGCAGCCGCCGTACCTGCTGCTCCAGCTGCCGCCAAGCCGGCTGCACCGGCCGCGAAGGCCGCGGTGCCGGTCCCTACGCCTTGGGATTCGCCGCTGGTGGCCAAACTCAAGCGCGAATACGGGTCCGGCATCGAGCCCCTGACCTACCTCGGCCAGAACTACATGGTGGTGGACCGCTCGCTGATTCCTGAGATCCTTCAGGTCCTGCGCAATGAGGAGCAATTCGACTACTGCGTGGACGTCACCGCGGTGCACTACCCCAAACGCGAGAAACAGTTCGACGTGGTGTGGGTGCTGTACTCGTTCCCGCGCAACGAGCGGATTCGCGTGAAAACCCAAATTGCAGACGGGGAGACGCTTCCCAGTTCCGTACCCATCTGGGCGACGACGAATTGGCTGGAGCGTGAAGTGTTCGACATGTTCGGGATCAAGTTCGACGGGCATCCAGATATGAAACGCATTTTGTTGCCTGACGGATGGAAGGGTCACCCCCTACGCAAGGACTACGGCATCCTGCAGCAGGATAATGAGTGGGTGCAGATTAACCTGGGGATTGAGAGCGGGCAATGAGAGTATTCGAAGGTCGAAGCGACTGGCTGGCTCGTGTCGTCCCTAGGGGACTCGTTCGAGTCTTGGTCGCGTACCCAGGGCTTACGCCCCGGGCTAACATATGCCCCGCTCCGCGGCGGGAGACAGGTGATTCCTGACGGCGAACGAGAAATGACTGACCCCAACACACTCTCGCCGCTCGATCTGGAAACTCCGGACAAGACGTTTCTTGATGCCAACGAACTGGTCATCAACATGGGGCCGCAGCATCCTGCGACTCATGGCGTGTTGCGCGTTATTCTCCGGCTTGATGGCGAAAAGGTTCTTGGGCTCGAATGTGTTATCGGATACCTGCATCGGGGCGTCGAAAAAATTGCAGAGAACCGCACCTACACGATGTTCAATCCCTACGTCGACCGTATGGACTACGTCGCCGCGGTCTCAAACGGCTTGGGATACTGCGAGGCGGTCGAAAAACTTCTCAGCGTGGAAGCCCCGCCGCGGGCGCAATACGTCCGCGTCATTCTGACGGAACTGAACCGCATTGCCAGCCACCAGCTCTGGCTGGGCACGCATGCGCTCGACATTGGCGCTATCACGCCGCTTTTTTATACGTTCCGCGACCGGGAGGAGATTCTGAAGATTTTCGAGAAGTATTGCGGCGCCCGGCTCACTACGCACGCGTTCCGCATCGGAGGCCTGCAGTATGAGACCTACGACGGCTTCGAAAAAGAAGTGAAGAATTTCGTGTCGTTCGTCAAGCCAAAGATCGACGAATACGAAGAACTGCTTACGACCAATCGCATCTGGCTCGAACGAACCAAGAAGGTCGGCGTGATTTCCGGCAAGGACTGCATCGCGCTCGGGGTGACCGGGCCGGTGCTCCGCGCCAGCGGCGTGAAATGGGACATTCGCAAAGCACAGCCCTATGCCAACTACAAGAATTTCGATTTCGAAATTCCCACCGGGGTCAACGGCGACACTTATGACCGGTACCTGGTTCGTATGGCCGAGATGCGGCAATCGCTGAGGATTATCGAGCAGGCGGTGGAAGGCATCCCCGAAGGCCCGATCATGGCGAAAGTCCCTAAGGTGATTAAGCCGCCGGTGGGCGAGGTCTACCACTCGATCGAAGCTCCAAAAGGCGAGCTCGGATATTTCATCGTCAGCGACGGCTCCACGCAACCCTACCGCGTGCGCGTGCGCCCGCCGTCGTTCGTGAACCTGCAAGCTCTTGATGTGATGTGCCGCGGCCAGCTCGTTGCCGACGTCATCGCCGTGATCGGCACGCTCGACATCGTTCTCGGCGAGGTAGACCGCTGATGCGCGAGGTCATCGACTACATCCAGTCTTACCTTTCCAGCGATCAAACGCCGGGCGCGGCCGGGAATTGGTTCTGGGCCACGGTGTACGTCCTGCTCGTTTTCGTTGGGCTTTCGATCGCCGTGATTGCGATGAATTGGCTCGAGCGCAAGATTCTCGCGCACATGCAAGTGCGCCTTGGGCCAATGCGCGTGGGGCCGCATGGGCTGCTCCAGCCCATTGCCGACGCCCTCAAGTTGCTGCTCAAAGAAGACATCATGCCGGCCGAGGCCGATGCGGTGGTCTTCTGGATCGCTCCGTTTATCGTTGTGCTGGCGGCGTTCACGGTATTCGTCGTCGTCCCCTTCGGCCCCACGCACGCCATCACCGACATGAACATCGGCATCTTGTTCATGCTGGGAGTTTCTTCGCTCAGCGTGCTTGGCATCGTCACGGCTGGATGGGCCTCGAACTCTCACTATCCGTTGATCGGCGCCCTGCGCTCCAGCGCGCAGATGGTGTCGTATGAAGTGGCGATGGGACTCGCCGTCGTCTCCGTCATCGTGATGACCAGCTTGAACGCCGAAGGCACGGGCACGCTCAGCATGATCGGCATCGTCCAGGCGCAACAGGCGCAGCACACCTGGTTCGTCTTCAAGTTCTTTCCCCTCGGGCTGGTCGGGTTTTTCATCTTCGCGGTTGCGATGGTCGCTGAGACGAATCGTGCGCCGTTTGACCTGCCCGAGGCCGAATCCGAGCTGACCGCCGGATTCCACACGGAATACAGCGGCTTCCGCTGGTCTCTGTTCTTCCTGGCGGAATACTCGGCCATGATCGCAGTGTCTTCGATCGCCGTCACGCTCTGGCTGGGCGGATGGCTGCGGCCATTTCCGGACGCTCTGAGCGGCCCTACGTGGGATCTCGTTTTCTCGCTTTTCCCCGGAATCACGTTCTTGCTCCTGGGCGCGATGTGTTTTTACAACGCCGCCCGCATGCCCAAGCATCCGCTGTTCAGGATTCAGACGATTGGCCTGGCGGGATTCGGCGCCGTGTTGGCTCTGATCGGACTGGTCCTGTTCGCTCCTCCCGTGCGCGATCGGGTGGGCGACATCTTCTGGTTCGCGGCCAAAGTTGCCGCGTTCATGTACCTCTATATCTGGTATCGTGGCACGTTCCCGCGCTACCGCTTTGACCAACTCATGAAGGTAGGATGGAAGATCCTTTTGCCGACGGGTCTTGTGCTCCTGATTTTGACCGCCGGGGCTGGTTTTCTTGAAGAGCCTGTAAAGGAGTGGCTGAAACGCGTTCTATGATGCCTGTCGCCACGCCCTTTTTCTTTTACTTGTTGTCGGCCACGATGATCATCGGGGGCGTCCTGGTGATCACGCGCAGAAACGCCGTGCACTCGGCCATGGCCTTGATCACGGCGCTGCTGGCCCAGGCCGGAATCTACCTGATGCTCTACGCTCCGTTTGTTGCCGGCGTGCAAATCATTCTTTATGCGGGCGGCATTATGGTCTTGTTCCTGTTCGTGATCATGCTGATTTCGATCGAGCGCACGGTGAAAGAGCGCCAGTTCAATAAGCAGTGGCTGGTGGGCATCGCGGCTGCAGCCGCTCTGGGTGGCCTGTTCATCGCTGTGTATACCAAGGGAAAGTCGTTATTCCCCGAAGGACGCGTAACCTACGGGGAAGGCCAGAACGTCCAAGACGTCGCCGCCCTGCTGTACGACCAGCACCAAGGCATGTATATGTTCTCGTTCGAGATCGCGTCATTGCTGTTGTTGGTAGCGATTATCGGAGCGGTGGTGATGGCGAAAAAGAGGATCTGAAGAAAACAGCTTCTGGCTGCTAGCTCCTAGCTTCTAGCTAGCAGCCAAACCTAGATGCTAGCGCTCAAATGGAAAGCATGCTCCACATTTCGACCCTGCACTACCTGGTCTTGGGCGCCGCTCTGTTCCTGTTGGGCGTGATCGGCGTGCTCACGCGGCGCAACGTGGTCATCGTGCTGATGTCGATTGAACTTATCTTGAACGCGGTCAACTTGAATCTGGTTGCCCTCTCGCGCTACTGGCAGGGAATGCCTGCCCACCTGGGGGGTGGGCCCGGAGCGCTGCATGGCCAGGTCTTTGCAATTTTTGTTATCACCGACGCCGCTGCCGAAGCGGCGGTCGGCCTCGGCATTCTGATCGCCTTCTTCCGTAATAAGGAGACGGTCAACATTGACGAAGTAAATTTGTTGAAGTGGTAGAAAGGCAGCTTTTTGCCTATTAGCTCTTGGCTTTTAGCTAGAGAGTTAGGAGGTTTGAGCCAAGAGCTAAAGGCCAAGAGCTAAGGGCCAAGAGCCAAGAGCTAAGAGCCAAAAAACTCAAGAACTGAAAACCAATGTTTCTCTCCCACATCTGGCTGATTCCGCTGCTGCCGGCCATCGGCGCGACCCTTATGTTTTTCTGTGGTCGCAAGCTGCAGAAGCAGACGGTGAGCGCAGTCTCGGTCGGTGTGGTCGTGCTGGCGTTCCTCATGGCGTGCGGGGCGGTCTGGCAGTACACGGCATGGGCTCCTGCGCACGATCACCAGCCCTATCAGACAATCCTCTACACCTGGCTCGGCACCGATACGGGCCATTTGACCTATGTGAAATCCGACGGGTCCCAAGCCCCCTTCCAGGCGGACGCCGGGTTCCTTCTCGACCCGCTCTCCAGCATCTGGCTGTTGTTCGTAACCGGCGTCGGCATGCTGATCCACATTTATTCCATCGGCTACATGGCGCATGAAGGCGGCTACTACCGCTTCTTCGGATACCTCAACCTCTTCATGTTCTCCATGCTGACGCTGATCCTGGCCAACAACTACGTGCTCATGTTCGTCGGCTGGGAAGGCGTGGGCCTTTGCTCGTACTTATTGATCGGATTCTATTTCCAGCGCAAGTCGGCCAGCGATGCTGCCAATAAAGCATTTATCGTCAACCGCATTGGCGACGCCGGATTTATCCTGGGAATGTTCTTTATCGCGTGGTTGTGCGGCTCGCTGCGCTTTGTTGACGTAACGGGGTTCGCCCGCGAGCATGCCGCCGGCCTGATGGGGAACCCGATCATCACCGCCGCCACGCTGCTGCTGTTCGTCGGAGCCTGCGGCAAGTCGGCCCAGCTTCCGCTCTACGTCTGGCTTCCCGACGCGATGGAAGGCCCAACGCCGGTGTCCGCACTCATCCACGCCGCGACCATGGTGACAGCGGGTGTCTACATGGTGGCGCGCTCGAACGCGCTGTTTGTGCTGGCGCCTAAATCGATGATGGTGGTCGCCATCGTGGGGGCGCTGACCGCAATTTTCGCCGCATCGATCGGACTGGTGCAAAACGATATTAAGCGTGTTCTCGCGTACTCGACCGTGTCGCAGCTTGGCTACATGTTCCTCGCTCTCGGCGTCGGAGCCTTCGCCGCCGGAGTCTTCCACGTTTTCACCCACGCTTTCTTCAAAGCCCTGCTCTTCCTTGGGGCAGGGTCGGTGATTCACGCTATGAGCGGCGAGCAAGACATGCGCAACATGGGCGCGCTCTCGGGAAAAATCCCTGTCACCTTCCGCAGCATGTTCGTTGCCACGCTCGCGATCGCTGGAATCCCCGGCCTGGCCGGATTCTTTTCGAAAGACGAAATTTTGTGGCAGGCGTGGAAATACAGCCCGATCCTCTGGGTGATCGGCTTCGCAACCGCACTGATGACGTCGTTCTATATGTTCCGGCTGATCTACCTGACCTTCTGGAGTCCGTCGCGCATAACCGACCACGAGGTTGAACATCACATCCACGAATCGCCCAAGTCGATGACGGGACCGCTGGTTATTCTGGCATTTTTCTCGATCACCGCTGGATACCTGAATTGGCCGTCAAATCATTTCGAGAAATTCCTTGATCCTGTATTCGCCAATCACCGAGAAGTGGCTCTAGCCCCGACCGAAGAAGGCAGTCGCGGCCTTGAGTTAGGGCTGATGGGTCTCTCCGTGGCGGTCGCATTCGGCGGATGGTTTCTAGCCTCACGCGCTTACGGCAACGCGGGCAAGGGCTACGTCGAACCCATCGCCGCGAAAGCTCCGCCCGTTTACGACGCGCTGCTCAACAAGTATTACGTGGATGAGGGATATGACTACCTCTTCACTGGCCGCCGCAAACTAGGAGACATCCGGCTCGGCGTCATGGGCCTGGGCGAAGCGAGTTCGTGGTTCGATGCCAACGTGATCGATGGCGCCGTCAACGCTGCGGGATGGATTACCCGTCTGACCGCGACAATTTCCAGTTGGTGGGACAAGTGGATTATCGACGGCGTCGGAGTCAACGGTCCGGCGATTCTGGCGCGCATGCTGAGTTATCCCGCGCGCCTGTTCGAGTGGGGACTAGTGCAATGGTATGCGCTGGTGATGACGGCGGGCCTGGTAGGGTTTGTGTTCTATTACGTGTACCACTGAAAGCAGCTTCTAGCTGCTGGCTCCTAGCTTCTAGCAAAACGCTGAGGGCTAGGTGGCAAGAGCTAGAAGCTAGCAGCTAGAAGCTAGAAGCTGACTATGCAGAATCACATATTGTCCATCATCCTCTTCACGCCGCTGGCGGGCGCGATCCTGCTTCTGTTTGTCCCCAAAGAGAACAAGGAAGCTATTCGGTGGATCGCGAATATCTTCGCGCTGGGCGGCTTCCTGATCTCGCTGCCGCTCGTGCCTTGGTTTTGGGTGCTGGTCAAGAGCCAGGATGCCGCGCAGTTCAAGTTCATCGAGGGCGCGGCCAACAACTGGATCCCCTCGATTGGCGCGGGGTATGTGCTGGGCATCGACGGCATCTCGTTTCTGCTCATCATGCTCACGACGCTGCTCGGCTGGATCTCGATCCTCTCTTCCTGGACCGCCATTGAGACCCGGGTCAAGGAATACTACATCTGGTTCCTGGTGCTGCAGACCGGCATGCTCGGCGTCTTCATGGCGCTTGATTTCTTTCTCTTCTTCGTCTTCTGGGAAGCCATGCTGGTGCCGATGTACCTGCTGATCGGCATTTGGGGAGGGCCACGCAAACTCTACGCTGCGATCAAATTCTTCCTGTACACGCTGACTGGGTCGGTGCTGATGCTACTGGCCATTTTGTTCCTCTATTTCCACCACCACACTGTCACCGGCATTTACAGCTTCAGCCTTACGGCGCTCTACGACACCGCGCCGCAGATTCCATTCCAGTACGCGGTTTGGCTATTCCTCGCGTTTTTTGTTGGGTTCGCGATCAAAGTGCCAATGTTCCCGTTCCACACCTGGCTGCCCGACGCGCACGTGGAAGCGCCCACGGCGGGTTCGGTCATCCTGGCGGGAGTTTTGCTGAAGATGGGAACGTACGGCTTTGTCCGCTTCTCGCTGCCATTCTTTCCGCAGGTCCTGTCGAATCCGGCTACATTCCTGAATGTCACTGTCCGCGGGTGGATGATCGGGCTCTCCATCATCGCCATCATCTATGGGGCCCTGGTTTCACTCATGCAGAAGGACATGAAGAAGTTGGTGGCCTACTCGTCCGTCAGCCACCTCGGATTCTGCACGCTCGGCATCTTCGCGCTGAATCCCGCGGGACTAAGTGGCTCTGTCTTGCAGCAGATTAATCACGGGATCTCCACGGGCGCGCTGTTCTTGATCGTCGGCATCCTTTACGAGCGCCGCCATACGCGCGAGATTTCCGAATACGGCGGTATCTCCAACGTGATGCCGGTCTACGCCACCATCACCATGATCATGTTCCTGTCGTCGATGGGACTGCCGCTGCTCAACGGCTTCGTGGGCGAGTTCACCATTCTGCAAGGGGCTTTCATGGAGAAGTGGCAGTGGGGCGCGTGGGCTGTCCCAGGAGTTGTGCTCGCCGCGGCATATTTGCTGTGGCTCTACCAGCGCGTTTTCTTCGGCACGGTCACCAATCCCAAGAACGAAAAGCTCGACGACCTGACTCCGCGCGAGGTGGCGACGTTCGTTCCACTCATTGTCATGGCCTTCTGGATCGGGCTTTATCCCAAGCCATTTTTCCAGATTCTTGAACAACCGGTGAATCACACGATCGCGATCGCGCGCCCTGGCTATCCGCAGCCTGGGGCCGTTGAGAGCGCGTCGGTTCCGGAGCACGTGCTGGTCGCGCCCGCGGCAGAAGGTTCGGTCATCAATCCGCCGCACGGATCAGTTCCTGTTGTGCCACCTGCGAATGCGATGAAGAAGGGGCAACACTAGTGCCCGCACTCGGATTCACTTCGACGGATTACCTGCTGGCCCTGCCCATCACTCTGCTGACGCTTTTCGCGCTTGGCATACTCCTGATCGACCTCATGCTGCCGAAAGAGCAGAAGTGGGCGAACGCCGTCACGGCATTCATCGGGCTGCTGTTTTCGGCGAAGGCGGTTTATAACATCCAGCGCTGGCTCGACCAGAGCAATGCTCCGGGCGCCTACGGCCTGATGAAAACCATGCTGGTCGACCATTTCGCGCTCTACTTTTTCTATCTTTTCCTCGCAGCTACCGGCATCGCGATTCTCATGTCGGTGCGGTACCTCGAAACTGAACACGAAAGCCATGGCGAGTACTACGCGCTGATGTTGCTCTCAGTGGTGGGCATGATGTGCATGGCGGCCGGGTCCGACATCGTGCTTATCTTCATCGGTCTGGAATTGATGGCGATTTCAACCTACGTCCTCGTCGGATTCCTGCGCCGCGACCGGCGCTCCAACGAAGCTGCGCTGAAATATCTGCTGCTCGGAGCGTTTTCTTCCGGCATCTTCGCCTACGGGCTCTCGCTGTTTTATGGCGTCACAGGCAGTACCAACCTCGCGGTCATCCAGCAAACGTTGGCACGGCATGTTCTGACTAGCGAATACAAACCAGTGGCCATCATCGCTCTGTTGACAACCATGACCGGGCTGCTGTTCAAGATCGCCGCCATCCCCTTCCACCAGTGGGCGCCCGACGCCTACGAAGGCGCGCCTACCAGCATCACCGGATTCATGTCCGTTGCCGTCAAAGCCGCGGGATGGGCCATGCTCATGCGCATTTTGCTCTTCGGGTTACTGCCGATGCGCTCAACCTGGCTGCCTTTGCTAGTGTTTGTCTCCATCGCTACCATGACGGGCGCCAACCTCGCCGCGCTCACGCAGACCAACACCAAGCGGCTCCTGGCATATTCCTCCATTGCTCACGTGGGATACATGCTGCTCGGCCTGGTCGCCGGCTCCGCCACCGAACTGAACCCCGACGGCATCAAGGGCATTTTGATCTACCTACTGGTTTATACGTTTATGAATCTGGGCGCGTTTGGCGTGATCACGTCACTGCGCCATCGCAACATCGTCGGCGACGAGCTCGACGACCTCAACGGACTCTACTCGCGCGCTCCGGTCGAAGCTGTGCTGATGCTGGTCTTTATGCTCTCGCTGGCCGGAATTCCACCGCTGGCCGGGTTCTGGGGTAAGTACTTCATCTTCCTCAGTCTGATTGAAACTGGGCACTACGCCCTGGCGGGGCTCGGCGTGCTCTACTCGGTCTTCGGTCTCTACTACTACCTGAAGATCGCCAACGCGATGTTAATGCGCCAGCCCGAAAAAGGTGAGGAGCACCTGCCGGTAAGCTATGCCATGCGCGCCGCGCTCGGCATTACGGGGTTCGCAACCCTCTTCATCGGAATTATGCCCAACCGCTTCATCGAACTGGTGAACTGGGCGCTGGGGATTGCGCAAAATCCCAGTGTCGCAAAGCTAGTCCGATAACGATACTCCTGTGGGGACAGCCGCCCGCGGCTGTCCGGCCGGGCGCAGCCCGGCAGCTATTCGATGCCAGCCGCCCGCAATCCCGATGATCAGCACGACCGCCAGGACGACGATCAGAACTCTTCGCAGAAGCGAAACTTCTGGCTGCAATACGCCCGCTATGGGCAGATGGCCTTTGTTCTACCTGCCGCGCTCGTCGTAGGATGGCTCATCGGCGCCGCGCTCGACCGCTGGCTGCACACCACGTGGTTGTACTTAGTAGGAATTCTGCTTGGCATCGCCGCCGGCTTCATCGAGTTGATCCGTACGGCAATTCGGGATACGAAATAAATTGTGCCATCCGATTTGTCTTGAAGGGGCCGACTATCAGCTGCGCCGGTGCAACAGTGGAAGGCGACCACCGGGGCTGAAGCTCACCGCCTGAGGTCCGCTTGCGTGGCGCTATGAGCGCCGCTGTTCCACGGTGCTCGACGCATTTGCGAAATTTCTGCAGCCCTTTTAGCCGCTCAGGGTTGCGCCCTGGTTGGCGTACGATGTCTGATTGCCTGTTCCCGATGCCCGACCAGCCAAATGGCGATCCCACTGTCCAACAAGCCGCAGCCGAGCGCTTCTATTCCGGCGCCCTTGACCGCATTCGCCAGTTCATGGCGGTCCTGGCGCCGCTACTGATTGGTGCTGGCTGGTGGAGGTTCGGCCTACGCCCGGCGGTGGGCTTCGCCTTCGGATGCGCGATCGCGTACGTCAATTTCTACTGGCTGAAGCGCGTCATCAGTGGTTTCGTCGATCGCGCCGCGGGCGCCACGACAGCGCAATCGGGGCAGGGAATTGTCTCGCGTTTCCTGCTCCGCTACGTTTTGATGGCCGTTGGGGCCTATGTTATATTGACTGTTTCTCCCGCGAGCCTGAATGGCCTCCTGGCGGGCTTGTTTTTACCCGTCGCGGCCATCGCCTGCGAAGCAGTGTATGAAGTCTACGCAGCGCTGGTGCGGGGAGTTTAGAAAGAAAGCGACCCGATTCCGGCAAAGCTAAGAGCTAGAAGCCAAGAGCTAGAAGCCAAGAGCTAGAAGCCGAGAGCTAAAAGACATGAGCTAAAAGACAAGAGCCAAAAGCTTCTTTATGCCCGAACAACTCTGGTTTACCGCAATCCTGAATCATCTATTCGCCGCTCCGGTCACGGCGCTGCTACACGCTTTCGGTACCGCACCGAAGTACGCCGACGCCCCCATCCCAAACTCTTTGGCGATGGAGGTGCTCGTCTTCGGGTTTCTGCTGATCCTTTTTCTCTTGGTGCGCTCGCGCCTCTCGGTGGACAACCCTGGAGGACTTCAGCACTTGTTCGAGGGCGTAGAAGGATTCATCCAGGGACAGAGCAACGAAATCATCGGCCATCACACCGAAGGTTACACACCGTTCCTGGCCACGCTTTGCTTCTTCATCCTGTTCTGTAACCTGATCGGGGTGATTCCGGGCTTGGAGTCGCCCACAGCTGTTCCCATCGTTCCTCTGGGCTGCGCCATTTGCGCCTTCGTCTACTACCAAACCCAGGGATTCAAGCATGCCGGGATCGGTTACCTCAAACACTTTGCCGGACCGATGCCGGCGCTGGCGCCACTGATGATTCCCATCGAGCTCATCAGCCACCTGGCGCGCGTGCTCTCGCTGACCATCCGTCTTTACGCCAACATGTTCGCGGGCGATATGGTCACTTTTGTGTTCTTTTCGCTGGTACCCATAGGCGTGCCCGTTTTGTTTTTGGGGTTGCACATCGGCGTGTCGCTGCTGCAGACCTACATTTTTGTGTTGCTGACGACGGTTTATCTGCAGGGAGCGGTGGCCGACGAGCACTGATTCGAGCAAGAGTCGTTTTGAGTTTCTGGCAGGGCCGTTCAGCGTGAGGGCGTCTGCACGGGATGACGTCAACCACCCACTGGCGGCAATTCATACAAGGAGCATCACAATGCGCACACTGAGTAAGCTGTTCATGGTACTGTCCGCACTCTCGTTCGCCGTCCCGGCATTTGCCCAGGGCGGAGGCTCGGGCGAAGTCAACTGGGTTGCAATCGCCGCCGGGTTCTCGATGGCGTTTGCTTCTGGCATTTGCGCCCTGGCGCAGGGCAAAGCCACGGCTGCGGCGGCTGAGGGGCTGGCGCGCAATCCCGCGGCTCGTCCCGGCATTCAGCTGGCGCTGATTCTGGGCCTGGCCCTGATCGAGTCGCTCGCGCTGTACACCCTGGTTATCATCTTCGCGAAAGTGAAGTAGGTTTCCAGAAAAATGAAAGCCTCGGCCCGCGGGCAGAGGCTTTTTGTATGGAGGGCTCAGAGGTAGAAGCTAGTTCTATATCTTGCGGTCGCCGCCCCACTCCGAGCCCTTATTTTGCGGCGCGTGATTCAGGGCCTCGACCAGCAGGCGGCGCAGGCGGTAGCGGCTTTCGAGGTCGGTGTTAACGACCTCAAATCCGACTTCATTGACTCGTGCCCGCCGCAGGAGCACGTGGGCCCGAATCTTCGAACGCATGCCGAGGGAAATTTCAAGGTCGGCCTCGCTGCCGATGCGCAGGTTGTCTTCCTTGGTGCCCATGCCGCCACCCAGGCTTAGTTCACGGATCTGAATCTTCGATTTCCCCCACGAGCTGCCGATCGTCGCCATCACCGTCTTGGCGAGCACCAGACGCTCGTAACGCCGCTGCCGCACCCAGGGACACGCGGGCGCCAGATCCAGAGGTGCGATCGCAAGTTCGGCGGCTTCGAAGCCACTGTCGGACATCACTTGCGAACTGTAACGCGGATCGGTCTTTGACAAGGCCTGGGCCGCGGCAATCCGCAGTTCTCTGTGATGGACGTAGCCAAACGTTTTCTTGGTTTCCAGAATTTCCCGCAATGTTGCCACCGACTCAAGATCCTTCAGACGCCCCAGGGACTCAATGGCTTTGAGCTGCACGAAGGGCGATCGCGAAGCCGCGTCGCCGGGCCGCGCCATGGCAATCAGCGGAGGCGCCGCTGCTAAATCGCCGCTCATGCCGATCTCGTCGACAGCTTCCGCCAGAACCAGCGGATCCAGCACTTCAGCCAGTTCCAGCAGAGTGCGGCCGCGGTCCGGGGCGGCGCCGTAGGCAATCTGGCGCACCACCAAATCGTGATAGAAACGGTTCCACTCCGGCAAGCGCGCCGGCAGCAGTTCCAGCAGAGTACCCACGTCGAGGCGGCTCACCAATCCCACCGCGCTCGAAGCCTGCCGCGGCTGTCCGGTGCGGAGGATCTCGCGCAACTGCACCAGCACCGGCGAGCCCAGTTGCTTCACCAGTTCGATCATGGCGTCGCACTCGTTGCGCCGCATGCAGCGGAAGAACCGGTCCGCCAAGTGTTCGGCGCCGGCATGACAGGTGCGGCGCAGGACCGACAACAAATCTGCCGGAACAGCATCCGTATGCAAGGCTTCTTCGATAAACTCCGGCAGCCGGTTCTCCACGCCCACGCGGGGGCGTAGATCGCTCATCAGCACCGGGCGCTCGACGCTCACCAGTTCGATGCCGGCGCACACCTCGTTCACCGCGGCGTAGTTCTTGGCCGCACTGGCTTCCTGGCTCAGGCGCACGAACGCCGCACTCATCAGGCTCTGCAGTTCGGGGTCCTTGTCGGCAATCAGTTGTTGGCTCAGTTTGCGGATTGCCTGTCCCATCGGCTGCCCGCCCAGGCGCGCATACAGGTCGGCCAGCTGGCTCAATCCGATAGCTGTCTTGCGCCGCGGCTCTGTCTCCTTGGCGCTCAGACAACCCGAATAGTTGTTCAGAATTTCCGCCGCGGCCTGATTGTCTTCGCGATCCAGTAGCACTTCCACGAACTGGCGCACGTTGCGCGGCGGCACACACGGCGCCTCGTGCGAGAGCAACACACTCTTCTTACCGGACTCCGGCACTTCCGCCCAGAACATGCGGTCCAGGATGTCGGCGTGCGACTCCACCAAGAGCCCGGCCTTATTCATCTTTTCTTCCTGCATCTTCAGAATCTGGCGCAACGAGTCCATCTGTCGGCTCATGTGCTCCATCATCTGGTGCACGGCATTGACCTTGATTTCGCCCTTCTGATACCGCTCCAGCGCGAAGCGGATGGCCATGTGCTCGGCTGCTTTCATCAGCAGCGGCGTGTCTTCTTCTTGCGACGACGCCGCCTTGGCGGCCAAACTTCCCAGCAGTTGCTGCAGGTTCAGCCTGGTGTTGGGATCGGTCTGGGTCAGTTCCTGATGCAGATCTTCTTCTTTGACCGTCGGATCCTGCTGCACCTGACCAAAGCGCGTCAGCAGCCGGATCGCCTGAATCACTTCCTGTTCCTGCAGCGGAACCATTCCGCCGGTCCATGCCGGAGCTACGCCGGTTCCGGTGCCGCCTCCGCCTCCAGTCCCTGTCCCGGAACCGCTGCCTGTTCCTCCGCTTGCCGTTCCACCGCCTCCGCCACCCGCCGGGCCATTGGGCACGCTGCCGAGCGGAACCATCGGTACTCCGGGAGCGCCTTGTCCACCACTACCGGAACTGGCTCCTTCGGCTGCGGCAATCAATTGCAGGAGTTTCTGGGGATCATTCAGCCACTGCTTGAATTCAGGACCGAGCGTCTGCGCCGCGATCTGCGCCGCGATACTGACATCGCCGGTCAGCGGATCGGCCGCGACGAACTTCACTTCATTGATCTTGATGGTGCTGTTCTGCTTGCCGGCTCCCAAAGCCTCTTTGATCTGCTTGGCCACGTCGGTGGCCTTCGATCCCGCAACGGTGAAGGCGCGCACCAGGCGCGTGAAGTCTTCCACTGTCACTTCTTTGGAAAAATGCAGGCTGGCCAATCCCGCGGTCGTCAACAGGGTCGCGAAGCTGCGCTCCGCGTTTCCTGCTTCCAACGGAATGCCGTCGAGCAGCAGTTTATTGTCGGAGACCCCCAGCAGAAAGCCGCTGTCGCCGGCGGTGGGGAGACCTTGCAGCAACTCGTTCCACGCGGTTTCGAATTGAGCCTCTGTGCGCTTGTGATCGTAGCCATACATCCGCGCATACTTGATCAGAATGTTGAGGCTGTGAACAAACGCGCGAGCCGAGGCGGCACGAGCACCTTGCGATGTATTGGTGAACGAGATGGCAAACTCCTCGGAAACGCAACTGTGAAGCTCAAGGTTAAAGCGAAACCGTAAGCCCTGAAACGTTACTGAGGTAATTGCGGTCGGTTGGAATGCCGACCGGTAGGTCATGCCCTGAAAGGCTTCCAAAGAGTGCCTGAGAACGCCTGCCGTCCCTACCCGGACTCGTTCCACTCTCTCCGAACCTACCCGACTAACGTCCGGGGCTAAATTATGCCGCCGCTGCGGGGCTGGATCTTGAAAGGGGTTTTGGTGCAGCATTCACACTGAAATTTGGTTCTCACGCATGCTCTTCAGCCGATTTCACCGTGGCTATCGGACTACGGCTGCCAAGGGCTGATGACCGGACTGCTCCCTCCGCCTCCGTGCACCAGGATCCAGATTAAAAGGCCGGTGCCTCCGGCGCCTATCGCAATCCACTTCGGGTTCAGCGCCGATCTTGCCCCGGTAGGGCGTGGCGGCGCCCCGCACAGTTGCGACTCGTCATAGTTCCGCTGTTCCCCTTCGTGGACGCTGCCTCCCTGCGATCCTGCCATCTCCCCCGATGGTTTGCGGTGCGCGTCCTCAACCTGCACGTTCACGTCACTCTTGTGTGCCGCAACCTGCACGGTTCCATTTACATTGGTGACTTCGTACTGCGTCCATTCGTTCGCGACGGGCACGACCTTGATGCAATTTACCCGCACCTGGAAACTCTTCGATGTCTCCACCGAGACTGCGCCGTGGTCGAGTTCGAGCCAATCGCCCTGAAACTTGGACACCGACTCCGCCTGAATCAGCACCGCGGAGCCCTCCAAAGTCAGGTTCGCCGAAAATCCCGGGCGGGTTTCGAGCAGGTCGCCAGCAAAAACCGCCGCCGAATCCTTGGCCTCGTAACCATTGATCCAAACCCCGCCCTGGGCGTGAAGAATTGCGGCTGGAGTCTGTCCTGGCAAGGACTGCGAAACCATCAGTACCATCGCCCAGCAGACAAAACTGCGTATGAAAGAGACACTCATCCCAAGGATCGATTTCCGCAAAGTATTTACCAGATCGTAACGGTGCTGGAGGGGATCGTCTATTGCCACTTTGGATGACCGGGACGCTGGCGCATAGCCCACTCCGGACCGGGCGATAGAAGTCTTGTAAAGCTTATTGAGGCTCGGTAAAACTTTGTAAATCATGGGGTTGCGACATTTGCGACGATGTAAATTAGATGGTGGGGCGTATGACCAGTAATCGCGTATCGATCATGACCATCGTGGTACTCGGATGTGGAATGGCGTTCTCGGCGGGCGTTTCGGCGGCATCCCCAACCGTGGCCTCCGAGCAGCAGCCTGCGCCGGGTAGTACGCCTGTGGCGAAGCGCCTTGGGACCATCAAGAGCATCAATGGCAATACAGTCATTTTGACGCCCGACTCCGGGCCGGAGATCATTGCGAATGTGCAACCTACGGCGCGGATCCTCCGCCTCGCCTCGGGCGAAAAGGATCTGAAGAACGCGACGTCGATCCAGTTACAGGATTTGCAGGTGGGCGACACGATTCGTGTCCGTGGTTTCGCCTCTGAAGATGGCAAATCAATCGCCACGCTGGAGATCCTGGTGATCACGCGCTCAGTGGTCGCGGCGGTGACTGACCAGATCCGCCAGGATTGGCAGAAGCGCGGAGTGGGCGGCCTGGTCAGTGGGGTCGACCCGGCAACCGGGACGGTCACAATTTCCCTGACCGGATTCACCGGAAAGAAGACCATTGCCGTGCATGCGTCCAAGAACACAGTGGTGCGGCGCTACGCTCCAGACTCGACCAAGTTTGAGGACGCCAAGCCCAGCACCCTGGACCAAGTTCAACCGGGAGACCAGTTGCGTGCCCGTGGCGACCGCAACGCCGACGGGACCGAGCTTACTGCCGAGGAGATCGTCAGCGGCAGCTTCCGCAACATTGCGGGAACCGTCAACTCCGTCGATGCCAGCGCGGGCACGCTGACCATTCAGGACGTGCTGAGCAAGAAGGCGGTGCAGGTGAAAATCACTTCCGACTCGCAACTGCACCAGCTCCCGGCGGAGATGGCGCAGCGTATTGCCGTGCGGCTGAAAGCATCCATGGCAGGGGCAATGCCTCCTGGCATGCCTGGCGCTGCCACGGGACCCACGAGACAGAACGCACAAGCTGGGGCGGCGGCACCAGCCTCATCCGGCGGAATGAATCCAAATGCAGGAGGCGCGGGTGCGGGAGGAATGGGTGGAGCAACTATGGGTGGCGGCATGCGTGGGGGGGGAGCTACCGACTTCGGGCAGATGCTCAGTCGCATGCCAGCCGTCGCGCTCGCCGACCTGCACAAAGGCGACGCTGTCATGATGGTAGCAACGCAAGGCTCGGCGGCTGGCGCGAGCACGGCCATCACGCTGCTGAGCGGAGTGGAACCAATTCTTCAGGCTGCTCCCAACGCCAGCCAGGCCATGATGCTCACTCCCTGGAGTCTGGGCGGCGCTCCGGGCGGCGATGCCGGCAATCAGTAGTTTTGCCTCAAAGTTCTAGCAAGAACTTCAAGATCCGCGGCTCAAGCCGCTGAGGGAAGGCCGAAACTGCAACAGAGTTTATTTATGAAACTGGTATTCATCATCTTTTCATTCTTATTTGTATTTCTTTCGCTCGCCGCATCGGTTGCGCAAACCAACCCCGGATCCTTGCGCGGCCAAGTAACCGATCCCTCCAGCGCGGCCATTACTGGCGCTACGGTTGTGGTGACCCCGGCCACCGGATCTCCGATCACTGCGCAGACCAATGCACAGGGCATGTACGAGTTCAAAGCGCTGCCGGCGGGAAAGTATTCGCTCACTGTGGTGGCGCAGGGATTCACTCTCTACGAGAACGACAACGTCGTGATCGCAGATCAACCCTTGCGGCTCAACGTATCGATGAGCATCGAAGTGGAGACGCAGAAGCTACAGGTTTCCGACACCGCCCCCACAATCGATGTGAATCCATCGAGCAACGCGGGCGCCATCGTGATTTCCGGCAAAGAACTCGAAGCTCTGCCCGACGATCCTGATGAACTGCAGTCGGACCTGGAGGCCCTCGCCGGACCCTCCGCTGGACCCAACGGCGGGCAGATGTACATTGACGGGTTTACCGCGGGCCAGCTACCGCCCAAATCGTCGATTCGCGAAATCCGCATCAACCAGAATCCATTTTCTTCCGAGTACGACAAGTTGGGCTACGGCCGAATCGAAATCTTCACCAAGCCGGGAACCGACAAGTATCATGGCCAATTTTTTGTGCTGGGTAACGCCTCCGCGTTCAACTCCCACAACCCCTTTGCGGGTGCCGAGCCGAGTTACGATTCCACCCAATACAACGGTCAGATTGGCGGTCCGCTGGGAAAGGCGGCGTCGTTCTTTTTCAACGTCGAGCGCCGCAATATTGCTGATATCGATGCGATCAATGCCTTCGTTCTCGATCAGAACCTCAAGCCCATTCAGACCTTCGAATCTATCCCGAACCCACGCTACCGCACCAATATCGCTCCGCGATTTGACTATGCGATTTCCAAGAACAACACCCTGACTGCCCGTTATCAGTATTATCGCGACACGCAGAACAACGAGGGGCCGGGCCAACTGACGCTCGCCTCACAGGCCTACAACGATCAATCGAGCGAGCACACTTTTCAGATTGGGGACACCCAGGTCATTGGAGCGAAGGTCGTTAACGAAACGCGCTTTCAATATCTTCGCGAGCTCAGCAGTCAAAACCCGGTCAGCACCGCTCCGACAATTAACGTCCGGGGAGCTTTTGAGGGTGGGGGCTACAACCAGGGCACAATCACCGATCATCAGGATCACTACGAAGTCCAGAACTACACTTCATTGATTCACGGGAACCACACGTTGAAATTCGGCGCCCGGGTACGCGCTCTGCGCGATGCCAACTTCTCCAGATCGGATTTCAACGGCACGTTTATCTTCTCGTCGTTAGACGGAACGACCGACCTCAATTGCCACTCGCCGAGCGATCCAAACCGGCTGCCCGCCACGACGCCCTGCCCGGTTTCGTATCAGTACGCGACGCAACACCTACGAAGCGGAATTCCTTACGCGACTCAGTTGTCGATAACCGCAGGGACCCCCAGCGCGAATCTGACCACCTACGACGCCGGGCTTTACCTGCAGGACGACTGGCGCGTGCGGCCCAACCTCACGCTGAGTTATGGCCTGCGCTTCGAGACTCAAAACGACATTCACGATCACGGGGATTGGGCGCCGCGGGTGGGATTCGCCTGGGGAGTCGGCGGCCGAAGCGCTCCGCCGAAAGCCGTGATCCGCGGCGGTTTTGGCATTTTCTACGATCGCTTCCAATCCGCACAGATTCTTCAGGCGGAACGCGTGAACGGAGTTGTGCAACAACAATACGTCATTGAAAATCCAACTTGTTTTGGCGACATTAGCCTGTGCACTCTGTCGAACCCCGAATTAGCCACTCCGACGAAATATCTGATTGATCCCAGGCTGCACGCTCCCTACACGCTTCAAGGCGCGCTCAGCGTTGAACGCCAAGTTACCAAGTCTGCCACTTTGTCGGTGACGTATCTGAATTCGCGCGGCTTCGATCAACTGGGAACGATCAATGCCAATGCTCCGGGAGCGCCAAGTTACAATCCCGCCAAAGGAAATGTGTACGAGTACGTTTCCGAATCCGTGTTCCGCCAGAACCAACTTATCGTCAACAGCAACGTTCGAGTCGGCTCCAAGCTCCAACTTTTTGGCTATTATGTTCTGAATTACGCCAACAGCGACGCCTCCGGTGTCTCCAATTTCGCCTCGAATTCGAACAACATCAGCCAAGACTACGGGCGCGCCTCGTTCGACACGCGCAACCGGCTTTTTTTTGGCGGAAGCATTGCTTTGCCCTACGCTATCCGCCTGAGTCCATTCATGGTGGCCAGTTCGGGGACGCCGTTTAACATCACCGTGCCCAACGACCTGAATGGGGACTCGATCTTTAACGATCGCCCAGGATTGGTTTCGAAAACGAGCTGCCCTAAGGTAACCAATACCTTTTCAACCATTTACTGCACGCCGTTGGGAACCTTCGACGAGGCCGGGGCATCGGCGAGCTACCCGCTTGCTCCGATTAACTACGGCACCGGCCCTTCGCATTTCGCTTTAAATCTGCGCCTCACCAAGACCTTCGGCTTTGGTGCGAAGACCAAGGGCGCAACCGGCAATCCAGGCGGACCAGGAGGGCCGGGCGGTGGTGGTCCACGCGGCGGCGGTGGTCCGCGCGGTCCCTTGTTCGGCGGTGGTCCTACGATGAGTGGTCCCAGTTCTGACCGGCGCTACAATCTCACTCTTGGCGTCAATGTGCGCAATGTCTTCAACAAAGTGAACGTTAGTAACCCCAGTGGCGTACTCGGATCTCGATTCTTTGATGTCCCCAACGGGTTGCAGGGAGGGCCGTTCTCCACCAACTCCGCTCCGCGGCGCCTCGATCTACAAGCCACTTTCAGTTTCTGATCTTGAAACTCATTCCCGGCATTTCGCGAACCTCTGGGTTCGCGATATGCTGGAGTGAGGGCATGCCCAGCAATCCCGCAGAGCGAAATAGGGCCTAAGAATCGATTGGCATTTCTTCCGACTAACAGACGAAGGTTTATCGGTCTCGCCGCGGCTGCCGGAGTCGCGGCCATCGCCGGAGATTCTTTTCTTATCGAGCCCAATCACCCGCGCGTGGTGCGGCTGGAGATAGAGCTTCGTCGCTGGCCCGCCCAACTGGAGGGCTTCACCATCGTCCTTTTGAGCGACTTCCATTACGATCCTCACTTTTCCGCGCACCCACTGAAGGCAGCAATCGGCATGGTCAATGCTTTGCGTCCGAATCTGATTGTGCTGACGGGAGACTTCGTGACTGTGCCGTCCTTCGGCGGAGACGAGGAAAAGGCGGCTGCCGACGCCGAGCCTTGCGCTGTGCTGCTCGAGCAAATGCGCGCGACTCACGGTTTGTGGGCGGTGCTGGGGAATCATGACTGCGACACGGATGCCAACCGAGTCACCAATGCGCTGCTCTCCCAGGGGATTCCAGTGCTGGGCAATCGATCGGTACCGATTGAGTTCAAGGGAGCCCGATTCTGGCTGAGCGGCGTCAGTGACATCCTGAGCAGAACCTCTGATCTGGATGCGACCCTGGCAGATGTTCCGCGCGATGAGGCGACTGTCCTGCTCGCGCACGAACCGGACTTCGCCGATTATGCGGCGAATTATCCGATAGACCTTCAACTCTCCGGACATTCTCATGGCGGGCAAGTGCGGATTCCATTTCTCCCGCCACTCTACTTGCCTTATATGGCCAGGAAGTACTACATGGGCTTGTACAAGATTGGCCCGCTGACCCTCTACACGAATCCCGGCCTGGGGACCATCGGACTTCCAATCCGCTTGAACTGCCCTCCGGAGATCACTTTGTTGACCTTGCGTCGCTCGGCGGGATGAGTAAATCGTCAGGCGGAGTTGTTGTCGGCAGCTCCAACCCAAACTTCAGCGGGCACACGCCGCGAGCATCTCGGCAAGCCATCTCCGTTTCATATGCAACAGCTTTCACATGGCCGCAGTTCCTCCCGAAGTTACCCTTGTAATCTATTGTAAACAAAGCAGATATATTGCAACCGTGTGGCCCGGGAGTTGCCCCTTATTGGTTCGTCGATGGAGGGTGAATGAAAGACGGAATGTTTCATCAATTATGCGCTGCCGCAATTCTGCTGTTGACGCCCCTTTCTGCTCTGGCCGCGACCACTGAGGCGCCCCGCGGACAATCGGCGAATCTGGAGCAGCGGGAGAGCCATCTCTCCCGGACGCTGAGCCGCGGCTCGCAGTTCATCGATGTGCCCCACACCAACTGGCGCTCGTCTTGCGAGCAGGTGCAGGCTCCCGTCGCCCTGGCTACGCCGGATCCGCTACTCACCCCCGCCGGACGCGGCAAGAGCGTGCGCGTTAGTTTCATCATCGGTACCGACGGCCACGTGGACAGCCCGCTGATCCTGGAGAGCGCGGGAATGGCTGGCGACCGGCACGTTCTAGAAACGGTGCGCCGCTGGAGATACCGTCCTGCTACCTGCAACGGCGTGCCAACCGAGACCGAAGGCAAAATCGAGTTTTCCATCCGGTAGGGCGAGCGGCTAGAATGTCCCCAACAGGGACTGATTCGGATCCGTGGACAAAGACAACAAGCTTCCCAGACATCCCGGTTTTGCTGAGGAGTCGCAGCCGGCGCGCGGTCCCGAGCGCAGCGCTGAGATGCGGGAAATCTACCGCAAGCTGGAGCCGGAATTGCGCCGCTCGCGGCCCAATCCAGAAGCCATCGCGGCGGCGCTCGAAGCCGTTCAGCGGCTGGCGACGGAAAACGATGCCGAACAGGCTTCCGTGGATGTGGCGCCCGCCTTGACCACCGAACGATTTCCTGCCAATGGACTGAGTGCCGGCGTGTGTGGCGTGTGCGGACACAACAATGGCGCGGTGAGCAAGTTCTGCGGCATGTGCGGAACCCCGATGGGGGCCTCGGACCGAATCGACACCGGCTACCCGCCCGAGGAACATCAGCCGGGGCATGGGCTCGCGCTCCCTCCGAATCCTTTTCCAAACGATGCGCTAACCAGTGCGAGCGGGAATCGCGAGGTCACCCGCGAAACGCATCACTACCACCATCACTATCACCATCATTATTTTCCGGGCGGCTACGAGGGTGGTGTTCCCCCCCGTGGGGCCGAGCCCATGCGGGCTGATGCCGTCCGGGAAGACAAGATGCGCCCGAACGCGGCGCAGCGCGGAGATATGAGTCGGGCGGAAGCCGCGGTGCGGCGCGTCACTCAGGAGTGGGTGCTGGCCTGCAATACCAAGCATCTGGACGACCTGCTCGAACTCTACGCGGCGGATGCGCTGGTGCTGCGGTCGAACTATCCTCCGGTGCGGGGAGCGGCCGCGATCCGAGAGTTTTTCTTTGGTGCGCTCGAGGCGGGACTGGGAGAAGTGGAAGTCGAACCGTTGCGGGCGGAAATTATGGGCGACCTGGCGTACGAGGCGGGACGCTGCAAAGCCTTGATCCCGGGCGCAACCGGCAAGCGGCGCGAAGAGCGCGGCAAGTATCTGTGGGTGTGTGCGCGGCAGAGTGGCGGGGAATGGAAGTTAACCGCCGACTGCTGGTCGAGCGACCTCTCGCTCACGATGCTGGAATCCGACATTCCACCCGGCGCTGTGATCAAGGTCCGGGACGCCCGCAAGACTCCGTGATCAGGTTTTGCGTTCAGCGGAGTTTCGCCCAACGACGCTGGCTTGGGAGGGAGTGCGTGAGAACCGGTGCCGTCCCTCCGGGACTCGATTCCTTTTTTGACCACCGACCCGGACTTACGTCCGGGGCTAAATTATGCCGCCGCTACGCGGCTGGATCCCGGTGACTTTCGGCCTACCGTTTTCCGCGGAGCTTGTTTTCTCAGGCACCTATGGGCTCACTCCCAATTTGGCGAGGTTCTCGCGCAGTTGTGCCAGCGCCTGCATTTCGATCGTTCGCATTCCCAGCTGGGCGGCGCATTCCAGATTCAGGGCGCGATCGTCGATGAAACAACATTCATCGGCGGGAATCTGCGTGGTTTCGAGCCCCAACCGGTAGATGTCGCGCTCCGGCTTGCGCAGTCCCACAAAACAGGAACTGAAAAAAATCCGAAAAACTTTGCGCAGGCCAAACTTTTCGATGCGATAGTCGTTGAGCTCACGGGATTCGTTGTTGATGGTGCCCATAAAATACTTGCCCGAATCAGTCAGAGACTGCGCGAATTCGAGAACCCCAGGAAGAGCCTGCGAAAGGGAAAACAGGAAGTCGCGAAACGCCTCGCGGGTGAACGGACGCGTGCGATAGAACACGGTGCGGTCGAGGTATTCGTCGAGCGTAATCTTGCCGCGCTCAAACGACGAGACCAACATTTCATGGCGGTCGTGGAACTCTTCCTTGTCCAGTCCAAAATGCTCGAGAGTCGCAGAGCGCTGGGTGTGATCCCAGGCATTGGTGAGCAAAACGCCGCCGACGTCCCAGAAGATTGCGCGAATGGTAGACAAACTAGATCCTCCTCGGGGGAATAACTGATTGAGAGAGTGTAGATGAAGTCTGGCCGGCATGGGAGTGAGCCAGTTTCTCTCCTGGGAGGAGGGGAGTGCCAGTGAGCGACCTGAAACGCATGGCGCGATCGCGACACCATTCTATGAACCTGATCTTGGGATCCCCGCATCGCGAATTCAGGTTGGGGACGAACCGTCGCCGAGATTTGCGTGACCGCAACACTCGGGCTTTCGTCGCGAAGGAGGCCGCAATGTCTGTTATCGGGGGCTCACAGAGTTCGACGGTCTATGACGACGATAAGGCGATCTACGCCGATGCGGCATGTCAATCAGCATTCAAGTTGCTCAACGATCCCGTTCTCGCGGCGAAGCTTCCGGCCGCACAGCGTGCGAGCCTGAAGGCTGCCGCCGATAAAGCCTTGTTCGATCTGGCCGTCTACCGCGGCGAACTATCCAAACAGCAGCGTCGGAGAACGGGTCCGCCGCTGGCACTTGCGAACACTCAGACCATGGGCGGTCCCGTGAACCCATTTGCGCTCGTGGCCGCCGCCGCCGCTTTGGCTGCCCTTGCCATCGCGGCGGTCGCGGTTGTTCCGGCTGCTTCTCAGATGGCTCGGTCCTCGCTCGATCGGTCCCTCACGGACCTTCGCGACGAGAGTACTGCGGCCCAAAATGCCGTCCCTCGCCCACTTGTCGGCTCACCCAATATTCCGCAAGGAGCGCTTGATGAACTCGTCGCCCAGGGGATCCTCATCCTCTCGGCGAGCGTGATCAGTATTGATTTCACGACTTTCCGGATAAAGGTTGTTCGGATGATGCAGGGCATTGACAACTTAATGACTCAGAACAAAAACGACTGCGACGATCTTTATAAGACAGTGAGAGACTTAGCTCTCCAGATACTGACCATGTTGCAAGGGGGAATCACCGACCTGGACGTATTCAAAGCCACAAATCTGGCAGTCAAATGGATGAAAGCTGTAAACGATCTTTTCGACTGCTTCAGCATCGTCGGGAAGGGCCCGCCGTTTCCAAATGTAACTTAAGCGGTGCCCGCTGCTTAGTGGTTAGGGGTCTCGACGCGAGCGTAGTAGCCCTTGCGGGCATGCACCTGCAGATGCTTGCCGTCTTTTTCGGCATCGATGTGGATGGTGCGGTACTTGCCATTGGGCTCGAACCCGGCCGCCTTGTAAGCGATCAGGTAGCGGCTGCGGATCAAATCGCGGAGCCTTTCGAGGGACTTATTCAGCGCAATCATGTCGCCGGGGAACATGGATTCCCCTCCGCTGCGCTCCGCCAGCAACTGCAATACTCGGTCCGCGTCTGTTCTGGCGTCGGTATTCTCCGACGTGCTTACGGTGTAAATCGTTACGCCCTTGGTTTCGGCGTCGTCGATGACCTGCTTGAGACTTCGGTGGCTGGAATTATCCTCGCCATCGCTGAGTACGACCAGGACTCTCGCTACCCGCTCCTGCTCCGGGTACGCTGCGAGTTTCCAGCTGGCCAACGAGACGGCATCAAACAGAGCCGTACCTCCACCGTTGGTGAGTGTCTCAACCCCCTTGCCCAGTGCTGCTGGTTCCGCCGTGAAATCCTGAGTAACCGTGGTGTCGCTGGAGAAGCCAGCCACGAAACCAAGGTCGGAAGTGCCGTTCAATACTTTTTCAAGGAACTTACTGGCGGCATGTTTCTCAAAGGAAAACCTGGACTGCACGGAGCCGCTAGTATCGATCAACAGCCCCAATCGCAGAGGAAGCTTCGATTGCGGAACGAACTGCAGTACTTTTTCTGGCGGCTTGTTGTTGTCGCGGATCTGGATGTTGGAGAGATCCAGATCGCTCACCATATGTCCGTGGCTGCTGACGGCAAAAAACAGGGCCGTTTCATCGACCACCTTGCGAATCGTCCATGCCCGGGAGGATGTCCTCGCGACTTCCGGGAGCGCCCCGGGTGTGCTGGGGCTGGCGTTCTCAGCGATGGCGGTTGGCGGGGCCGGTGTTGGTCGAGCGCCGGGTTCCGGCCCAACAGCATTCACCTGTTCCGCCAGGCGCTCGCTGTTGGCAAAGGTTTGTGGACGAGCAGAACCGGACGCCGTCTTGGTCTGCGGACCGCCGCCCGCCATCTGGCTCGCTCGTGCGTTGCGGTTCGCCAGAGCATCCAAGTTCTTGCGCGCGACCGGAGCCAGCGGATTGGTCGGGTCCTCGGCCAGAAAAAGGTTCAGTTGGATCCGTACATTGTCAAGATCGTTGAGCGACAGGGCTGCGGCGGCCGCGATGTAATGCACATTGGCCATCCCACGGTGATCAAGAGCATGCACCCGGCTGGTTGTCTCCAAGGTCTGCTGGTATTGATGGTCCCCATTTTCGGCAAAAGCGAGAGCCGAGAGGATCTTCGGATCCTTAGAATTGAGGGACGCCGCTTTCTCCAGATTGGATTGGGCCGTCTGAAAATCCTTCACCGACAAAGCAAGGAGGCCGAGATTGAGGAACGATCCGGGAAATTTTTCGTCCAGCTTGGCGGCGGTTGCGAATTCGTCCTTAGCGCGACCATCCTCCTGATCAAGGTACGCGAGGCCAAGCGTGTTATGGGCTGTAACAAACCTTGGGTAGGCGGCAATCGCTTTCTGCAGGTGCCGGATCGCCTCTTTCGAGTTCTGAGCTTTTAACAGCGTGGAGGCTGCATTAAATTCATCGATGGCCTTGCCCGGAGCGTCCAGATCGAGCGCGGAAATGGCGCCAGAATCGACCAACCGCTGCCTCTCAGCCTGTTGTTCTGCGTTTTTCTTCTGTTGGCGGCTAGTCGTATCCAGGTAGAGCTGTGCGAAGTCGATTTGTGCGAAGGCGGAATCTGGACCTGCGTTCATGAATGGCAAGCCCTGTGCCCGCGCCAGCGTGTCGCCAGCGAGCCCGAAGGCAACCGCGCAGACCAGCAGTTCCAGGCCCTTGCAGCAATTAAGGACTCGGCGAGGATCAGCGGACTTCCTTACCATGACTTGTGACTCCAGCGACCCGATCCAGGGAGACCCACCAAATGACCCCGCTTAGATGACAAGCATTCTGGACGCTAAGTCGCCGTTAGTCAACGTGCATAAGCAAATTGAGCAAATTGGCGGCTAGCGCTTGTAAATGCTGGTGTCGGGATGATAGTTGCGCCAGTCGAACCAGTAGTCCTTGAGGGCGGGGACGCGATCGAGGCATTTGCCTTCGACGGCGCCGGAAACGGCGCATCCCTGGAAATTCCACTCGCTGGCGGTAGAGGTGTCGAGCAAGAACCACTCTTTGGCTTTGCTGTTGTTCGATGGAGCTGTCGTGTTAGCGGTCGAAACCTTGACCGTGGAGGCGACTAACGATGCGGGTTTAGGAGCGGTTGATGCGTCAGATTTTGTGACCGGTGGCGTCTCCCCTGGGGTGGCGGTTTTGAGGAAGAACTCGGCCTCTTTGCCATCGACGCGCCGGACGAATACGCGGAAGGATTTTCCGTCGGGGCCAACCACTAGCAGCAGAGGTGTACCGTGGATCTGATCGACAAGCGGAGACTGTTTGACCAGCGTATCCCAGGGATAGGCGCGGCTGCCGCCGTCGAGGGTAACACCCACGACCACGTCGCGAGACTTCAATTCCGTTCCCGGGAAGCTAATTACAACCGGGAGCTTGGCGACTTCGGGCTCCCATTTACGATCATATTCCTTGGTGTACTTGGGCACGGGGGCGAGCACTTTTCCGTCCGAGAGCTCCGTTTTCCACTCTCCGAAGGTAAGTTCGTCGCTCGGCACCAGATCGAGCGCAGCGCCCTGCATTGGGCCATAGATGGCTTTGCCGGTGATTTGCTGCCACCACGAACCAGTCTCTTTGTCGCGCATGAGGAAGTTCTGGTTGTTGATGCCGGCCAGGTAGAAGTGCAGCACTCTGCCGTTCACGGATCGACTCCACACCAGACCGGTGTGACAGAGCGTTCAATAGGTGACGGCTACAGGCACGCCATCGACGACATCGTTGAGGATGTGGTGATAGGCCATTTCGCTGATGGGATAAGCGCGAGCGTCGCCTCCGAACCGGATGGCGAGAATCATTTCGTCTTTGTCGAGTTTGCTCGCCGCCTCGGCGACGAATTGCGCGCTGTCGACGGGATGAAACATCCACTCGAAGTAGTTCAAGCGGGCCATGACCGCCGAGAACACCACCAGCAGCATCAGAGCAGACAGGACAATCTTGCGCCAAAGAATGCTGCCTCGCCATAGGATGAGCGCGAAAACAAGACAAAGGAGTGCGGCCGTCAGAGTTCCCCGTGGAGCGCGCTGTCGGAGGTCCATCGCAAGCGTGAGGGCCCCGACCGTCTGGTGGTGGAACGGCCGAATCACAAAGGTTGGGATGAAGAACAACCCGATTGCGGTGAGGGCGGAGGCCAGGAAGATCAGCCACGAAAAAGAGTCACGAATAGAAAAAGGTCGCATGTCCGAAGGCCGCCACCAGGCTGGTAACTGCGATTGTATCCGACTTGCGGGGAAAGAAAATGCCCCGGCCGCGAGGCCGGGGCTGGGATCAGATGCGTGAGCTTATTGCGGTGTGTAGTTCTGGTGGTAGCTCAAGCTGACGACGTCTTGGAACATGGGCGTTCCAGGAGGCAGGTTCGACGGGACCTGAAACTGCGAGTCGAAGAAGTAGTTTCGCTGAGGAGCGCCATACACCGCGTTGCAACACTTGAAGATGCCGGTAGCATATTGCGAATAGTACATGCTGATCATCGACCCTGCGTAGTTCACTTGTGCGCCGTTTGCTCCCCGGTTTTCCAGGTAGCGCAAGAAGTTGTGCATGCCTCCGTCGGTGCCCATGTCCGGCCCTCCCCACGCTGGTTGTGGGAACGGAATGCTCTTGCCGGCCGCGATCGCGACTCGGTAATAGCTGGTGTTGCTGGGCCGGTTGCTCACGGGGTTTGCCGGATACCTGAAACTTTCCAGGTCGGTCCAGCCAGTATTGGTGGTCGGCGTCTGATACACAGCGCTGGTTGCCGGTGGATTGGAAAGCAGCGTGACTGCGTCCGCGATGATGGCAGCTGCAGAATGCGGAGTCGTGGTTACGTTTTCGCTAGGCCAGAAAGGATCTTTGTAGCCGGTGTTGTAGTCTCCATACACGTAAACCGGTTCCTCAGAGGCGACGGTGAAGCCACCTGTCCCCGCCAGCGCCTGCCCATTCGGGAGAGTCACAGCCCCGGTGGATGGCAGGTAACTGTTTCCGAGGGTATCCATGCCTCCGTCAACCAGGCGCAGCACGTGGCGAGGCCCGGCGACCATGTTCCACTCGGCGGTCGGAACGCCACCGACTGGAGTGACGGCTGGGAATGTGTAGGACTCGCATTGGATCGCATTGGTGGTGACGGAACCGGAAATGTAGTAAGGCTGGCCCATCGAGCCCGAGGCAATGGCAAAACCAGCGCCCAGGTTTGCCTGACCCCAGTTGTCCAGGAAGCCGTTGCCCTTTACCGCTGTATCTTCCGGCGAGGTGGCGTAGTAAGTGATGGCTTCCAGTTTGTTGTCGGGTACGCCGACCGCCGATCCGGAGTTGATCGTATCATTCAAACCCGACATGCCGGAGAAGTTGTTATAGAAAGTGGTTAACGGGTGCGCATCGGGGATCATGCCGCGATGGTCGGCGAAATAGAGGATGTAGCCGTTCTCGACCGTTCCATTCTGGTTGGTCGTGCTCACTTTCGGGCCGGTGGCCAGTATGCTGTAAGGAGACACTTTGCCTTGCAGCCAGAGCCACAGGTTGCCCACATCGAGCTCAACGGCGTTCATGACCCCGTTCGGGCTGCAATTGAGGCCGTTGTCGCCGGCCGGGCGTGTATCGCGTGGCTCACCTTCGCGCGAATCGTAAAAATTGATGGGTAGCCAGTTGTTCGCTGTGGCCACCGCACCGGTGGCGCCGGCTGGAGCCACGCTCTGTTGCAGCTGCTGCAGAATCAGGATGGCAGGACTGATTCCGTTCTGGCACTGCGCGACCGGCACTACGGGATAGTTTTGGCAGTAGGGAGCGACGGCAGCGGATGAATTGTATGGATGGGTAGGAGGCGCGTTGTAGCCGCGGCCGAACCCGTACCCGAGCCATTCGGTTGTGACGCCGACCCAGTTGGTGCCGTTCCAATATTCCACTCGGAGCCATGCACCCTGGCACTTGTTGGCAGTGGTCACTTCTCCGAACAGGGGCCACGATGCCAGAGTGCCGGTGCATCCCGTCGGCGGAGTCGTGGTCCAATTGTTCCCGGCTGTACCTTTTAAGGCCGTGGCATAGTACATGTTGCCGGCAGCAACCCCGTTCCCGGTCGCGGGATTCGGTACATTCACAAAAGCGTTGCCACCATTGAACGGAGTGCCGAGCTGAATATCCTGGGCAGGATCGGCACGGACTTCGCCAGGGTAGAGGTCGCCTTCTGTATCCGCCAGCAGGATGCGGATCGCAGCTTCAGTATAAAGCCGCGAGTTAGTCAGCAGCGTTGTGTCGCCGGGTGTCGGTCTGCGGATAATGTCGATGGCCCCAACCTTGTTCCCCGAGTTTACGAAGGGTAACTGCAGCTTGGTCGCTCCGGTGAGGCCGTTCCTGATGTAGCCATTGAACTGAGTTGTGTTTCCTTTCCAAGTACCATCGGCCGCGCCGCCGTCGTTGGGCCCGACATTTCCGGGATTGGGTGGGAAACCTCCTTTCCAACTGCCCGATGGAAGCGCCACGCAAGTTCCGGCGACCGGTCCAGAGCCAGGAGCAGCCGGGCAGCCGCCGGCCTGGGTAGGTATATAGACCGCGCCGCCGTAGTTTCCGGGCGCGGTCAGGTTGCCGTTTTCCAGTCGGTCGGTGACGACCTGGCCAACGGCCGCGATTTTGTCAGTAAAAGTCAGTGGGCCGGCATTGGCAGCCAGGAACAAGCTGCTATTGGTGTGAACGCGGCCTCCGAAGTTAAAGGGAGGGCCGGCGAAGTAATCGCAGTCGCCATCGCAGAAGATGCCAAACTCAAAAGCCGGCAACAACGCTACCTCTACCGTGCGGGTCATGTTCACCGAGGCGCCCGTCGCGGCCAGCGCACTATTTGCAGCAACTGCGCCGACACCGGCTGCCCGGGTGGCGGTGACCTGCAAATTAAAAGGAATGACAGTGGCTGTCATTCCCTGATCCGGCCCGGAGCCCACGATGTCCCAGGTGCCGGCTGGATTGCCCTTGGCATCGCTGAACGGCCATGTGATCTTCTGCTGGTAGTTCATGTAGGTGATGTTGGAGCCAGAAATCGCCGTCGGCAGGTTGGCGTTGTTCTGCCACAAGGCGTTGACGGCGGTCGCATCCGGTGTCGTCGAACTCTGATAGAGCTGGGAGAGCTGCGCCGTCAAATTCTCGATACCGGCTTCGGCGCCATAGTAGGCCATGTTGCCTTCCAGGTCATTACCGCCCATGCGCGCTTCGTTGGTGACCATATAGAGCAGTCCGACGGCAACGCCCGACAACAATATAGTCAACATGAGCGCCGCGATGAGAGTAAAACCTCGCGAGTCTCGTTTGCTCTTACCCATTGCTCTTCCTCCGAATGCCACTGGTCCGTCGTTCATTGACAGACCGTTGAACTGTCGCTGTACGAATTGCAGAAACTCATATCGCGTGCCGCGACCGAAGACATCAAATACATGCTCTGCGACTTGTTGCCGCCTGAAGTCAGGCTCTCGCCCATAATCGCCATATTGATCTTTTGAATCAGGCTCGGGGATTGCCCCGCGCCGATGGGATCGGCAAGATTGGCGTTGATGGTGCCCTTCACGGAATCGATCACGTCGTAACTGAACTGCAAGTTGATAACGTTGTCGGCCACTGGGACCGGAGTAAAGCCACTGACCTGGCGCATCAGGCGTGGAGTCTGCACGATGCCCGCCGTCGTTGGCACCTGCAGGAAATAGCTGACGACATTGAGACGCGAGACCGACGTCTGGGCCGTTGCGGGGTTCGCGGCGACGGCTGCCGACACCGCACCCAGGTTGTTCGTTGTTGCGCCGGTTTGATTGAGGTTCAGTGCGTCTCCGGTAGCGAAGGTGAGAGTCCAGGTGCAACCGGAAGCCTGCGTGCATGCCGTGGTGCCCACGGTGCCGGTGACAGCCGTGACTTCCGCCGCCACGGATGCATTCAGGACGAGGCTGTTACCGTTAGGATCGCTCGCCTTTCCCGTTCCCGGTACGTTTACCAGGAATAGCAGCACATCGCCACCGAGGCCATTCAGTCCTCCGGCAGCCAGAATATTCGTCGGCTGGGTCGTATCGGTCACAAAGGGCAGTGGCCTCAGCGTTACCGCGACATGGGTGGCGTCCGTAACGCTGAACTTAAAATTTGTCAGCGGAAAGTTGTAGTCGGCGTATATCGAGGTAATGCTGTCGTTGACCTGTCCGGTGGCGTTCGGAATTTTTACGCTACCTTGGACGCCGTTTGTAAAGCCAGGAATGATGCCGTACATGAAATTGGGAACACCGAGGCCGCTGTTGGGGTAGGTTCCGTTGGGCAAATAGCAAGTGCCTGTCTGCTGGTCGCAGCCGATCTTTGATACCGTGCCGCCCTGTACCAATGACAGACCACCCGTAGGGAGTCCGGCGCCGGCGTGGCTAATGTCTTCCCCCATCAGTTCGATAGCGGCCCTCATGTTCTGCTGCACTTCGAGACGTTGAGTGACGGTGAATGTCGCGTCCATGCCCGTCTTGAACAAGCTGGTCATAGCCAGGATCACTATGATCCCCAAAGACGAAGCGACCAGGAGTTCCAGCAGTGTGAAGCCGCGCTGAGATTTTGTCGTTTCCATATTTGTAGCCATCGTGATCAGTGAAACTGCGAGATCAGTCCATTCACGGTATAGTTCCGGGCTGGCAGTCCTGCCTTCGTGTAGCTGACGGTGATGCCGACTGCGATCATGTTTTGGTTCACGGTGCCGTTGGGAAGCAGCACGTGGTTGATAGTGATGGTGCGAGTGAAATTGCTCAGGCTCATGATTGGGCCGGTAGTGCCCAGCACGCCCGTGCGGTCGGGCATCACCATGCATTCGGCGCCGCCGTTCGGGCAGGTCGCGCCGGCCGTAGTGGTACAGGGGACGTCATCGTTGGTGCCGAAAAGACCGTCGGCTCCGGCACAGAGCAAGGGCTGCGCTCCGCTCAGGAAAATTCCGCCGTTGGCAGTGTTATCGATGGATTTAAACGGAATTTGCTGGCTATTGCGGGCGGTATAGATGCTCTCGAGAGCATCCAGCGCCTTTTGCCTGGCAATGAGATCTTCCTGAGCAGATTGGGTTGTGGCGAGGGCCGTGGCAATCGAAGCCACGACCGCCAAGAGACCAATCGTCATGACGACGATGGCAATCATGACCTCGATCAGCGAAAATCCGGCTTGTGGGCCCCGGACCAGTTTCTGTGTGTTCTTGTTCTGGCTCATTGTTGTATCCATGTGCCACCTGACTGCGGATAGAGGCGCCATCCGCGAACCCGGCCCGTGGCTCCCCAGACTGTGATGGCTCGCGAACTGTATTTATCCGCCAGGGGGCGAGTGAGGTAGACCACGCCGCTGTTGTAGTTGCCGAGCGTGTCCCGGGAGGAGCCATCCGGCATGAACACGACCTGATGGGAGCCTCCGGTTCCTCCGATGGGAAGATAGCCAAAATCAACGGCCGTGCCCCCCGTGCCAAATCCGTCTGGCGTAGTTGCAGGGAATCCGCCTTGAACCGCAAAGCTTACATCGCTCGGCAAGCTATAGGTGTTGACTAGTAGCGCCGCTGGGACGATGCCGGTCGTGGGGTCTGCGGGTCCCTGATACTGAACCGTAATGGTTCCGGCAGTCGGGTCAAAGGTGAGGATGTATTCGTGGCTCTGTGTGATGGCCAAATGCCGCGTATTGCGTAGCGCCATCAAAGTCGTATCGTAGGCTACGTCCTCGTGCGACTTACTCAACAGGGGCATCATTGCAATAAAGCTGATACCCGCCATCGTCAGACCGATGCCGATGACAATCATCATCTCCAATAGCGAATACCCGCGATTTTTCTTCGATGTCATAACACTCTTTCGTGGAGGAGGAGGCGCCGGCTGGACGCGTTCTCGCTCCGACGGAGCCCGTGAACCAACCCGGGTAAGGATCAATCCTGCGCATCCCCCCGAGCGGACAGTACAGGGGGAAGCGCGATCCTTCATCGCGTCATGTTTCATCCTAGGAAGGGGTTGGAGTGGCGTCAAAGCACGACAGTCCAACGCTGGGGCGTTGGCCTTTTGTCATCTGCAGTGGTTACCGACGGTGCCGATTGATGGCAGAACACTTAGGGGTGTTCCGTCGGTTTTCGCCATGACCCTGGTAACTTGTCGGGGGAACTAGGGAAACCTACCATGATGGGCAAGTATGACTCTGACAGCACTGCTGGTATGTGTGGACGAGGCTGCGGCCCAGGTGTTACGCCGCGTGCTCGAGGAACTCCGAATTCGGGTCGAATCCTGTCCAGATTTTGCTCGCGCCTCCCTGCGGCTGGCGCAAGACCGTTTTGACGCAGTGATTGCAGATGGAGAGTCGAACGCGGATGTTATTACGTTGTTGCGCGACACCCGCCTGTCGCGCACCAATGACGCTACTCTGGCCATCGCCCTCGTGTCCGACCAAGAGAGCATTCGCGAGATGTTTTCTCTGGGCGTGAATTTCGTGCTTTATAAGCCGGTCGCTTACGACCGGGCCCTGAGCAGCCTGCGGGCTGCGCGGGCGGTGATGTACAAGGAAAAACGGAAGAGCGCCCGAGCCGCGGTGCACGCGCACGCTACGGTGGATTATGCGAACGTGCAACAGGAGAAAGCTACCCTGGTCGACCTGGCGCAGGAGGGCATGTCGGTGCGCTTCGGCAAGAAGCTTCCTCCTGTCGGCAAAGTGTATTTCACGTTTCAACTGCCGGGCCAGTCTTCGAGCGTTCGCCTGTCCGGGCAGCTGATTTGGCAAGATTGGAATGGCCGGGCCGGAGTTCAGTTTGTGGACGTGCCCAAGGCTTCGCGCCGGATGTTGAACCAGTTCCTGGACGCAAACCTGACCGGGGAATCGCAGCCAGAGCGGCTGCCCGATGTCACGGTTGAGATGGATGAGTCGTTGCTGGTGGCAACGGTCGCTGCGATCAGGGAGCAAGAGGCGCACACCAGCGAGAAGCCAGGGCGTGAAACCAAGGCGCCTCGCGAGGCAGTTCCCGCCGTGCAAACGGAGCGCGCCAGCCAGCGTCTGGATACTGACAATCGTCGCGCCCAGAAGCGCTACGCCTGCCGCCTGGGAGCAGAGGTTTATCGCACCGGGACCTCGGTTCCCAACCACTGCTGCCTTACGGATCTAAGTTCGGGCGGTTGCTATCTCGAAGTTCCTCTGCCATTTCCCATTAACTCCTCGGTCGAGATTCTGGTCCGGACCTACGAGATGAAATTACGTTTGCGCGGGCAGGTGCTGGCTTCGCATCCCGGCTACGGCATGGGCGTCGCATTCGAACTGAAGACTAAGGAAGAGCTTGAGACCGTTAAGAAGCTCACCGACTACGTCGCGGCGACCACTGAACCCTCCAACTAGATCGATCTTGTTCCCCTCGAGAAAAAAGCAAAGATTGCCATAATCTCTGGGGCAGGCTTTCTGTGCTCTCTCAGCGGGCGGTCTCGGCGACCATGAAAACCTGCACAGGCCCTTTACTTCAATGCGGCTTCTTCGGCGACGGCCTTCCTGAAGTAATCGAGCGAGAGGCGCAGGCCAGCCTCGAGGTCGATCTTCGGCTCCCAGCCCAGCAACTGGCGCGCCTTGGTGATATCAGGTTGGCGCTGTTTGGGATCATCCTGCGGGAGCGGTTCGTAACCGATCTTGCTGTTCGATCCCGTCACCTTTAACACCATTTGCGCGCACTCCAGGATGGTGAACTTGTTTGGGTTTCCTATGTTCACCGGCAGATGCTCGTCGGACTTTGAAAGGCGCAGGAAGCCATCGATTTCATCGCTCACGTAGCAGAAGCTGCGGGTCTGATGGCCGTCACCATAAACGGTGAGGTCTTCGCCGCGCAGGGCCTGCTTCATGAAGTTGGAAACGACGCGGCCGTCATTCAATTGCAATCGCGGGCCGTAGGTATTGAAGATGCGCACGATGCGGGTGTCCACGCGGTGATAGCGGCGGTAGGCCATGGTTACGGCCTCGGTGAAGCGCTTGGCTTCGTCGTACACCGAGCGCGGGCCGATGGGATTGACGTGGCCCCAATAAGTTTCCTTCTGTGGATGCTCGAGCGGATCGCCGTAGCATTCGGAGGTGGAGGAGACCAGATACTTGGCGCCGTATTTGCGGGCGAGATCGAGCGCGTGAAATGTGCCAAGGGATCCAACCTGCAAGGTGGCGATGCCGTGAGTGCTGTAGTCGACTGGGCTGGCCGGACTGGCGAAGTGGAAGACATAATCCACCTTGCCGACGTCGAAGGGCTCGCAGATGTCTTTTTCTACAAACTCGAAAGCGGATTCATTTTTCAGGTGCGCAATGTTGGTCAAGCGGCCGGTGAGCAGGTTGTCGACGGCAACCACGCTCCAACCTTCGGCGAGTAGGGCATCGCAGAGGTGAGAGCCTAGAAATCCGGCGCCACCGGTGACGAGCGCGCGTTTCAGTGGACTCATGCCGTGTTGCCGTTCCTCACCCCGTTTTTCAGCGCTGCTGCGGGGACGCCGTCCGGATACGAGGCGGCGCGGCCCACGCTGTAGTAAGTGAAGCCCTGAGCCGCCATCGCCTCGGGATCATAAAGGTTGCGGCCGTCGATCACGATGGGATACTTGAGTTCGCGGCGCAGGCGGCTGAGATCGAGAGTGGCGAACTCTTCCCACTCGGTGAGGATCAGCAGGGCGTCCGCCTCGTGTGCCGCTTCGTAGGCGGAGTTGACGAAGGTGATGCCGGAGCTGATCAGTTCCTGTGCGCGCTCCATGGCGGCGGGATCGTAGGCCCGGATCCTGCTCCCTTCCTGCATGAGGGCCTGCACCAGGAAGATCGCGGGCGATTCGCGGATGTCGTCGGTACCGCCTTTGAACGCGAGTCCGAGTACGCCTAGATTCTTGCCGCGCAGGGTCCACAAGGCGCTGCGGACTTTGCGGAGGAAGCGTTGGCGCTGCTCGTCGTTGATGCGCATGACTTCGTCGAGGAGCCGGAAGTCGTAGCCGCACTCACGGGCGACCGCGCGAAACGCCATCACATCCTTGGGGAAGCAGGAACCGCCGTAGCCGATGCCAGGATTCAGGAAGCGGGGGCCGATGCGGGTGTCGGTGCCGATGCCGTGCACCACCTGATTGACGTTGGCGCCAACGGATTCACAGACCGATGCGACCGCATTGATGAAGGAAATCTTCAGCGCGAGAAAGGCATTGGATGCGTGCTTGATCAATTCCGCGCTCTTGGTGCTGGTCACGATGATGGGCGCGGGAACGGAGGTGCGATCGGGTTGCGGAATGGCGTCGGCGCGCTCGTAATAGGTGCCGTCGGTGAGCGGAGCGTAGATCTGGCGCAACACCTCGGCCGACCGCTCGCTATCGCAGCCGATCACGATGCGATCGGGGAACAGGAAGTCGGTGACCGCGGTGCCTTCACGAAGAAACTCGGGATTCGATGCCACGTCGAACCGATCCGCGTCGGTTCCGTTGCGCAGGATGATCTTGCGCACCCATTCGCTGGTGTAGACCGGAACCGTGCTTTTTTCGACGACAACTTTGTATTGGTTGATGCCGCTGGAGATCTCGCGGGCTACCGATTCCACGTACGACAAGTCCGCTTCGCCGCTCTGCGTCGGCGGTGTGCCGACGGCCACGAAGATGGCGGCACTGAGGCGAACGGCCTCCTGCAGGTTATCGGAAAAAGTCAGACGATGGCCGCGGTGGCGGCTCAACAATTCGGGTAGGAATTTTTCGTGAATCGGCACTTCGCCATGGCGCAGAGCAGCCAGTTTTTCCTGGTCATTGTCTACGAGAATGACTTCATGACCGAGGTCGGCAAAGCACGCCCCCGCTACCAAACCCACGTATCCGGAACCGACGACAGCGATGCGCATGATTCAAACTCCGGTGATGCAATGTCAGGAAACAGCTTTAGTTTGAAATGCTTGCCACAGACAAGCCTACCATTTGCAAGGGATGAAAAGACTCTACCTCTCTGGTTCTAATGATTTTTTTTCGGCCGTTTTGGGACCTGCGGCCTGCGCAGTGGCTTGATCGGCTGGCCGCGGTCGGAATCGGCGATCAGTGTGGCGAGCCGCTTTTCGCGCGTTTCTTCCTGTTTCGCGCTGACGACCCAGAAGGTTGCGGTTCTCCGGTACCACGGAGGCTGGGCCTGGAAGAAATGCCAGGCCTTGCGGTTCGACCGGAAACGGCGCTCCTGTTGGGCGGGGAAGCTCGCCTGGTTCCGTTGTTCGTAAGAATACTTGCGGGGTTGATGGTGTGCGCCGGCGAACGCCTCGAGGCCGGCGGGGCGCATCCGGCCGGCGCCGGAAAGCTTCTCGGCTTTCCTGATGTTCACCGTGCTCCACTGGCTCTTGGGGTTGCGGGGGGTGAATCGAACGGTGTAGGCGTCGTCGTTCACTTTCTTGCGGACGCCGTCGATCCAGCCGAAACAGAGGGCTTCGTCGACTGCCTCGGGATAGGTGATGCTCGGTTTGCCGGAAGACTTCTTGTAGACGCCAACCCAAAGTTCCTCGCAGCGCCCGTGCGACTCTTCGAGCCAAGTCTCAAAACCTCCCGGTGTTGGGAAGAAGACGACTTTCATCGCCCTGATTTTAGCTGACTGCGGGTGAAGTCGAGCTTCTCGAGGGCATGATTACCGAAGAACGAGTGGCACTAAAGCAGCATTGACATTGCGCCGCCTTGCGGGGGACACTCCGTTCAGGGGCAACTCCATTGCGTTGTCAGGCCTGTCGGTAATGCCGGAGCACTCGATGTCGGGACCCGAGTCGTTGAAACCTCTTCTGTCCGCTACTGGACTGCTCCGGGTAGTGCCGGACGAAAACAATTTTGAAACCAATCTTGCCGATCTGGCGGCGCGCTTTTCTGCGCAGAGCGGAGGCGGGTTGCCGCCGGAGCTGTCGGCCGATCTGGCGCTCGAGATTGTGCTCAACGAAATTGTGGAGCAGGCGTGTCTGGCGACGGGTGCGACTGGCGCCGCCGTGGTTTTGGAGCGCGACGGGGAAATGATCTGTCGGGCCAGCAGCGGTCCGACCGCGCCCGAGTTGGGATCGCGGCTGGACACGGCGTTGGGTCTTTCCGGGGCCTGCTTCAAGACGCGCCGAACCCAGTGGTGCGACGACGCGCTGTTGGACTCGCGAGTGGATATCGATGGGTCAGCTCGCCTGGGCGTGCGCTCGGTGGTAGTCATGCCGCTGCTCCGCGGGGAAGATTTGGTGGGAGTGATCGAATTGTTTTCCGCCCGACCGTACGCCTTTGGAGTGCGCGACGAGCGCACCCTCGAGGTTCTCGCCGACCGCACCGTGAACAACCTGGAGCATGCCGGGCATCCATTGGATTTGTGCGAGTCCGAGGCGCCCACAAACGCGGTCGAAGATCAGCCCGAGGAAGAGCGTCCGTTGGATTATGCACCAGCGAGCCACTCCTTGAATGTTTCTGAGGTGGAAGCTGCGCCAGTGGAAGCTGGGCCAAGGGATGCCGAGGCCGCGCCCCACCGTCGCCGCTATACGATTCGGTGGTTGCTTGCCGCGTCGGCTTTGGTTTGCGCGGTTCTGATTGGCTTGCTTTTGGGCAGACAATGGGGATCGCCCCACGCCAACTCGCAACCTCTGCCGGCCTTGAATGCGTTGGATGCCGGAGTGAAAACGGCCGAGCCAACCGCGGTGGCCAACGCAGGAAATCCCAAGAAAGGTGGCTCACCGAACGTCGCGGAGGCCTCTCGCGCTCAACCCAGCAAGAGGCGAGTTCCTCCCGGGGGGTTGCTGGTGCTGCGAAACGGTGCAGAAATATTCCGTCTGCCGCCGAATGAGAGTCCAGGGAAGAGCCCGGAAAAGGGAATGCAGAGCCCTTCTTCGCCGCAAGCGCAGGGCCCAGCAGAGAGGTCTGCCGCCAGCGCCGACGGCAGCCTACTGCACCGAGTCGAACCTGAGTATCCGGAAGCTGCGCGTCAACAGAATCTTCAGGGCTCGGTGATCCTGGATGTTCACATCGGCGCCGACGGGGCGGTGCAGGAAGTTCGGGTGGCAAGCGGGCCGCCGCTGCTGGCCCAAGCCGCTTCGGACGCGGTGAAACAGTGGAAATTCAAGCCCCGACTCATTAACGGGAGACCTGTGGAGATGCAGACCAGGGTGACGCTGAACTTCCGATTGGCTCAGTAGGAAAACACGCGCCCTAAGGTTAATTCTTTGGTGTCGTCTTGCGGACCGCGGCCGGAGCGGCGCCGGCGGCCCTGCGAGCAGCCGCCGATTGCGACCTGCGACCATTCTGGTGAGCAATCGTGCGTGCCTCGCCGTTGAGGGCATAGAGCACGACTTCCACTCGGCTGGAAACGCCCAGCTTATCGAAGATCCGGAACAGATAATTCTTGACCGTGTGTTCGGTGAGCTTCAAACGCCGTGCAATTTCGCGATTGGTGAGTCCCTCGGCGACGCATCGAACGACGTCCGCCTCGCGGGCGGATAGAGGAGAGTTGGCCAGGTGAGTGAAGTTGGCGTGATTAGACTGCGCCAGGGCCTCGAGCAAGAAATGTAATTCGCTGCTGTTGGCCCACACTTGCCCCGAATGAACGCATTCGATGCACTTGGCCAGCAAGCGGAGGGGTTGCGTGCGGCAGAAAATACCGTGGGCTCCAGCGCGAAATGCCTCCACGACTAGGACGGGTTCGGAATGGTCGAGCAGTACCACCACGCGCGAGTCGGGCAGTTCGGAACGAATGTTGCGGACGAGTTCGAAAAGTCCCCGGCCCTCGTGACCCAACCTGGTGCCGATGAGCAGGACGTCGGGACGTTCGCTCCTCACCAGGCCAAGAATCTCGGGCTCAGCCGAAGGTGCTTCGATGACGTGGAACTGAGCATTCTTGGCCAACGCTTCGACCAGCAACTGTGTGCTCATGGAGGTGCCGTCGGCAGCGAGAATCCGCAGCCTCTCCTGATTGGCCTGATTGGGCAGGTTGCTTAAATGCGCCATAAGAGCAGGTATGGAGACCAAAACTGATAATTTCGGAACCGCTACGACCTCCAGCGACCAAATCGCACGCTGGAGAATGATCCGACGGGGAGCACAACTTGACCGAGCGAAACCATGTGCAATCAGCTTCGTTGATCCACTCGATCTACTCTAGGAGAAGTTCGGCCAGGAGTAAATAGCACTAAAGGGCTCATCTTAAAGTTTTGCTATCATTCACGTCGAGTTGGAGGAGGTCCGGTCACCATACATTTCATTGCCCGGGGGTGGTTTGCACTGCTAAACTCCACCACGGAGGACGCTTACCCGAAGCGGAGCTGCGATGGCTGCTGTGAAGATAGTCTCGCGGGTTAAAAGACATGCCCGTACGCCCTCTTGCTAAGGACGACATCCCGCAGGTTGCTGACCTTTACTGGACGGTCCTGCGTGAGCGTAAGGGCCCTCCTCCTCCGGCAGTGCAGTCCTTCCTCCAAGAGCTCTACTTTACCAACCCGTGGATCGACGATTCGCTCCCCTCGCTGGTGTATGAGGAGAAAGGAACGATTGCGGGATTTCTGGGGGTGGTTCCACGGAAGATGTCGTTCAAAGGCGAGCCGGTTCGAATTGCCTATGGAGGGAATTTCGTGGTGCGTCCAGAGTTTCGGACTACGCTGGCGGGCCTGCATTTGTTGCGAACTTATATGGCGGGGGGACAGGATCTGTCGCAGACTGATTCAGCCAACGACACATCGCGAGCGCTGCTGGAGCGGCTTGGCTTCACGACAATTATGCCCTTCAGCCTGCATTGGATGCGCCTGTTGCGGCCGGCCCAGTGTCTGACGTACGCGGTGACCCACTTATCCGAGTCCAACCTCGCGGCTGCCTTGGCCTTTGCCGCCAAGCCTTTTTGTAGTGTCGTGGACAGTCTGGCGATGAAGCTCGCATCCAATCCATTCCGGAACGCCGAGTCTCCTCTCCAAGCCTCCGAACTGGACGTCGATACGTTGCTGAACTGCGCGGCGGAGTTTCGTGGCGGACATTCCCTGTGGCCGGAGTATGACGCCCCTTCGCTCCATTGGCTTCTGAGTTTTATGGAACGGATGAAAGGGCACGGGGATGGGCTTCGAAAATTAGTCCTGCGCGACGCCAGCGGCAAGATTGTCGGCTGGTACCTCTACTATCAAAGCCAGGGCGGTCTTGCCGATGTGGCGCAAGTCGGCGGCGCGCGGCGCCACGTCAAGGAAATTCTTGATCACCTTTTCTATGACGCCTGGAGCCACGGGGCCATTGCGGTACATGGCATCGCTGATCACCGGTGGATGGACGATTTTTCGGAGAAGAACTGCTTCTTCACTTGTCGCGGGGGCTGGACGGTAGCCCATTCCCGCAAAGCCAATTTCCTGGAACTACTCAATAGCGGGGACGCCTTCCTGTCGCGTCTCGATGGCGAGTGGTGCCTGGCCTTTGGGGGATAATCGCCTTGGCTGAGGGCGAAGGATAGCATGTGGAAATTCGGCGCCGAATTGGGTCCGAATATGTTGGGTGAGAAAAAGCAATGGGAAACTACAACGAAGAATTACTAGGGAAGCTGCGCGCTGCGTTCAAGTCCGCATTCGATATTGACCCGCAAACCATCACCATCGACACGGTGCCAAGCGATGTTTCGGCTTGGGATTCCATGGGGCATGTGACGCTGGCCAGCAGCCTGGAGCAGGCCTTTGGGCTGACTTTCGACGTGGATGACCTGATGGCGATGGAGAACGTCAAGGAAATCTGCCGCATCGTCCAATCCAAGCTGGCTCAGGTTCAAGGTGCCCAACAGTAATGAAATGAACTTCGCGGGCCGCCTGGTCCAGCGTCTGGGGGAAGCCTCGTGCCTGATCGACGCAGAGAAGGGGCAAACGATTGCGGGGGGTGAATTGCCCGCGCTCGTGGTTGGTTTTGCAGCCGGTTTCCTCTCGGCTGGACTGCGGCCGGGAGATCGGATTTTGTTGGGCTGTGGTCTGAGCCCGGCGAGCACGCTCGCCTACCTTGGCGCGATGTATGCCGGTGTGGTGCCGGTTCCGGTCGAGGAACGGTTGCTGACCAGCTCCGGCGACTCGCTGTTGGCCACGTCGCAGGCGAAAGCGGTTTGGACCTCCAGACGCGTAAGCTGCGATTGGGTCCGAGGGAATCGCATTCTGGTGTTCGAGGGGAACTTCTCGGCTCAACCGCCCGAATCGCTCCCTGCAAATCCTTGTGCGGAAGACGATGTGGCCGCGTTGATGCCGACGTCCGGCTCCACGGGAGTGCCCAGGCTGGTGATCGTGAGCCATGGCAATTTGATCTCAAACACCCAAGCCATCATTCGCAGCCAGCATTTAGGGACGAAGGAAAGGGCGATGCTGGTCATGCCCATCAGCTACTGCTTCGGCGCGAGCGTGATGCACACGCACCTGTATCAAGGCGGAGGAGTTGTTTTTGATTCGCGATTCATGTTTCCCGACAGGGTGCTCCAGGCGATCAACACCTACGGCTGCACGACTTTTGCGGGCGTTCCGATCATTTACAACGTTCTGTTACGGCGCTCGAATCTGAGGAACATTCCCTTGCCGGGGCTGCGGCGATTTCTTCAGGCTGGTGGCGCTCTTGCTGCCGAGAACATACAGGAGATGCGCGATGTCGTGCCCGCGGCCGAATTCTTCGTTATGTACGGCCAGACCGAAGCGACGGCCCGAATTTCCTGCCTACCGTCGGAGCGCTTAGCCGACAAACTCGGCAGTGCGGGGCTTCCCCTCGACAATCTCGAGGTGCGCATTGTCGATGAGGAAGGAAGGGAAGTGCCGCTGGGGGAGACTGGCGAAATTCAGGTGCGCGGTCGGTCGGTGTGCCTGGGATATCTGGATGACCGGGAATCGACGGAACGCAGGTTCGGCGGAGGGTGGCTCAGGACGGGCGATTTCGCTTGTCTGGACGAGGACGGCTACCTGTGGATCAAAGGGCGCACGGATGATTTCATCAAGATTCGTGGGGTCCGCGTCAGCGTGGGTGAAGTCGAGGCCAAGGTCGGAGCGATGGCAGGCGTGAGCGAATGTGCGGCGGTCGGAGTGAAACATCCGGAAGCCGGAGAGGCGGTGGCGCTGCTGGTGGTGGCGGATCACGGTGTGGCCAACGCCGTGACTGCCGACAGTCGCGTCGAGGACTTCGGCGACAGAGTGCGGCGCGCGCTGCCTTCGCATTGGACCTGCGTCGCAGTGAAGGTCGTCCCAGCATTGCCGCGGACCGCCAACGGCAAAATCGCCCGTTCCCAGTTGGCGACCTTGTTGACGACGTAGTGGACGGCAATGATATGAGTCAGTTGGCAGACCTTCACGTCCAGTTAGTGGAGCTGGAGCAGTCCATCGGGACGCTGCTTGATACGCGGCCCTATGCAATGGCTCCGGAGCAGCGGAACGAGTACTTGCTCGCCCTATTCAAGCGCGAGCTGGAATACGCCTGCGAGCGCAGTTCGCGGTTTTCGAATTACGTGCGCCACTGGCCGGTAAGCCTGTCCGCGGCCGATAAGATAGCCGATCTCCCCTATTTGCCGGTCAGCGTATTCAAGGCGAATCCGCCGCTGAGCCTGGTGCCGGCGAGTGAGGTGAAGCGCACTCTCAGGTCCAGTTCGACCAGCGGGCAAGTTCCCAGTCGGGTCGTGCTGGATGCGGCGACGTCCCGGCGGATGACGAAGGGTGTCATTGCGATCATCCGTAATTTCGTGGGAGCGGCTCGCCGGCCTTATCTGGTCATCGATACCCAGGAAAATCTAGGGCGACAGAGTGAACTGGGAGCGCGGGGCGCCGCCATTCAAGCGCTGGGATCATTCGCCACCGAAACCGTGTCGTGCTTGCTTCTTGATTCGCAAGGCGAGCTTGCCCTCGACTCAGAGAAGCTGCTGGCCTGTGCCGCGAAATGGAAAGAGGCTGAGGTCCTGGTGTACGGATTCACGTACGTGATCTGGACGCAACTGGTGGGGCCTCTGAAGCGTGCGGGAATCACGCTGAATCTGCCCAATGTCCACGTGCTGCATAGCGGTGGGTGGAAGCGGCTGGAGCAGCAGGCGGTCACCAAGGATCAATTTGTGCGTGACCTGGCTTCCGTGTTTGCTTGTGCGGAGGACCGCGTCATCGATTACTACGGCATGGTGGAAAACGTGGGCGTCGTGTATCCGGATTGTGCGCGTGGCTACAAACATGTCCCTGCCTTTGCCGAGGTGATCATCCGGGACCCTCTGACGCTGGCGCCGGTCGAGGCCGGGGAGCAAGGGCTGGTGCAGGTGTGCAGCGTCTTGCCCACGAGTTTTCCTGGATTTCTGCTACTGACCGACGACATGGGGGAAATCATCGGCCACGATGGCTGCGGCTGCGGGCGGCGCGGTACTCATTTCCGATTCCTGCGGCGCGTGCCCGAGGTTGAGGTGCGCGGCTGCGGCAACCTGGAGACTACGCGCCAGCGGCGGGGCGGCGGGACATGAGGGAGCTGATCCATGATGAGCTGATCCATAGGATCGCTTCTGCCGACGAGATCACGGTTGCGGCGCAGCGGCTGCGCAAGACTGCGCTCGAGAAGGATCTCGCGCCGGGAGCGGTGCTTGAGGTTTTTGAGCAATGGGCGGCAGCGCTGGACGCTCCCGGCGTACGCGAAATCCCTGGCGTCGCGTTTCTACGGCTGTGGCTGCGACGCGGCACGCTGGAGCCGATCTTACTCCGCGAATTGGGCCCGCAATCTCTCGAGTGCGGGTGGCGCGAGCATGGACGCGCGAGGCTGCGGGCGTTTCCGCTCGGAGTCGTGGGGCACTGGCCGGCAGGGAACATCGAGATCCAGCCCATCTTGTCGCTGACCTGCGCGTTACTTGGAGGCAACAGTTGCGTGGTGCGGGTGCCGAGCGGGTTGATGGATCCGACGCGGCTGGTGATCCAGAGATTACAGGAAGTAGATCGCGACGGAGTGTTGAGGGAGCGAATCTTCCTGGCCAGCTTTGATCATTCCCGGATCGATTTGCAGGAAGCCATGGCGAATTCGGTGGATGGCGCGATGATCTGGGGCGGCGAAGAGGCAGTTTCCGAGGTACGGGCGCTACCTTTTCCCCACTGGGCACGAGTGCTAGTCTTTGGCCCGCGGCTCTCGGTCGCGGCGATCGATGCGGGTGTGTGGGGCGAGCGGGACCAACGGGCATCGTGGTGCCGGCGTATGGCGCGCGACGTTTGGCAGTTTGAGCAACAAGCCTGCTCCTCGCCGCAGACTTTGTTTCTCGAACATGGCGATGGGTGTGATGCGGCGGAGTTCGTCGAAGATTTAAGGGCCGCTTTTCAGGAAGAGAACCGCGCGCATCCGCGGCTCGGAATCGAACCCGCGTTGACTTCGGCCATCTGCCAGGCACGTGCGTCGTGGCTTTTGGACGACGTGGCGAACCGCGCGTGCTTTCCGCAGTCAACGGATTGGACCATTCTGCAAGGGAAGGGAGTGGACATCCCGGAGCCGACCCAAGGCCGGACGCTCAGCGTTCTGGTGGCGGATGACCTGCTCCATGCGATCTCGAAGTTCGATGGAACAGTGCAGACTCTGGGGCTGGCGGTGAAGGACTCGCGCAGGGAAGAGATTCTGGCCGAGGCTGCGGGGCGTCACGGAGTGGATCGAGTGGTGCGCCTGGGGCAGATGCATGTTTTCGGTTCGCCGTGGGATGGGACGGACCTGGTGCGTCCAATGGTCCGGATGGTGCGGCATGTGCGTTCTCAGGACTGAGTGGGTCTGGCCCGATAGAGAGTGTGGAGATGAAGACTGCGGAAGCGTTTCTGGAAGCGATGGATCGAAAGGCGAAGGTGTTTGCTCCGAGTGCGCGGGCGACGTTTGAAGCCAATCGGGAATTGTGCTCGTGGTTGTTGAATCCGCTGGCGCGCTGGGCCGAAGCGGCCTACGGAGACGCGGTGTTTGACGCGGCGGCGCGGGGATATGCCGAATACTGCGTGGGAGTAGCTAGGGCAAAGGCAATTTACGAGCGTGAGGGACGCTACACTCCGGAACACATGCCCGAAATCATGTCGGGGGTGTACGAGCACGAAGGTTACATGGTCCCGTATATGTGGGCGGCGATTCTGATCTATCCGTTCTGGCCGTCGATGATCAGCCACATCGCGATGTTTCGGGACGAGTTCGTACGGCGGTTGCCTAAGGGCGCGACCGTTCTTGAGCTGGCCGCCGGACACGGGGTGTTGAGTTTGCTGGCGGCGGAAGAGCGGCCTGATCTCGAGATCGAGGGCTCGGACATCAGTCCGCCGGCAGTGGCGGTGGCCAACCGCTTGCTCGCCGTTTCCGGCCACGCTGGCCGGGTGCGCTTTGAAGTGAAGGACGCGCTGAAGGTGGACACGGAAGGTAGCGCCGAACGATACCAGGGAGTGATTTCGGGAATGCTCGCCGAGCACCTGATGGATCCGACGCGCCTTTTTGCGACCATGGCCCGACGAGTCAGTCCGGATGGGCTGGTGTTTTTCAGCACGGCGCTGGAGTCGCCGCAACGGGATCATGTTTTTGAATACAACTGGGAGAGCCGGCCGCTCGAGATGGCCGAAGCTGCCGGGTTGCGTGCATCGCGGATGGCTTCCGATGCGGCCGCGGTTCCGAAGGGATCACGGTTCTTGCCGCGCGCTACGGCCATGATTCTGCGATCACGTTGAACGTGACCGGCTACGATCCAGCATCGGCGCGGGAAAAGAATCCCGGGAAAAAGGGTGATTCATTAGATGACCACGCCAGTGATGACATTTGAGGAAGTGCGAGCCGCTCTCAAGCAGCGGTTTCCCATGATCATGGTCGACAGCGTGATTTTGCTGGAGCCGGGGAAGAGGATTCAGGCGATCAAGAATGTCACGGGGAATGAGATCCAGTTTCTGGGGCACTTTCCCGAGTACGCCGTGATGCCGGGAACTTTGATCGTGGAGGCGGTGGGACAAGCGGCCTCGATTCTGTTCTCCAAAACCATGGGAACCGGAACGCGGCCGGGGGAGTTTCTAGTGCTGGGTTCGATCAATGAGATGAGGTTCTTGAAGCCGGTGGTTCCCGGCGACAGAATGGAAATGGAGGTGAAGGTTTTGAAGTTCATCGACGATTTTGCGGTGGTGGAAGTGGTTGCGACAGTGGACGGCACCGATGTGGCGCGGGGGAAGATGGGTTTCGCCAGACGAAGCCTCGAAGTACGCCCTCCCGCTTTGTGATGAATCCATTCGCCCATGACCCGGCGTTTCTTGTGTTGTAGCGCGAGCCCTGTCAGAATTCTCGGAGTTCTAAGAATCAGCGCAGCAACAAAATAGGAAGGGATATATACTATTGCCATCGCGCGATTCTGCAGAACACTGAGTTCCGACTGACCCGAAATGTCCCCTGCTCCTGTGGCAAAAGCTCCGGACTCGTCCGACTGTGTCCGGGAGCCACGACTGAGGCGCGGTACCCAAGACGGCTAAGGGAAGGGCTTGCAAAGCCCTAATCGGAGGTTCAATTCCTTCCCGCGCCTCCATATCTACCAGCAAGGCAAATCCTTTTCGAAGTGATGACTCGAGCGCTGGTTTCGCCCTGGCGTTGATTGAGGTGATAGACTGTCCCCCGAAAATCTGCTGGACTTTCCAGTATTTGGATCTAGGAGGAAAAGGAATGAGGAAAATTCAGTTATTCGCCTCGTTGTTCAGCACGTTGTTGTTATGCAGCATAACCCTCGCCCAGGATCCAGTGGTGGACATTGACAAGGGACGCCATCCAAATCTGGCCGAGGCTCAGCGTCTGGTGGCGGAAGCGAACCGCTACATCCACGAAGCCCAAAAGGATAACAAATACGATATGAAAGGGCACGCAGAGAGAGCGCGGCAGTTCCTGGTGCAGGCCAACCAGGAACTAAAGGCGGCAGCGGAGGCAGCCAACGCTGCGATGAGACACTAGCTCTCGCGACACGATCGCGTAACGAGACAAGTCTCGAGTCGGCTCGTTCTCTTTCGCGAATATGAGGAGCCGACCCGGCCGAGAATGCTTTGGTCTGCCCGTCCTACGCTATATCGGTGCGAATGGGGGGCGCGCTTTCAGTCATCGTGCGAATCGCGGGTGGCCGAGGACCAGCAGGGCGCGTCCAGCCTCGGGCCCAGACAGGCTGAAAATCGACAGTCCGTCATTTTTGGGATGCTTCAGCTGCTTTGGCGAATTTGCGGGCGATTCGCGCGACTCCCAACCGTATTCCATAGAAACTAATGGCTTTGCGGGCGACATGGCCGCGCCCGTCGTGCCCGTGTTGTGATAATCCTCAGGCTGGAGAATGTTACCGCACCAACACGTGCGGAGGGACCCCTGGCCGGGTGAGAAGGTGTTCCAGTTGGCAACATCTCAGCCTGGTTGTGCGGCCCTCTGCCGCCTCTGACACGGCTTTTGGGGCGCTATAGAGACTTTAGTTAGCGGGACTTTTGGCCACTTGCACAAATCTGCGATGGTCGGTAGTCTAAGCCCACTTTTATTTCCTTGCGTCGCCGTAGGCCGATGCACTTAGCAATCACTCCCCCCGAAAAGACATGCGCTAATTCTGGTCTGAATAAGGCCAGAATGACCCGCATAGCCATCTGCTAAACGCAAGGGTTTTGCCGGAGTCGAGATGTGACTCAGAGGGCGGAGCTATGAGCACCAGCAGCGTTGTGATCGCCGAACACGCGTCGATGCATCCAGCGGAAGCCTCGGAGGCCATGAAGTGGTACGCCATCCGGACCCGGTCGCGCCACGAGAAAGTAGTGGAACGCCACCTGCAGGGGCAGAGCATTGATGTGTTCTCTCCCGTCATCAGCCAGGTCCGCCAATGGAGTGATCGGCGCAAAGTAGTCGAAGCGCCGCTGTTTGCGGGCTATGCATTTGTTCGCATCGCTCCTACACCAGAACATCGACTCCGGGTCTTGAAGACTCAAGGGGTGGTTGACATGGTGGGCGGGCAGGGCCAGGGCAGTCCCATTCCCGCAGAGCAGATTGAAGCAGTGCGTGCCGTGGTCGCCAGCAATATGCCTTTTACGCAACATGTGTTCTTGCGGGTGGGCCAGCGCGTCCGTGTTCGCGGGGGCTCTCTCGACGGAGTGGAGGGCATCCTGGTGGCACACAACGGAAGCCGGAATCTAGTGATCTCGGTTGAGCCCATCCAGCGTTCGCTTTCTATCCGCATCGAAGGCTACCAGGTTGAACCGATTTAAGTTCGTTGCCGTTCTCTTCTTGCTAGATACCCCCGGGAGATAAAAAAACTGCAGTCGAGGTAATAGCATGAGCCGCCCTCTAAGTGAAATTACTCAAAACTCAAGCATGAATCAGTCGGAGCAAGAACCGAAGCGGACCGATGGTGCGGAACGTGCCGCAAGCCAGGGTCAGGGCAACGAGGAACCGATTGCCTCATTGCGCAGCGTGCGTATGCAGGTAGAAATCAAAGCCATTATGGCAGCGCTGCAGCGTACCGGATGGAATCGGAAACAGGCGGCGCGTTTGCTGAAGATCAGCTACCGCGGATTGCTCTACAAGATTCGCCAGCACAACATAACGGCGGCGTAAACACCTGCGCGTCACCTTGCATCCCAAGGAGGCGTCAGGTCCAGGTTGGGGGACGTATCGGACAGGAGAGTCAGAGATGCAAATTCAACGTACAATCAGGATCATCGCACTGATAGCCGTGCTGGCGCTGGCCGGGCAGAGCGGAGCAGCTCAGAAGAGTGCGACCACGGTGGCGTCGGCCAATTCAGCGGCCCCAGCCGCGGCGCCGAGCACAAAAGCGGGTGAGTCCGGGTCGGAGCCCGGGCTTCGAGATCGTTATCCCCGATACAAGCTGCGTCCGGGCGACGTGTTCGACGTCGTATTTGAGCTGAGCCCTGAATTCAATCAGACGGTATCGGTACAACCCGACGGCTACATCACATTGCGCGGCATTGGCGATGTGCACGTTGCCGAGCAGACGGTGCCGCAACTGACCGCCACACTGCGCACCGCTTACGAAAACATTCTCCACGATCCGCTGATCAGCGTCACCCTTAAGGATTTTGAGAAACCCTACTTCATTGCCGACGGCCAGGTGGGGCGACCGGGCAAATACGACCTGCGCGGCACGACGACCCTGACCGAGGCCGTTGCCATGGCCGGCGGATTCCAGGACAGCGCCAAGCACTCGCAAGTGCTGCTGTTCCGCCGGGTTGATGACAATTGGGTTTCAGCCAAGATTTTCAACTTGAAAAAGATGGAGAAGTCGGGAAACTTGGGCGAAGACCCCACCCTACATCCCGGGGACATGCTGTTCGTTCCCAAGAACCGCTTCTCTAAGATCAAGCCGTTCCTACCAACTTCTTCGATGGGCACTTTTGCCAAGGCCTACTAGGACCGAAAGGGCTGTCATGAATAATCAAGAATTTGATTTGGGCAGTGGACGGGTACCTCTTCCGTTTAATCTGAAGGATCTGCTGACCGTCGGGTTTCGCTACAAGCGGACCGCCGTGCTCTGCTTCTTTGGAATTCTAACGGGTGCCATTCTCGCGGCCATCCTGCAACCCGCCCAATATAGTGCCAGCACGAAGTTCCTGGTGGGCGAGGGACGAGTGGATCCAGTGGTGAGTACAGAAGCCATGGCGCCTCCGGCGACCAAGCCGGTGAGCGAGGAGGACCTGAATTCAGAACTCGAACTGCTGCACAGCTCGGATGTGCTCCGCCAGGTGGTGATCAGTTGCGGACTGGATCGTGAAAAGACACTGATGGACCGCCTGTTTGGTCTGCCGACGCCAGAGCGACGAATAGCCCGAGCGACGCTCCAGTTGGGCAAAGACTTGCAAATGGCGGTGGTGAAGAAGAGCAACCTCATCGAGGTACATTACACAGACCGGGATCCACAAGAGGCGGTGCAGGTGCTGAAAGCCTTGGACGATGCCTATTTGCAGAAACACGTTGCGGTACACAGTCCCCCGGGCCAGATCGAGTTCTTTGCCCAGGAAACCGACCGCTACAGGAAGAACTTGAGTGATGCTGAGGCTCAGTTGAAAGAGTTCTCGCAGCAGGAGGACGGAGTGGCGCCGCAGGTCAGCCGCGACATCACGCTGCAGAAGCTGAGCGAGTTCAACTCCAGCCTGCAGCAGACGCGAGCGGAAGCCGCCAGCACCGAGCAACGCATCAAGACGCTGGAGAAGCAGGCGGGAATCACGCCTGAGCGTTTAACGACTTCCACCCGCCAATCGGACGATGCCCAGGTACTGCAATCGCTCAAGGCCACTCTGATGGGCCTCGAACTGAAGCGTACCGAACTGCTCACCAAGTATCAGCCGAACTACCCTCTGGTCCAGGAGGTTGATAAAGAACTTGCGGAAACGAAATCCGCCATCACCACCGAAGAATCCAAGCCGATCAGGGAACAGACCACCGATCGAAATCCAACCTATGCCTGGATTAATGAGGAGCTAGCCAAGGCCAAGTCTGAATACAGTGCCCTGCAGGCGCGCGCGGCGGCGACGGAAGCGATCGTCGCTCGATACGAATCCAAGACTCACGATCTGGCGCAAAAGGGGCTGATGGAACAGGACTTGGAGCGAACCATGAAGGCCAATGAGGAGAACTACCTTCTTTACCTGCATAAGCAGGAACAAGCGCGTATGAGTGAGGCGCTGGATCGCACCCGCATTTTGAACGTTGCGGTTGCGGAACAGCCGGTGGCGCCAAGTCTGCCTTCGAACTCTCCGTTCCCGATGGTGTTGACTGGCATCTTCCTCGCAGTCCTGGTTTCGGTGGCCGCAGTGGCTGGGCGGCAATATCTGGATCCTTCCTTCCGAACGCCGGCCGAGGTTTCCACGGAACTAAACATTCCGGTGCTGGCCGCGGTTCCGCATGCGAAGAATGCCAGGAACGTCAACGGTCTCGGCTTAGATCGCGACTTTTCCACTTCGGCGACGAACAGCGTCAGCCAGGTTGGCTAGGGGATAAATGTATCTAGAATTCTACGGCCTTAAGGAAGAACCGTTTGGAGTCACGCCTGATCCGCGGTTCCTCTATCTCAGCCCGGGACACCGTGAGGCGCTGGCTTCCATCTACTATGGGATTGAAGCCGGCCGCGGCTTTATTTCTCTCATTGCCGTCCCGGGGATGGGAAAAACAACCCTGTTGTTTCACCTGCTGGAACGGTTCCGTTCCTCGGCTCGGACCGCTTTTCTGTTCCAGACGCAATGTACTTCGCGCGAGTTCATGCGATTCCTGCTGAGCGAGCTCGGGTGTCAAAGCGGCGGCGGGCAGGATCCGGTGGCCATGCACGAGGAGTTTAACCGCCTCCTTTTGCAGGAGGCGAGAGCCGGGCGGCGCTGCATCCTGATCGTCGACGAAGCGCAAAATCTGGATCCCTCGGTGCTGGAGACCATTCGCCTACTCTCCGATTTTGAAACGCCGCGGGCCAAGCTGCTGCAGATCATATTGGCGGGGCAGCCGCAATTGGCGGACAAGCTGGCGCGGCCGTCGCTGGCGCAGCTACGACAGCGGATTTCGCTGATCGGGCGGTTGGGTAGCCTTTCGCCCCAGGAGACCCGCAACTACCTGGATCACCGCCTGAAGGTCGCGGGACTCAGCGGAGAGCGGATTTTTACCGACGAAGCTTGCGAGATGATCGCCGAGCTGAGTCTGGGCATCCCGCGCAATATCAACAATCTCTGTTTCAATGCTCTCTCGCTCGGGTTTGCGATGCGGCAAAAGACGATCGGCGCTGAGGTGATGAAAGAAGTGGCGGCCGATTTCGATCTTTCGCAGCTCGTCACTCAGGTTGGGGAAAATGCCTCGCTGGACTTGATGGTGGAGGAAGGCTCGCATGGGGGCCTCGATTGGCAAGACGTGCCGAATCCCGAGAGGCGGCCCTCCAATGGCAGGTCTGCGAACGCGGCGGCCCATGCCCGCGACAACGAGGCGCTCACGCTGGTGGAAGCCAAAGCCTATATGCAGAGTATCGTGAAGCTTTTGCGGGACGGCTCACGAATTCCGGAAGTCGAGCACCGAAGCACCCGGCGGATTGGATAGCGAGGAATTTATGAGTAGAAATTTTGAGCTCTTATTTGAGGCGGGGAAGGCGCAGGAAATGCTGCGCCAGCGGGCGGAGATGCAGCATCCGTCTGTAGATTCGCCAGCCGAGGATTTTGTTCCCGGTACTCCTGCCTTGCAGATTGAGGCGGGCGCGCGGGACGAAGTAACGAAGCTGGTGCAACGCCTCTTCTTGCTCCCCGGTCCAGCGGCACCGCGTCAGGTGGTATTCGCCGGCACGGAGTCGGGCAACGGGTGCAGTTGGATCTGTGCCCATGCCGCCGACATTCTGGCTTCTCAAGTGCGCGGTTCGGTCTGCCTTGTGGACTGCGACCTGCGCTTGCCCACGCTGCACGAAGAGTTTCGGGTGCCGAATCACTACGGGCTGGCCGATGCATTGCAGGGAACCGAGCCCATCCGGCAGTTTGTACAACAGCTATCGCAGTCCAATCTCTGGCTGCTGAGCTGTGGGTCACTAACCGAAGATTCGCCGCAGCTGCTGACCTTGGATCGGATGCGCAAGCGCATGTACGAGCTGCGATCCGAGTTCGACTACGTCCTGCTGGATGCTGCGCCCCTCAGTTCCAGTAATCGTGGTGTTTTGTTAGGCAGTTGGTGCGACGGGGTGGCCCTGGTCCTGAAGGCGAACTCCTCCAACCGCAGAGCAGCTCGCAAGGCATTACAGGAACTCGAAGCTGCACGAACGCCGGTTCTGGGTGCGATTCTGAATCAAAGGACATTTCCAATCCCGGACAGCATTTACCGCAGATTGTAGAGCGGAGCAGCCCGATAAAGTGCCTTTGTCACCAAGTCCCTTACAACAAATTTCCCTCCCCTGACGACTAATAGCCGCACCCGGAGTGCACATCGTATTCGCCTCCGGCGGTCGCAAAAACTTAGGTTTTGTCTCCGGTAAGAGGCCATTGTTATGTCGATTCGACGTAGAGTTCTGGCAGATGCCCTTAAGCTGTTTGACTTGGCCGTCATGGTCTTTGCCTTCGCTTTGGCCACGGTGCCTGCGCTTGGCGTAGGGCGAGTCGTCTCGGTGGCTGAGTTCTTCGCCCTGCGGGTGAAGGTGGAAAACTTCGTCATCTTTTTCGGGCTTTTGCTCCTGTGGCATTTCCTGTTCTCGATTTTCGGGCTGTACACCTCGCACCGCTTGTCGGGTCGTTGGACTGAGTCGGCCGAAATCGTGAAGGGCACAGCTCTGGGGGGCCTGGGCTTGTGGGTGGCAAGCGCCATATTTCACCTCCACATGGTTTCAAAGGTTCCGTTCCTGATCGTCTTTTTTGTGATTAGCACCGGGATGCTGGTTTCCAGCCGGCTGACCTTGCGAATGGTGCTGGAGCACGCCCGGCTGCACGGGCACAACCTTCGCAACGTATTGATTGTGGGAACCAACCGGCGGGCGGTTGAGTTTGCCGCGAAACTCCAGGCCAACCCGACGCTAGGCTATCGCGTAATGGGGTTTGCGGACCAGCCCTGGGATGGGATCGATCAATTTCGCCGAACTGGCCATTCCCTGGCGTGCGACCTGGAAGGCCTTCCCGAATTCCTGCGCAAGAACGTGGTGGATGAGGTTGTGATCGCCCTACCCATTCGCTCCTTCCATGCCGACGCCTGCCTGGTTGCCGCGCGCTGTGAAGAGCAAGGGATTATCTTGCGTGTGCCCTCGAACATCTTCAATTTGAAGCTCGCGCACTCTGGGGCGGAGGAATTGGAAGGCCACTCCTCGATTACTCACTACACGGGAGCGATTGGAGGCTGGTCGGTAGTGATGAAACGAGTCCTGGATTTTTGCCTGGCCCTGATCGCATTGATCGTGGTCTCCCCGATCATGCTGCTGGCTGCCGCGGCGATCAAGCTGACTTCGCCCGGCCCCGTCTTTTTCAAGCAGAGGAGAATCGGCCAAAACAAGAGGAAGTTCACCATCTACAAATTCCGCAGCATGACCGTGGATGCCGAAAACAAGATGCGGCAACTCGAACACCTCAACGAGCTGAGCGGTCCGGTTTTCAAGATCAAACACGATCCCCGCATCACCCCGGTAGGACGATTCCTGCGCAAGACCAGCATCGATGAACTGCCTCAGCTGATCAATGTCTTGAAGGGCGACATGAGCTTGGTGGGGCCGCGTCCGATGTCGATCCGCGACTTTGAACTCTTCAGCGAGGATTGGCATCGTCGCCGCTTCAGTGTCCGTCCAGGAATCACTTGCCTCTGGCAGGTCAACGGCCGGAACTCCATTCCCTTCGAAAAATGGATGGAACTGGACATGCAATATATCGACAAATGGTCCCTTTGGCTTGATCTGAAGATCTTGGCCAGGACCATCCCCGCGGTTCTGAAGGGGCTTGGCGCAGCTTAGTTTCTCCTGATTGCTCCTTTCTAAGGAGGCAGCGGTTCCGCAAGAATTGTGCCAAGCTCCCCTTCTCTCCCTCCGGTCCGTCTGCAGCAAAGAACCAGAATCCCAATTATGAAATCCTGCGTAAAGGCCTTGGACGAGATTGCTGATTTGAGTATGGTGTGTGATGATGGTGCGGTGGAGCGCTGCCAGGCTGCCATTGAGCGCTGCGAGGTTGTCACCGACTTTCACCGCCTGGAGCAGCTTTGGCCGCAGTGGGAGCGGTTGTGGGCGTGTGATCCGCGCGCCGAAGTGTTTCAGACTCCGGAGTGGACCAGGGCCTGGTGGCACGCTTTTGGGAGCAATTACAGCCTCTGTACCCTCGTGGTATTTGCCGGCGATGAGGTCGAGGGCATTCTGCCCCTGGTAAGGCGCGGCAATCTCTTGCAGTTTCTGGGTACTCCGGAAGCAGATTACGCAGATCTCATTTGCCAGGAGCATCGGGTGACAGAGGTGCTCGCCCTTGCTCTGAGGACGTTGCTGGAGTCGGTGCCGGGGTGGGAGGAGTGCTCGTTTCAACACCTTTCCAGTCATTCCCGCCTGGTGCGTTACTACCGTGACTTGCCGCGGAGCCTGCGCGCCAACTTGCGGTGCGTGCCAAACGATCGCCAACAAACCATCGTCCTGCGTGGCCAGCGCGACGAGGTTTTCAAGTCCTTGCTCGGAAAGCACCATACTCGCCGTCTACAAAATAAGTTGCGCAAAGCTGGAGACCTTCGGTTCCGGTACCTGGAATCTGAACAAGAGGCGCAACAATACCTGCCCGATTTTTTCCGTCACCAGATCCGTCGGCATGCTGCGCTCGGACGGCAAAGCTCTTGCGGAAGACCAGGTTTCTGCCAATTTATACAGTCGCTCATACACGAATTGACGCCCACCGACAGGGTACGTTTCGGAGTGTTGGAACTCGATGGCAAGCCGCTGGCTTGGGATCTAGGCTTTGAGGTAAATGGCAAGTTTCTCCTCTACCAACACACGTTCGACCTCGATGCCTGGCATTACACTCCCGGCGAGGTGCTTCTCTGGAACGAACTGAAGTACGCCAGGGATCACGTCAGCAGAGAGTTTGATTTTGGCAGGGGCGATGAGCTCTACAAGGACCGCTTCGCCAACTACTCGCGCGGGACATTTTCTATCTTTCTCGTGCCTTCTGGCGTGAGGGGGTGGTTGCGAGGATGGGCACGAACCGCTCAGGCCTGCGTTCAGCCTGCGTTCTGCAGAGCCAAGGAGATCGTCAAAAGACAGCGTGCAACGGTACGAGCCTTTCGTTCGCTGCGCATGTGGATGATCGGAACCATGGGCAGAGTTCGACAAGCAAGAAGGAATGGCGCGTTGGCGAGGTATACGTTCCAGGCCACAAAACAATTGTTTAGCGATTCTATCTTGAGCAAGCGATCGACTGACGTTTTCGCGCTGGAAGCAACCCGAACCGGAATTGCGGACTTGCCCGTCAGGCCTGATCCTGATCGCGGTGTCGATCTCAGGGAGGCGCAACTGGGGGACTTGGTCGACTTGGCATGGGAGCATCCAGACATTCTGTCGCTCAGGGACCTTGCGGGCTGCCGCAGGCGGATGAAGAATGGGGATCATGTCTACGTCGTGCGCGAGAACTCCCAGATTGTGATCGTTTGCTGGGCATCGAACACGGGGAAAGACGGCGAGGAGCCTCAAGCACCGGCACTCCATATCGTCCCCGATACTCCTACTGTCGTGATTGATGAATCCTGGAGCGCACGTAACCGCGACCTCGCAGCCGCGTACCGCCTCTTGCTCTCCGTGGTTGCCAGTGACGCTGTTCGCCGGAATGCAGCCCTGCTCGTGCACTGCGGTCCAGAGCAGGGGATATTGCGGAAGGAACTCGAACAGCAAGGCTTCCGGCGAAAATTCCAGACTACCCATTACAAGATTTTCAGCCGTTTCCGGCGCCACTGGGTTTCTCAGTATCCGGAGAACGGTCTTCATTCTTCGCGGCTCGTTTGAGCTGAGAGTCAATTCAAAATTTCCCCGAAATTCTCCGCAACACCTTTTATGACTGAATTCAATTTTGCCCAGGACACGATCGACATTGCGCCTGCTGCTGAGCCAGGCCGCGCAGAATTTCGTCCCTGCAAGAACGAAGAACAGGCATTTGCATACTGGCGAGAGCAACTCGCCGGGATTCCGGCAATCCTGGAATTGCCCACGGACCGGCCCCGTCCCCCTGCCCAGTCGTTTCGCACAGCCCGCGAAGGCTTTTTTCTCTCCACAGGCCTGAATAGCGCGCTTCATCTGCTGGCGGAACGCGAAGGGATTAGTTTGCCTATTTTGCTGCTGGCGGCGTTCCAGGCGTTGTTGACGCGATACACACGCCAGGACGACATCGCCGTCGGATTGACCACCCCGGAGTTCGGCAAAACGCAAGCTGATACCGGAAGCGCAGACGCACCCGTGGCACTCCCTATCCGGACTGATCTGAGCGGCGACCCTCGGTTCCGGGAGTTGCTGGTGCGAGTGAGTGAGCTTGTGAGCCGCGCGCGCGAGCATCAGAGCGTGCGGTGGGAGCGCGTGGTTCAAGCGGTGCAGCCCGAGTCAGATGCCAGTCGACATCCGGTATGTCAAGTGCTGTTTTCGTTCGATCATTCCGAGTTCATCAGTGATTCGAGCAATCAGAATGCGAATCTCGAAACCGATTGCGGCCCATCGCCGTTCGATCTGCAACTCCAGTTATGGGAGCGTGGAGACGGCTTGGCAGCGCAGTTCCTTTACAGCACCGACTTATTTGACGGTGCGACCATGCGCCGCATGGCAGGACACTATCAGAGGCTGCTGGAAGGCGTCGTCGAGAATCCGGAGGAGCGAATCTCCCGGCTCCCGAATCTGACCGATGCGGAACGACAACAGCTGGTTTCGGAGTGGAACGATACCTGGATGGACTATCCGCGACAGCTGTGCGTTCATCAGTTGATCGAGGCGCAGGCATCGCGAACTCCAAATGCCACGGCTGTGGTGTTTGGGAGTGAGCGGTTGAGCTATGGTGAGCTTGACCGGCGCGCAAATCAGTTGGCGAATCACCTGATCAAGTTGGGCGCGAAACCTGACGGGCTGGTGGGCATCTGTCTGGAGCGCTCCTTGGATATGGTCGTCGGGCTTCTGGGCATTCTCAAAGCTGGGGCCGCTTATGTTCCTCTGGATCCGGCCTATCCGCAAGCTCGCATTGCATTCATGCTCGAGGATGCGGAAGTACCACTCCTGCTCACCCAGTCACAGTTAACAGCAAGCCTTCCCAATGCGGGAAATTCTCGAGTTGTGCTCATTGATTCGCACTGGCCAGAAATCTCGAAGCAGAGTCAACAAAGTCCCGCACTGACGTTGAGCACCGAGAACCGCGCTTATGTGATCTACACCTCCGGCTCGACCGGAAAACCGAAGGGAGTGGAGATTCCGCATCGCGGGGTGGTCAATTTCTTGACCACGATGGCCAAACAGCCGGGCATGACCTCCACTGACCGGCTGTTAGGAGTCACAACGCTCTCCTTTGATATCGCGGGTCTCGAGATCTATCTACCCTTGACGCTGGGAGCCTCGATCGAGATTGTAAGCCGCGAGATCGCTTCCGACGGCAACGAGTTGCTGGCGAGGCTTTCACAATCGGGCGCAACCGTCATGCAGGCCACCCCAGCTACATGGCGAATGCTGCTCGAGGCAGGTTGGACGGGCGATCCCGGACTCAAGATCCTGATCGGTGGCGAAGCGGTCTCGCAGAAGCTCGCGGCGCAACTGGTGGAGAGATCTGCCTCGGTGTGGAACATGTATGGTCCTACCGAGACCACGATTTGGTCGACCATCTCGAAGCTTGACGGACACAGTACAGTCTCAATTGGACGGCCGATCGCCAACACCGAAATCTTCATTCTGGACAAGATGCTGCAACCAGTCCCCATCGGGGTTGCAGGCGAGTTGCATATCGGTGGTGACGGATTGGCCCGCGGCTATCTCAAACGGCCCGAGCTTACCGCAGAGAGATTCATCGTCCACCCCCTGAACCCTGATCCCAAAGCGCGCCTGTACAAGACTGGAGACCTGGTGCGCTATCTGCCCAATGGCACTATCGACTTTCTGGGGCGGATCGATCATCAGGTCAAGATTCGCGGTTTCCGCATCGAATTGGGCGAGATTGAAACGGTCTTGAGGCAACACTCCGCGATCAACGACGCAGTGGTGGTGGCCCGCGAAGATACTCCCGGGGACAAGCGAGTGGTGGCTTATTTTGTCGCTACTCCGGGCGCGGCGCCGACAGCCGCAGAATTGCGCTCTTTCATGAAAGAGAAGCTTCCAGAGTACATGCTTCCCTCCGTCTTAGTAACTCTCAGAAGCATGCCCCTGACCCCGAATGGCAAGGTCGACCGGCACGCGCTCCCCGCCCCAGATAAGGCAGAACTTGCGTCGACAGGGACGTTTGCGGCGCCCAAAGATGCCGTCGAATCCCGGCTAGTCCAGATATGGGAAAGTGTTTTGAGTGTACGGCCGATCGGTATCGCGGACAATTACTTTGAACTCGGCGGACATTCGCTGGTTGCAGTTAGGCTGATGAAACGCATTGAAGAGGCTTTCGGAAAGAACTTGCCGATCGCCATACTGCTTCAGGCTCCCACCATCGAGCAATTGGCCGTGATTGTTCGTCAGAAGGGTGGGGCGCCGGCGTGGTCTTGTCTGGTGCCGATTCAAACTGGCGGTTCAAAACCGCCGTTCTTTTGTATCCACGGAATTAATGGCGCGGTCGTCAGGTTTTACGATCTGTCGCGATACCTTGGCGCAGACCAGCCTTTCTATGGACTGCAGGCGAATGGACTGGAAGCGGGACAAGTACTGCACACGCGCACCGAAGACATGGCGGCACACTACATCAAGGAAATACGCAGGGTTCAGCCGCAAGGGCCTTATTTTCTTGGAGGCTATTCCTTTGGCGGCATGATCGCTTTCGAGATGGCTCAGCAGTTATCGACTCACGGGCGCGAGGACGCGGTGGTAGTTTTGTTTGACACTAACTTTCCTGAACCGAAACCTTCCTTTTCTCAAAAGGCTGCATCTACTTCTTCCGCATTGCTCACGCTCTTCCGGGTTCCGGCATCGCAGAGGTGGGCGTATCTTTCGCGAATGGTTACAGTGCCAGTTCGTATGATGCAAAGATGGCGGCACGTTGCCCGGCTGCCCGATTACGTCAAGAGAGTCCGAACGGCCTGCCTGCAGGCTGAAAGAGACTATACGCCGCGAGCGTATCCAGGTCGGGTCATCCTGTTCCGGTCGAGCCATAAGCCGCTCGGCCAGTTGACCGACCCGCGCGCGGGTTGGCACAAATACGCCGTTAGTGGATTAGAGATCTGTGAAATCCTGGGCAATCACGAGAATATTCTTCTGGAGCCCCAGGTTCGATCTGTCGCCGAGCAATTGAAGACCTGTCTGGAAGCACAACCCAGCGCTCAAATTCCACTCACCAATGCATCCCAATTGGAAGAGGCGGTTCAGTGACCGCATCGGGACTTCAGGCATCTCCGGTCGAGCCCATGGCAAGAGAAGCCGCGCAGCCGCGCAGCCGCCACTTGTTCGAGAAAATCTTGTCATTCGATCGCGACCGCATAAAGCACAAGCTGATTCCCTGGGCGATGAAGGGAGGGCTGGCTCTGGTCGATCAGGGAGTCTTCGCAGGATCGAATTTTGTAATCAGTATTCTGCTGGCTCGCTGGTTGTCGGCCGCGGAGTACGGAACATATGCAGTCGGGTTCGCGGTCTTTTTGTTCCTTCTCAATTTCCACCAGGCTCTGCTGCTGGAGCCGATGTTGGTGTTCGGCAGTTCGGTCTATCGCAACTGTCTCCGGGGTTACGTGAAGGCCCTTCTTCTGCTCCATTTGGGCATGAGCGTGTTCATAGTTCTGGGTTTGTGCGCCTCGGCCGCGATTGCCTTTAAGCTGCAACAAGCCGACGGCTTGCCTGGCGCTCTTCTTGGCATCGCGTTCGCCGCGCCGGCCCTATTTCTGTTCTGGTTAGCCAAGAGAACGTTCTATTTGAAGCTTTCTCCAGCGCCCTCCGCCGCTGCGGCTCTTCTCTATTGCGCCCTGACCATGGGCGGACTCGCTCTGGTCTACCACCAGACGCATCACCTGACACCGTTTTCCGCCTTCGTGCTGATGGGATTGGGCGGCTTAGGCTCAAGCGCGGTTCTTCTGGCTTATCTGGCACTGCGGCTTACCTCGAGTCAAGATGCTCCAGGCGTACTGGATACCTGGCGGCGGCACTGGCGTTATGGACGGTGGGCGCTCGGCGCCAACGCCATGATGTGGATTCCGATCAACGCCTTCTATCCGATATTGAGCAAGTTCGGCGGATTGGCCCAGGCGGGCGAACTCAAGGCCTTGATGAATTTTGCCGCGCCTATGTTACAAGCTTGCGCCGCGATGCACACGCTGATGCTTCCCTACGCCGCCCGGGTGCTGGAAGCGAGAGGGAGGGCCGGCGTCAGCGTGGTCCTGAAGCGAATGACTTTCCTCTGCGTCGCCTGCGCAGTTCCATACTGGGTTGGGCTGCTATTGTTCCGGGGTTCGGCTTTCCACCTGCTTTATTCCGGCGGGTATACAGAGGTCGCTTATTTATTGCCCATAGTTGCGTTGGCATCCGTGGCTGGCAGCGCGTTTTTCGGCCCGTCCATTGTGTTGCGAGCCCTCGAGTCTCCTGGTTCGCTCTTTGCCGCGGTTACGGTTTCCAGCTGTGTCTCTGTTGCAATCGGCATTCCGCTAGTCCGCGCTTGGGGGGTGGGAGGAGCAGTATGGAGCATTGCTTTATCAGAAACACTGGCTTTTGTAGCGGCCGTGGTCTTTGTCCGCCGCAAAGCTAGCAGGCCTTTAAAGGCAGCCCCGACTTTCCTGGCACTGTCGCCCAATGAATAACACTCTGCAACTTCTGTTTTTCAGAGCTACGCTAAGCTTCGTTAAGCCTCCGAAGACAGGAGTGCGTTCATCAACATTGTTTGGCATTTATATCGTCAGAATTCACTTCAAAGGAAGATACCGATTATGAATGACCTTTACCGACGACTTCACGCCAAAGCGGCAAGAAGTAAACTTCGTGTTCCGCGCGTCTGGGCCTGGCATCTTGGGCTCAAACCCCAGGATATCTTTCAGGCCTCCTATCCTCGTTCTGGCAGTACCTGGCTGCGCTTTATGCTTTACGAAGTATTGCGTGGTGAGGAAGCCGGTTTTGGAAACATTGACAAGTGCATACCGGAGATTGACGCGCACCGTGGAATCCAGCCGATCTTGCCCGGGGGCGGTCGCTTGATCAAAACCCATGAGCAATATCGCAAAGAGTATACGAAAGCCGTTTTCCTGGTGCGCGATCTCAGGGATGTTCTGCTCTCCAACTATGCCAGGGCGGTGGGGGTCGGGTTGGCTCCCCTTGTTTCGAAAGGCGATTTGGACAGCTTTTTGTTGGCCTTCTTGAAGGGAACCGCTCTTCAACAGGGTTCCTGGCAGCAACACACGCGGTCTTGGCTGGAGTCCCCACTTGCCAAGAACGGTAATATGCTGGTTGTACGGTACGAGGATCTCCGTCGAGAGCCCGAGCAAGCCATAGGACAATTGCTGGAGTTTCTGGGCGTCACCCCCGACTTCCAAATCATCCGAAAAGCCGTCGAGGCCAATTCCTTGCAACAGATGCGCGCAAAGGAGGACCAGGCGGCGAAGAATCGGGCGCAGTCACCACTGCTCGCATCTCACACGGAGAATGGAGAGGACGGGCGCTTTGTGCGCAAGGGTGCCGTCGGAGGATGGCGCAGCAAGCTCACCGATGCCCAGATCAAACTTATCGACCAGTATGCGGGCGATGTGCTCCAGCGTCTGGGGTACGAGCTGGGAGTGGAAGAACGACAATCCCAGTCGACGGTCCCCGCACTGAGTGTGTAACTAGTCGAGCGTTCTCCACAACAATTACATGAACATGCGTCCCATCACAACAAATTCGAACCCCAGCCTCCAAACGAGCTCTCGCCTCGGGAAACTTGATCTGCGCTATGTCGCCTGGTTTTCCTTGGCGGTATTGGCAGGCTGCGTGGGAACGCTTTATCCCATCTTCTGGATCGGTTCTCTTGCCGCTGCGGCCGTATTTGGCATCTCCTGGCTGTTATTCGGGATTATGCGGCGCGCGGGCCTGGAATTCTGGCAGGCCCTCGCGCTGGCTAATTTAAGCGGTTACCTTGTGTTGAATTATGGATTTGACAATCTAGCGGTTCACGTCGGTGGGTTTCCCATACTCATCGGTTACGGACTGATGTACACCGCCTTCGCTCTAGCAGTTTATGCCCGTCGACAGTCAGTGACAATCGCCCTCAAGGAACCCGCCCTGCTGTGCGTTTTAAGCGTGCTCGTCCTGGCATTGTTCCATATGCTCACGGATGTGCCTTCCTACGGGGCCTGGGCCTTTCGCGACTTCACCATGTGTCTCGACGGTCTTTTCTTGCTCATGGGGCTGCTGTGGGCCATGAAGAGCGATGATTTTCACTTCTTGGGAAAGTGGCTGCTGCTCATCTACGTGCTGAACATGGTCTACAGCTACACTCTTCCCTGGCACGAAAAGCTCTTTAGCTGGTCTCCGGAAAGCGGCGCTTTCGTTCCGGTACCGTTACTGGGTAATTATCACGGCTCGGGCGACGTATTACTTGCAGGCGCCATGTTTTGCATTTGCGTCGGCAGCTACGTAGTCAGCCGCCGGCGTTGGTTGCTGCCCTTTCTTGCGCTGGCGCAATTACTGGGAATCGCGATCACGCAGGTCCGACGAATGTACGTGGGAATTTTGGTTGTTATTCTTATTCTTGTCATGGCCGGCGAAATCAAGAAATTTGCGAGACTTTTCATTCTGGTACCTGCAGCCATTGCAGTGCTTTTCGCCGTGACCGGTCTGGGAGGCCTGGAAATATCCGGCCGCATCGGTAAGGTAAACCTCGACTTTTTTAAGGAGCACATTCGAAGCATGTCCGGTGCTGAGGACACACCGGGAAGCGATCCTTACACTCGCGTCACCATGGCTGAAGAAGCCATGAAGCACTTCTATGCGCACCCGGTTTTCGGAGTGGGGTTCGGCCGGCCGCTGATTAGCGACGTTGATCCGGAGAATGGCTTGATAACGCGAATCCCTCACAACTCGAGCATAACCTACCTGGCCAGGCTGGGATCAGTTGGGTTCGTTTTCTGGATTGCGTTTCATTTATGCTTGTGGTCAAGATTTTTCTATGCGTTTCGACAACGCCATTTCTGCGACAAGCGAGTCTACGCCTTCGTTTTATGGTCTTTTCTGCTTTACGTCCTCTTTATGATGAGTAGTTTTGTGGAGGGTCCTTTCGAGTATCCCGCAACAGCTATTCCATTCTATTTCCTCATCGGCTTCTCTCTTGGATTGATTCGTTGGCACTTATCCCCCAAAGATAAAACTGAGCGCTCATTGGTCGCGTTCCCGAGCAGCGCTGAGACAGCCTACTTGTAACTGGTTCCGCGCGGCTATAGTCACGCATCCTGAGTCAATTTGGGGTAACCCGCACAACATGGACATGCCAAGAATTGTAACGACGAGTTGGGATGACGGGGACCGGCTCGATCTAAGGCTCGCCGAGATCCTTCGATCCAGGGAGATCTGCGGCACTTTCTACGTTCCGATTAATCCGTACCTGGGACGTCCCGCACTTAGTCACGCAGAGTTGAGGACGCTGTCGTCCCAGGGTTTCGAAATCGGCGCTCACAGCGTTTCACACAAGCACCTGTGGAAACTGTCTCCCGAAGAATTGGCGGCGGAAATAGATCCATGTAAGCCAGTCCTGGAAGACATCCTGGGAGCGGAAGTCCGGATGTTCTGTTACCCCAGAGGCCGGTACGATTCCAACGTCGTGCGTGCCTTGAAAGAGGCCGGCTATGGTGGGGCCCGCACGGTCCGCATGCTTTCTACGCGACTTGATTTTAATCCCTTCGAAATGCCGACCACTCTCCAGGTTGCGCCGCATCCCCGGTTCATCTACCTGAAGAACGTCGCCAGGGCACGAACGCTAGAAGGCCTGCAAGTTGGTCTGACCCACATCCAAAGCCTTGGCAATTGGCTCGAACTCGGCAAAAGGCTCTTTGATTCCGTCCTGCAAAACGGTGGCATCTGGCACCTGTGGGGCCATTCGTGGGAGATCGAGGAACTGGGTTTGTGGAAGGATCTGGAAGAAATGCTGGACTACGTAAGCCAGCGCGAAGGCGTGACCTACATTCCCAACGGAAAGTTGATTCCGGTCTCTGGCGCGCAATTAGCTAGACAGCCAGAGAGAATTGGAGCTTATGAAAATAATTATCGTTCATAACCACTACAAGCAGCACGGAGGCGAAGATGTCGTTTTCGATCAGGAACGCGAACTCTTGAAGCGGAAGGGTCACGACGTTCAGGTCTATTGTCGGCATAATTCGGAGATTGACTCCTACACCGGAGTGCAGCGGCTGGTGCTGCTGCGGAAAGCCATCTGGGCTGACGACACCTATCGAGATTTTGGTGAGGTTCTGCGCCGGGAAAAACCGGACATTGTCCACATCCACAACATTTGGGTCATGATTTCGCCATCCATTTATTGGGCGTGTCACGATGCGGGCGTCCCGGTGGTACAAACATTTCACAATTACAGGCTGATGTGCCCAGCCGGAACGTTCTTTCGGGAGGGCAAAACCTGTGAAGAATGCCTGGACCATGGCCAATGGCGAAGTGTTCTCCACGGCTGTTATCGCGACTCCAGATCCATAACGGCCGCTAAGGCACTCATGCTGGCCGTACATCGACGGAAGGGCACGTGGACCAACGCGATAGACTACTTCATCACCCTTAGCCAGTTTTCTCGAAATCAATACTTGAGAGGCGGGTTCTCACCCGAGAAACTATTTGTCAAGCCCAATTTCGTTTATCCCGATCCTGGCGTGTGCATGGACAAAGGGGATTACGCTGTGTTTGTTGGCCGGCTCTCTCCGGAGAAGCGAGTAAGTACCGTATTGGATGCCTGGACGCGACTTAGCAGCCCTGTTCAGCTCTTGATTATTGGGGGAGGGCCCGAAGCCGGTCAACTGGAGGCAGATGCTGCGGCTCGGGGCCTTACCGACGTTCATTTCAAAGGGCACCTACCCCGGGAACAAGGGCTTGAATTCATGCGTCGCGCTCGTTTCCTCATCTTTTCGAGCGAGTGGTATGAAAATTTCCCCGTGACCATTGCCGAAGCCTTTGCGTGTGGTGTTCCCGTCATCTGCTCCAGAATGGGAGCAATGCAGGAGATCGTGGAGGACGGTCGCACCGGCCTGCACTTTACGCCCGGGAATGCCGAAGATCTGGCGGCCAAGGTCAACTGGGCCTGGAGGCACCCGGATCGTCTGCAACAAATGGGAGAGGAAGCCCGCCAGGAATACGAAAGCAAATACACCGATGAGAAGAACTATCCCTTGCTAATGAATATCTACCAACATGCGATTTCAAAGCGTGATTCGAAGTCGCAAGGCGTTGAGCTAGAAGTGCGTGCGCCCGATTCCTCCGAAACACCCGCACTCGTCCGCTAACGAGTCTTCAGATCCTTAACCCGTGCCGGTTGAACCAGTTTTAAACATATCCGACAGTTCCATGAATGACACGAGTGTAATCGCGGCCCGCTCTCCACGGAGTAAGCCGTTAAAGAGCGACAATACGAATCGCGTTAGCATACGCTGGTACCTGTCTCGGCTCGCGTCGATGCAACCGGCGGAAATCGTGTGGCGCGCGCGCTCCGCAGCTACGTTGCCTCTAGACTGGGTGCACTGGAAACGGCAACCAGCCGTGCCGGCGCCCCGCTGGACACCGCTGCAGCCCGCGTCGTATCCGGTACAACGGCACAGTAGCGGCCGGGCGATGGAGAGCATTCATGTGTTCGAACTGAAGTTTCCGCTGGGCTTCGACTTCGATTGGCATTGGGATTACCGCTACGAACGGCAAGTCGAGCGCCGCTTCGCCGGTACGATGAACATCCGCGATACCACGGTCGTCAGCGATATCAAGTACGTGTGGGAGCCCAGCCGGCATCAGTATCTCTCCGCCTTGGCCTTTGCCGCCAACGCCGAAGAGCACGCGGGCTATATCGTCCGATCGCTCGATTCCTGGCTGCACGCAAACCCGTATCTTTACGGCGTGCACTGGACCAGCAGCCTGGAACTGGCTGAGCGGGTAGTGTCGTGGGCTCTGTTGTATCCGCGTATTGCTGACTATGTCGCACGCGATGCGGAATTCCGCCGGCGCTGGCTCGACTCGATTTACCTGCACCTGGCGCGCATCTCTCGCAAACTGAGCCTGCACTCATCGGCCAATAATCACCTGATTGGAGAACTGGTTGGCATGTTTGTGGGGGCGTCATGCTTCGACTTCTGGCCAGAGTGCAGTGACTGGCGCAAGCTTGCACAGAACGCGCTGGAGCGCGAGATCCGCATTCAGGTTGGAGAAGACGGCGTTGATCGCGAGCAGGCCGTGTCGTACCACCTCTTCACGACGGAGTTGTTCCTGCTCGCCTTTGCCATCGGTCGCACAATTAGATCTCCGTTCAGTGAGGGATATGCACAGCGGTTGCGCGGCATGGCTGGGTTTCTCGATACCATCGCCACGTCAAGCGGCGATCTGCCGTGGTACGGCGATTCCGACGATGCCCGTGGGTTTGTGGTATCCGAGGGTGAGAGCGGGCTGCAAGTCACGATGCAATTGGCGGGTCTCCTCTTTGCCGAGCCTCGGTGGTTGCGCTTCCGTAGTACGGCCACGCCCGCAGCGCAAGCGGTTGTCCCGGACTTGCTCGCAATTCTCGATCAGGGGGCGCAGACCGCTGCCATGCCACGCGACCTGTTCCCGGATGCCGGTCTGGCCTGCGTACGCACCCACGATGACAGCGTGCGTCTTCTGATGGATTTTGGCCCGCTCGGGTTCACGAGCATAGCGGCGCATGGCCATGCCGACGCCTTGTCGCTTTGGCTAGCCATCGATGATGAGTACTTCCTGGTGGATGCCGGCACCTACGCCTATCATTCCCATCCTGAGTGGCGGACTTTTTTCCGCAGCACGGCGGCACACAACACGGCATCGGTGGATGGTCAGAACCAGTCGCAAATGGCGGGCCGCTTTTTGTGGAGTTCCAAGGCGAATCCGCGCCTGCTGCGGTTCGAGAATAGTTCCGAACAGGCGACGATCGAAGCCGAACACGACGGCTACATGGGCTTGAGCGATCCCGTGACTCACCGGCGCGGCGTCCGTTTTGACCGTGCGACCGGAAATGTCAGCATCGAAGACAGTTTTCACTGCGCCGGCCATCACCAAGTCGAGTTGTTCTTCCACATGCACGAACAGGCCGCTGTCCTCAGCGTTAGAAATGGCGAGGCCCAGGTAGGCTGGCGCGGCCGACACATCGTGTTTTCTTCCCCGGACCGCTATGCCCACTGGGAAATCATCCGCGGCTCTGACAATCCCAAGCTCGGCTGGCGCTCGCGCAGCTTCAATCAGAAACAGCCCATCGCCACGCTCCGCATTCGCGTGGAAATCGATGGCTCAACCACAATCCGCACTCATCTGGGGGTCAACTCATGAACATCAGCATCGTCGGTCTAGGCTACGTAGGCGCCGTCTCGTCCGCTTGTCTGGCCGACCTTGGACACCGCGTGTGGGGCGTTGACATTAACGCTGAGAAAGTGCGCATCATCAACGAGGGCCGTTCGCCCATTGTTGAGAACGGTCTGGCCGAGAAAATTGCCCAAGGACGGCAGGCCGGACGCCTGTGCGCCACCGTGGACATCGAGCAGGCGTTGCGGGAGACGGAGCTGTGCTTCGTAGCGGTGGCCACTCCGAGTCGCCCCAACGGGCAGATCGATCCCGCTCATCTGTTTCGCGCCTGTAAGCAGATTGCGTCGGCGTTGTCGAAGCTCGGCGGGCAGCAGATCGTGGTGATCCGCAGCAGCGTATTGCCCTCCATTTTCGACGAGTGCCGGAAGATATTCGAGTCAACCGCACCTGGACGGGTGGAGTTGTGTGCTAATCCGGAATTCCTGAGGGAAGGTACTGCGATCCGTGATTTCGAGGAGCCTCCGTTCACGGTTCTGGGTGTGGACAGCGTGGCTGCCGAAGAGACTCTGCGCTCCCTCTATTCCGAACAATCGGCTCCCCTGTTCGTACTTCAGCCAAGAGACGCGCTCATGGTGAAATATGCCAGCAATGCCTTCCATGCTTTGAAGGTGACCTTCGTGAACGAGATCGCCGCGGTCTGCCAGCAGGCTGATGTGAACGCGGAGGCCGTAATGAAGGTCTTCCGCAACGATACCAAGCTCAACGTCTCGCCGCGCTATCTCATGCCCGGCTTTGCTTTTGGCGGTTCGTGCCTGCCAAAAGACGTGCGCGCCATCCTCCACGCAGGCAAAGAGCTTGACCTGCACTTGCCACTGATCGCCGCCATATTGTCGAGTAATGAACAGGTGATCGAACGGGCATTCCAGAAGGTTCGTGCGACGGGCAAGCGGCGCATCGGCCTGATCGGCCTCAGTTTCAAGTCGAACACCGACGACCTGCGGGAAAGTCCCTTCGTCGAATTAGCCGAGCGGTTGTTGGGGAAGGGCTACGAACTGCGCATCTATGACCCCAACGTCGTAGCGGCGCGATTGACCGGCGCAAACAAACAATACATCGATGGCGTCATCCCACATTTGTCCCGTCTGCTGGTGCACTCGCTTGAGGAATTGAACGATGCCGAGCTACTGATTGTGGGACACCGTTTCGACGGAGTGGACGCATTGCTGGCGAACGCGCGAGCCTCCGTCATTGACCTGAACGCTTACCAACCTTCAACGCGCGTCGCTGCATCGGAACGCGAACTGGCGCTCCAATATGGGTACTAAGCGCAATATCTTGATCATCGTGCAGAACCTCCCGGTGCCAATGGACCGGCGCGTCTGGCAGGAAGCTACCAGCCTGCGCCGCCACGGCTTCGGCGTGGCCGTCATCTGCCCGAAATCGTCGGCATTCCCCGCGAGTTATGAGCGGCTGGAAGATGTGGATATCTATCGTTACCCGCTGATCCACGAGGGCGACCAGAGCGCGGTCGGATATTTCGTTGAGTTTGTCTATTGCTGGCTGGCTACCCTGTGGCTGGTACTGAAGGCGTATGCGCACCGCCCGTTTCATGCTATCCAGGCCTGCAATCCGCCCGACACCTTTTTTGCGTTGGCCTTGCTGTTTCGGCCATTGGGAGTCAAGTTCGTTTTTGATCATCACGATCTATGCCCAGAACTCTATCTGGCCAAGGGGCACACTCGCACGGGGGTGCTCTATCGTGGGTTGCTGATGCTGGAACGGATGACCTTTAAGTCGGCGCACGCGGTCATCGCTGTTAACGAGTCTCACAGGGTGATTGCGCTGGGGCGCGGCGGCGTTGCCAACGAGAGAGTCACTGTGGTGCGGAGCGGCCCTCGATGGGATTGGCCCGATGGCCATTCGCCGAACCCCAAATTGAAACGTGGCCGCAAGTATATGGTGATGTACGTGGGGGTAATGGGCGAGCAGGACGGCGTCGACCACTTCCTGCGCGCAATCCAGACTTACCGCACGATAGCTCCCGACGACGCACTATTCGCGTTTGTCGGTGGCGGGACCGACCAACCGCGCATGAAGGCGTTGGCTGAACAGATGGGCCTGGGCCCCATCGTTCATTTCACCGGCCGTATTCCGGACGATCAGTTGCGGGCTTATCTTGCCACTGCTGACGTGGGTGTCGATCCCGATCCCCTCACGGACTTTAACAATCTGTGCACGATGAACAAAATTATCGAGTACATGTCGTTTGGGCGGCCTGTCGTGGCCTTTGATCTGATGGAGCATCGCCGCTCCGCCGAATCGGCGGCCGTCTACGTCCCTGGAAATGACGATGCTGCAATGGGACGCGCAATCCGCGAGTTGTTGCTCGATGTCGAACGCAGACGCGCCATGTCAGAGTTCGCTCTCACCCGTTTCCGCGAAGAACTGGCCTGGGAGAATTCCGAACAGCGACTGATTGCGGTCTACCGGCAGTTACTCGATTCTGGATTCTCCACATCGACCGTTAACCCAAGTCCACAAGAACCCATGACTGTCGAGAAGCCCCCCGCCTAATCTATCACTGCCATGCTGCACGAAATGTGCTCGAGTAAAATTACATAACTTCTATGGCCAGGTCTTCATTTTGGGGGATCGTGAACCGTCTTGACATTTTCTTCATAGCGGACCGCATATGGCAGCGGTAGAACAGTTGCAGGTAGAGCTGCATTGTCACACCGTCTATTCCCACGACGGCCATATCGAATTCGATGAACTGGAGCGGGCCGCCAAAGGAAAGCTCGACGTGGTCTGCATCACCGATCATGACACCATCGAAGGTGCTCGCGAGTTTCAGAAAAGAAGCAAGGTGCGCAACTGCGATTTCGAGGTCGTCATCGGTGAGGAACGAACGCTGGCGGATGGCAGCCATGTAATCGGGTTGTTCCTCCAGCACCCAATCTTCTCGGACACATTCGAAGAAGTCGTTCGAGAAATCCGCGAGCAAGGTGGTCTCTGCAACCTTCCTCATCCCTTTCGGCACCGCGATGGCGCCCTGCGTTCGATGCAGAGGCCCATGGAAGGGGTTTCTGGATTCGAAATCTTCAATCCAAAATGTTCGTTGGAGGAAAACCAGAGATCGCATACACTTTGCGGTTCTGGTCTGGTTGCCGTCGGCGGTAGCGACGCTCACTACGAAAGCGATTTGAGGGAATGCGTCAACGTCGTTCCGAACATCGGCGATGTGCGTGGCAGTCTGGAGCACTTTCTGCAGGGCCGTGGCCGATATCAGGTGCTTGGCATACACCAGAAGAACACCGGGAAAGGCCGTCAGTATGCTCCCCTTTATTACCGGCTGAAGCCGTATGTGCGTGTGCCACGCCCACTGGTCCCGGCGGCGGGAAGGTTGTACCGCGTATACCGAAACTCGAGATCTCGTTGGAGAACACCAGAACTGGAGATCAAGTATGTCAGCGAATAAGAAGGCGGTAAAAAACCTGGCGCGATTGCATGGATACTGGATCTATAAGAACCTTCTCAGTCAATCGCCATCCTGGCTAGTTGAGCGCCGCGACAAATACGTGCTGGCGAAATTGCGTACCACTCTGCTTCGCGCCTACGAGGGAAGTCCTGTTTACCGCGAGCAGTTCCGCAAGGCCGGATTTAATCCACGCACAGACTTTCGTTCTCCAGAAGATCTCGGTCGCCTGCCGTTGCTCACCAAGGCATACGTTCGCAAACACTTTAACGAAATGGTCGATCACCGGTTTGAAACCGGCAGCGTCATTTCCCATACCAGCGGATCAACCGGCGAGCCTTTGCCCATGCGGCTCAATGAATATTTCATGGCCTTCGACAACGCCTGCCTGTTCCGTCACTGGTCGTGGGCTGGCTATACGTTCGGCGCGCGCATGGCCGCGCTGCGAACCTATGTCCCCACCCAAGCTAGTCAACCCCTTTGGCGCTATGAAAAGCTGAAGAACACACTTTTTTTTTCCGCTTACCATTTGACCCCGGCAAATTGCAGTGAATATGTTGATCGGCTTCTCGAGTTCCGCCCCCAATACATCAAGGCTTATCCTTCCTCCATTGCCGTCTTTTCTGAGTTCGCATACGCCTATCGAGACAAGTTTGATTTCTTGCGGGGAATTTTCACAGCCTCGGAGACTCTGCTTGCGAGCGAGAGAGAGCGCGTTGAACGCACCTTCGGCAAGAAATTGTTCAATTGGTACGGCATGACCGAACCGGCGGTGATTATCACCGAGTGCGAACAGCACGAAGGCATGCACATCAACTGGGAATATGGGTACCCTGAATTCTTGCCCGCCGACGACTTGGAGCCGAATGTTTTTCGCCTAGTGACCACCGGTTTCCATAACCCGGTCATGCCTTTTATTCGTTACGAAACCGGTGACCTCGTGCGACTGTACGACACGCCCAAGACTTGTCCCTGTGGCCGCAATATGCCGCTGGTGCACTCGATTGTCGGGCGCAAGGATGAGTGTATTATCATGGCCGACGGCCGACGACTGCCTTCCATCAACTTCTACTCCCTATTCCGTGAGTTCCCGGAAATCCTGAAGTTTCAGATCATCCAATACGGCCGCACGGAAATTCTGACCAAAGTCGCTCTGCGGCCGCAAGAGCGGGGCTCGTTCTCCTTGACACAGAAGTTGGAGGATGGGTTACGACAGCGCGTCGGGTCGGAAGTGGCACTTGAAATTGAATACACGGACAAATTTATAACCAACTCGGACGGCAAAACTCTGCCCATCGTGCGCAAGCTGGGAACCCGGTCGATCGAAGAAATCGAGGAATACAAGATTTCGTCACAGCGCGCTTGGGAAGTCGAGTCGAAAGGTCAGGAGGTATTCAAACTGGATTGGAACGAAGCGGATACCATTCCTTCGCCCGCGGTTGCGGATGCTGTTCGGCAATTGCTGCGAAATCCCCATTCCATCCACTGGTATCCGGAAGGGACGTCGAAAGAGCTGATCGCTGCTCTGGCGCAATACTCGGGCTTACCCGTAGAAAACGTCCTGATCACCCATGGATCGGACCTAGCCCACGAACTGGTCGCAACCTGCTTCGTTCGCCAGGGAGACAAGGTCCTGATGGTTACGCCCAGTTACGACAATTTCCGGGCAGCGGTCGAGCAGCGCGGCGCAGAAACCGTTAAGTTCAACTATCTGGGTTCAGGTCCCTTCCCGGTCGCAGAATTCGCGGAAGCTCTGCGCAAACATACACCGCGTCTAGCGTACATTGTGAACCCGAACAACCCGATCGGTTATACGATCGGGCTGGACACCCTCCGGGAACTGCTGGAGTGTTGTTCCCGCCTCTCCACCATCCTCATCGTAGATGAGGCGTACTTTGAGTTCTGCGGCATCACGGCGGCAAAACTGGTAACTGAATCTTCGCATATCGTGGTCACACGCTCGTTCTCGAAGGCGTTCGGATTGGCTGGTCTTCGTCTCGGATACTTGCTCGCTGGCCGCCAAATAACAAGCGTTCTCAGTCGCGCTAACAACCCGAAGAGCGTCACCAGCTTCGCAAAAGTGGGGGCTCTCGCTGCCCTTGGGGATCTGCCTTACATTCACCGTTATGTCGACGAGGTACGTCAATCCAGGGCGGAGTTCGAAAGGTTCTTCAAACGCCAGGGAATCAAATACTATCCGTCCGACAGCAATTTCATCCTGTTCCAGTGTGACGACCCAAAGGGTCTGGTCCGAAGCCTCGAAGAGCGCGACATCTTTGTGCGCGAACGGACGTCACAATTCGACGGCGTTGGACATGTTCGAATATCGGTGGGCGGCAAGAAAAGCACGGAGGTTGCCATTCGGGCTTTGGATGAATTCTTCAGTGGCAGCAGCGAGTCGGAAGCGCCGAGAGAAGAGACTTTCGCTGTGGAATCCCCGGCGAAGGTTGATTGACCCACCCATTCCCTGCCCTCCTCCGAATTGTTGCCAGAAACATATTGAAAGGACCCGCCATTTGCTTCAGATTATCCAGTACCAGAAGACAGGTGAGATTACCGTTGACGAATTGCCCGCGCCGAAACTTCGGCCCGGCAGCGTCCTCGTCCGCAACGTCTTTTCGCTCATCAGTGCCGGCACGGAACGCTCGTCTGTGGAAACCGCCCAGGCGTCGATGGTGCAGAAAGCCCGTCTGCGGCCGGACCTCGTGCGCCAGGTGCTCGACAACGTTCATCGCGAAGGCCTGCTCGCCACATACAAAAAGGTCCAGGACCGGCTGGATAACTTCAAGGACCTTGGGTATAGCTGTGCCGGCGTCGTCGTCGAATCCGGGGTGGACGACATTAAAGTCGGAGACCGCGTCGCCTGCGGCGGCGTCGGCTATGCCGCGCACGCGGAGATCGTATCGGTTCCTCGCAACCTGGTCGTCAAAATTCCCGACGAAGTTAGCTTCGAGGAGGCTGCCTTCACCACAGTCTGCGCCATCGCTATGCAAGGCGTGCGCCAGGCGGACGTCCGCGTCGGTGAACAAGTAGTCGTCATCGGTTTAGGCCTGATCGGCCTGCTAACCGCTCAGTTGCTGAAAGCCAGTGGCTGTCGCGTGGTTGGGATGGACGTCGCTCCCCGGAACTTCGACTTGGCCCTGACCCTGGGATGCGATCGCTGCACGCTCAGCAACGACGACGCGGTTTTCGAGGTCCAGAGTTTCACCCGCGGCTACGGCGCCGATGCCGTGGTCATCACCGCAGCGACTACTTCCAGCCAGCCCGTCGAGTTGGCCATCCAGTGCGCTCGCAAGCGCGGCACGGTCGTCGCGATCGGATCGGTTGGAATGAACATTCCTCGGACTCCTTTCTACGAGAAGGAGGTCAACTTTCGCATGTCCTGTTCCTACGGTCCCGGCCGTTACGATTCGGCCTACGAGGAGCACGGGCAGGACTATCCCCTTGGATACGTTCGCTGGACAGAAAACCGCAACATGGAAGCTGTCCTCGACATGATCGTGCTGCGCAAACTAACCGTGGGGCCACTGATCACGCACCGCATCCCTGTTGAACAAGGTTTCCGCGCCTACGACATCATTACCGGCAAGGTGCAGGAGCCGTATCTCGGCGTCCTGATCCAGTATTCCGATCCGAGTGCACCCATAGCCCTCTCGCGGCGCATCGAGTTGCGGCCTTCGGCCGGCAGTGCCTCCGGCCGTCGACCGGTTCTGGGATTTATCGGCGCCGGCAATTTTACACAGTCCATGCTGTTGCCCCCGCTGATGAAACTGGCTCCGCGCCTGCGCGGTCTCGCCACGCACAAGCCAGTCAACGCCAAGAACATCGCAAAAAAGTTCCAGTTCGAATTCTGTGCCACCGACACCAGCGAGATCATTCAGGACAAGGATGTAAACTTGGTATTCGTCACTTCGCGTCACGACTCTCATGCCCGCTACGTTGCAGCTGCGCTGCGCGCCGGCAAGAGCGTGTTCGTCGAAAAGCCTCCGGCCCTAAACAACGAAGAGCTCGAATCGATTCTGAGCGCCTACGCCGAAGCCGAGCAGGCAGGAGCATCCCCACTGCTGATGGTTGGTTATAACCGGCGTTTTTCCGAGCCAGTCCGTGCCATCCAGAAATTGTTTGCCGGACGCACCGAGCCCCTGGCGATGCACTACCGTGTCCATGCCGGCTTCCTGCCATCCACGCACTGGATGCAGCAACCCGACCAGGGCGGACGCTTCATCGGTGAGGGTGGCCACTTCGTCGACGTCATGCAATTCCTTTGCGGCGCACTTCCCACCAGCGTTCACGCCGTCGCCCCCACCGACACCGCCGGCCGCTACAACCACGACAATGTTCTGGTTTCAATCACATTCGCCGATGGCTCTGTCGGCACGATTCACTACCTGGCCAAAGGTTCCAATGCGGTCGAGAAGGAATACCTGGAAGTGTTCGGCGACCAGAAGACGGCGCGCATGTGGAACTTCAAGAAGCTCGAATGCGCGGTTGGGCGGAAGAAGTCATCGACGTCATTCTCCGGCGATAAAGGACACGCTGCGGAGATGAAGGCCGTTCTCGACGGTTTTGAATCCGGCACCGGTTCGCCCATCAGCATAGATTCGCTGGCGGCAACGTCTCGCGCGACATTCGCGGCGATGGAATCCGTGAGAACGGACCGCGTGGGACGGTTATAACTATTAGATAACTGCTTTCCCGTCGGCATTCGCTGCTGCGCAGAGGCGCTCAGGTACGAACGCCGGTAGTTTGATCACTTTTCGTTGACTGTAGGTGATATCCGCTTGCGACACTCCCCCCTTGATTTCGAAACTGCAGTTGCAGTCTTGGTGGGGTTGTCAAATCCTCTTGTTTCGTCGAGCACGACACAAGAACGAGGGCAAGTAAGCAATGAAAAGCACGCGATTCCGATCGTTCATTTTTCGGTGGCTGGTTGTGGGTGTATTCCTTGCGGGAGTGAGTTGGGCGCAGGACCGTTCGCACGTCGTAGTGAAGGCATCAAAGCATGCTGTTGCGCCACCGCTTAGCGAGACTGTGCCTCTTCGCCCTCTGCAGACGGTGCGACTGGGTTTACTTCCCGGCGACGACGATGACACGGTGTCAATGCGTCGGCCTCGCTTTAGCGGTCTGGTCCAGGATTCGGCTCTTCAGGCATCATCCGCCACAACCTTTTCCGCCGCCGGTCTCTCTCCTCTCTCCACGAATTCAGGACTGAACATTCTCGGTCTCGGCCTCGGTTTTCCTGGTTTCAACGTCTCAGCTAACATTCCCGACACCAACGGGGCCGCGGGGCCAACGCAGTTTGTGCAGTTTGTTAACGAGTCCTTTGCGGTGTTCAACAAGTCCAACGGCAACTTGCTTTATGGCCCGGCTCACGGAAACACCGTGTGGCAGGCTCTCGGTGGAGGATGTGCGGCCAACCCTAACTTGGACGAAATCGTGCAATACGACCAGCAGGCCAACCGCTGGGTCATGATGATGCCGGACTTCTATAATCCCAATTACCTCTGCATTGCCGTCTCCACCACATCGGATGCAGTCAATGGCGGATGGAATCTCTATGCCTTCCGCCCCCCCCTGAACACCACGCTGTGCAACTGTAGGATGATGACGGATTATCCCAAGTTGTCGGTCTGGCCAGACGGTTACTACCTTAGTTACAGCCAGATTTGGAACGGTAATTATGAGGGTCAGGCGGCCTGTGCATTTGACCGCAACAGCATGTTGCAGGGTAATGCTGCCACCATGCAGTGCTTCCTCAATACCGGCACCTCTTACGGTTCAATGCTGCCCGCGGATCTGGACGGGGCCACCGCGCCTCCAGCAGGCTCGCCCGAGTACTTTCTCAATTTCGACGGTAACGATCAGTCTCTCGACCTCTGGCAGTTTCACGTCGATTGGACAAACCCTGCCAATTCCACCTTCACCGGCCCCATCAACACCGCGGTGGCGGCCTTCACCGAGGCTTGTGGCGAAACCGTCGTAGAGTTCAACTACACAAACGCCTTCGCCTGCATCCCGCAGAAGGGAACGTCGGTAACACTTGATTCCTACGGTGACCGGCTGATGTACCGGCTCGCCTACCGCAATTTTGGCGGTTACCAATCTCTCGTTACCAACCACACCGTCACCACCGGAACCAACGGCAGTCAGACCGGTGTTCGCTGGTACGAGCTGCGAAATACAGGATCCGGTTTCGGACTCTACCAGCAAGGCACGTACGCTCCGGATTCCAGCTATCGCTGGATGGGCAGCATGGCTATGGATCAGGCTGGTAACATAGCTATGGGCTATAGCGTCTCCAGCGCTACCATGAGCCCTTCGATTCGCTACACCGGCCGCGCGTCCAGCGATCCTTTGGGCCAGATGGGCGGCGAAGTCGACATTCTCTCACAGGCGGGCGTTACCCCTGGCTCCCGACTCAACAACTACCGCTGGGCCGACTACAGCAGCCTGGCGATTGATCCCACCGATGACTGTACCTTCTGGTTTACGACGGAATACATGCCGAACAACGGTAACTATTGGAGTACCCGGATCGCCTCCTTCAGTTTTCCGTCTTGTACCGGGAGCAACACGCTCGTGGTCAAAGAGGTAGGATCAGGAACCGTGGCCAGCACCGACGGCACCATCAAGTGCACCAATGGTAGCGGCACCTGCAGCGCCCTTTACCCGAACGGCACTTCGGTTACGATGAACGCCACCGCGGCCAGCGGTTGGGCTTTCTCGGGATGGAGCGGATCCTGCACTGGCGGCAATCCTTGCACCGTCGTGGTGAATGGCAATATGAGTTCGACCGCCACTTTCACGCCGGTGCAAACCTACACCCTTACAGTGAACGAAGTGGGCCAGGGAACTGTAACCAGCACCGACGGCGTGATCAACTGCACCAATGGTAGCGGCACCTGCAGTGCCGTTTACGCAAGTGGCCGTCCGGTCACATTGAACGCCACAGGGGCCAGCGGGTGGACGTTTTCCGGGTGGAGCGGGTCCTGCAGCGGCGGCAATCCTTGCAACGTGGTCATGAACGGCAATTTGGGTGTCACCGCTACCTGTACCTCTGCCCCCTCGTGGGCCATTGTCCATAAAGCATCGGTCGGTGGAAATATCACGAGCCTTACAGTTCCGGCAACGGGTACGGGGAACCTGATTGCCGTAGCCTTCATGTTCAACGGGAACACATCGATTTCCAGTGTATCTGACACTGCGGGCAATACTTACGTCTCGGCTGGCGCTCAATGTGCTAGAAATAACAACTCGGTGGAAATCTGGTATGCAGTGAGTTCCAATCCTGGCGCGACTGTCATAACCCCCTCGTTTGCCGGTTCACCGACCTATGTTCAGATCGCGTCTTGGGAGGTGTCCGGTGTTTTGTCTGTGGTTCCCGATGCCAAAGGCACTGCTTCAGGGAGCGTAACTCTCAACAATACCCCCGGCGCCGCGGTCACGACCACCCAGGCGGGCGACTTCATTCTGTCTGTCCTGCTGGCCCTGAATACAAACTTCACTTCCATATCCAGCGGCAATGAATTTACCAATGATTTCAAGACCAACGGCAACGGTTGGGCGCATATCACGAGCAACTCTGCCAGCATCGGTGCTCATCAGGCCAGTTGGTATACAGCTTCTCCTACTGGCGCATATTGTGCCAGCACGGTTGCATTCGCTCCCTGATTCAGTACCCGGACCGGAAGGGCCAAGTACAATTTAAGACACTTGTCAGAAGCCACCGATCGTCGGGGATAGTCGGTGACAGGAGAGGCGGAACAGTTCACCCGCGTTAGCACGGCTAGCGCGAGTTAGGATGGAAACGGATGAGTACGATGACTTGTGCGACATCAGCGGTGCCGATACGTCCTCGGCCGCAATTCCTTCGCGTGCTGACCTCTGCGGTCGAGGCCTCTCGCATCTCCCGGGATCAGCGCGTGCTGATCGTAGGCGGAAGTGCAGGGGACGAACAGCTTCTCCGCCAAGCCGGATTCCAGCATCTCGTAAACTCGAATCTTCCCACTGACATGGACCGGCTGGGTGATCACGACCCTTCCGCCGCGACGCAGCACATTGCGCTTGATGCTGAAAACATTGACCTCCCCGACGACTCCTTTGATCTGGTCTTTGCTTCTGAAGTCTTACATCACTGTATCTCGCCGCACCGTGCAGTATGCGAAATGCTCCGCGTAAGCCGGAGATACGTTTTGTTTATGGAACCCAACGACTCCCTGTTCATGAGGACCCTTGTAAGGATGAACTTCTCGTTTCCCTACGAACTACCGGCCGTGATCGACCATGACTACCAGTCGGGAGGCCTTCGCGATTCGAACATCCCCAATTTCGTTTATCGCTGGAACCGGCACGAGGTGTTCAAGACGGTATCCGCTTGCATCGCGGAGCGCAATTTTTCCGTGCACGCATGTCCTTACTGGGATTTCAGCGTAACCAAAGAGGATTTGGACTTGAGGAAAGCCACGCGCATCGGCAGCATCACTTCGGTACTGGGCGCGGGCAATTTCATCGTGCTGCTGCGATTTGCCCAACTGATCCTGAACGGGATACCGCCCCTCCGCAGTCAGGGCAACAAGTTCTTCTGCTGTATCGAGAAGAGCCCGGACCTGAAACCCTGGATGGCACGTGAGGGAGAGAAAATCGTTTTCAACCGCCAATACGGAAAGGAGTAGTAACCGAGTTGGTGAGTCTGGAACGAGACCCCAACTAATTGCGCCTGATTTCCGCTCTCTACGGCACTTCGGCAGAGTTCCGGTGAGACGCACGCCGAGTATGCCGGGGGATCCCCGCCGGAGCCCCTTAAAGATCCGGACCTGAACCTCCGCTCGTGCCCCCCCTTCACCACCGCCTTCCTACCGCGTCGCAATATCGCGATGTGCCCCCCAAGCGATACCTTCCCTTTCAGCACCCCATGGCGATGGCCATCAGGATTTAGAAGACGTCGCCCAGGCATAGCACTGACCTGCTCGCGATAAACTCCACCAGCTGGGCCACACCACGTCGTCTGAAACCTGGTCACTGCTCCTTCAACGTAACCGCAAAGCAATTGCGGATTCCCGCGTTGCTGAAGGCCATGGCTGCCACGATATGCGGTCCTGCGGGCCCACCGTTCCAAGTGAATTCGTATGGCGGTTCTTTAAGCGTCGTCTGCATGTTCCAGTCGACATAGAATTCCACTTTGCGAATTCCGCTTTTGTCCGACGCTGTAGCGGTCACCGTAACCGGGCCATCCACCGATGATTCGTCACTTGGCGATGTAATTCTGACCAAGGGAAACCCGCTCGTGTTGTTCGTGTCCATGGTACTGTGAACATCGGCACGCGACCCCTGATGGTTGCGGAAAGGTTTGAGTTTGTTGCTACGACTGTTGTCGTTGTCGTAGACAAAGTGGGTGCCGGAGGGATTGGACAAGTGATAGCTGTTGTAGTCTGGCGGCGCGTTCTTGGCAAAGAAATCGGGCTGGTGGTCCGGATCGTTGTGGCGGAACCCGACTTCTCCATTCGCACCCGGCTCCCAGATCACAGTGTTGTGATGCACGGAGTTTCCGACGGTTCTCCGATACTCGTAGGGTGGAAACAGACTGTTTCCTCGGTTGTTCGTTCCGATGCCCCAGCCGTGCATGCCTTTCCCGGGAGCAATCTCCATTACGTTGCAGTAGATATCGATTCGGGGGCTAACGCGCACAGCGATCTGAAAGCCTGAATAGTGCCCGTTCAATTGAGCCCCGTTCCCCACCAGAATGTTGTTGCGGAACGTCGAGGTTCCGACCCCGATCTCCTCCACTAACCCATCCCCATCCGAGTTGTCCGTCATGAGATTGCCGTCCACGAGCGCATCTCCGCTGTCATCGTCAAGATGGATAGCGGAGCCCTCATTGTGCTCGATGACGTTGTCACGTATAACAACGCCGCGGGTCGCTCCGATCTTGATGCCTCCCGCCCCGAATCCGGGATCGAAGTGCGCATAATCGTTGTGATTGATGGTGTTGCCCTGGATCAGAATTTCAGCGTTCGTTTCGTGAGTCACAGGTGCTGCACGCCACCCGATGCCACCGCCAATTCCCGTCTGGCCGTTATCGTGAATATAATTATTGAGGATTCGGATGCGGTAGCCCACACGCACCCCGAAATCATGGTTCAACCTGATCTCACAGTTCTGGACCGTCCAGTTTGCCTGTTGGGTTAGCGCGTTCGCACCCTGAGTCTGCCCGATCGCAGCGATCGGATACATGTCAGCGAATTCTTCTACGGTCAGGTATTGCAGGGTGATGTTGTTGGCGGGTCCGTTGAAGCCACTGTCGAGTACACTCGTCTCCACCGTGTGCCCTGTTGGGTCATCGTGGAAGTAGATGACGTGGTTCGTGTAATCGAACCACCATTCGCCGAGGCCGATGGACGGCAGGGTCGGTGAGTCCAGGTGCCGGTAAGGCTTTCCATCGAAATACAAATCCTCCGGATAGATGCAGGACGGCCAGCCGGGATCACAGTTGTCCGGCCGGGCACGCTGGTTATGCTGTTTTTGATTGGTGACCTGATAGTTGGTGCCGTCGAACTTAGCCAACGGACCAATTACGATTGACCCGCTAACAATCGCCGGGCAAGAACTCTTAGGCGGGGCGCACGGGGTCTCGCCGATAAACTTATCGTTGTCCTTCATGATGATGGGCTGAGACAAACGATAGGTTCCCGGCGTAAAGATGAAAGTCGTGCCTGGCGGCCTGGAACTGACTATTTTGGGCACGTTGTCGGTCGGATGCAAAGTGACCTGCGCGGAACTCACCACACCGAGGAGAAAGAATGCGATCAGATAGCGGATCATTGGAGTGCCCCTTGCCTGTGCGATTGGATGCCCGCCCCAACCCATCGCAGATCTGCGAGGGGCCCCGTCACATTATCCAAGATTCTCGCTGGTGGGCGCAAACTGAGATCGTCACAGACGCGCCGATTACCTTCCGCTGCGGATAGTACAAATGCCCACGTTCCGCGTTATGGCGTCACAGTGAACGAGGTGGAGCTGTTGGCTGCGCCGCCTGGAGTGACGACGTTGATGAGTCCGGTCACGACGAAGGATTTCGCCCAAAAAAATCCTCCAGCTAAGCTGGAGGATTTTTGGTTGTAGACTCGTCAAACGTAAACCAGCAAACCAGAGCAAAAACCGCGCACCGCTCACTGTTTCTGTAACGAAATCGCAAAGCAATTACGGATTCCCTTGTTGCTATAGGCCATCGCTGCCAGCGTATGCCATCCCTTGGCAGGGTTTTTCCAGGTGAAATTGTAGGGCGGCCCAGGAACTGTCGCCACTAGTTTCCAGTCGGCATAGAACTCTACCCGATTAATTCCGCTATTGTCTGACGCTGTGGATTTCAGGGTAACCGAGGTTGTGAATGACGACTGGTCCGGCGGAGACATAATCTTTACAACCGGAAAACCGCTTGTGTTGTTGGTATCGGAGGTACCATGAACATCAGCATCAGCATTTTGGAACTGAGGAAACGTCTTGCGATTGTTTAACTGGCTGTTGTTGTTGTCGTATACGAGAATACCCTTCGAACCATGGTACTCATTGTGGTCGGGCCGTGGATTGTCGGTCCAGAAATTCGGTTGACGGACAGCGTCGTGCTGCCAAAATCCGACCATTCCGTTTGCCCCGTCATCCCAGATCACCGTATTGTGATGAAATGAGTTGCCGGTGGTCACCAGGTACTCATAAGGCGGATACTGGTTATACCCGCGGTTGGCAGTGCTTACGAACCACCCGCCCTCAGCCTTTCCTGCGGGAACCTCCACGACATTGCAGTAGGCATTCACGCCGGTGCTGGCATGTGAGGCGATCTGGGCGTTGAAGTAGTTATCGATCACGTGGTTACCGTTCCGCAGCACGATATTGTTCCGGTAAATGGAGGTTCCCACGCCCATCTCGTTCGCTATCCCGTCCGAATCAACGGTGTCAGTAATTGTGTTGCCATCGATCAACTGGTTCGAGGAGTAGTCATCGAAGTGAATGCCTGCTCCCTCGTTGTGCTGGATGATGTTGCCGCGAATGGTTACACCAGACGTGGAGCCAATTTTGATTCCTCCCGCTCCAAAATCAGGATTGAAGTGGGCGTAGTCATTGTGGTTGATGGTGTTGCCCTGAATCAGAATGCCTGAATTGACGGATTGAGTCACTGGAATCTTAATCGTTCCCAAACCGCCACCGATCCCGGTCTGTCCGTTATCGTGAATGTAATTATTGAGTATGTGGATGCGGTAGCCGACTCGCACTCCGAAACCATGGTTGAGCGCCATCTCACAATTCTGAACAGTCCAGTCTGTTCCTTGGGTCAGCGGGGAAGACTCAGTTTGACCGATCGCTGCGAGCGGATACATGGTGGCGAACTCTTTCACCGTCAGGTATTGGATGGTGACGTTGTTGGCTGGCCCCACAAAAGCGCCATCCAGGACGCTGGTCTCGACCCTGTGCCCGGAGGGATTGTCGTGAAAGTAGATAATGTGGTGTGTGTAATCGAACCACCATTGGTGGGGACCAATGGCCGGTAGAGTATTCGATTTCAAATGCTGGTAAGGCACACCGTCGAAGAACAAGTCCTCGGGATAAATGCATCCCGGCCAGCCGGGATCGCAGAGAATTTCTGTCCCGTAAACGACAGCGCTGGGGCCCTGCTGCCTCTGATTGGTGACCTCGTAGTTGCTTCCGTTAAACTTGGCCAAGGGCCCGATGACTACAGATCCGGTCAGGATCGCCGGGCATGGGGTCTTCGGTGGCGCACAAGCGGTTTGGCCGATGAATTTGTCGCCGTTCTTGGGAACGATGCTCTTTTGTAGCCGATAGGTGCCAGGATAGATGACAAAAGTGGTCCCGGCGGGATTCTCGGCTACTATGGTAGCAATATCATTCCCGGGGTGAACGTTCACTGTAGCGGCTTGGCTTACGGCTATGCTGCAACAAGCTATCAGAGCGAATGCAAGACGCTTCCTGAGTAGTTTGGGGGATGACATCTCTTTTACCTCTCCGGGGGAATTCAAAATAAAAAATCCGACGCAAGCCTCAGTGCGTTGGACTCGGCCGCCTTCCTTATATCCGGCTAATCCCCGAGTGGGCTAGGTCTCAGTGGTACATGTCCACGGTACATGTCCCCCCTAGCTCTCCCGATCTGGGCCCTGGCAGGCGGACTGCGGAAGTGGTTGGCGATGCGACCGACGCCTGTGAGAAATATCGGGGCGTGGAATCGAGTCACAGTTCGTCGGCACGGGATACTCGTGGTGGTCGGTATGTTCATGCTCGGTTGTACTCGCAGGAAAGGGGGCTGTTACGAATGTCTCAAACTGCGCCACCAGCGAACCCAGGCTCGTCTGGCGAAAGAAGAGACGATCTGGGCGGCGGTAGCAGTGTTACGAGCCTGGATCGGGAAATATGGGGTGCCTCGGGTGTTCTATACCGACTGGAAGAACGTGTACAAACGCAAAGCGACAGCGGGGGAACAGATGCGGGGCAAAAATTCCGGTTACGCAGCTTGGACGCATGGGGCAGAAGCTGGGCATTCGGACCGTCGCCGCCAGGACGCCCCAGGCCAAGGGCCAGGTGGAGCGGAACCAACGGACCCGTCAGGATCGGCTGATCAAGAAACTACGGCGGAGAGGGGATCGATTGCTACGAAGCCGCCAAGGACTATCTGGAAAAAGAATATCTGCCGGCGCACAACCGACGGTTTGTGGTTCCAGCAGCTCAGCCGGAGGACTATCACGGTCGCAGCCGACCGCTCGGGAACTCCGTGAGATCTTCCGATTAGAGACCGAGCGCGGAATCGGCAATGACTGGGTAATCCGGCATGAAGGCGGCAATCTGCAGCTGACGCCCGGCTCACGACGCTATGGGCCCACACCAAGCAAGACTCTGGTCTCCGAGTGGGAGGACGGAACCATGGAGGTGTACTACCGCGGAGAAGTAATCGCTTTTACGGAGCTGAAGAAGCAGCCGCAGAAAACCTCTGCGCCGCTTCCCCCGCGCGCCAGGCCCGTGATGGTGCGGAAAGCTAAGCAAGACCATCCGTGGCGGCAGGCCTATAAGAGCATGCGGCCCCCGAACCGGGCAATCGCAGCACCATCTCTCGTTGGAATACCCGCTTACGCTTCGCCCTAAACTACAGGGCTTCGCTTCAGTGGCTATTCCAACAAGAAACACCACAACACAAAGAAGGGGATCCTTTAATATCGTAAGAATGGGGACATTTCTATTGTCGGCTGACAGACATTTCTAATTGGTCTTGACACTACAAGTTCCTTCATCTGCAAGTTCCTTCATCTTGACACGCCTGCGGCCCGAGGCTAGGCTGATCCTGCTGTCCGTAGGTCAAATGACTTCAGGCAGCATGCTCGCTCTCATAAAGTAAGAACAAGGCCTCTCGTGACGCGATGCCGGCCCCTGAGACGCGGTCGTTCTGACTTACAGCGATTCCGGAAGTCCGAGGAAGGCAAGCATGTCGAATTTCCTCATCCCCATCCGTCGGGATCGCAGTATAGTTCCACGCAAAAATCAGAATTGCCTTGGGTTGGTCTCGGCTAGGCCGGGCGTTCGAAAGAGCGGCGGAGGAGGATTCGAATGAAGCTTGTAGTCAAGTTTGCGTTTCCACTGATCGTATGTGCGGCGGCATTTGCCCAGTTTCCACCCCAGCTCAAGAACGTCATCGTGATCATGCAGGAGAACCGCACACCCGACAATTTCTTCCATTATCTAACGCCGGCTTGCCCCATTCCGGCAGGCGCAACCGGATTAAAAGCTTGCATCCCGAGCCCGGTCACCAGGTCCTGCTATGACATTTCACCCTGCGGACTCTCCAATCAGTCGGGTACGATCGTGCCGATTACCCTGACCGGGGTACCAATTGTTGGCCCCGACGCATTCCATAACCATACAGCGTTTGAGCAACAGTGCGACCTCGACCCGACCACCTTCCAGTGCCGGAACGACGGTGCCTGGCAGACGGCCACCAATGGCCATGCATACTCGTACGTTCTCAACGACCCGGTCACCAACTACGACGGATCGGCGGGACACCTGCTCGACCCCTACTTGACCTTCGCTAAGCAATACGGGTGGGCCAACTTCATGTACCAGACGAACCAGGGGCCCAGCTATCCTTCTCACCAATTCATCTTCACCGGCACGTCAGCGCTGAGCGACAGTGATGACGCCAACTCGATTTTTGTCTCCGAGAATACCGGGGGCGTCCCCCAGGCGGGATGCCTGATGCCGGCGTCCGCTCCTGGGAAAATTGCCTGGAACAGGGTGGTCCAGCCCGCAAGTCCTCCCTTTGCGAAGGGCTGCTTCCTTTTTGACGCTAACTCCGTGCAGGAGTGCTTGGTCTTCAATACACTTGGCCCGAGCAACGTGGGGACTTTTTGCACGAATGACAGCAACATGGCAACCACCGTCCTGGACCCCCACTCGATCTCCTGGAAGTACTATACCCCGGGCGTGGCCTCCCTGTGGACGGCTCCAACTGCGATCCAGAGCATCTGTGCTCCCGAAATGAACGCGGCGGGCAACCTGGTTTGCACGGGAGCGGAATTTTTGGCCAATGTGGACGCTAAGAACCACGGCACCGACATTTTGCGTGATATTGCAGCTTGCAAGCTTGCGCAGGTGAGTTGGGCGATGCCGGACGGGGCATGGTCCGACCATGCAGGCATCGTGTTCCCGACCGATCGGTATGGACCGTCCTGGGTGGCAGCCATCATCAACGCCATCGGCACCCATCCCACCTGCCCTGCAGGAACGCCGGATGCGGGACAAACCTATTGGAACAACACGGCGATTGTGGTCACCTGGGACGATTGGGGGGGCTGGGCCGACAACCAACCGCCAAAGCTGTTGGGCGGCCTGCCTTGCGTCTTCACCACGCCTCCCACTCGTTGCCCCGGCGACTACCAGTTTGGCTTCCGCGTTCCGCTCCTAGTAGTCTCGGCCTACACCTCGAAAGGCTTCATTCATAACGGGGTCGATGATTACGGCAGCATCCTGCGTATGATCGAGGGGATCAACCATTTGAAAGAGGGAATGATGGGGAACGCCGATGCTCGCAGCGTCAGCGATCTGCGTGCGTTCTTCACCCTGAAACAGCCGCGGGTCTACCAGACTGTTCCGGCCCTTGTAGACGCAAGTTTTTTCCTGAACTACACAGGAGCGGTGCTTGCTCCGGATAATGATTGAGGAATGGGACACCAGCAAACGGAAGGGCGATCACCGAGAGTCTCTACGGAGACGAACAACTGTGTGTCGCGGCTTCCTGCGAGCCCCTGACGGCATTTTCATCAAGCTCGACATCCCCGGCGTGGGTGCGGTTGAGGTCGGCACCACGGAAATGAGCTGGTGGGCGGCAACGGAGCTCAGATGCGATCAGTGTTGATGACCGCACATCTTCTGAGCCGCTTTGCCGCACTGTGAGCCACGCCAATTTCGAACCTGGTCACTGTTCATTCAACGTAATCGCATAGCAATTACGGATTCCAGCGTTGCTGTAGGCCATGGCGGTAATGGTGTGCGGTCCCGCGGCATTGCTGGTCAGGTTGAAAGTGTACGGCGCACTAGTAACGATCGACTGCAAGGCCCAGTCGAGATAGAATTCCACCCGGCTGATGCCGCTGGCGTCGGAAGCTGTGACGGCAACCGGAACCGAGCTGTGGAAGGTGGACTCGTCGGCCGGAGACGTAATCGCCAGCCTTGGAAAACCGCTAGCATAGTTCGTATCAGCGGTTCCGTGAACGTCAGCGCCCGCAGCTTGGTAGCTGGCGAAGGCTTGGCTCGTATTCCTCCCAGAATTGTCATTGTCATACTTGAACATCTTCGCAGTGGTGCTTGGCGCGTGATAGGTGTTGTAGTCGGGAGCGGTGTTATTTTCGAAGAAGTTAGGCTGATTAACCGTGTCGGAGTGGAAGTAACCGTTTGGATCAGGCTGGCTCGAATCGAAAATCACGGTGTTGTGGTGGAAAAAATTTCTGGTGCTTGCAAAGTACTGGTCGGGATGAAAGGGGTCGGTGCCTCGACTATCTGCACTTATGCCCCAACCGCCGACACCGACCCCGGGCGGAGCCTCCAACACGTTGCAGTAGCTCTGCACGTTCGAGCTGGTACTGATGTGGATCTGGAAGCCGAATTGAGTGTCCAGTACCTGCCTGCCGTTTTGCAATATAAGGTTGTTGCGGATTATGGATGCCCCGTTGCCGATCTCCTGCGTGAAGGCGTCGGAGTCGGCGTTGTTGGTCATTAAGTTGTCCTCCACCAAAAACCCGCCGCTCTCGTCGTCGAAGTGAATAGCAGCACCCTCATTGTTTTGGATGACGTTGCCGCGAACGGTTATTCCATTCGTAGCTCCGAACTTGATACCTCCCGAGCCGAATTGGGGGCTGAAATAGGCATAGTTGTTGTGATTGATGGTGTTTCCCTGAATCAATATCTGTGCGTTGGTGGTGTGGGTTGCCGGGTTCTCGGGCACTCCTATGCCGCCGCCGATTCCCGTCTGCCCGTTGTCATGGATGTAATTGTTGAGAACTTTCAACTGGTAGGCAGCTCGTATTCCGAAACCGTGATTCAGCCGGAATTCGGAGTTCTGGATCGTCCAGTTTGCGGCTTGTGTCAGAGCGTTAACGCCCTGGGACACGCTAGTGTTCCCGTTTGGATACACGTCAGCAAACTCTTCCACGGTCAGGTATTGGAGGATGACGTTGTTGGCCGGTCCACCAAAGCCATTTGGGACCACGCTGGTTTCAACCATGTGCCCCGACGGGTTGTCGTGGAAGTAGATGATGTGGTTCGTGTAATCGAACCACCATTGGCCCGGGGCCAACGGAGGAGGCGTGCCGTTGTTGCAGGCCGTGGAGACGCAGTACACGTGAAACTTCGGCACGCCGTCGAAGAACAGATCTTCGGGATAAATGCAGCCGTAGTACAGCGGTGCGGACGGTTGAAGACAATTATCTGTGCGAGCCCTGGGAAGCGACTGCGTCTGTCCAGTCACCCTATAGTTCTTTCCATCGAAGACCGCCAGTGGGCCAATCACGGTAGAACCGCTTATGATCGCAGGACAGGACGTAGCCGGTGGCGCACAGGCTGTCTGTCCGATGAAATGGTCGCCATCCTTGGGAATGATGGGGTGCGTTAGCCGGTAAATGCCAGGATAGATAAGGAGGGTACTGCCTGCAGGAGCGGCCTTGACCACGCTCGCAATATCCTGACCCGGATAAATGTTCACCGTATTCGTAGCGGTTTGGGAGGCGGCGAAGTTCAGGCCGGCCACATTTGCGGTACTAATTGCGGTGCTTTCACTGGATGGACTGAATCGGAACCCATTCTTGCTGGGCTTCACCGCATAGTTGCCACTGGAGAGCCCGCTAAACCTGTAGTTGCCCGAGCTGTCGGTGGTCGTCGTAGCGGATCCTGCACCGCTCAGCGTGACCGTCGCTCCACTGCCATTCGCTGCTGGATTGATAGTGCCCGTGATGCTGTACGTGGTCGTCGAAACAACTTTCGAGGCGGAGAAGTTCACGCCTGTGACATTAGCCGCATTAACGGTTGCGTGTTGGCGGCCGGGACTAAAGTTGAACCCGTTCTTTCTGGGGGTCACGGCATAGGTGCCATTGGGGAGACCGCTGAAACTGTAGTTGCCGGAGCTGTCGGTGGTGGTTGTAGCGCCGGCTGCGCCGCTCAGGGTTACCGTCGCGGCGATGCCACTGGCGGTTGGGCTGATAGTGCCGATGATGCTGTAGGTGGTCGTCGAAACAACTTTCGAGGCGGAGAAGTTGACGCCTATAAGACTAGCCGCAGTTAGCGTCGCGCGTTGGCTGCCGGGACTAAAGTTGAACCCGTTCTTTCCGGGGGTGACGGCGTAGGTGCCTGGGGCGAGACCGCTGAAACTGTAGTTGCCGGAGCTGTCGGTGGTGGTTGTAGCACGGGCTGCGCCGCTGAGGGTTACCCTCACTCCAGTGCCATTCGCCGCTGGGCTGACCGTGCCTATGATGCTATATGTGGTCGTCGAAACAGCTTGCGAGGCGGAAAAATCAACGCCTATAACACTGGCCGCACTAAGGGTCGTATGCTGACTGGCGGGACTGAAGCTAAAACCGCTCTTGCTCGGGGTGACGGTGTAGTCGCCGGCGGACAGACCCCAGAAGGTAAAGTTCCCCGCGCTGTCGGTAGTCGTTGCCGCGCTGGCTGCGCCGCTGAGTACTACCGTCGTCGCACCGCCGTTCGCCGCTGGGCTGATGCGACCCGAGATGGTAAGGCCGCCGGTCGGACGAAGTTGTGAAGCGCTGAAGTTAACTCCAACAACATCAGACTCGTCGACTAACATGCTCTGGCTGGCGGGACTGAAGCTAAACTGGCTCTTGCTCGGAGTCACCGTGTACTTACCGCTGGCAAGTCCGCTGAACTTGTAGTTGCCGGAACTGTCCGTGGTGGTGGTAGCGCTGGCTGCGCCGCTGAGGCTTACGGTCGTCGCCGTCCCACTGGCGGATGGACTGATCATGCCGGAGATGGTTACCGTTGTACCCGCAACATTTTTCGCCGGGCTAGTATTCGCGGATGAAAACCCGGCACAACCTACGGACAGGCAGCACAGGCACGCGATTGCGAACAGAGCGATCGAACGAACGGCGTTGTTCGACACGTGAATTAGCCTCCATGGGGGTGAAGAGCGTTCAACGCCATTTCTACGAATGGTCGAGGTCATCCTGTCATCGAGGCAGCACGCGAACTAGATAACGGAGGGGTTAGACCAAATGAGAAGTACGGACATGTCCAAAGTGCGGGAGGGAAATTGATCGATTGTGAGTTTCAGTGGCGCAAATGAGGACTTCCGGCCACATCGCCTGCTCCCATCCGGGGCAGGCGATCTACAATACCGGTACGCAGTTTTTGCAACTTACGGGACGTTACTCGAGTTCTTGTTGCAAAGATACTTCCAGTGTTTCGATGCCCCTGCAATCCTGTGTCCGTTCAGTAGTCGTCGTCCGGATCCGTCGCTGGTCGACTATCGTTCAGAAAGTGTTCGGCGCTGAAAGGCGCCGCGATCGTGTGAAACTGCAGAGGCGTCTGAGTAAAGTCAAAGCAATCGGAAAAGTCATCGGCGGGAGCGTCCGCATAACCCAAACTGGCTAACCCGTAGGTCTTTTCAACGAATTTCAAGATGCTACCAAAGTCGTGAGTCGCGTGCGATATGTAGCCTGCCTTCGCATAAGGGGAGACCACGATCAGCGGGACGCGGAATCCGTATTCGTAGGAGTTGACGATCTTGGGCGGAACGTGGTCATACCAGCCGCCCCAGTCGTCCCAGGTGATGACGATTACCGTGTGAGCCCAGGAAGGGCTGTTGCCGATGGCATTCACGATCGAAGCCACCCAAGAGGGCCCGGATCCATCGTTCACGCCAGCGTGATCGGAATATTTACCATCGGGGATCACCCAACTTACTTGGGCGAGTTGGTTAAGGGAGATGTCGGTCAACACGTCAGCCGGGGTCCCGCGCGGCGGAACAATCACATTGTTCCAAGCACTGCCGGTGCATACCAATTGGCCGTTTAGCGTCTGCGGCTGGCACATGTGCCGGATTGCGTCCGGGCCCGTCCAGATGGAGCCGGCAGAGGGGGCGTAGTAGCGCCATGAGATGCCCTTGGCGTCGAGCAGGTCGTTGAGGGTGGCATGTTCGAAGCACGGGTATTGGTGCTGGCTTTCGTTGCCGGACGGGTCGATCATCTGCACCACGCTCCCGGGCGGCGCGATGCAGCCCGCGGCCGTGCCAGGGAACACATTTGAGGATGCGAACAAATTGCTGGTTGCCGTGGGCGCCGATGTACCTGAAATAAGGAACTGATGCGCGGGAAAACTCGGCCCCTGGTTGCTCTGAAACATTCGGTCGCCGAACGTGTATTGTTCGGCGAGTTGGAAGTAAGGCTGCACCTGGACGGGATTTACATACATAAATTGCGGATTCGGTGGCGTATTGGGTGGAGGGCAATTGGTCTGGCCCGCGTTGCATGCAATCGGGATCAAATCAGCTCCGTCCATCTTGCCCGCGTCATACATGGCGACGAACGCCGAATGGCTATGACTCAGGTCGTAGTTATTGGCCAAGTCGATCGGAGCAAGGGCGATGGTTTGCCCCTTCGAGTCCAATCCCGAAGGGTTAATATCGGCGTGCCGAGAAATCAGGACGGGGTCTTGGAAGAGATTGTCGGGTGTGCGGTTTTCCTGGACGATAATCACGATGTGCTGGATCAAAGGTTCGCTGCCGCCGCTGCCGCCGCAGCCGTTCAGGCTCAGCAGCACTCCGGCCATCACACTCACCCCAATCAGCGATAGCACAGCACACAGTCGTGTCATGACAAATCCCTTTCTCTACGGCAGACGAATTCCTGCTCCTTGGAAACAGAACCCGTGGGGCTGCATTTCGACTCGGCAACTTTTCGACAATCTTTGGCGCCTGGGTTTTGATGCTACCGCCTATTCACTCGTACATGAAGGGGGCGATAAACATCTGTTCTTTGACGTACAATGCGCAGAGGCCAAGCAGGACTTTACCAGCGTCAGGGAGGGCATCGGGCGGCGTCGCAGATCCCGGAAGGTCTATGGGATGAAAGACCTCCGTATTTTACAGTATGGGTTAACGATCAGGTTTGGGGGTATTTTTGTGCCCTTGCTCGCGCCATGGGGGCGCGCCGGTAGTCTCTAGACCTTGTTAGCGACTTTGTGTCATCGTTACAAGTTTTGCACAACACCCTTGATTACCAAGGAAATAAACCGTATATAAGCATAGGGAATTTTGCACGTAACCCAACAGATGTGCCCCGGGGGGACCCTTTATGTCAAATCGCAGTGAGTTACCTTTGCGCGCCTTTTCGTCGGCCGCGTTAATTGTTGCCCTGTTTTCCGGCTTGAGTTATGCCGCCACGGCGGACCGTATCTCCGGCGCCCTGAGCGCTGGCCAGACAGTGGCCCTACAGGGATATGTTCATCGCCAGGCTCAGCCGCAGTTTGACCGTGGGCCGGCCGACCCTGCGCTGCGTTTTGGGACGATCAGGCTGGAGACGCTCCTCACTCCCAGCCAGCAAAAAGATCTCACCCGGCTTCTGGCCGAGCAACAAGACCGCAAATCGCCAAACTATCACAAGTGGCTGACTCCCGAGCAATGGGCGGATCGTTTCGGCCTGAGCCGTAACGACGTGAACAAGCTGACGGCTTGGCTCAAAGGGCAGGGATTCACCAATATCCATGTGGCGCGCGGGCGCAACTGGATCAGGTTCAGCGGAACCGCAGCTCAGGTTCAGAGCGCGTTTGGAACTGAAATTCACCGCTTCAACGTCAATGGTGAGATGCACGTCGCCAATGCCACATCGCCGAAGATTCCAAGGGCGCTGGCAGGTATTGTGTCCGGTATCCGCGGGCTGGATGATTTTTTCCTCAAACCGCAGAGCCATCTGCGGGCACGCCCCTATTACGACGGTGGCACTATCGGCAGTGTTAGCTACCCAGAACTGATCGCTCCCGGCGACATCGCCACAATGTACGACATCAATGCGCTCTACACAGCGGGAATCGATGGCACGGGGCAGAAAGTGGCTGTCATCGGTCAAACCGACGTGTACCAGGCTGATCTGAACGACTTCCGTACGGCTTTTGGACTTGCCACCATTACTTGCACCCCTTTTAGCGGCACCGATGTCATCCAGTCCTGCAACGACGCACACTTTCAATATGTGCCGGTGGGAACTGATTCGGGAACGGTGCTAAACAGCAACCTGGTTGAGGCTGATATTGACATCGAGTGGGCAGGCGCGGTTGCGCGCAATGCGCAGATCATCTACGTCAACGCGCCGATTACCAGCACCAGCGGAGGAGTAGACGTCGCTTGGCACGACGCTGTGGACAACAACGTAGCGCCCGTGATCAGTCTGAGCTACGGCAACTGCGAGTTCTTCCAACCCGTCAGCGTTTATAGCACTCCTCCTTCGCCAGATGAGGCCGAACTGATGAAGGCGAACTCGCTTGGAATTACTTTCGTGAGTTCCAGCGGCGACGCCGGTGCGGCCGAGTGCGATTTCCAAAATACAGGGGTGGCGGGTAACCTCGCCAAAGGCGGGATTGCGGTGACCTATCCCGCGAGCAGTCCAGAAGTGACTGCAGTAGGCGGGACCTCAATTGCTTTTGCCAACGTCCCAGCGTCGGTCCCCTCCCAATACTGGGGAACGACCAACGGAACCGATGGCGGGTCGATGCTATCTCCCCCTCCTCCGGAGATCGTATGGAATGACGATGTGGAATTCGGCGCTTTCTGTACCGCCAACCCCACTAATTCTTTCTGTACGAACAACGGCATCACGAACGCACAAACTGCGCAAGCGTTTAACAGCATCGGATTGCAGGCCAGCGGCGGGGGCGTGAGCAACTGCGCCGTTCAGACCAATACTAATAGTTGCGCTTCCGGTTTCCCGCAGCCCTTGTGGCAGAACTCGTTGTCCATCGCCGGTCAGACGTCGGGCCCGACGGGCTTCCGTTTTGTGCCCGACGTTGCACTGCTGTCGTCGGCGAACTTCCCGGGTTACTTAATTTGCACCAACGTCACCGCGTTGGGCGATACAGGCACGGGAAGCACTTGCGCCAATGGGATCGGCGGAAACACCGGCGCCCTAAGCCTCAGCAACCCGCCAATTGTCGGGGGCACGTCGGTGTCGACTCCAGTGTTTGCCGGCATGGTGGTGTTGCTCAACCAGTTTCTAGCTGGGCCCAATGCTCCGGGTCTGGGAAATATCAACCCGCAGTTATACTTAATGGCGGCAAAACCGACGAACAATTATTTCCATCAAGTCATCAACCAGGGAACCAACGACCTCTATTGCGAGGTTGGGATGCCAACCGGTCTGCCGGCAGCGTATCAGTGCCCCAGTGCCGGGATCATCGGTTTCGACTCGGGAACCTTCGACGCAGCTACCGGATATAACCTGGTGACGGGCCTCGGTTCGGTCGACCTGAACAACCTCGTCACCGCTTGGGACGCGACGCGAACCGCGAGCACGGTAGCGCTCTCACCCTCGGCTACCTCAGTCACCGCGGGGGCGAGCGTGACGCTCACAGCCACGGTCACGCCGTCGAGCGCTTTGGGCAACGTTGATTTTGTTAATAACGGAACCGCCATCGGCACCGTGGCCCTAACCAGCACAACCCCCGGCGTGGCTAGTTTTGCAACCACGACTCTTCCGGCGGGTGCGAACAGCATAACGGCCCAATACAACGGAGACGGCGTTAACAAGCCAGCGACCTCGACCGCTGTCACCGTCACCGTCTCGGCGGCGACCTTCACCTTAACGCCGCCGTCCTCCGTAGTCACGGTGACGCAGGGCTCGGCCGTCGACGTCTCAGTCACCTTCGGCGGCTTTAGCGCGCCAGTCACCTTTACTTGCACCGAGCCGGCGACCCTAACCGAGTCGGTCTGTACCCCGCCGGCAGCTGCACAAGCGGCCGGGAAGGTTTCCTTCCACATCACCACCACGGCTCCGACGTTCGCGTCGAACCTGAATTCCAACCAGGGCGCGCGAATCTTCTACGCTGTGCTGCTGCCAGGTCTGCTGGGAATCATGTTCACGGTAGGCTCGCGCAAACGTTCGATGCGCGGTATGCGGATGCTGGGCCTGATCATGGTCCTTGGGGTCTCGACCATGTGGCTGGGATCCTGCGGTGGGAGCAGCAACAACAGTCAGAAGAACCCAGGCACACCGAAAGGCAACTACACCGTCACGGTCGGCGGCAAGTCGGGCGCTGTGACCGTTACGAACACGTTCACGTTGACGGTCCAGTAGGGATTGTCGGCAGAAAATGGGAACCGAGCGCTCCGCTAATCGCGGGGCGCTTTTTTCATGCTCCGACTTTGCTCGGGATTTGGCTTCACTTACTATCGCGGGTTGGCGGGGAATAAACACGGCGATGAGCGGAGGCCCAGTCATGATCGCATCGAAACTGCTCCTCGCCTGTAACCGAGCGACAGCGACACAAAGTACGACACAACATGGAGGCACAGTGGATGCCAGGGGCCAGGGCCTTTGATTGGCCGATCCTCACGGCGGGCAGGGGTGGACATGGCAACCTGGATGCCATTTTTGGACTCTGAATCCATTGCTCTCAAAACGATCTGGAGGTAGCATGGGCAAGATGCAGATCCGGTTAGGCTCCTGGATTTTAGCTTCTGGAGTATTACTTGCGGGAGTAACTTCCACCTGGGCTCAAGGGGAATCTCATGCTGTCGTCGTAAAGGCCGCGAGGCGAGCACTTTCCTCCCCGCTCAGCCAGATTGCACCACTCCCTCCGGCGTCGAGCGGGCGGCCTTTTGATCCCGACGACGACGCGTTGCCGTTGCGCACACCGCGCGCCACGAAACCAGTCCGAGATGCGGCCCTTCAGAGCTCACCCGAGCAAGCCATTTCCTCCGCTCTGACTCCGCTCTCCACGAACTCGGCGGGGCTAAACATTCTCGGTCTGGGAAACGGCTTCACTGGATTCACGGACCAAGCTAACGTTCCCGACGCCAATGTGGCCGTGGGGACGACCCAGTTTGTTCAGTGGGTTAACGAATCCTTTGCGGTGTTCAACAAATCCGATGGCAGTTTGGCTTCTGGCCCATTTAACGGAAACACGTTGTGGCAGAATCTCGGAGGACCTTGCGCGGCGAACGATAATCTTGACCCCATCGTCCAATTTGACAAGGTGGCAAACCGCTGGGTCATGATGATGCCCGTCTTCCTTGAGCCCCAGTACCTGTGCATTGCCGTGTCAAAGACAGCCGACGCAACTGGCCAATGGTATCAATACGGATTTGAAGAAGCGACGAACTCTTTGTGCGGTGGCTGCAGACCATTTATGGACTACCCCAAGTTGGGCGTGTGGCCGGATGGATACTACATCACTTACGTCCAAGGGGACTCATCTAACAATTTTATCGGGACCGGGGCCTGCGTAGCAGACCGCAATAGTATGTTGACGGGCGCTCCAGCCACCATCCAATGTTTCACGCAGATCGGTACTGCCTACGGCGCTCTGCTCCCCGCGGATGTGGACGGGACCACCCCACCCGCTACCGGGTCGCCAGAATACTTCCTCAGTTTTGACTACAACGATCGTTCTCTCGACCTTTGGCAGTTCCACGTTGATTGGACAACGCCCGCTAATTCCACGTTCACCGGCCCGACCAACATCCAGGTCGCAGCGTTCACCGAGGCTTGCGGCGAAACCGTCGTGGAACTCAACTACGCAAGCACCTTCGCCTGCATCCCCCAGGCGGGAACCCCGCAGATGTTGGACTCCTACGGAGACCGCCTGATGTATCGGCTCGCCTATCGCAACTTCGGAGCCCACGAGTCTCTTTTGGCCAATCACACGGTCAACACTGGCAACGGCACTCAAACAGGTATCCGTTGGTACGAGCTGCAAAACACCGGGTCAGGTTTCGGCGTTTACCAACAAGGAACGTACGCCCCGGACTCCAGCTATCGCTGGATGGGCAGCATTGCGATGGACAGAGCCGGTGATATCGCTTTGGGCTATAGCGTCTCCGACAGCACTATCGGACCCACTTCTCGTTACACGGGGCACGTGCCTGGTGATCCTTTGGGTCAGATGGAGAGCGAGAACGATGTTTTGTCCGCTGCGAGCGTGACAGCCGGTTCGCAAACCCTCACCTATCGTTGGGGCGACTACAGCAGCATGGCGATTGACCCAACGGACGACTGCACCTTCTGGTACACAAGCGAGTATGTGCCGACAACGGGTAGCCAGTGGTCGACTCGAATCTCCTCCTTCAGCCTTCCGTCGTGCACGAGCCCAACCCTCACCGTCACGGTTGCGGGCACCGGCACGGTGACCAGCACTCCGGCGGGCATCAACTGCCCCACCCAATGCTCATCCTCATTCCCCTCAAAGACCTCGGTGACTCTCTCCGCCGCGGCGGCAAGTGGCTCCAGCTTTGGCGGTTGGACGGGACCTTGCTCCGGCACCGCAGCATGCACTTTCGCCATCACGAGTGGTCTGACCGTTGGAGCGACCTTCAATGTGCCACCAGACTTCACGGTGACCCCGTCTCCCTCCAGCGCAAAGGTTTCGGCCGGAGGTACGGCCGGCTTTAACCTAGCAATCGGCGCGCAAGGAGGCTTTACCAGTGCAGTCACGCTGAGTTGCACGGCGCCCACGACCCAGGGCGTGAATTGTTCTCTCGCTTCCACCTCAGCGACACCCGGTAGCAGTGTCAGTCTCACGGTGACGACGGCCGGACCTTCGGCGGCGCTGACTTCATCGCCGCGAACCATGCGTTCGCACCCGATTTACGCGGCGTGGATCGGTTTCCCCGCCCTGGCCCTGGTGGGAATTGGCTCGGCGGGCCTGAGATCGTGGAAGCGCCGGCTTGCCTGTCTGCTCTTCTGCGCTGCCCTGTTGGGCTCAGTCGCTCTTCAGATGGCGTGCGGCAGCAGCAGTAGCTCCGGCGGCCCCAAAAATAGCGGAACTCCTCCGGGCACTTACGCTGTGAACATCAATGCCACATCGGGGAGCACCCAGCACAGCACATCCGTAAGCGTTACGGTGCAATGATATTCGACGGCTGAAGCATCGTCTTGTTCGTTACAAGGGCTCGGCCTTTCCGCGGTCGCGCTCGCCCTCCACTTGCGCTCCAACAGAATCCTTCGTCGTGAAATTCAGTTAGATCAAGGCGCGACTGGTCTTGGAGCGCTGGGCGGGCACGAGTATCGCACGAGGCTCAAACCGGAGATGGAACAGAAAGAGTTTGTCGTATTCTTACGTGAACGAAAGCAGGGGGCAGGTCAAGGACACGCCGTCACGCCGGTGGCAATAGGAACGCCGATTGCCAAAGGAAAAATCTCAATGGGGGGAGGAGGGTGGAGTTCCGTGGCGGGGAACGACAAACCCCGGGGGCCCCCAATCTCCAGCAATTTCCGGAAATTTGACGGGTGAGTTGAAAACTGGGCTTCCCGTCGCTATCTGGTAGGTCCACCCGGAGAGTTGCGGATTTTCGTACACTGGATGGGTATCGCTTCCCACCGCCACAGTTCCCGTAGTCTTGATCGATGAACCAACGTAATTGTAGTAGGTGTTATCGCTGATCTTCATCGGATCAGCCGTCTGAGCAGAACCAGCGAATCCAGCGCCACTTCCCGTGCTCGCGGAGATTACGATATTGTTCGCGAAGACATTGCCTGTCATTGTATTAAACGCACGTTGTCCCCACGTATAAATCACAATGCTACGAGATCCGGGGTCAGCAGCCAGGTCGCAAATGTTACCCGTAATCACATTGTTTTCAGGATCGCTCATCTCAAAGCAGCTGCTCATGATACCGGCAATAATATTCCCACTGACGGTCACATTGCCGGTCCCGTCATCTAGATAAACCCCTATGGCACAGCAGTTCCCAGAATCACCAGCACCGTTCGAGGAGATATTAACGTCCCTGATATAGTTATTGACAACCTTAACATTCGTAGATGACCTGAGCTTATCATGAAAATAAATGACTCCGCAGTCGCCTCCGTTTTGATCATTCCCGAATCCAGGAACGGCAGGCCAGGTGCAGGAATTTTCAATGATGTTTCCTGACACCACATCATTGGAAATCCCCCCAGGACAAGGAGATCCCGCTAGCAGTACCATCCCCGTATAAGCGAGATTGTACATGTAATTATATTTCACAAGCGTGCCTGGGGCACAGGCCATGGCGACAGCGCCCGTGTCCCACGCTGCCGCCGTCAGATTGTGAACCACGTTGCTTGTGAAGGCAAGATTGCTGCCGTTATCAACCCAAAAAGCGGAGTAAAGGTAGTTTTCAAATTGAAGTCCAACGATAGTGATGTTTGAAAGGGTATTTCCTGAAAAGCCACAACCCGTACCGTTTCCTCCGGTTCCCCCAGAATTGCCAACCGTCGATTGCCCATCAAGGATCGCCGAATTGTATCCGTCTGGTGGATAAAGCGACCAAGTCTCACCCTTGTCGGCCCGAGTCAGCTCAACGGAGGCGCCACTACCTTTGCCGTTCAAGCAGCTTGCGGTCACAGGCTCAGGTTTGTAGGTTCCAGCTCGGATGTAGGTCGTCTTGACAGACGAACTGGCTCGCATGGCCTGCTGGGCCTTGCCGAGGGTTGCAAAAGGATGGGAGAGCGTCCCGGGGTTTTTGTCGTCTCCGTTGGTCGCGACATAGAAGCCGGGCGCCAGTATTCCGGTGGCAGGCAAGGCGGGGCTCCTGCCGGCCGCCAAGTTGCTGGTGTTGTTAGCCGAACTCAGTCCCTGACAGGCTTCCATCACCATCACCACTAGCAATAGCACTCCAGCCACCAGCAGACGCCGAAAAAATTGCATGTTAAGCACCGATTTAACCTCCGCAGCGCCATTCCTTGCCACTGCTTCCGAAACCTGTCAGGGTAAATATGAGTTGATTATGCTGGCTGATGGCGCGGTTGGACAGGTGTCGAAAGGGCAGATTGCCTGCTGGACAACAGCGTCGAGCGCCTTGTCGTGTCAGTGCATTTGAAGCCGGTGGAGGGAAATAAGTGACCGTGTCAAGTGCCCGGACGGCGAAACTGATCTCACGACCAGCGAGAGGCGCGCGGGTTGGTCTGTGAATCGGAACTCGCCTTACAAAGTCGTAGACCGCATCAATTCTGTTAATGCGAGTTGCTTAACGCGCCCTGGTTCACGTCGGCTGTTAATTTCACTAAAATGCATTCGCGAGTACCGGCTCATCCTCAACTTTGGGTAAGCCGGGAACCATTAACTGCAAATTTCTGCAATGGGCCTGTTGGCGTGGCGGTTGCTCGGTCATAATCTCCTGTGTTTTCATCACATTATGCGTTCTGCACTGGCGCATCAACTGCAACTCCGTTAGAGTGTCCGCGTGCGTCTGCCCTTCATCCCCCAAGCGACCGTTCCAACAAAGGTAGGGACAATTTGCAGAACCAATCAGAACAGGGCAATGTCCGGATTGTGGTCCGCAAGCGCCGGACTCGCCGTCACCGTTTGGATCGCCTGATTCAGCGACTCCTGATGGGGGTACTTGCGATCGGGGGATGTGTTGGCTTCTCCACGGTTGCCCTCCGGTATTTGAGTCCGTCTCTGTTTCATGCCTCTAGGTCAGCCGAACCATCACGGGATGCCGCCGAAGCGAGCCGCGACTTGGTCTTGCACGCGCAGCAAGAGGCGCTACGCTCGATGGAAGGTCGCACTGTGTATAAATACTCCGTCGTTCCCGGCGGGGTGAGGGACGCCCGCGAGTTGAAGTGGGCGGTACAGCACGATCCGATCGTGGCGGCTCACTACGCGGGGTTCGATTACGATCATGCGCGAGTCGTGCGCCTCGTCCTGGCGCGCACCGCTTACGTCTCGTACCGCATTGGCAACAAGGTGTATTGGACCCGGCACCGGGTCACGCTCAAGAAGGGCGAGACGGTGCTGACAGACGGCAAGATCATGGCGCGAACTCGCTGCGCCAATCGCGTGGAAGAAGTTCCACAGGTGGCGATGTCCTCGTCGGAACCGCCCGCTATCAAGTTTGATGAACCGATGCCGGTGCTCGGGAGCGCGATTGCAAATCCCGCCGTACCCTACCAATCCAGCTTACTAGATCGTGCTGGAGTACCAGGCTTGGGCCCGGCCGCGCCCTTGAGTTTGTACGAGCCCTTTGCGGGCGGAACCTGGGTGCCGGTCTACCCGCCACCGCTGCCAATCGGAGGCTGCGGTCCGTTGAAGAAGAAGCCGGGCAACGGGGGAGCGGAATCTGAAGCGCTGGGAGCTATCAGCGACGGCAAAAAGAAGCCCAAGGGCCCCTGCGGCAGCACCGGCGGCGGGGGAGGAGAAGTTCCCGAGCCCGGCACGTGGCTGCTGGTGGCGGGCGGGATGGCGGCAATGGGTTGGAGGATCCGCCATCGATTCTCCGAAATCCGGGCCTAATGGTTCTAGTACCAAAGTAACCCCCTCGACCTGCGATCGCTGCTACAATCTCCCTAGAATTAGGGAAGAACCTTTTAGACGTAGGTCTTCATGTCCAAGTTTTCGGGAAATGTTGCGCGTGGGCTGCTCGTGGCCGGCCTCTGTGTGCCAGTCGCCTGGCTGCCCATGCTCGAGGCTCAAAGCGCTACGCAGGCGGAGGCTGGTCCAGGGCCGGCACGTCAAGCACAGGTTCGGCAAGTGAAGGTTCTGGGCAGCAAAGACACGGTGGAAATTGAAGTCGACGCGAGCGACCGCATCATTCCCGAAAGCCAGGTGCTCTCTGGGCCGGACCGGCTGGTCGTGGACTTTCCCAATGCAGTGCCGGGCAACGGGTTGCGCAGTCAATCGGTGAATCGCGGTGAAGTCAAGAGCCTACGGATTGGGCTGTTCCAGTCGCGGCCGCCGGTTACACGTGTGGTAGTCGACTTGAAAACTGCGCAATCGTATCAAATTTTTCCCAATGGCCGTACCGTCATTATCAAGGTCCTGGGCTCGCCAGCCATAGATGCGTCGCGCAGTCTGGACGATTTTCCGGCGCCGGCAACGCGACCGGGTCTTGTTCAGGCTAACTTCACGACCGGAGTGGAACGAATTCACGAGAACGCCCCGGCACGGCTGCCGCTCGAAGTTTCCTTCCGCAACGGTCTGCTCGCGATCAAATCCAACAAGTCGACTTTGTCGGAAGTGCTGTTCGCGGTGCAACAGCGTACCGGCGCGGAGATCGCCATCCCAGCGGGTGCCGAGCAGGAACGAGTCGTGGCCGACCTTGGCCCTGGTCCAGCGCAGGAGATTCTCGCTCACTTGCTGAACGGTTCCAGGTTTAACTTTCTGATTCTGAATTCGGCCAGCGATCCACGTCAACTCGATCGCGTGATCCTCACACCGCGTGGAGAAGGGGGCGCGATCTCACCGCAGGTTCCAGCTCAGAGCGACGAAGATACCGATGATGACGGGACAGCAAGTACGGCGCCCCCAACTGGGGCCCAGCCCGCGCCCGCTGTCCCTTCCGATCCCAATATCCCGCCAAGGCCAATCCCGCCGTATGTGCCGCAAGCACCCGAGGAAGACGCTCCGCAGCAGTAAGGGGGAATTATCGCGACTTCTTATGGAGTAATGAGCCGGATCGGCACGGGGGAAGTGCCGGACACAGTGGGGGTTGACGCTGTCGCCGTGTTGCTGCAGCCTGCCACGTTAAGCACGGTCACTTTCGGATTGCCGTTTGAGTCGACACTATCGATGAACACTTGTAGAAACCCCACAATAGTGACTGGCGCTTGGTTGGCGCCGGTCGGAAACAGAACCGGAACTTGCGTATCATCGTAGATCGGCACGGTGGCGATGCTGGTGCTGGACGTGATGACTCCGCTCGTGACCACTGGATTCCCCGACCCGGCGTGGATCTGAAACGGAAAGACGCCACGGTCGAGCACGTCCTGGACCCCTGGCTGGTGAATCAGACACTGGGTTGCGGTGGAGGTGTCGCCGTTCGGTTGGCCAGGATTGAAACTCAGGTCGGCCTGCGCGCCCCCGCCAACGATGCCGCATGCGTAGACGGTACTCTGGTCGCAGCCCGCGATAGCTTTCTGATAATCAGAGTCATCGGCGCACGTGGGATACGCGACAGCGGTCGGCTGGATTAAGGTAGGAACATAGTCCAATGTATGCGCAACCTGGTTGTATGCCGGTGGATTGTCCTGCAATCCGTCTCCGCCGCCCCACTTACAGTTCGGGTTCCCAGTCTTGCAATCTGCCGTCAATGTAAAGGACTCCCCAATGACGCCACCGATTCCCGAGCCGTCTGGCTGGATGCCCGGGTTCTGTATCGATCCGTCAGTCAGGCTAACGAATGGGGCTCCCGCATTTCCGGGATCGCGATTCGGCACAATCCACGGTTTGACACAGCGCGGATTCACGGGGACGATACCATTCGGCGCGATGGTTCCAGAATTGGAGGGATTGAACGCCTCGGCGGTCGCGGTGGCGCTTACGCTATTTGAGCCCCGACTCCAGATGCGAGAAAAAAACGTAGGCAGGCCTTGCCGGATCACCTTGACCTGCACCTGCGGATTGATCCCGAAG
>DATKFH010000088.1:0-7932 GCA_035511455.1 Candidatus Sulfotelmatobacter sp. | reverse complement strand
GCCCATAAATAACTCGGAAATACTCCCATTTCCCCTTGCGCCCCAAATGAACCCTCCCCAAATCTTCTTTGTCTCGGGTTACATCTTAAATGGCGCGACGTTGTCCCCTCTGGTTACATTTTAGATGGCGCGATACGTTGGATTGACAATCGGGATAGGCGAGAGGAGAATCCCGGCGCGTGGTGAGTGGACCGAAGTCCGGTCGTATGCGTGCCTGCGGCTTGAGACCTTTGGGGAAAGGGCGTGTTTCACATGATCTCCCGTCGCTCTGCGCTGTCTTGGCTGGGGGTATCCGCTGCCGGAGTCGGCGCCGTCAATGCATTTCCTGCATTTGGAAAAACGCGACCCGCAGATGGGACGCGCGTGATCGCATTCGAAAGGTTTTGCGTCACCGATGTCGGCCAGGTGCTGCATCTTCGTTCTTATATTGCTGGCGCGTTGCTCCCCTGCATGGACCAGTTGCGCAACATTCCCAGAATGTATCTAGAGGCTATCGTCGCGCCTCATACTCCGGAAACGCTGGTGCTCACCGTGTACTCCAGCTTCAACGAAATGCTCGAGGTGCGGAACCGCACCTCGTCCGATCCGCGCGTGCGCCGCGCTTGGTCAAGAATCGAGTCGGCCCAAGTACTCGATGATGTTCGATCTCACGTGCTGATCGTCAGCGAGGAGTCGGTGCGATTCCCGGCGGAGTCGGCGATTGTCAAGTCTGGCTTATTCGAAGTCCGAACTTGGTATGCCCCAGCCTGGCGCGAGGGTCCGCCCCCGGAAGTTAGTTCCGTCCTGAGCCGGATTGGCGTTCGTCCGATTGTGGGGGGAGCTACGGCTGCCGGTGAGCATCTGCCGCGGTTTACTTACGTGGTCCCGTTTGACAGCCTCGCTGCCCGCCAGCAGGCGTGGGCCAGGCTGGATGAGGACGCACAATGGAGGGAGATGCAGCGCGAGTCCATGAGCACGTACGGATCCGGCGTAAGGACGACCGCAAAGGCGATTTATAAACTCGCTCCGTATTCGCCGTTGGCTTAGGCGGAGGAACTAAGACATGAGCTGGGTTTTCAAGATTTTTCCCTCGATTGGCGTCGCCAGGATCGGCAACTGCCCCGATGATTCCGCGTCGGGCTTCTACGTGGGACCTGAGATTCCGGGGTCTGTAATTGTTCCCCCTAATGGCTACAAGGACGGGCAGGGTCGTGTGCGCCGGCAGGCTGCGCGGTTCCGCGTCTATGGCTGGGAAAACGGCGTGTTCATGGGCGAGATCACTTCAGCAGTCGCCAACATCACTTGGACAGTCGAACTTGCGAACACCAAGGCAGCGTTTAACGCGTTCGGCGGCATCGGCCATACGCGCCCACTGCGAAACGCATCGGTTACCGATCGCAGCGCTCTCACGATTACGCCCGGTCCTCGCACCATCACCGGTGCCAACGGAGCCGCCTTCTTCGACACCGGTCTTTTCATGGGAATCCCAGTGCCGCTCGGAGAAATTCAAACAGACGGGAGCAGCCGTCTTCTCGTGCTCGGCGGATTCGGTGCTTCCAGCTCGCCGACCAACGCGCCACTCACGACGTTTGCCAACAACGACGGCTGGCACGATGACGTTTCCGACGGTCCGGTGACCGCAGAGGTGACACTGAACGGCACCAAAACGCCGGTTCAGGCCAGCGGCGCATGGGTGATCTGTCCTCCGCCGCGTTTCGCACCGCCCATCTTCCACATCATTAGCCTGTATGACGCGCTGTTGCAGACCGCGGTCGACCACCTGGGTTACAAAGTGCCGGCGACCCCGTCGTTCACAAACGACGTGTATCCTATCCTCAAGCGCGCCATGGACTATCAGTGGGTCACTACCAAAATCGGCAACAAACATTCGCCACTGCTAGATGTCATTCCGCCGCCCGCCACTGCAGACCAGCGAAACTTCGTCTTTCAGGCCCTGCGCGACCCGGCCATTACGCCCACGGTAGATACTCCGCATCTCATGCCGGCCATCTGGACGGACTTTTTCGCCGACGTCTTCGGGATCAGAGGTCACGGATCCCCTGCTACCGGTCATTGGGCGAACCATGCGCTGACCCCAACGCAGTACAGCGTGATGAAAAACTGGGCGACCGGAAATTTCATCAACGACTGGATTGGACCTCCTTCGCCCGATACAAATATCACTCCTGACGGCCTTACTCGCGCGGCCCTGGAGAACTGCAGCGGCGGTCCATTTTTCCCTGGAATCGAGACCAGCTTTTTCACTCGCGATGTGTACTCGTATGTCGAGCCCTTCCGGCTCGATGGGGCTCAACTGAATGCCGGTGATCTCAGCAAGCAACAGGCCGTACCCTGGCAGACAGACTTCTTCGACTGCGTCTTCCAGTCTCCTTTATCCTGGTGGCCGGCCGCACACCCTGACAATGTCTTCACCGCAGGCTCCAACAATTACGTGACGTGGGACCGAGGTTTCAACAGTTTCTCGGACATGGTGAATTTCTGGAGCGGTTTGGGGTTCCTGGTGCAGAGTGGCGATGTAGTCGTCGAAACGGAGCGAACGATATAGTCCCCTCCCATAATCCGGCCCTTACGCTATGGATCGAAAACCGCGCGCGAACCAGAATCGGCGTTACCGCACCGCGACCGTAAGGGAGCAGCTTCACCCGACTCGCTCATGACGCAGTCATTCGATGTTGTGGTGGCCGGCGGAGGGCCCGCTGGTTCCGCCACAGCACTCAATCTCAGTCGCCGTGGGTTCTCCGTTGCGTTGATCGAGCAGGCTACGTACGAAGCTCCTCGCGTTGGAGAGACCCTGCCACCCCTCACTCGCCAGCGGTTAGCGGAATTGGGTGTGTGGGAACGCTTCCTGGCGTGCGGTCCGTTGCAGTCCTACGGAATCCGAACAGCTTGGGAATCGTCGTTCCCACGGCACCAGGATTTTATTCACCATCCGTACGGCTGCGGCTGGCACGTCGATCGCGCCCGCTTTGATGCCATGTTGGCAGGGGCTGCTGCTGACGCTGGAGTTACGCTCCTCCTGTCCGCCCATGTGAAATCCTGCACGATGACGGGAGGTCAGTGCCAGCTCGAGGTTGTTCACGACAGAAAAAGTATCACCTTCGCTGGCCGCGTGCTGGTAGACGCCACGGGACGCAAGGCTTTGCTCGCCAGCCGGCTGGGATCGCAGGCCGATGTGGCGGACAGACTGATTGCGGCAGTTACCTTTTGTAAGCCGTCCGAACCAGGGCAGTGGGCTTTGATCGAAGCCGTCGAAGAAGGGTGGTGGTACTCCGCCCCGCTGCCTGATGCCCGCATGGTCTTCGCCTACATGACCGATTCCGACTTATGGAACCTCGACATCTGGCATGAGCTGATGGAACCGGCGCCGTTGACCTTCGAGCGCGCCGGGTGCAGGCAAATTCCGCCGCCATCCATGGTTGTCTCGGCCGGCTCCTTGATGCGCCGTCCCGTTGTCGGCGCGAATTGGATCGCTACGGGCGACGCGGCACTGGCGTTCGATCCGCTCTCCGGACAAGGCGTGCTCAAATCCATTGAGGCCGGGATTCGATGTGCTGCGGCAATTGCCCGGTATTTTGCAGGCGACCCCAGCGCTCTTAAGGCATACGATAGCTGGGTGCAGGAAACCTACCACGCTTACCTGTCCGAGCGGCGCCAGTTTTACGGCGGCGTACTGCGCTGGCCCAGTTCGCAATTCTGGAAGCGGCGACAATCATCTGAAGAGCGCTTGCCCTGACGGCACACTCCAGCGCGGATCGGCGCGATCAATTCGACTTGTCACCAAAGGTGTCAAATCTGACGCTTTGCGGTGCCAACTCAGCGACCTTGAGATAGGCGGACGAGTGCGGCTTCGTTTTCCTGGCTGACATCGGAAATGTTAGCGAGCACAGCACTGGCGATGTGCATCCGGTAATAGACGTAGACGAAATACATCGCCGGCACAATCAGCAAAGCTACGCTTAGATTGGCACCGTGGCTCGCGGCGTTGGCCAGACCGGCAACTGCCGCGCCGACCAGGAAGTACGGAAACGTCCATTCGTAGCAAGAGGACCAAAGCTCTCGCAGGGGGCGCCGTTCCGCCAAAGAAATAACCAGCGATACCAGTCCAGTGTTTAGCACCACGTACACGCAGACTCCCAGCACCATCATCGCGGTCATTGAATTCAAACCCAGCATTGCGAGGGCGCCGTGCGAGGCCCAAAATGCCGCCGCGGTACAAACCGTCAGGCAGGCCGCATTGAAGAGCACCTGCACGGCCCTCGGCCGCGTCTGCGTCTTCCAAAGCGACTGGACGAGCGCGCCTCCCAAGCCGATTAGAACGGTTTCGCCAAAACTAAACTGGGCGATGCCGGTCAGAATGAAAACAAAGTTTATCGAAATCGTAGTCTTAAAGTTCGGCAAGCGAATCTTCATCGCGGAGGCCACCATCGCCAGCGCAAAGAACAGGAAGAAGCGGCCAAAGTTTTCAGGAGTCCATCGAGAGGCAACCATAGTTAACACCGCCATGGCAACAGCGGCAAGCATTGCGATGTAGGCTTTGGCTAGGCTTGGGGTCTTCTTTTCCGTTTTTCCTCTCATCAGTTGCTCTCCGGTGACTTGCGAATGAGTTCGTTCACCAGACACACTAGTTGCCCCAAATCACGGAGTTACCCCAGACTACGGAGTTTCCCCAAACCACGGAGTTGCCCCAGACTACGGAGTTACCCCAAACCACGGAGTTACCCCAAACTACGGAGTTACCCCAAACTACGGAGTTACCCCAGATCACCGAGTTGCCCCAGACAATCGGGTCGGCCCAGACTGTGCCAGGAGCCCCGCTGATGGATACTGAGTTGGTGGCCGGATCAAACACGGCCGTGGGTGACATTGCAGACCCCACCGTTGGGGGAGCAAGGTACGCGCTGGAGAGAGCGGCAGCAGCGTCAACGGAGCCGGTGCCCACCGCAAACATGTCCTGTACGATCGTAAAGGTTACGCCGGTACCTAGGTTCGTTGCGGAGGTGTATTGTCCGAAGCCCTGCCACGCCGTCGTCATTAGGCGGGCTTTCACCTGGTCTGGAGTGAGGGATGGATTTTGTTGCAGAAGCAGGGCCGTGACGCCGCTAACCACTGGCGCGGCCATACTCGTGCCGCTCATTCGCATGTAATTCGCTGGGCCGACCTGGGAACCGCAATTGATCCCCGACGCATCGCAAGGGAAAATCGCAAGTGCCGGATACTCGGTGATCAGCGTGGTATTCGGAGAGGCCAGGAGAGATACAACGGCGTTACCCGGGGCGACGAGATCAGGCTTCACAATGTGATCGAACGTCGTGGGCCCTTTCGAGCTGTAGCTCGTGACGGTCTGGGCGGATTGCAAACCCGTACCGTGTGTGTTGGTTGCCCCGACGGTAATCACGTAGGGGTCGTTGCCGGGTGCGCCGATGGTGGCGTATCCATTCGTGCCGGCCCCATCGTACTCACCCATGTTGCCTGCCGCGGCCACCACCACGATGCCTGCCTGCCACGCGGACTCCACGGCTTGGCAGAGCGGGTCGACCGTGTAACTTTCATAGACGCCGCGAGATAGCGACAGGTTGATTACGCGAATGTTGTACGTGCTCTGGAGACTGATGGCTTGCTGAATCGCAGCAATCACCGCACTGTCGACGCTGGCGCCAGCGCCGTCCAGTACGCGCAAGCTGATGATGTTGGCTCTCGGCGCGATGCCGCGATAGACGAACGGGTAGTTCTGCAGGCTGGTGGAATCGTAAGCATCTCCGGCCACGATACCGGCCACATGCGTCCCGTGACCGTAAGCATCAGTCGTGGAAGCATCGCCCGGTACAAAGCTTTGGCTGTAAACGACACGGGATGGGTTTGCATTTCCATCGGAATTCAGGTCATCCACAGTGCCAACGCCGCTATCGAGGATCGCAACACCAATGCCTGTGCCATCCCAGCCCTGGGAGGAGGCGATATCCGCGTTGACGGCGGTGACGACAGGGGCCATCGCAGCCGTGCCGCGTACCTTGCGGTCCGGCGAAATGTAAGCCACATCAGGGTCGTTCGCAAGGGCATCCAGCGCCTCAACCGGAACGGAATAGTGGGCAGCCTTGATGAAGTCGAGTTTTGTCTTCAGCGCCCCGCCCTTATTCCGTACCTTCTCATGATGGGCATTAGTCGGCGTTTGATTGAATTGGATAATGACGTCTACCGTGGCGGCGTTATGGGCGCCTTTGAGAGCGTCAAGGTCTTTCGACAGCTTGTTCTTCTTGCCGTCGGCAAAGGACAAACCGGCTGCCAGCAGCGTGATGAAGCTCACTAGGGCGAGCCGCCTGCCCCAAGTCGTCGTCTTTAGGATGCCAATCCCTTGAGTCATGTCAGTGGTGTGAGTATTAAGTCCGGCTACGAGGGGGTCGATAGTACAGATAGGGCCCAGATATAGTACCGGCGGACAGCTGGTCTCGGGCCCCACTACAGTGAACTTGGGGACGTCATTTCTTCCGACGGTCCGTCATACTCCCACCGGTTGGGCCCGACGCCTATACGTTCGGAAGTAGCCAAAGTGGCAACCGTAGACGTCACCTTGCCTCTCTCCTTGACGAATGTGTCTGAATTACGGGCTAACAAGAGGTTATTCCGAGTCATAAGTCCCGTTGGAGTGAATGCGGTTCCTACCATGGACTGCTCGCACTCCGGTCTCCTCGAACCCGTTTCTGGATAGTTTCCGGATTGCCGACGGTAGGCTCAGAACATCCTTCCGCTTCACACAATTACGTCTCTAGTGAGGATGGATCGCCATCCTTCCTGTTGGAAACCAAAATGGCGGTGCATCGTTAATACTTATGAAGCAAAAAACGGACGTTCTCCAGGGCACGCTGGCGTTGATGGTCCTCAAGACTCTCGATGTCCTGGGACCGCCGCACGGCTGCCTCCACCATCAGGAGCCTAGCGAAATGATCCTCTTTCTGCTGCTCCAACGCCGCGTCCTCATCGACGCTTGGTTTCACTGCGGGTTTAGGCCTTGGCTTGCGAAGATCTTTTTCGAAGCGTGCCGCGACATCAGATTTTAGCTCTTCAAGATAGCCCGATTTCATGGTCTCCCACTAAAGTAAAATCGGGGCCTTAATCTTTGCATATAGACTTTTGCAACATCGATTTCCCAAACGGACGGATGTGCCCGATCCGTTACCGGACTTTAGTCCAGCTCTTCGGCGTATCTTCATTGTGGCGTGCGCGACGCCAAGCGCAGCCCATCGCGCATTGTGCTCTCGCTCAACGCAAGACTGTGTCTGCAGGGTGCCGCAGCGAATTCTCCGCGGCATTCCATGGAGGCCAAACGAACGGGTGGTAGTCCAGTACCATCACGCCTGTTCTAGTTCCGCTCCTAAGAACAGTTTACGGCGTCGTGCTATTCCGCAATCCTTGGACCAATGCTTGGGGGACATTTACGCGCATCCGGCTCCGTGTGAATGCTCCATTGCACAAGGGGTGAATCAGATGCGTGTCCATTCACTTCGCACTGTGGTGTCGTTCGGTTTGGTTGCGCTGGCGCTGTTGGCCAACGGGAAAAAGCCTGTTGCCGCTGCGCAACTAGCGTCGCCAGCCTCCCCGAGCGTCGCTCTGAGCGCGTCGCCGACTTCCGCCCAAGCAGGCCAACCAGTCACGCTCACCTGGTCGTCGACGAACGCCACATCCATCACATTGAAGCCCTCGATGGGCCTAGTCGCCGCGCAGGGTTCTACGACTGTAAGGCCTTCCCAATCCACGACTTATACTGTCACAGCCACAGGTCCGGGCGGCTCGGTCCATGCCAGCGCCCAAGTCACTATCACATCCGCACCCCCTCAGGCTGCGGTCCAGAAGCCTTCCCAGGAAGACATCTCGTCCGACCAACAGCAAATGAGGGGCCTCGACGAACAGATCCAGGAGATCAAGTCAGACTCCCTCCGC
>DATKFH010000087.1:0-3634 GCA_035511455.1 Candidatus Sulfotelmatobacter sp. | reverse complement strand
GCGCTCGGCGGCCGCGTCGAGATAGGGATTGGTGAACGGATCATTCGAAAACCCGCCACCGAGAGGATCGATTCCGCTGGTGAGCATCAAGATCTCGCGGCGATCTTCGCTCACCGGCCATTTCTTCATCAGGTCCGACAGTGACAAGTACGGGCTCGTGTATCCGACGCCCCTGAGCGGCAACCGCAATGATTTTGCGGCCAAGGCATGATCCTTCGTCAAGTTTTGGACGGTAACAACGGTGCCGTTGCGCATGTAGCCCACGCCGATAGCGGTTGTCGCCGGCTGCTCCTCGATGAATTTCTTAATGCTGTCGAACTGCAACGCGAGGGTGTCTCTCGAGGTATCGTCGATCAAAATGAAGAGCTGCAGTCCGGCCCGGTCTCCCTGCAGCGGAACCCAGCTTGTGACCGTATCTTGCTTGTCATGCTGGTACACTTTCACGTTATCTGGCCCCACTGCCGGAACCTGTCCGCCGTGGCGCGGCTTCACCGTTACCACCATGTGCACCGGCACTCCGGCTGACGAGTCCGGTTTGTTGTCTTGGGCCGGCGTCGGCACAGAAGTCATGCCGAGAACTAAAACAAACATCACTGCCAAGCTTATAGAATAATTTCTTATCAAGTTTTGTCTCATTTTTAGGCTGCGCATCGTCTATCCCTTTCTCTCAGAATCTGAGAGTTTTCAGCTGGTGTTGGCATCGCTCTTGTCGCTGCCCCAGGGGCGCCAGCCGAATAACAGCATTTCGTCCCCAAGGATGAGACGCGCTGGCGAGAGTCTTGGATACCGCTGGGTTTTCCTCTAACTGACAGATTATAAATAAGTTGAAAAAAGAACAGGCGCGGGCGAAAGTTCTGTCAGCTTCATTCGGTCGATTCCAACGACAGGCAGTGAAGTCTGAGTGCGCGAAGCTGCATTGACCTGTGTGCCCGAGGCACCGTCTCTTGATTAACGGGATTGTTCGGACTAATCCGTTCCAGTCCCGCCAAGTATCCAGCAGGACGCTCTAATCCGAAATCCTATGTCTACAATTGCTTGTAAGCGGTCTGTTCGTTGACTTGCGTTTTGGTACAACCTAAGATGTCCGCCCAATGTCGGATTCAGGCTCATTCATCGGCCAGACCATCTCGCACTACCGCATCGTCGAGAAACTCGGTGGCGGTGGCATGGGCGTTGTGTACAAGGCTGAAGACAAAAGCCTGCACCGGTTCGTCGCTCTCAAGTTTCTGCCGGACGACGTGGCGCGCGATCCGCAGGCCCTTGAGCGATTCCGGCGAGAAGCACAGGCGGCATCGGCGCTGAATCATCCGAACATCTGCACTGTTTACGAGATTGGCGACGAGAACGGTCAAGCATTTATTTCGATGGAGTATTTGGACGGTGCGACGCTGAAATACCGCATCGGTGGCCGGTCAATGGAAATCGAAACCCTGCTTGATCTGGCCACCCAAATAGCGGACGGGCTGGATGCCGCGCACGCCGAAGGCGTGGTTCACCGAGACATCAAACCGGCAAACATTTTCGTGACCAAGCGCGGCCACGTGAAGATTCTCGATTTCGGATTGGCAAAGCTGGCGCCATCGCCTCGAATCGCGCAGGGTATCGGCGTTTCCTCAATGCCCACGGCCATTGGAGACGAATTGCTGACGAGCCCCGGCGTGGCAGTCGGCACAGTCGCCTATATGTCGCCGGAGCAGGTGCGCGGAAAAGAGCTGGATGCGCGCACCGATCTGTTTTCGTTTGGCGTGGTTCTGTATGAGATGGCGACGGGCGCTCTGCCCTTTCGGGGAGACACATCGGGAGTGATCACCGAGGCGATTCTGAATCGCGCCCCTGTGGCGCCGGTCCGGCTGAATCCGGAAGTGCCAGCGAAGCTCGAGGACACCATCAACAAGGCGCTCGAAAAAGATCGTGATCTGCGCTACCAAAGCGCCGCGGAAATGCGCGCGGACTTGAAGCGGCTGAAACGCGACACCAGTTCAGGGCGCGTTAATGTTGACAGCGGATCGGCCGCACACGCTCCGGAGTCCGGATCGCGGAGGGTGGCTGCCGCGCAATCCAACGCCGCAACTTCACAAGCAATCCCAGCGAAACGCGGCTTACCGAAAACAGCATTAATAACCGCGATCTCAGTGATCGCGCTGGCGGCAGTGGGTTTTGGACTCCGCTCTTTCTTCGTGCACAGCGCGCCGCGGCCGTTCACGAAGTATTCCATCAGTCAGGCGACAACATCCGGCAAGGCCATGCTCACCGCCATCTCCCCTGACGGCAAATACCTGCTTATCGCTATCCGCGAAAATGGCCTCGACAGTCTGTGGCTCCGCAACGTGCCCACGGGCAGTGACACCCAGGTCATCGCGCCTTCACCGGCGGCCTTTGCTTCTCTCTCCTTTTCTGCCGATGGCAACTATCTATATTTTCGCCAGGCAGGCGACAAGACTGGGAATTTCCACCTCTTGTTTCGTGCGCCCGTTTTAGGCGGTACTCCGAAACTCCTGGTCCGCGATGTGGACGCCCACCCAGTTTTCTCTCCTGACGGCCAGCGTATGATCTACATTCGCTGCAATAGTCCGGAGCCGGACAAGTGCCGCTGGCTTTCCGCAAACCCTGACGGCAGCGGCGAACAGACACTCTTCATCCGTACGGGAGCTTACCCTCAATGGCTCACCTGGTCCCCGGATGGCAAACGCATCGCCTTTGGACTGATTTTCGGCAGTGATAAGGAACTCGCGAGCATCTCGGTGTTCGACATTGCCAGCAACCGCGAAATGCTTCTTTTTGCTTTTCCTGGCAGGCGCATTCTTGAGTTGTGCTGGATGCCAGACGGACACGGATTGGTGGTTCGTTACCAGGACCGAAGTACGAACTACAGCAGGGGCCAGATCGGCTATGTTTCCTACCCTGAAGGAAAATTCGAGCCTATCACCAACGATACGAACGACTACAGTACCGTGAGCCTTTCCGGTGACGGCCGAACTCTGACCACCATCCAGTCCCAGAATGTCGCTGAATTGGATTTGCTTCCCGCGGCTGGCGGCAGCGCTGGCGAGGCTCTTCCGGGACTTGCCAGGCAGCTTCGGCAGGCAAGAGACGTCCATTGGCTGAGCGATTCGGACCTGCTTCTGGTTCTGCCGGACAGACTTTTGCGCACCAGCGCGGATGGCGCCAAGCAGGCGGAACTTTTCAGCGACAGCGCCACCATCCTGGGTCGTGCGGCAGTGTGTGGAGGAGGACGCTCAATCGTGGTCGAGATGGGCGGCCGCGAGGGCCGGGAATCAAATCTCTGGCGGATGGACGCAGACGGCTCGAACCTCAAACGTCTCACGGAGAGCGAGGATGACATCCTTCCGGTTTGCTCGCCGGTGGGCAAGTGGGTGTATTACTTCGATGCCAAGGCTGGCAGGTTGATGCGTGTTCCGCTCGAAGGCGGAAAGCCGGAAATTCTGGCATCCGTGGGTGTACCAGGCTCCCCGCAGTTTCCCGATTCCAGCATTTCCCGGGATGACGCGATGCTGGTTACTTATGGAGCAGTGCCTGATCCCAGGGCCAGCACTTATAAGAACAAGCTTGCCTTGTTCAAGACCACCTCTCTCGGCGCGCCTGCTCAAATTCTCGATGCCGACTCCCGTATCGT
>DATKFH010000086.1:0-56573 GCA_035511455.1 Candidatus Sulfotelmatobacter sp. | reverse complement strand
TTGATCTCGTCGCCGCGGAATCAAAGACGTTCTGGAAACCTATGACTCGCAATACGATTTTCGTCGCAGCAGACAATCCGGCGAAGCGTAAGGAACTGGAGGAAAATGTCATCAAGGCTTTTTATCTCTCAAACCTCACGGCACCCACCGAACTCCAGGATCTGGTGAACACGCTACGTTCCGTCCTCGACGTGACTCGAGTTCAGCAACTCGCTTCTCAGGAAGCAATAGTAATTCGGGGAACGCCGGACCAGGTTCTCCTGGCAGAAAAGATCGTGAGTGACTTTGACCAAGCTCCTCCCGAAGTGGTCGTCGATTTCGCGTTAATGGAAGTAAGCCGCGACAAAGTACATACCCTGGGAATCAATCCACCGACCAGTGCTTCTATCCAGCTCCAGGCGAATATTAGTGGTAATTCAGGTAACATAAACGGCGGTTCCACCAACGGTTCGAACAGTTCAAGCAGTTCATCGAGTTCCGGCAGCAGCCCTGGCAGTGGCATCAATTTGAACTCATTCGCCAATTTGAACGCCACCGACTTCGCGGCGACGATTTCAAGCGCTAATGCGACTGCCTTGTTTACCGACAGTAGCACCAAGATTATTCAGAATCCCCAAATTCGATCTTTGAATGGGGAAAAGGCATCCCTCAAGATCGGCCAGCGGGTGCCGACCGCGACCGGTTCTTATTCGTCGGGGATCAGCGGTTTTGCTGTCAGCGGTCTGGTTAATACTCAATTTCAGTACATCGATGTTGGGGTCAACGTTGACATCACGCCGCATATCCATCCCGACGGAGACATCACCCTGAAGATTGCGCTCGACGTCTCGTCCATCATCAACCAGCAGCCGATCGGAGGGATTAACGAACCTGTGATCGGTCAACGGAAAGTGGAGCATGAGATTCGCCTGAAAGATGGTGAGGTGAGTCTCCTTGGCGGAATGCTCCAGCAGCAGGATGCTCAGTCACTGACCGGTATTCCCGGGCTGTCACAGATTCCGATATTAAAATATCTGTTTTCTCAAAAGAATACGGAAGTGATGGACAGCGAAATCGTGTTTGCGATAATTCCGCATATTGTTCGGCGTAAAGATCCGAACGAATTCAATGGAAGGACTCTCGATGTTGGAACTGCGAATTCCGTTCATCTTCGTCACGCGCCCGGGACAATTCCGACCCTGGAACCTGACAAAGGATCTGAGACCATACCGGCAGCAAAGTCCTCCGGCGAAACAAGCGCCGCTTTGGAGTTCGATCCGACCGCAATGTCGGTGGCTGAAGGTGCAACCTTCACCCTCGATGTAGTCCTATCTGGTGCACAGGATGTGTATTCGGTTCCCTTGCAGATAGCCTATGACAAACGGGGTTTACAGCTCGTGAATATCTCAAACGGGAATTTTCTGTCTCAGAGAGAACAAGTCGTTGCCTTGGTTCATCGAGAAGACCCCTCCAACGGCACCGTCGAAATCACTGCTTCTCGCCCACCTAAATCGGAAGGAGTCTCGGGGCACGGCGTCTTAGCAACCCTGACCTTTGAGGCGAAGACCGCTGGACGATTCCCAGTCAGTATCACTAAGGCGGCTCTCGTTCATCCCGACCAGCAACTGACTCCCGCGTCAGGCTCCGAGGTTACGGTATCAGTGCAGTGATCGTGTTGAGCCATTGAACAATTGCGTTTGTCTTTTGTTTATAGATCCATTCCACCGGCGAAGACCTGGTCGCCTCGATGGCGATTTTGTGCAGCAGGATAATCCGACAAGCCCAGCTTCCGTGGCCACGATCCTGACCGCTTGACCTGCAATCATCCGCGCTGTTGAGAGCCGCTTCGTCAGTCTCGCCACCGTGACACTCAGTTTTCCCGCACAGCTTTGGACTCAGGGACTTACGGCTCCCCCAATCTGGTATGCGAAGTGCCTATTCAAAATGCATACGGTAAAGATGCACACCTGAATCATGGACTTGCCCCCGCAGCGGAATTGCCCTGTCAAAGAAGTGCGGGCGAGCGTAATCGCAATTGAATTCAAGGAGAAAACACAGATGTCAGTTAAGAATCGTGACGTGTCATTTCCAAGCGCGGCGTTCGTCAGCGTCCTTTTGCTACTGTCCGCACTAAGCGTGCAAAGTCAATCGGATCGGCCCCGATCTGGCCAATGGCGAATCGCGGGCGAGAATCTCAACAACACCTGGAGCCAGCCGGCGGAGCATTCCATCACTCCTGCCAACGTCAAGGGCCTGACACCAAAATGGGTATTCACCACTGGGGGAGATGTTTCCGCCACTCCCACCATGGATGGTGACGCAGTTTACTTCCCCGATTGGGGCGGCAACCTCTTCGCGGTCCAGAAGGAGAATGGAGGTCTCATCTGGTCTCACAAGATCTCCGATTACGATGGCGTTACCGGGGCTATTTCTCGTGTCAGTCCGGCAATAGATCACGATCAGGTAATCATTGGAGATATTCTTAGTTCCAACGACACGCACGCTGGTGCAAATGTAATCGCTGTCGACCGGAAAACAGGAGCACTCCGGTGGATTAAGCAGGTGGAAACCCATCCGGCAGCAATCATTACTGGATCTCCGGTTGTTTTCGACGGGGTTGTTTACATCGGCGTCTCTTCGAGCGAAGAAACTCTGGCGGCGAATCCCGCGTATCCATGTTGCAGCTTTCGCGGCAGCATCGTTGCGCTCGACGCGAAGAGCGGTGCGATACTTTGGAAGACCTTCGACATGCCCGATAACGGCGGCCAGACGGACCAATACAGCGGCGGCGCGGTATGGCAACCGGCTGCAATTGATCCCAAGCGGGGTACGCTCTTCATCGGCACGGGAAACAATTACACCGTTCCCGCAGACGTGGTCGCCTGCCAGAACGCAAATCCTACTGCGAACTGTGCTGCGCCTGACGATTTTTTCGACACTGCCCTTGCCTTGGATTTAAAGACCGGACAGGTCAAGTGGGCGAAGAGGTTGCAAGGTTCTGACACATGGACAGGAGCTTGTCTGACGTCCTCAGGACCCAACCCAAATTGCCCGGTACCCAGCAGCCCGGATTTCGATATGGGAGGAGCGGGACCTAACCTCGTGGGCAATATTGTCGGCTTTGGCCAGAAGAGCGGCATTTTTTGGGCGCTTAATCCTGATAACGGCAACATTGTTTGGAGCACACCGGTTGGGCCAGGCAGTTCGCTCGGAGGCATCGAGTGGGGCACCGCAACTGACGGTAAGCGCATTTATGTCGCGATCGGCAATCACGATCATCTCCCTTATACGTTAGTGCCCTCGGGACAGCAGATCACATGGGGAGCATGGAGCGCGCTTGACGTCGCTACGGGAAAAATCCTTTGGCAGACTGCAGACCCCACTACAGGCTTCATTGACACCGGCTCAGTGAGTGTTGCAAACGGCGTCATGTATGCGGGCTCTTACTCAGGTCAGATGTATGCCTTCGATACAACAACTGGAAAGATCCTCTGGAATTTCGCGAGCGGTGGCACGGTAATCGACGGACCATCAATTGTAGATGGAACCCTCTATTGGGGTTCCGGTTACCGAAATATCCCCCCGGGAATGGGAAACAACAAAGTGTACGCGTTTACTCTAGCCGGCTCGGAGGATGGAGGCGAAAACTCCCCGGGCGGGCAAAAGTGACGGCTTGCGTTTTAACGGCATCGCTCATGTCGACGATGTTGGACGTGATTCACGGACCCGATGCAACCTCAAGGTCCTGGAACAAAAATGGGTCTTCACCAAGGGGTGGCGGTGGCTCGACCTTGTACTCCCAAAAAGTGAAGACCCTTAACCCAGCAGTCGCATAACCTGACGGAGGAAAGAAATGCATCTGAAGAAAACCTCACGAAAGTGCACGAAGTGCACTCTTGCGGTTGCCGCGTTGCTTGCTTGCAGCGCACTCGGATCGGCGCAAGCCTACAAACAAACCAACCTTGTTTCAGACATTCAAGGACTCGCTCAAAACCCGCCCAACGGCCAGCCCGACGCGCAGCTTGTGAACCCTTGGGGGCTTATCGCGAGTCCTACGAGTCCGTGGTGGCTTTCGGACAACAACGCCGGTGTTTCGACTCTCGACAATGGACAGGGAGTAAAGCAAGGGCTGGTAGTAAACATCCCCTCACCAGTGAATGGGGTGGCGGGCACGCCAACGGGAGTGGTTTTCACGGGCGCCTCTGGGTTTACCTTCCAGGCGAAGGGCGCTACGGCGAGTTCCGTTTTCACCTTCGTAACAGAAGATGGAACCATCGTAGCCTGGGGCCCCGGAATTGGGCCCGACCTCCCCAATGACGCGTTCGTGGTAGTCGACAACTCCACGAATCCCACCGCAGCTGCAGGTGCCGTTTATAAGGGCGCGGCCATCGCACAGATGACCGCTGGTGGACCGTTTTTTCTCTATATCGCGAATATTCGTTCTGGGCGCGTCGAGGTCTACGACACAAACTTCAAGCCCGCCAATCTTAGTGGCGACAAAGATGGTGGCGACGCGTTTCTGGATCGCGCAATCCCCGAGGGCTTTGCTCCGTTCAACGTGCAGGACGTCAACGGGAATCTGTATGTGACGTATGCCAAGCAGAATGCCACGAAGCACGACGACTTCGATTTCCCTGGCTTCGGATTCGTGGATAAATTCTCACCGACAGGCAAGCTGTTGCAGCGACTGGAGAATGGTCCATGGCTGAATGCACCTTGGGGTGTCGCACTGGCACCGACAAATTTTGGCTTCTTCAGCAACCACCTGCTGATCGGCAATGCCGGGAGCGGGCAAATTGCTGTTTACGACGCCAATAGCGGGCGCTTCGATGGTCTCCTCCGCGACGCCAACGGACATGTGATTCAAAACGATCGCTTGTGGGCGCTGCGCTTCGGCAACGATCACGCAGCTGGACCCAGTAATTGGCTGTACTTCACCGCCGGCATAAGCGATGAGGCGCACGGCTTGTTCGGCTTCTTTACACCTGCGGACCAGAGCGCTCCGGAAGCCACCGGTGACGATCGATAGTTTTGAACCCGCGGCGGGTGGCCTTGATAAGAGCGAAGGCTTTGTCAGGGACACCCGCCAACAGGAGAAAAAACACGTACGTCTTGGTAGGTCAACGCTGGAACATCTTCGATTCGGTTAGAAACCGCAATGTTCATTGGATCGCCTAAAGCCTGACATCTCGCGCCACCTGCGAATAAACGGAGAAATAAGTGGTCGACGTTACCCGATCAAACCAGTGAAATGCAACTTGAACATGAAGAAATGGAGCCGTAGTACATGAATCTGAAATCGGCAATGGAATTCAACCAAGCAACATGGATCCTGTGACAGTAGAAGATGAACATAACTCCCAACAGCACGGCGTCGCAAACCGCCGCTCATTCTTGAAGAAGAGCTCGGTAGCTGGAGCGGTGGCAACGGCGGGTGTGGGGGTTTTGTCGAAGGTACCACAAGCCTTCGGTAAGACCTCAGGTGGTTCACTAACAAAAGGGGATGTTGCATCCTGCGATTCCTCGCGGCCGCCGAAATCATGGAGAGCGATCTCTGGCTGCAGTACCAGGAACTCGGAGGAATACAGGACGACGAGGTCGCTCAGTTAGCCTGCAAACTGATTCCCGGCTACCCCGCACGAGCCACCGGCGGAAACCCGTTATACATGCAGGACCTTGTGCCGCTTGACTGCGACATGTCGCAATATATTCATGACAACACCGAAGATGAACTGACGCACGAGGCGTTCATCAACCGGCACCTAGCAGCAAGGCGACCGGTGCAAACCAGTTCGGACGGCTCACGAACCTGATGCAGCTGACAGTGGATACCTCTTGGTGGACCCGGTACCGCAGCCGTAACAAGAACCCGGATTTGTGCGACACATTTCCGCAAGCCATTCCGTCATTAGCCGTCGGGCAACACCCGGCAATTCCACGGACTGACAATGACGGAAACGATGCCAACTTTTTTCAGGCAATCGCAAATACCGCGGGTTTTCATTTTGCCTTTATCGAACAAGGAGGGACCAGCCTCTACCCTCAACTGGCACAGCGAGTCAGCAATGTGGAAGCCCTGCGCATCCTGCTCAGTATCGGCGGAGTCGAAATCGCCCATTTCCAGACCTGGCAAGACAAGGGCGGCAATGCGCCGCAATTGGCAGATGTCGCGGATCCGGTGACAGGCGTAAAGGTGACCTTTCCGGACCTGAATTCTCCTCCCTTTGGCGGAGAGAACTTTCAAACCAATCGGATTATGCCAGAGCCAACCGTATTCATTAGCAGACAGCTGCCGGCGTGCTCCATCATTCGCCCAACCGAAACAAAGGCAGCCGCAATGGGAGCCTTACCGAGTCTTACCGGCGATGGACTCTTCATCGGGCAATCAGCCGCCTTTTTCGGATTCATGCGCGATCTCGCGGAAGCTGCGGACGCCGCTCGACGCGAGGTAAATTGAAATTGCTTTCCAAAGGTTCCTTCAGCGGGTGCCGTAGGGGCCAGTAAGGCTTAACAGCACCCGCCCTTTGGGGAGTACTCACGTAGTCTTCGTCGAGGAGCAAAAACGTTCTCCGTCCTTCCCAAGTGCGTGTTTGCGTCCTGGAGGGAAGCTAAGCAACAAATGCGCCACACGCAAGGCCGATCCCCAATGAGTGCAACGACCAGCTAATGGTAAAGAGCTAACGGTAAAGAGTGACTTACATTTCATTACAAAATCTTGACGCAGCCGCAGGGTTTGCCGGGGTCGCCTTACCCAGAGTCCGCATCCAATCAAAATGAAGAGGTGACATGATTTCATTAAGGTTGATACGAATGATTGAAAGTCATTCCGACGAACTTGCGGCAGACTTATTGGCGAAACTCGAAACTTCCGCGCGTACCGCCGACCTGCGCAAAGTCCCGGTTGAGGAATTGCGGCGAGGAATCCAAGAAATCTTGCGGCACTTGGGAGAGTGGCTGCTGACCAAGACGGGCCATGATATCAAGCAGCGTTATTTTGAAATCGGTGGACGTCGCGCGTCTCAAGGCGTCGCGCTTTCCGACCTCTGCTGGGCAATTACTCTCACCAAGGGACTTCTCTGGGAATTCCTGCAGCGCCAGGGCATCATGGGCAGTCCGATCGAAATCTACGGCGAGATGGAATTGTTGCGGCTGCTGGACCAGTTCTTCGATCGCGCTTTGTGCTTCGCAACGGAGGGCTATGAGCAATGCATCCCCTTGCATAGCGGCTCTGACAGCCACGCCCGCGAAATGCGGAATGCAGCCCGGTAGTCTGGGTTCGTTACTAACAGAAAAACGGGCCCGCGGCGCCAGCACTCAACGGCCCCGCGAGATCATCGTTTCGGTTTCCACAGTACGAACGATTTCAGTTTAAAGATAGTTTGAAAGGAACGTAAATGAAAGCTTTCACTGTCTCCCTCTTTACGGTAATTCTAGCTGCACTTTTTGCGGTCGCCGCCGATCAGTCTCAACCTCCAACCGCAGGCAACCTCGCCCCCGCTTTCACCCTGCCCAACCAGGATGGAGTGCAGGTATCGCTCGATCAGTTCAAGGGCAAATGGGTCGTGCTTTACTTCTATCCGAAGGACTTCAGCTCGGGCTGCACTGTCGAAGCTCACAATTTTCAGCACGATATCGATAAATACACAAGCCAGAATACCGTGATCATAGGTGTCAGCGTGGACAATGTGGATTCTCATAAGAGCTTCTGCACCAAGGAAGGCTTCAACTTCAAGCGCCTCGCCGATTCGAACCATGCGGTCGTGCAGAAATACGGCTCCATCATGGAATACAACGGGAAGATTCTTGCCGCTCGCAACACCTTTTTGATCGATCCCGCGGGCGTAATCAGAAAGGTGTATCTGAAGGTCAGCCCGCAAGGTCACAGCGAGGAAGTGCTGGCCGACCTCCAACAGTTGCAGTCCACAAAGTGAGGACGTCCGCTGTTCGCGGAGCGACCCGAGTGTAGATTCGCGCCGGGCAGGTTCCAGAAAAAGCACTCACCTGCATAACCTACCGCAAGTCACTGTGTTTCCATTTCTCCCTACTGCGCTCTCCGTCCCGAATACTTCAGCATTCCCAATAACCACGGTCAATTTCCGTTGCAATGCAGGTCGCACTATCTCATGTAAGGAGAGTGAGAAACACTCGCCAAAGAAGAGCACCGATGCTCGTGTCGAATTCCATGAACGCTGCAAACACCAGGAGCATAACGACTGGAGGGCCTGGTGCGTCGGGCTGGTCGCCAGAACGAAAGACCAACGAGCGGAACCACGCGCTTCTGATCGTAGGTGGGCTCCCAAGCTTCTCGGTGTTGAGGAGCCAATCGGCAATATCGACTTTCAACACCAGCTGCCGAACGGCGGCTTCAATTACCTTTCGATTGCAATGAGTTAGCAACAACTCTTGCGCCTCGCTCTGGCATCCCGATTGCCCCCGGTCATTTCGAGGCAGCCAGAGGGCCTCATTCAGTTGTTCTTACACCAGCCAATTTCCATTGGGAGAATACGCAATGTGCAGTCGAGCAGTGACAATTCGGCCAAATCCCGTCGGCCAACAGAAGCGGTCGAATACTTACTCGTGCGCGCTGACGGTTATGGGTGTCGTATTTGTAGTGATGACCGTCGCAAGCCTTCACGCGCAAACCGCGACAACAGGAGACATCGCTGGTGTTGTGACAGATCCAACCGCGGCTGTTGTGTCGGGCGTGTCGGTCAAGTTGCAGAACGTCGATACTGGCACTTCCAGTTCCACCACAACCAACTCACAAGGATCGTACAATTTCCCTTTTTTGCAACCCGGAAATTATTCAGTCTCGGCGACGGCTGCCGGATTTCAAGAGATCGTCAAAAAGGTGACTGTTGCACTTGGAGCCAGTGTTACGGCGAACTTGCAACTGTCTATCTCGTCGCAGCGTCAGACGGTGGAAGTAACAGAAGAGGTGACAGGCGTTCAAACACAGGATGCCAACATTGAAACGAACTTTAATGCCCAGCAAATAACCGTGTTGCCAAATCCTGGCAATGATCTGAGCGCAGTCGCACTGACGGCGCCGGGCGTGGTGATGAACACGACGGGAGGTTCCGTTTTTGGCGGTGGCAACTACGAGTTCTTCGGCTTGCCGTCCAATTCCAATGTGTTCACCTACGACGGCGCCAATGACAACGACCCCTATTTCAACATCAATAACAGCGGCGCAACCAACCTAACCCTGGGACTGAATGATGTGCAGGAAACCACTGTGGTGACGAACGGCTATAGCGGGCAATTCGGTGGCCTGGCGGGAGCGAACATCAACTATGTCTCGAAGTCCGGCACCAATGCTTTTCACGGCAATGCGGAGTACTGGTGGAACGGGCGCGCCCTGAACTCTAATAACTATTTCCGCAATCAAGCCAACGCCGTGGCTGGAAGCCAGGTCGACGCGCGTCCGTTCGTGAATGCGAACCAATACGCAGCCTCGATCGGTGGACCGATCAGGAAAAACAAATCCTTCTTTTTTGTCGACTATGAAGGCATTCGCCTCGTAATTCCCTCACTGTTTTCGGTCAACCTGCCGACTCAGCAGTTCGAAAATGCAGTAATCACCAACCTAAACACTGTCAGCCCCGCTTCCGTACCGTTTTACAATCAGCTGTTTGGCATCTGGAACGCAGCTCCAGGTGGGGCACGCGCTCAGAACACTCTCGCTGGAGGGGGATGTTCGAACGTTACCAATCTGGCAGGGATCGCATTCGGAGCAGCCAACCCGTGTGCCACCCAGCTGCAAGGTGGCACTTCTCAGGCCACTAACGATTACTTGATTGTGGGTCGCTATGACCAGAACATCGGCAATAACGACAAACTGTTCGTTCGAGTGCAACACGAAAGCGGCATCCAGGCCACCTACACCGATCCTCTGAGCCCGGCCTTCGATGTTCACAGTACTCAGCCGGAATGGCAGGCCCAGTTGAGCGAGACCCACACATTCGGCAACAATAAAGTAAATAACTTCATCGCTTCACTGCAGTGGTATAGCGCGCTCTTCACAATGGTGAACCAGGCCGCAGAATTTCGGACGCTTCCTCAGACGGTCGCATTCGGTGACGGTTCGCTGTTTCCTCTAAACAATGATGGTGCCACGTTTCCCCAGGGTCGATCTGTGACCCAGTACGGAATCGGCGACGATTTCAGTTGGACTCGCGGGAGACACAGCTTCCGGTTCGGAGTCAACTACCGCCGCGACGACGTGAGCGATCATAATTTCATCGGTGTCATTCCTTTTGCCCAGGAAACGACTCTGAACGACTTCGCGTTCGGGGGTGTGGCGCCTACGAACACCGGCGTGGGAAATCTCGTAGCTCAGAACTTCCCCATCAATACAAATGTACCGATAGCGCTCTACCAACTCGGATGGTATGTGTCAGACGAGCTCAAGGTCACTTCGAACTTGAAGCTCACGCTGAGCATGCGGTTCGATCACTTGTCGAATCCAGTCTGCCAAACTAATTGCTTGCAAAGCCTTTCTGCACCGTTTCAAGACCTGAATCGCACGGCGCCCGTGAATCAAGCCTTGAGAACGGGTCTGAATAGTGCATTCCCCTCCGTAACGTCGGTCGTCTACGAACCGAAGGTCGGCTTCGCTTGGTCGCCGTTCGGCGCCAGGAATACTGTCATCCGCGGCGGATTCGGTATCTTCAGCGACGCTATTCCTACCGGTGCGATAGACGACATTCTCACCAACGCACCGAATGATCCGTCGTTCGTGCTTTTTAACGGTGCGCTCTCACCGGCAGTACCAGGAAACTTGAATGGACAAGTGACGGCGGCCAATGCTGCTTTTCGCGCCAATTTTGCCAACGGCGGCGCGGCTCCGGCCTTCAATTTCTTTAACCCTGGCAATGTGCAGATCCCGCGTTACGACGAGTGGGACCTGGAAATCCAGCAGGCTCTGGGTTGGAATACCACGCTCAGCGTGAAATATGTTGGCAATCACGGTGAGCATGAAGAGATCACGAATCCAGCCCTGAATGCATTTAGTCCAACGGGCGCGTCATTCGGGGGTCTGCCGCTCACTAAGCCCGACCCGCGATTCGGAGTAGTTGCCCAAACACAAAACGTCGGCAACTCAAACTACAACGGCGTCACGGTGACAGCAGCGCACCACTTTAATGGAGGTTTTCAATTCCAGGCATCCTACACCTATAGCCATGCTCTGGATGAAATCTCCAATAGCTCTTTGAATCCCTTCGGCTTGAACGCCAACGGAAATGTCGATGTGGTCACACCGCTGAATCCGTTCAATATCCGGCAGCTTAACTATGGAAGTGCTGACTACGATGTCCGGCAGTCGTTCGTCATGAACTATGTTTGGAGTGACGCTTTCCGCCACTTGACGAAATGGGGTCCGAACGCGCTGGTGAAGGGTTGGACGTTTTCCGGAACGATCTTCAAGCACACCGGGTTCCCGTACTCGATCTGGAGCAGTAACACGACCGCAACTTTACAAGGGAGTCTGTTCGGCAGCACGAGTCCCGCCACCACTACAGCGGTCCTCGCCAACGTCGTCGGTTCTCCTAACATCAACTGCGGTGGCTCAGCTGCGCAGTTGCTGAACGGTTTGCCTAATCCGTGCTACAGTGCGGCCAATTTCGCCGACCCAACAAATAATTTTGGAAGCCAGCGTCGTAATCAGTTTCGTGGCCCAGGTTACTTCGACACTGACTTCGACGTGGAGAAGTCCTTTGCCATTCCGAGATGGGAGAGGGCTCAGTTCTCCATTGGCGCAAGGTTCTTTAATCTGTTCAATCATCCGAACTTTGCCTTCCCAAACACCAACGTGGACAGCAACCAGTTCGGACAAATCACCCAGACCGTCAGTCAGCCGACGACCATCTATGGTTCCGGTCTGGGTGCGGACGCATCACCAAGGGTGATCGAACTGCAAGCAAAGTTCGTTTTCTAACGAGCCCGCTGTTGATCGAGGGGGTCTCGCTTGGGGCGCCTCATTTCATATCTATACTTCTGCAAATGTGGGGGTATTCAACAATTCGAAGGGCATCATGGTCTACGCAACTCTCGGAAAATACGGGTCTCCTAGTCTCGAAACTCTGCTTCGGAACCATGACCTTCGCGGACGGCAGAGGAATATTCAAGGCCATCAGCTCCGTTGGCTAGGCCGGGGCCGATGAACTGAAGACGTCGATTGACGGCGGCATCAACTTTCTTGACACGGCGGACAATTACACGGACGGTGAGAGCGAAAAGTTCTCGGGCAATCACCGATAAACCTGAACATCCCGCGGAGAGATGTGGTGATCGCGACGAAGGCCTATAGTCGCGTCGGGCCGGGGCGGAATGACATCGGTGCTTCTCACGGCCACATAATGGACGGTGTCGAGGACAGTCTCTACCGTTTGCAGACCGACCATATCGACCTGTACCAGATCCATGGCATCGATTCCGTGACCCCTGTCGAAGAGACCATTCGCGCTCTCGACAACCCTGGTGCAGCGGGGAAAGGTCCGTTACATCGGCTGCTCCAACTGGCAGGCATGGAAGATCGCCAAAGCCCTCGGCATCTCCGAGTTCAAGAACCTGTCCCGATTCGACACGCTTCAGGCCTATTACTCGATCGCCGGCCGCGATCTCGAACGGGAAATCATTCCCCTCCTGGAATCCGAAAAGCTCGGACTCAGTGTTTGGAGTCCGCTGGCCGGCGGCTTGCTTTCTGGCAAGTATAGCCGGACGCACCAGAAGCTCGCGGATTCGCGCCGCACGTACTACGACTTTCCCGTCGTGGACAAAGAGCGGACCTGGAGGATCCTCGAAGTGATGGCTCCGATCGCGAAAGCGCATGACTGCAGTCCTGCACATCTCTCGCTCGCATGGCTCTTGGGAAAGCCTGTAGTAACCTCGGTCATCATTGGCGCGAAACGTCTTGACCAGTTTCAGGACAATCTCGCGGCAGTCGAACTCACGCTCACCCCAGATGAGCTTAGGCAGTTGGATGAGGTCAGCGCTCTTTCCCGTGAGTATCCCGGGTGGGTGCTACCGTTCCAGGGAGCTGACCGCTGGAACCTTTTGATCGCTGGTTGCGTTTTACCGAGCCGATAAAGCCGCATTGATCCTGCAAATCTCCTCGCGACTGAAAAATGGCGTTAGTACCTAATGTACTCAGATGTGATTGGCCACTACAGACGGCTGCTGATAAAGAAGATCGAAGAAAGGATCATGCTTTTCGCCGCAACACGGGGGAGAATGAGCGAAGAAGTCCGGCGGAGGGTCCGCCGTTGCAGAACGTCATTGTACGAAATTAAGAAGTGTCCGTAACAACCTTCGGACACAAGTTTTGAAATGAAAAAACTCCGTGATGAGATCCATTCGCAGATTTCGCCCTAGGAGCCGCGGTGAGTACCACTTTCACGAGAGAAGTGTCGGTCTGCTCATGGGACTGGCACCGACCTCATCGCTCAACTCCCCGCATGGTCGGAGAACAGGAACTTATAAATAGATCCTGCCCAAGAATGGCAGTGCGAAAACCGAGCATCCATTTCCCCCAGCTATTCCTGCCAGAAATAACCGTCGTTCGATTGGTTGGTGATCGGCGGGGAAGGAAAGCCGTGAGAGAAGCCCAGTGAAGGGCCCGCCTCTGCAAAATGCTATTGTACGAAGTCAAAGATGTTCCTGTAAGAAGTTGATAATAAACGAGATAATGGTGGAGGCGGCGGGAGTCGAACCCGCGTCCGAAAATGTTACTGGTCAAGAGAACTACATGCGTAGTCCAGTTCATGCCCTCGGCATTACCCGAGGACGTTCGCGGCTCGCGCTCAGAACGGACAAGAAACGCGCCCCGCTAGCCTGAGATCTTAGCTTTCCGGCCCAGACGTAGCCGGGAAGAGCAGCCCGCTGTGCGACGTCCTTCGGAGGCCCACGGGCGAAGCCTCCTGGGACGGCTGCCTAAACTAGTTAGGCTGCGTATGCCATCTGTTGATTGGCAATTATCATTTTGCACGCGATTACGGGTGTGTGCACCCCGGCATGCCTCTTGGCCGCAAGCATCTCCGTCGAAGCCGTGACGCCCCCACTGGTGGGTTGGGCCTGGCAAAGAACTACCTCCAATCTAGGTATTGCCGCAAGGGAAGTCAACCACCCATTAGATGCGCAAGCACTCAATTGCGTGACTTTGCAAAAACGGTGTCAATTCTAGCCAAAAACCCAGGCTTGCAATTGACAACAAATACGTGGCTTGGAGTAGAGTCTCTGCGCGAGTGTCGCCGCCCCCTGCTGGCTGGCGACGTGGTACGACCAACCCAACCGTAAGTCCAAGGCTTAAATGCCCGAGAAGTTGCTTCTCGATTCAAGGAGATCCCATGCCCAAGAGTACCCTCAGTCTAATCGCTACCGTCGCGTTTTGTTTGTTCAGCGCATTCGCCATTGCTCAGACGCAAGATGCCGTTCCTCACCGTTTGCAATTTCAGAATCCACCAACTTCAGTGCAACGCCCAATGGCAGCAGAGGCAGTAAGACGTGCAGTTACCGATACCCTCGCGCCCAGTGGCGCCAGCGGAACAAGTCTGCTGCCGGTTTTTAACTACGAGGTGGCCTCCTCCAGAGACGGGAATGTGTACGATGGCGTGATCGTCGGTGCGCATCCCGCTACTCGAGGCTCCGCGGCCCAAGTGAGTGTCAGAGCCCAGTTGATCCCTGTTATCCTGCAGTTCCACACGCTGGGCGTCTCATTCGACCCTAAGACCGGCGCCATCGCTACTACAAGCGGCGATAGAACGTCAGACCCGACAATGCAGGACACCGCTTGTTTCAGCGGACCTGTGAATGTTCCCGTCGATGTTATGTTGCAATCGCCCATCTTCAAACGGGCCGATTTCAATTTCGGCGGTACCGATGTGGGCAGCACGCAGTATGTGGACGCTTTCCAGCGCGCGAGCTTCTGGAATCAGATTGACCGAAACCACTATCACACCCTCCTGAAGCCGGAATTGCTCCCTCCCTTGGTGGTCGACGTTCCCGCTGACCAAGGCCTGTCAGTCAATGCGGACACCTTCCAGCCTTTCTTTGGCCTTTGCGGCCCCGAGGGGCTTGTGGAGATCACTTTTCTGCGCGCCGCGGTAGTCAGCGAACTGGCAAAACGCAAGGACGTCAATCCCGGTACGTTCCCGATGTTCATGCTTTACAACGCGGGAATGCCGGTGGGCGGTCCGACCAACATCAACAATTGCTGCGGGGGGGGCTTCCATTCAATTACTCCCGCAGGCCCGATTACATTCCAGACCTTCTCCCCGTTTGACTTCGATGTGAGTGGCCTATTCTTGACCTCCACCAGCGATACGGCCACTGCTTCCCACGAGGTCGCCGAATGGGTGAATGATCCGTTCATCATTAACCGCACTCCGGCCTGGGGGCACACCGGACAAGTCGCGGGGTGCCAAAGCAACCTTGAAGTAGGAGATCCGCTCACTGGGAATGAGGCACCGCGAATCGCAGGAAACAATGGTTTCACCTATCACTTGCAGGAATTGGCATTCTTCTCCTGGTTTTTCGGGAATCCATCTCTCGGCATTCATGGGTGGGATTCAAACAATGGGACTTTCCTCTCTGATGCCGGTCCTGTCTGCGTGACCACACCATAGAATTGTTCAAGCTGTTAGGCTAGGACACAGGCCGCCCCGTGGGTGGCCTTATTCATTTTGGCAGGCCAGGACTTCTCGGGGGTTCCACCTCCTTCGCTCATGATGACCATCCGAGAAACACGGCAACCAATCCAACCGTGTCGATGAATCCGTGAGCCAGGACGCACACCCATAAGTCGCGACCGGATAAGACATACGCAGCCCCCAAAATCAACCCTGCCATGCCGGAGTCTAGGATTCCTGCTGGACCCTTGTAGAAGTGCCCATACCCAAAGAGGACGGACACCGCAGCCACACCAGCCCAATACGCGAATTTCGATCGTCCGCCAGCGTCAGCCGCCCGGTGAATCCCCTGCGCGGCGTTGCCGTGATGTGGCAGATCCTGAATGCCCTCACCAACACCGAACTCGAAGTCGAGCATCGCAGCGCTGGCATGTCGTTCCACATACTTTAGGAGTCGAGACCATGAGCGAACATCGTCGCCAGATTCTGCAGATGCTGTCCGAAGGCAAGATCAGCGCCGACGAAGCGGAGCGCCTGATTTCTGCTTTCGAGGAGCCGGCCACAAAGTCGTCGCCGACCGAATCGCCTTCAGCAGGGAAGAATCCCCCGAAATACCTTCGGGTCCAGGTAGATTCCGAAGGCGACGGAGGCCAGGAAGGGCCAACAAAAGTGAACGTCCGTGTGCCCATGCAGTTGCTCCGCGCGGGAGTCAGGCTCGCGGGCTTGCTGCCCGCCCATGCCCTGCACCGCGCTAATTACGCCATGCAGGAACAGGGCATCCCCATCGACCTGACGCAGATCAAGCCGGAAAACCTGGAAGAGTTAGTCGACCAACTGAACGATTTGACGGTCGACGTCGATCAGAAGGACGCGGGCACGAAGGTGAGAGTGAGAATCTACTGCGAGTAGCGCCGGCATCCTGCGGCTTTCGCTCACGGCAGGCTGCTGGACGCTGTTGCGAGGGCGTCTCGCCCTCGCGGTCGGGGTTATCGGTGCGCTGCAAGGGTCGTCTAGCTCCGAGATTTCGATAGGTATGCCTCGAGCTTCAGCTTCACTTCGGCCCACTCATCGTCGAGGATGCTGAAATATACCGTGTCGCGCACGCGCCCGGTCCCGGTGATCAGGTGCCGTCGCAACGTCCCTTCTTGTTTCGCACCGATGCGCAAAATTGCGTTGCGCGACTTGTGATTTAGGGCATCGGTCTTGAGTTCCACCCGTATGCATCCCCACGCTTCAAATGCATGACGTAGGATCAGGTACTTTGCCTCAGTGTTTACCCTAGTCCGCTGCCGCGCCGGAGCGATCCACGTCGATCCAATCTCGACTCGCCGGTTGACGCGGTCGATGTTCATGAATCGAGTGCTGCCAATCACGCGTCCCGAACGTCGCTCGACAGTCGCAAACACCACCGACTCGCCTCGCTTTTGCTCGTCAAACGCTTTTTCAATCAGCCTCTGAAAGTCTTCGGGCGTCTTCAGGGAGTAGGGAATCCAGCGAAAGATATCTTCCACATCACCCCTTCGCCACTTCCAAGAAGAGTTCCGCATGTTCGCGGCGAATCGGTTCCAGACGCACAACCGAGCCCTCCAACGTCAGCGGCACAGTGATATTCAGTGGAGTGGTGGGTGAACTCACGCTTGTCCTCTCGCGCAGCCTCCCAACATGTGCCCATGCGTCCACGAAAGACGCGAAGCTACACGAAGACCCCAATTTCGCTCATTCCATCGCATCCTTCTTGTTTACACCAAGACACTGCCATTATCTTGCATCTTGCGGCCTTTTCCGGCATCTCAACTACGGCGCGGGTTCTCAGGACTTCGGTCCGGACGGCCTTCCGTTGACATACGATGAATTCGAACGTCCAATCGTCAGTGCGTCAGATCCCAACAGCACTGTGTCAGGAGTGTCGTCCGTGAAGGCGCACTGTCTTCCTTTCTCCCAAATCCCGCACAGCACGCGCCTTTTCACAGACTTCCTCGCATACTCGCCTAAAGTCCAACCTTTCTACCCTAGGCCCCCACATTTCCGCGATTTCCTGAGGGAAGAGTCTGCAAGCCTGCGGTACGATTCGTCACGCCGTCAGCGGGTGGCTGACCTTCTTGAGCGCCAGAACAAATCCCAGAACGGAGACGCCCCCGCCTCCCCAAGAACGCTGGCCAATCTCGACCGCTTCCGTAATGGCGCGGCCGCCGTGGTTACTGGGCAGCAGGTCGGCATTTTTGGTGGGCCCATGTTTGACATCTACAAGGCGCTCACCGCCGTGAAGCTCGCCGACGAGGCCAACGCGGCCGGCGTCGATTGTGTCCCCATTTTCTGGCTTGCCACCTACGATCACGATCTCGCCGAAGTGAATCACATTTTTTTCCCCGGGCCCGAAGGCAAGTTGCAAACGCTCACGACGTCGAGCCACGGTGTTCCCGGCGGTCCGGTCGGTAATGTGCGACTTGGCGATGAGATCTTGCCCGTGTTGGAGCAGGCCACATCTCTGCTGGGGGAGAGCGAAGCGACAAGGATGCTGCGCGAGAGCTATCGTCCAGGTGAGACCCTCGGCAGCGCCTTCGCCCGCCTGTACTCCAAACTTTTCGGCGATTGGGGCGTGATCGTGCTCGACGCCTCTGATGCGGAGCTCCATCGCGTGGCCGAACCCATCTATCGCGCTGCGATCGAGCGCGCGAGCGAACTGGCTGAAGCTCTGCTCTCTCGCGGACAAGCCCTCGAGGCGGCCGGCTATCACCAGCAGGTGAAGGTTACGCCGTCATCGGTTCTGCTGTTTACTTTGCAGGATGGCGTTCGCACGGCTATTCACCGTCGCGGAGAAGGTGAGGCCGAAGAGTTTCTGATTGGCAGCGAGGCCAACGCTCCAAGAATTTCTCGAGCCGAGTTGCTCCGCCGCGTGAGTGCGGCTCCCGAGCAGTTCAGTCCCAACGTGCTCTTGCGTCCCACTGTGGAAGACTATCTTCTTCCCACGCTCGCTTATACCGGGGGAGCGGCGGAGACCGCCTATTTTGCCCAGGCGGGTGCCGTTTATGAGATTCTCCTCGGCCGTGTGACGCCGGTCGTGCCACGTTTTTCCGCCACCATCGTCGAACCGAAAGTGCAGCGCCTGCTCGAGCGCCATGAAATCGCCGTCACCGACGTGTTCGCAGGTCCCGAGGCATTGAGCCGTCAGCTCGCGGCTGAATGCTTGCCCGAAGACCTGCAGGCGGCGATCGACACCACCCAGAAATCGATCGATTCCCACTTCTCTACCGTAAAAGAAAAATTGGCCAAGCTCGACCGCACACTTGTCGACGCCGCAGAGACTGCCCGCTCGAAGATGCAATATCAGCTCGAGCGCCTCCAGACCCAGGCCGCCCGTGCTGAAGCGCAGAAGGGCGAACTCGTGAGCCGCCACGCCGAGACTCTAAGCCAGGCACTCTATCCCGACAAGGGCCTGCAGGAGCGCAGCATTGGCGCGATGTACTTCGTGGCTCGCTTCGGCCGCGACCTCCTGCACCAGCTCTACGACGCCGTCCAGCCCGACTGCCACGACCACCAGATTCTGGAGCTCTAGTCCGCCGTAGTCCGCCGACGCTACTTGCTCTCGCTGGTCGCCAGATAACTCCCCAGCCCAATCATGATCGCTCCGCTGACCGTCCTCTGCCGGCGCCGGAACGTGGCCGATGAACGAATGCGTGCTCCCAGCGGCCCTGCCAGCGCAATCACAATCAGATCGGCCGTCGTATTCAGCACCACCGAGATCGTCCCCAGCGCCACGAACTGCAGGAAAACGTGCCCGCTGCCCCGATTCACGAACTGCGGAATGAACGACAGAAAGAACAAGGCCGTCTTCGGATTGAACACTTCGGTCGCCACGCCTTGCCACAGGGGATTGCGCATGAACGGACTGATGTCAACTGCATCCGCGGTTTTCTCTTTTCGCGCGTCGAGAATCATCCGCACGCCCAGAAAGCACAGGTAAGCGGCGCCCACGTACTTCACGGTGGCGAATGCTGCCGCCGACTTCGCCAGGATGATCGAAACCCCTAGCGCTGCCGCGATTACATGCATCATGCCACCAAGAAAGGTTCCGAACGCCGATAGCACGCCTTCGCGTTTTCCACCGGCGAGACTCCGCGCAAGAACGTAAAGCATGCCGGGGCCGGGCGCGATCGCCAGCATCACGGCCGCCGTTAGAAAGAGAAAGAACCGCGTCCAATCGAACATTGCTTACCTCACTATGAAATCCGTTATCTCGCCAGCCAGGTCTCGAGGCCCGCCATCGATTCCACCCGTGGAAACTCGCGGTCGCGGTAAGCGCCGGCCACGTCAAACAGCACCGCCTGCATGCCAAACCGGCTCGCCCCGACATAGTCAACCGAGTACACGTCGCCCACGTAAAGGCTCTCGTCCGGTTCGGCTTTCATCGCGCGCAGCGCCGCTGCGAAGATCTCCGGATGCGGCTTCTCGTGCCCCACATTGGCCGAATCCGTGATGCTCGCAAAGCAATCGGCAATTCGGCAACGCTCGAGCACAGCGTTAATCCTGCCGTCGGCGTTCGAGATCACGGCAATCGCATGTCGCTCCCGAATCCGCTCAAGCGCTTCGCGGGTGCCCGGAAGAATCTGGTCCCAGTTAGCCGAGTTTTGCGTGTTCTCGACCAGAGTATTGCGCACCCCATCGTCCAGAGAGTTGAGGTCCTCGAGCAGATACGTATGGAACGTCCACCAGAAGCCGTGGTCGACTCGGCCTCCCATCATGCCCTGGTCGAATTCCTGCTTGGTGCGCCGTTCCAGTGCCTGCCAACGCTCTAGCGTGGGATGGCGATCCTCCGGCAGCGGCGCCAGCATCCGCGCTCGATTAGGAAACAGCAGCGTATTGCCCACGTCGAAGAAGATGAAGCGGAGCTTGGCCATGAATCCATATTAACCAACTCGCTTGAATCCGGTCGCGAAGCCCTGCCCCAAAATCGCTCTGTGTATTTCTGGGTAGTGACCCGGCAGAGAGCAAAGATGTAATATCCATTTTCAGCCTCGGCCCGCCTGCCAGGCCTTGGCCCCTTGTCCATGGCTCTACCCACAGGATTGTCGCTAGTTTCGAATGTCACTCGGACTACCCGGGCTGCGCTCGCCCTTTACCCGGTTGCGCGGACCCAGACCAACGTTGGCTTCGCGCTTATCGCCACGTTTGCCGCCCGCAGCTCGAGGCAAGACGCCTACAACCTTCTCTGGGCCGTGGTGTTTGGCTTTGCGACCCTGAACATTCTCAGTCTCGCCGCCCGGCGCTTCGAGCCCACCCGCCGCGGTCTCAGTTTTGGCGAGTTGCTGGCGGTTATGGTCGTGTTCATCTCAGTCTTCCTTCTGGGATGGGAAATGCTCAACCTGTTCCACATTTTCCCCATCAAATTGCACCGTTGACGCCAGCCTACGGGGTGAAGACTTGCCGCGCGTTCCGGCAAGGACGTTCGTGGTTGACTGCATTTTGCGGTATGATTCGCTTAAATGGCGAAGAATGCCCCCAACTTCGAAGTAACCTGTCCTTGCTGCAGTGCGGTCCTCAAAGTCGACACCGAGACCCGAGCCGTCATCGCGTACACCGCCGCGGTGAAACCAAAAACGTTCAACGACATGGAGGCCGCGGCCAAAGCCATGCGGGAACAGGACAGCCGCCGCGATTCGATCTTCCAGCAATCGGTCGAAGCCCAGAAGCATGCGAAGGACCTGCTGGAGAAGAAGTTCCAGGAAGCTGTGAAGAAGGCCAAAGAGACGCCCGACACCGGTAAGCCGATCCGCGATTTCGATCTCGATTGATTCATCCGAGCTGATTCAGACAAGAATGACTGGCTTGAGCAGAGATCTCCAAAGTTCGTCCCGTCCTCTTCTCCTAGGCCACCGTGGCACCCGCGCCGTCAAATCGATCCCGGAGAATACGATCGCCTCATTCGACCGCGCGCTAGCTGACGGCTGCGACGGCTTCGAATTCGATGTGCGCCTCACCGCTGACGGCGAAGCGGTGGTCTGTCACGACCCAAAGGTCGCGGGATTTCAGATTTCCAGCGCAACCGCGAAACAGGTTCCTCAGTTGCCGCGGTTCCGAGATGTTCTCCAGCGCTATCGCGATTCGTTCCTCGATATTGAACTGAAGGTCAAGGGTCTGGAGAGAACCACTCTCGACCTGTTCCTCCGGCACAAGCCGCGCCTGGGATTCGTGGTCTCATCCTTCTTGCCCACCGTGTTGAGGTCCTTGCGCGCCGAGGACGCCACAATACCGCTAGGTCTGATTTGCGAGACGAAGACCCAACTCCGCCTCTGGAGCGACCTTCCGGTCGAGTATGTGATCCCGCACCAGGCGCTGACCGACCCTGAGTTAATCCGGAAGGTAAAAGGAGCCGGGAAGAGAGTCATCGTCTGGACGGTGAACGATCCCGCCGACATGCAACGTCTCGTCGAGTCTGGCGTCGACGGCATCATCTCCGACGACCCGACGCTCCTCTGCCGAACGCTGACTGCATAAAAGCGATCAAGTTATATCCCGTCGACTTGTGCGCCAGCTTATTCGCACCCATCCAACCGATGCCAGCAAACCGGGTATGGGCAACTTCCTAGGCGGGATAAGAGTCCAAATAGAGTAGGATTAACAGAGGCGGGTTGCCCTCCCGGGAGCCAACCCGTCGTCAGTAGGAAGGGGATTGATATGAGGAAATCCACCTTGCTGAAGGCTCTTCTCGCAGGAATCACGTCACTCACTCTCGTCGGTGTGCCCATGCCAGCTCTCGCCCAACATGGCGGTCATGGCGGCGGTGGTGGTGGAGGTTTTCACGGCGGTGGTGGTGGAGGTTTTCACGGCGGCGGCGGTGGAGGCTTCCACGGCGGTGGAGGTTTCGGCGGCTCCCACGGTGGTGGATCCTACGGCGGCTATCGCGGCGGAGGACGAGGAGGTTCGATGTACGGGGGTGGTGGCCGCTACGGAAGCACGCACGGATTTTCATCATCGCCACGTAACTCAGGTGCTGCGCGCTCTTGGTCCTGGGAGGGCCGAGGTGGCGTTCGGGACACCTCGCCTGGCTGGCATGCGTTTGCAGGAACGGGCAACAGCGTCGGCATGGCAGGGAGATCCGGCGTTGGAAGCTTAACCGGTCGCGCAGGCACTAGAAGCATGGCCACAACCCATGCCGCCATCGCTGACGGGCAGTGGCACTCCTTCGGGACCGCCCACGGTGCAGTTGGATCGGCCTTGGCTTTTAACTCCCGGTCAGGCACTTCGTTTAACCGTTTTGGCGGTGTGGGAACCGGGACCGCATTTCACGGTGGGCGCGGAGGCTTCTATGGCGGACGCGGCGGCTTTTACCGCGGAGGCTTCGGCTGGGGCGGCTGGGGCTATCCAGCTTTCGGTTTTGGTTGGGGGTTGGGACTCGGCTGGGGTTGGGATCCCTTCTGGTACTGGCCGCCGTACTGGTACGACCCATGGTGGGGCGGCTATCCAGCAAGCTACATTTACCCATATCCGTATTAGTAGGTGAGGATCTAGGTCGCAAAGCCCTCGCTGCGAAACGGAACGGGCTGGCTCCGAGCAGTGGGTTAAGTGCTGTTGATGAGCGACAGGATTGCGTCTGACTCTTGTTACTGTGTCCCGGCCGCGAAGGCGTTTCCCCCGCCCATTGCATTCTTCGCCTCTTTGATCCCCGACTGGATGTGCTGCTCCCAGTCCAGATGCGGAATCGGTGAAGCCGCAGCAGCCTGGTAAAGGGCGAGTGCATCCTGCGGACGGTTTAGGCGCTTCAGGCAGAGCCTCGCGGCACTAAGTTGCGCAGTCAGCGCCTGCCGCTCCACCGGATAGGCCGCCGCCAGTTGCTGATACTCGCTGAGCGCGCGTTCGAAATCCTGCTTCTCTTCCGCGCCCTTGCACAGCTCCAGCCACGTAGCTGCCGGCATCTTGCCGCCACCACCATCGACAAAATCGGCGTAATCCTGGAACGCCGCTTCGATCTCATGTACCCTCAGATGCAGCGCACAGGTCTTGAGCGTCACTTCCAGGTAGCCCTTGGTGTCGTTCTGGCGGGTATAGATCTGCCGCAGCATGGCCCAGGCATCGAGCGAATTCGGCTTCTTGGCCACGTAGGTAGTCAGGTGCGCAACTGCATCGGCAACCTGGCCGTGCTCCATATTGTTACCGGCCAGTTCGAGTTCCGGGTCGTTGCTCCAGCCAAGTTTTTCCTCGATCGCCTTGTTCGCCTTCTGCTCCAGCCCCGAATGCTGGATGGCCACCGCCGCGATAGCTCCGAACAGAAAGCCGCCCACGTGTGCCCAGTGGGCCACACCGCTCATCGAGCCAAATAGAGCGCCGTAGAAAATTTCGCCGAGCAGCCACAGCGGCAGCAGCCAGTAGGCCGCTGCCTTGAAACGATAAATGCGAAACCAGAACAGCCAGGCCATCTCAATCTTCAGCTCTGGCAAGCGCACCAGGAACGCTCCCATCAGCGCCGCCACCGCACCCGACGCGCCCAGAGTCGGAGTGATACTGCCCGGATTGGTCCACGCATAGAACTGCAGCGCCCCGGCCCCAGCGATCAGATAGAACACGGAATACAGCCAGCGGCCCCACAGGTCTTCCAGCACAAATCCGGCGAGCCACAAAAACCACATGTTCCCGACCAGGTGGAGTATGCCGCCATGCAGAAAGTTCGCCGTCAGATAGCTGATGGGCCTGGGGTTCGCCGGCACGAACGCATACCGTTCGGTAATCGAAGACGCCGATAGCTTTACAATCTGTTCGTTCAGCGAATCCGCCTCCTGCTGCAGCTTCGACGCGTCCCCCATCATTTTGAGTCTGGCGTCGTAGACGTCGATGATGTCGCGGTACGGGTCCTGCACGTGCTTCCACTGCTGAGGATCGCTCTGTTTGAATCCGTTGACCAGATGCTGCGACTCAGGTTGCAGCTTCACCTCGGGATGCAACGCCGCCAGAATCAGAATGTGGCTCTTCACTTCGCCCAATTCCGGTGCCTCGTCGCTCATCGCCCCCATGGTGAAGAGAAAGGCCACCGTATTGATGGCGATCAATGCCAACGTGACCACCGGCCAGCGCCGCGCCGTCATATTTTCGTGCTTGATGGGAATCAACATCGCACTTTGCCCCTACGCAGTTTGAAAAGCGCAACTCCGCGCCAGTGTAGTTTCGTAACTGGCTGATTCCCAGATGACGGCGGGCCAGGGCCAATCTTTGGTAACCACGGGGAACTACGACAGGGCGATGGGCGGCCGGCTAATCGGCGGCGGCTTCCAAGGCGGAAGAATGGCGGGCCGGGCGCTTGAGGAAGCCGGCGCGCTCCATTTCAAACGATTCCAGATTCGATCCCAAGGCCTGCTGGTCCCAGCCCAGCACGGCTCCGATGCGCAAGGCCGCTTCGCGGCTGCAGGATTCCGACCAGCACGCACCCAGCGCCACGGGCACGCGACGCAGCAGGACGTCGCCGAGGGTGACGGCGCATTCCCGACGGTAAGCCTCCACGACCTCCGCTACGATGTGCGAACTATGCGGGCAGATAGGCGCCCGCAGGTCTGCACTCACCAGGGCTGTGCGAGCGATGTCGATGGCGCGCTGGCCATGCCACTCCATCATGCCGCGCGCGGTCTCCTCACTGACCGAACCGGCTCGCGCGATCTCAAGCACTTCCTGGTCGAGCAGCGGATCAAGCGCCGATCCCGGGCCCACCGCGATCGTCTTGGGTTCCTTGACCTCGATGCCGATCTTGCGCGCGCACTCCCGCGCCAGTGAGGCCGCAGTGGTCAGTTTGCCCCCGATCACCGAGATCATTTTCGCCGCGCCTTCCGCCGTGTGGTCGTGCAGAAAATGTCGCCGCGTCACTGCCGACGGTTTGTCCTTGGGTGCACTCGGCAGCGGACGAACTCCGGCGAACGCGTACTTGATGTCATGCGCCGAGAGTTTGGCTTTGAAAAATAACTGCGACACTGTGCGCAGTAGATATTCGATCTCTTCGTTGGAGGGAGCTGTTTTTCCCGGATCCCCCGTATCTGGCACTTCAGTCGTGCCTACCAGCATCTGCTCATTCCATGGGATGACGAAGACCGGACGGCCGTCCGCCGCCTCGGTGTACAGCGCCGCATTCGGGGCGCCGGAGAATCGCGGCAGGACAATGTGCGATCCGCGTACCCCGCCAACCATTGGCTTCGTCGTGCGGATGGAAGACCGCTGGCAGATGCGATCCGCCCATGGGCCGGTGCAGTTGAGAATCCACCCCGCATCCACACGCTCATCTTTTCCCGAGGTGCGATCCCGCAAGAGCACGCCCCGAGCGCGGCCGTGGGCCACGTCCACCGCAAGCACTTCACAATGGTTGCGCACGATCGCCCCAGCGTCGACCGCTTCGGTCAACCACTCGGCTACCAGGCGCTCGGGAAACTCGCATTGCGCGTCTTCATAGTTCAAAAGCGACCACTGATGGCCGGCGTCGAGCACGCGCTCAATGCGCTTCAATTCCATCTCGGTCAACTTGCTGGATTTCCTGGTCGCAAAGCGTTGATAGAGCCACAGCCCGGCCCGTACTGTCATCGCACTTCGCTGACTCTTTTCGTTAAGAAGAAAAAGGAAATGAACCGGATGCACCAGGTGCGAGCGTTCGCGCAGCAGCCGCTCTCGTTCCCGCACCGACTCCCGCACCAGGTCGATCTCTCCGTGCTCCAGATAGCGCAGTCCGCCGTGAATGATTCGGGTCGAGCGGCTGGTCACGCCCGAAGCGAAATCGTTTTGCTCAACCAGCAAGGTGCGCTTCCCGGCCCGGGCGCACTCGCGCGCCACGGCCACTCCATTAATCCCGCCGCCAATCACTACCACATGGAAGTGCTGGCCTTCCAAGGATGGTCGAGGTTTAACCGCTAACGCCATGTTTTTAAAAGAGATGTGTTCTGGCCGTACTGCTCTGTTGCGACCCCGAACACACCACTACCTGACTGATTTTGAGCTTTCGCCGCAAGCACATAAAGATAACGATAGTCCAACCCGCAGGTGAGCAATCTCCAGACTACGGTGCCACAAAGATGATACCGAAGGTAACCTGACCGTGGGGCAGCGTTTTGCCCAGAAATCTGGCTCGGTGATGATTTTCTTTCTAGACCGCGATTCGCGGTCCGACTTTTGCTGTGCTTCGACGCATTGCGACTTGCCTCCGCCGTCATTTACATTGGTTCCCTCATGCCTAGCACAGGAGAACGTTTCGAACGTGCCGTCTCCATCATGGAGCGGCTGCGTGCACCCGGTGGTTGTCCCTGGGACCGCGAACAGACTTTCGATTCCATCAAGCCCTACACGCTCGAAGAGACTTACGAAGTCCTGGAAGCCATCGACAAACGGGACTGGCCTGAACTCGCCGACGAACTCGGCGACCTGCTCCTGCAAGTGCTCTTTTATGCGGAGATGGCGAAAGAGCAGTCCTCGTTTTCGGTTGATGACGTCCTCGACGGACTCTCCCACAAGCTCATCCGTCGACATCCGCACGTCTTCGGTGATATGAAGGCCGATACGTCCGCCGAAGTCAAACGCAATTGGGAAGCGCTCAAGGTTGAAGAGAAAAAGAAACGTCAGGCCGCAGAGGATGGAGTAGCCCAAGGAAATAAGCCCTCTACGAAAGTTGAAAAACAGTCGATCCTCGCTGGGATTTCTTCGGCGATGCCTGCCTTGCTCGAAGCCTACAAGATAAGCTCGCGCGCCGCCGGAGTGGGGTTCGACTGGTCGAATGTTGAAGGCTTGTTTGACAAACTGCACGAAGAAACCACCGAACTGCGCGAGCATCTCAAAGAATTTCCCGCACCCGGACCGCGCCCGCAGGGACGTGGCATCGCCGGGTCGGGGCGTACCCCCGTCCCCGAGGAACTGCAGGGCCGCCTCGAGGAAGAAATCGGCGACCTGTTCTTCGTGCTGGTGAATGTCGCGCGCTACTTGTCGGTGGATCCGGAATCCGCTCTGCGCAAAACTAACCGCAAGTTCCGCCGCCGTTTCCAGTGGATGGAAGGCCGCCTGCACCAGACCGGCCGCGCCCCCGATCAGGCTCCTATGGAAGAACTCGAGTCTCTCTGGCAACAGGCCAAAGCGGAAGAACGACCGGAAGGGCGGCCGGCCGAGGAAAAGGCGTGACCGCCGATTCCGTTGTGATCCGCCGCTGTCACGGTCTCGAGGAATTGCGCTCCTGCGTCGCCTTGCAAAAGGAAGTGTGGAATTTCACCGACGCCGAACTGGTTCCTCTTCGCATGTTCGTCGTCGCCGAAAAAGTAGGCGGCCAGGTCATGGGAGCCTTCGAGGGCAGCAACATGGTCGGATTCGCGCTCTCGGTCCCCGGCACACGCTCCGGCCACGTCTACCTTCACTCGCATATGCTGGCGGTAAGGAAAGATCATCGCAATAGCGGTCTCGGACGTCGCCTGAAGCTGTTGCAGCGCGAGGACGCCCTCGCCCGCGGCATCGAGCTGATCGAGTGGACCTTCGATCCCCTCGAGATCAAGAACGCGTATCTGAATGTCGAGAGATTAGGCGCCTTAGCGCGCCGCTATACCATCAACCAGTACGGCATCACCTCGTCGCCGTTACAGGGCGGGCTGCCCAGCGACCGCCTCATCGCCGAATGGTGGCTGAAGTCGAAGCGGGTCGAAACCCTGCTGGCGACGGGAAAGAATCCGTCGTTCGATCGCCACTCGGACATCGCTGTCCCGGCTCAGATCTACGAGTGGAAGGCCGCCGCCGAGACTCGCATGAAGGCCCAGCAAGTGCAGGAGCGTAATCGCGAACAGTTCCTTCGCGCCTTCTCCCACGGCCTGGCCGTGCTAGGCTACGAGTGCGATCCCGAAGGCAACGGCAAATTCCTGCTGGGCCATTGGGAAGAGAACTGGTCGTATGCGTCGGAAGCATAAGAGTCAGGTTTCAAGTTTCAGGGTTTCAACGCAAGAACCACTGAAAGTGCCTGGTCCTTGAAAACCTTGAAACCTTGAAACATTGAACCATGAAGATCGAAGCCATCACCCTCCGTGAAATCCATATGCCGCTCGTCCATTTCTTCGAGACGAGCTTTCACCGCCTTTACAGCCGCCGTATTCTCCTGGCTACGGTTCACTGCGAGGGCGTCGACGGCTGGGGCGAGGCCGTCGTCGGCGAAGATCCCTATTACAGCAGCGAATGGATCGAGAGCGCCTGGCCCACTCTGATTCAGTACCTGGCTCCCGCCCTGCTGGGTCAGCGCATCGAGTCGGCCCGCGAGTGCCCCGCGCTGTTCGCGAGAGTGCGCGCCCATCGTATGGCGAAAGCCGCGCTCGAAAACGCCGTCTGGGACGCCGAGGCCCAGCAAAAGCAGCAGCCGCTGTGGAAGTTGCTCGGCGGCACGCGCCGCGAGATCCTCTGCGGCGTCTCGATCGGCATCCAGGACTCCGTCGAGCAGTTACTCGACAAAATCCACGCCGAACTCGCCGCGGGTTACCGCCGCATCAAGATCAAGGTCAAACCGGGTTGGGACCTGAATGTGCTCGAACGCATCCGCTCGCGCTGGGCCGACATCACGCTCAGCTGCGACGCCAATTCCGCCTACACGCTCGATCAGGTCGAGCACCTGCGAAAGCTCGACCAGTTCAACCTGCTGATGATCGAGCAGCCGCTGTGGAACGACGACATCTATTACCACGCGCGCCTGCAAAAAGAGCTCCGCACCGCGATCTGCCTCGACGAATCGATCGTGAGCGCCCGCAGCGCTGCTTTCGCGGCCGAGACCGGAGCCTGCCGTATTATCAATATCAAGGTCGGCCGCGTCGGCGGATTCTCCGAAGCGCTGGCCGTTCATGACGTCTGCCATGCGCAGAAGATTCCCGTCTGGTGCGGCGGCATGCTGGAAACCGGCATCGGCCGCTCCCACAACATTGCTCTCTCCACCCTCGCCAACTTCAGCCTGCCCGGCGATGTCTCCGCCTCGAAGCGATACTGGAAAGAGGACATCATCGAGCCGGAGGTGGAAGTCTCGCCCAACGGAACGATTGCAATCAGCGACCACCAGGGAACGGGCTACCGTGTCAGGCCTGATCTGATCGAGAAGCTCACGGTGCGAAAAGAAACGATGCGGGCGTGAGCGCGGAATCGGACATACGGCCGCTGAAGCTCCCCCTAGAATGACCTAGTGTCTAGCGAGCTTGTTCAAACTGATAGATAGCGAACCTGAATTCTGTATTCTCCACAAACAAGACTAACCAATCCGCTGCGTCCAACGTCGCCTTCTTGGTGGCGGTCGGCGCGACGTAGACGATGTACGCGGCTCTTGGATGCTCTGCTAGCGACAGACGGATGTTACGCAGCACCTTGAGCAGGATGCGGTCCTCGCACCGGTCAAAGAAAAAGAATACTGAGGGCTCCTTGGGCAGTGAGAAATCCAGGAAATCCGTGCACAGCGACTCTGCGGGACCGCACGTCGGCTGACGATCCCTGTATTTCTGAATATTGTGCTGCGCCACCAGATTAAGCTCCGGCGAGAATTCCAGCCCCACCATTCGTCTGAAACCATATTCGGAGGCCAACAAAAGAGCTTTTCCTTTTCCCGAGCCGAAGTCGATAAACACGAGGTCTTCGAACAATGCTGAGGCTCGAAAGAGCGGCACCAAGTCTGAGCGAATCGATTGGAGAGTAGTTCCTGCCATGGATCCAGTTTGCACTGGGGATATCCAGGTCGCTCAGGTGGGTCCGCCCTCGATCGCGCCGTCGGTGTCAACATCGTAGGCGCGGTCGAAATGGCTGCGTATCGCGACAGAGTCTTGCTTTCTCGCAGTTCGGTACTCTTGAAAGAGGTGAAACGGAAGGAGGACGCTCCGCCGCAAGCTGATACGCAGGCCGCGCTGTTCGAGAGACCTCCGCATTCGAGGCACGACTCTCTTCAGGATCCGAGGCCTGACCTGACTTCGGCAAGCGACCGACAGTCGCGAGGTTCCGATCCAAAGCGATCGCGACCACCAACAGGCTACTGCTGGATCTTTTTCATCTCCGCAGGCTCTGGTGGATGATTGTGGGCAAGTTTCTCCTGCTCGGCCTTCAAGAGTTTCACGCCTTGCTCAAAACTCAAGTCGTCCGGCACGCGCTGGAAATCGCTGAACACCTCATCCGAAACCATGCTCAAGCTCTTGAACAGCAGGATCTTTCCCGTAAAGCTCAGGCTCATTTCCGTGATGTCCCACGAGCCGTCGCCGACGTCGGCCTGCTGCACCCGGAAGTGCCCGCCCTTATCCAGGTGGCCGATGATCCCCCACCCGAATGTGACGTCCTTAAATAGAGTCCCGTCGACGCGGGCAATCCGCATGCTCTTGGTGTCGATCAGCAGATACCCCTGCATGCCCGCCAGCACCTGCTCCACGTGCGAGGGTGGCAGATACCCGGGGTTGGGCGTGAATTTCAGCCGCACCAGTTGCGCGCCTTCCGCGCCCAGTCCCACACCGCTGTTCTCGGTTCCGGCGTACTCGTAGCGGAAGGCATCGGGCAAGGCTTTGACCATGCGCAGAGTCCGGTCAGTGTCTTCCTTCTCTCGCGCCTGCTTCTTGCGGAGTTGGTCAGGATTTCCCACGAGCCAGGCCAGATGGTTCGTCTCTGCCTGCTGCTGTTGCGGAGTCAACGAATGGTCGTTGACGGCAATGAGCATTCCCGCCATCGCGCTGGTGGTCTCCACATAGAGTCTGGTCTGCGAGCCCTTGGGAGTCCCCTTGCGCGAGCGGAACATATGTTTGACCGCAGCATGGTTAGCGGCTGCGACCTCATTGGCCACCGCGGCCCGCACCAGTTCGCCGGGCGGCATCTCGGGCGGCTGCGGGTCCTGAGCAGCAACCGCCGCGAGCCCGCCCATTAGCACGAAAGCGCCACAGGCGGTCCCCAGCCAAGCCGGCCATCGTCCCTTCCCTGAGCGCTTCATCCAAGGATTAGTTTAGCAATCATGGGCAAAGGTTTCCTCCTGCCGTTCTTCTCGAGTTTACGTGGCGGCGCAATTTGGACGCGCAGTAGCCATTTCTACTCGGGCGCATTCTGCGAGTGGCCGTTTTTCACGCGGAGCGAAGGGCCAGCCCTCAGCGCCGCTGAAGGGAGTTTCCGCGCACCCAAAAGCGAACTGAGTCGTTACGCCGGACTAGACGCCGCTTGCCGCTTGTGCGGACGGTTGGGTATAGTCGATGCAGTGACGCGGCCGTCCGGTACCTGCCTTCCCAGACTTTCGGTCGTGCAGTATCCCGCTTCCTGAAGGAGAACATCCATGAGTGCTCCGTTGTCAGGCGATTTGGCGCAGATTGGCAAATCCGTGGTCATCAAAGGTGAATTGTCGGGCAGCGAAGATCTTTATATCGACGGCCAGGTCGAGGGCAGCATCGCCCTCAAGAACTTCATCCTGACTGTCGGTCCCAGTGGCCAGGTCAAGGCCTCGGTCGAGGCCAAGGGAATTGTGGTCCAGGGCAAGCTCGAAGGGAATCTGCAGGCCAGCGACCGGGTTGAGCTACGCAAGTCCGCCATCGTCAGCGGGGATATCAGCACGCAGCGGATCTCGATTGAGGAAGGTGCCTACCTGAAGGGTAAAGTCGACATTCAGGGCAGGTCGGAAAAGGCTGCGGGAAAGTAACTTCCGCCGCTGATCTCCGCCGGTTAAAGTGATGGCGTCAGTCACACACAACTTCATGAAGCTTTTTCGGGGCTCATCGGGCGCATCGCAGGCGGCAACGCCGCATGCCGGTGAAAAACTGACTCGCCGTTCCAGCGGCCTGGGCGAACTTTCCCGCTTGTGGACCGTCGATACTCCACTCTGTGTGCTCGATCTGGGCTCGACTTCACCCGCCAACATCCGCTTCTTCACCGAGCGCAGTCACAAGATTTACAGTGAAGACCTGCTAGTCGCCTCCACCGATCCCAGCCTCGTCACCAAAGACGAGGAAGGCAAGGTCGTCCTCGACAGTCGAAAATTTCTAGCCGACAACCTGGTCTACCCCGCGGCCCATTTCGACGTCGTGCTGTGCTGGAACCTGCCGGACTATCTCGACGAAAGCCTGGTCCGTCCGGTGATGGGCCGCCTCTGGTCCGTTCTGAAGCCGGGAGGCATGCTGCTCGCCTTCTTCCACACCAAAGACGCGGGCCCCGATTCCCCCTGCTACCGCTTTCACATCATGGGGAAAGATATGCTGGAAATGCAGAAAATCGTGCTGCGCCGCGAGGCCCGGCGCGGCCCAACTGGAGCCGTGCACACCGCCATCACCGACGGCTTCCGCCTGCAGCGCGTCTTCAACAACCGCCACATCGAAACCTTGTTCCGCGACTTCGCCTCCATCAAGTTCTTCCTGGCCCGTGACAATGTGAGGGAAGTGCTGGTCGTTAGGTAGCTTGAACATGTGGGGACAGCCGCCCCGGGCTGTCCGTCGAGCGAAGCTCGACTGCCCGCGTCAGTAGTAAGTCAACGTTCTTTCAACGGTGCTTGATGCTTGGAAGGTCCCATCAGGGCTGGACCGATACGACATTGCTTTCTCAATCCAGTTTTCGCGGTCATCGTACTTGTAGGAATAACGAACTTCGGAATAAGGCGGCATTCCTGCGAGCGGACTACTCCCTCCCTCTTCAGCACGAGGTTTCCTCCGAGTAATTTCTGAAGACACGTCCCCGTGTTCGTTGTACGCGGTTTCGATCTCCTCTTCCCGATTGAAAACTCGCCAGCGCATAATTGTAGGGCGGCCTTGATCGTCGTAGCTGTAGGAGACCGTGCACGGTCCGGAGTGGCCCGCCATCAACTCGGTAAGCTTGGCACGTAGTTCTTCTCGCAACTGATCGGGGGAGAGGCCGGACTGTTCCGCGATCTTCGCGCGGGCTTCCGCGGGAATCATCGTCTCGAGATTGTCCAGAATTTGTTTTTCTTCGATAATGCGTCCTTGCGCATCATAGGTTCGCTCCGCCCGGTTCACGATCGTGCCTTCGGCATCCCGAACTTCAACTCGAGTGGCCCTGTCATGTTCGTCGTAGATTGTGGTTGCGCTTCCTCCACCGGGCAGGTTGGGTGCCATATCCAGAGCCTCGAACGGCGATCCTCCCGTCGCGACGTTGGGACGGTAGTCGGCCGCTCGGGAACTCTCGACCTTGGTTTTTCTTCCCTGCGCGTCGTAGCTAAACGTAGTCGGGCTCTCACTTCTCTCTCCGGTTCGTATGCTTTGGAGCCTGCCTTGGGCATCGTAGGAATAAACAGTCTCAGTGACCTCCTGCCCCTCCATTCCCGAGGCGCTTTTAAGCAGTCGACCGGAGGCGTCATAGGTGTCGTGTGTCGTCCACGCCGAGCCATCGAGGTGGATGTAGCGCCTAGCCGTGACGCGGCCTTCGGCGTCGTATTCGGTCACCGATTTTGAACGAACCTGCTGAATTCTGCCCTCGCTATCGGTCACGCCCGGATAGGTGCTCTCTTCGGTGCAAGACCGTACTGGGCCACGTACGGCATCTCGGTCCCGATGGGACATGCTTTCTGCCCTCCTTTCAGGCGAATTGACCTGTGCTCTCATCAGAGGCACGGCGGAAAGCGAAACCATCAAGATGATGACTTCCGAACACTTCATAGTCGAGATTGCAGTCCCCCGGAAGGGGTATGTCAAGGGTTTATGGGGCGTTGCAAATTATCAGGGAACAGCCGCCCCGGCTGTCCCCCGAGCGAAGCTCAACTGAGCCCATTTCCTCATGGCGTGCGGGCTGCCACAGACGGTGTTCCGGTTCTTCTACGATCCCCTCTGTGGTGATAGGATATCGGCCCAGTGTCCAGACTGAGAGAACGCAATGGCAATCTGAGGTTGCGCCATGTTCTCCCCGAGTGCATGCCTTAGCAGTTCGGTCTGCAGTACGCAGCAGATTCCGTTCGCAAGGAGATGGTTATGCAGTGGACTCAGGTCTATGACCCATTCGGCCAGTGGTGGCTCTCCACGCTCGTAGCTGCTCTCCCCATCATCGTTCTCTTCACCCTGCTGGCCGGCCTCAAAGTAAAGCCGCACTGGTGCGCCATCTCCGGCGCATTGACCGCCGTGCTGGTGGCGATCATTTTCTTCAAAATGCCTCCAGTGCTCGCGGGACTAAGCTTTGCCTACGGCGTCGCCTTCGGCGTGCTGAAAATCGCCTGGATCGTTCTGGCCGCGGTATACCTCTACGACATTTCGGTGGAAACCGGACAATTCGAAATCATGAAAGAGTCGGTCGCCGGAATCACGGCAGACCGCCGACTGCAAGTCCTCCTCGTCGCTTTCTGCTTTGGCGCGTTCATTGAGGGCGCGGCAGGATTTGGCGCGCCGGTAGCGATTGCTGGAGCCTTCATGATCGGCCTCGGTTTTAAGCCCTTCCATGCAGCTGCCTTGAATCTCATCGCCAACACCGCGCCTGTAGCGTGGGGAGCGATCGGTACCCCTGTTCACACCCTCGCCGCCGTAACCGCTCTGCCGGAATCCGATCTCAATGCCATGATCGGGCGGATTCTTCCTTTCACTGCGGTCATTGTCCCTTTTTGGCTGGTGCGAACCATGGTCGGCTGGAGGGAAACCTTCGAAGTACTCCCCGCAATCTTGGTGGTCGGCATTTCCTTCGCTCTCACGCAATTCTGTTGGTCGAATTTCGTCGACAGTAATCTCGTGGACATTATGGGAGGCGTAGTTTCCATTATCGCCTCCCTGGCTTTTCTCCGATTCTGGAAGCCAAAGAAAATCTGGCGCTTCGACTATGACGACAAGGCGGCTGCCCTCCGGCCACCAGCTGCCCAGATTACCGATCAAATGGGCACCGAGTGGGCCGCGAAGGAATACGATGGATTTGTTCAACCCCGCACTTATACCGCGGCACAGGTTCTGAAGGCGTGGATGCCGTTCGCGATCCTCTCGCTCTTCGTACTTTTATGGGGCCTGCCGTCGGTGAAACTCGGCATGAACCGGGCCACCACGCCAGCTTTCCGCGTCGTGCTGGCTGATGGTAAAGTCCGCCCCGGGCCTCCGGGATGGGATGTGCCTTATTTACACAACGCCATCTCTCGCGCAACGCCGGTGGTGACCAAGCCCACTCCAGAAGCCGCACGCTACGATTTCAACTGGCTCTCAGCGACCGGGACCGGCTGTTTCTTCGCCGCCATCGTTTCCGGATTGCTTCTCGGGCGAAGCCCGTTCCAACTGATGCGAACCTTTTGGAGAACCCTGGTGCGCATGCGCCTCGCCATGATTGCAATCTCATTCATGCTGGGACTCGGGTACGTCACCCGCTACTCGGGTTTGGACGCGGTATTGGGCCTGGCGTTTACCCGCACCGGATGGTTCTATCCTTTCTTCGGCACATTCCTCGGCTGGCTGGGCGTGGCGCTTACCGGAAGCGACACCTCCGCCAATGCCCTCTTCGGCAGTCTGCAAAGAATTACCTCACAACAACTCGGGATTGATCCGGTCCTCATGTGCGCCGCCAACAGCGCCGGCGGAGTGATGGGAAAAATGGTCGATGCGCAGTCCATCACCATCGCCACCGCCGCCACCGAGCAGGTCGGAAACGAGGGAATTATTTTCCGCTTTGTGGCGTGGCACTCGGTCGCTCTCTGCTCGATCGTCGGAGTGATTGTACTGCTCTATGCCTACGTCTTCCGGGCCGGGGTGCCGCACGGGTTGGTGTTCGTGAAGTAGACGAGAAGCGGGATTTTCGCGGAATACTCGATCGCACGCGTACACCCTATCCGGCCTTCACCCCGGATGCCGCCATTTTCCAGAGGATGACTCCCATCCGAAAAAGATAATGTCGGCGAATTTCGAACGCTGATCGATTCGGACAAGCCGATGCAATCATTGCGCGCATCTCCTCCGGCACATACGCCCGACGCACCGAAGCCACGCCATCGGACCGCGACACATAGCTCCGCATAAGGGGAAAGGCTACGTACACCAGCGCCAGATGCAGAGGATGCCGGATCAGATCATTAATCAGCACCGCGCAGCGGCTCACCCGTAACGCATCGCGCGCGAATCGTGCGAGTTCATCCGGCCCCAAATGATGCGCGAACAAGGTGCAACTCACCAGGTCGAAAGCGCAGTCCGGGAAGGGAAGCGCAAGCGCGTCGGCCACGACCGAACGATTCCCGGGCAGCAGGTGCGAGCGAGCGCGATCAAGCAGAGTCACCTCGACTTCGATTCCCGTGCGCGCGAGTTTCCGCGCCGCGATCTTCGGAACCTCGCCGAATCCCGCAGCCACTTCCAGCAGAGAGAAATGCTTTTGTCCGGTTGCCGCAGCGACCCGCCCGATGAGATCACGGGTCGTGGTCACGCCGCCAAACCACCGGTTGACGCGAGATAAATCCCGCAGCGACGCCTCCACTTCGTGGGGCGGGCACTGGTCCGAATCAAGAATTTCCGGTGTGTTGACCCGCTGCATGGTGGATCGCTATTCCCCCGCCGGCAGAAAGCAATTTCTACCCGAGTTTAGACGTCGCGGGCTCCACCTTTGTCACCGATTGGTTACCGAGCGGCGAAGACTCCTGTGGGGACAGCCGCCTTCGGCTGTCCGCGGGTCGGAGACCGGCAGGGCCCGCTGCAGATTCGAACCCCGGCAGACATCAACTCTGCCGGCCCCAATCGAGCTCCGCTCGATTGGATCGCCGAGGGCGGCTATCCCCACATTTCACCGCTCAGACTTCCGCCAACTCCTCTTCCAGCAGTTGCCTGTTATAAAGGTCGCTGTAGTAGCCGTTCAGAGCCAGCAGTTCGTCGTGGGTCCCCAGTTCAACGATGCGTCCGCCGTGCAGCACTGCGATGCGGTCAGCGTTACGTACGGTCGAGACGCGGTGCGAAATGAAAATGGTGGTTCGCCCCTGCATCACGTCGCGCAAGTGATTGAGAATCTTGTCCTCGGTGTGCGTGTCGACGCTCGACAGCGCATCATCCAGAATCAGAATCTTCGGATTGCGAATCAGGGCACGAGCGATCGCCGTCCTCTGCTTCTGTCCGCCGGAAAGCGTGATGCCCCGTTCTCCGACCAGCGTGTCATAGCCTTCTGGGAAGCTCTCAATGTCGGCAGCAATGTTGGCCGCCTCCGCCGCGTCGTGAATCTCACGGTCAGTGGCTGAGTCTACCCCGAGCGCGATATTCTCGCGGATGCGGTCGCTGAACAGAAATGTCTCCTGCGGCACAAATCCAATATTCCGCCGCAGCGAGGCCATCGAATACTCGCGGATAGGCCGCCCGTCTACCAAAACCGTTCCCGGCTCTGCATCGTAGATGCGCGGGATCAAGCTCACCAGTGTCGTCTTTCCCGACCCCGTCGGTCCCACGATCGCGAGGCTATTTCCCGCAGGCACATGAAGGTTCACGCCGTGCAGCACCGGCTTTCCATCGTAATCGAAATTCAACCCGCGGAACTCGATCTCGCCCTCGATCTCGCAGTCGCGGGCGTCCGGCGCATCCCTGATTTCGGGCGGTTCCTGCATGATCTCGTTAATGCGGATCAATGATGCGGTCCCGCGCTGGAAGATGTTGATGACCCACCCGAGGGCGATGATCGGCCAGGTGAGCTGCATCATGTACGTGCTGAACTTGACGAAGTCTCCCACGCTCATTGCGCCGGACAGGACTAGCGTAGTTGTAATTGCCGGATTCGCGCCTCCCAGATTCGAAACCAGAGGCACGTGCATATGGCCGCTGAGGACCTCGCGTCCGCCCAGCCATAACACCAGCACGACCGCGCATCCCAGCATCAGTTCGAGCGTCGGCCACAGCATGCCCATAAGCCGCACGAGTTTCAAGCTGCGCCGTATGTACTCCTTGTTTTCCTTTTCGAAGGCGCGAATCTCCGCCTCTTCCTGAACGTAGGCACGCACCAGCCGCGCTCCGGAAAAATTCTCCTGCGCCCGCGCCGAAATGTCGGAGAACATCGCCTGGATGCGCTCAAAGCGGTCGTGAATCTGCCGTCCAAAATACTGGATCACGATGCTCGCCACCGGCAGCGGCAGAAACGTATAGAACGTCAGCTTCGGGCTGATCGAGATCATGAACGCGAGCGCCCCCGCCGTGTAGATGATCGTGTTGGCCGAGTACATGATGGCGGGCCCGAGCAGCATGCGCACAGCGTTCAGATCGTTGGTCGCCCTCGCCATGATGTCGCCGGTACGGTGGCGCTGATAATAGGAGTAGGAAAGCCCCTCGAGGCGGGCAAAAAGATCGTTGCGGAGGTCGAACTCAATATCGCGGGAAATGCCAATGACGATCCAGCGCGTCAGGAACTGAAAGATTCCCTTGCTCACCGCGACCGCCAGCAGCAACCCGGAGTAGATCAGCAACTTGTGGCGGGTCACGCCTTGATTTAGATCGTCAGCCGCATCGCCGATAACCTGGGGAAACAGAATCCAGATACCGTTGGTCAGAAACACGCAAAGCGCGCCGATGACAAAGCCCCAGCGGTAGCGCTTCAGATAAGGCAGCAGCGGGCGCAGGCTCTTCGGTAGCATCCAAGTTCAGTAGATGAAATTCTAGCAGGCGGGGTGCAGACTTTTCCTTTTCACCGTTGGTTCAAAACGAAAACGAGCGGCGGGCAAGAATCGCGCGCACCGCCTGCGGGTGGCTCTGGTTCCTCGGTCGTCGCAATCTTGTGTCACGTGCAGATCCGTTGAGCACGATTTTCGTTCGTGGGAATCCAATTCCTCTCTCGTCCCGTAACAGAACGCAGAACGTTGGTTACCGCCAGCCATAAGGCCGTCGAGATCCGTGAGGATAGTGGAGCCGGAAGCGGGCTCTAACGCACCCACGTTCCAGCCGGTCATGGTAGGCACCCGCGGGTAGCGACGCTGGTTGTGGCTGTTGTTGCGTGGAGCGCGGGCACACTCCTGCCCGCTGGGCTTATCGGTGCTGCGAGCAAGCGGGCAGGAGTGCCCGCTCCACATTTCCCGTGAAAGATTCGCCGAGAGGCTGAGGCGTCAACGCGCCGAGTCAGCGGGGTTCACCGGCTCGTGGGAACCAGTGTTTTGCGCGCGCTCGGAGCGAGCCAAGGCAGGAAACAAGTCCTGGCCGAATGCCGCCAGGCTCACGATGAAAACCAGCGCGCTCCAGGCGGTGAAGAACGCCCATCCGACATCGAACAAATAAGAATCGCTCATCGCAAGGGTCTCCGCGTGACGGGTTTCCGCAGCATGCGTCTCGCAGTTTGAATCCTCGTCTGACGGCGCGAGGCCAGATGATCAGCCCCGCGCCTTGAACGAGCAACTCTGTTTCGGCAAGGCTTCACCTAGACAGTCTGGCGCCGTAGACCTACTGCTCGGGAGCAGCGGCTGGCGCGTCCTGCATGTGCTTGTGCGCCCTGGCCATCCGGGCTTCGTGGTTGGCCTCGACTTCTTTCATCTTGGCCTGCTGGTCCGAGGTCAGCAACTGGAACAGTTCGTTGTGAATGCGCGTCCTCTGCACCGTTAACTCGGTCTCGACTTGTGCCTTCTGGGTGGCCAGAGCACGGACTTTGGCCTCATCGTAGGTCCCTTCCGCATACTGGTGAAGCTGCTTCTCGATCTGCCGCGACTGCTGCATCAGCGGTTTAATCGCCGGATGTTCCTTCTGCAGCACGGCTTTCATCTGCGTCCGTTGCGCATCGCTGAGGTTCAGCATGTCGGCATAAAATCCCAGCATGTGCTCGCCCATCGCGAATCCGTGGCCGTGACCGTGCATGGGTGGTGGAGCGGGAGCGTCGGCGGTCTGCGACCTGGCGATTGCGGTTCCCAGCAATACCGCCATGGCCGCGACAAGTAAGCGAAAGCGTATGGATCTCATGTAGTAACTCCTAGATTCTTCCCCGAAATTCAGGGATTCTACGTACGCTAATAGGAACACAAGTCTGCCAGGAAAAGCGGTAAAGAGTCGGTCAACCCGAGTAAAGTTTTGTCAATGTTTTCGGCTCCGGCACGTGGCCCTTCCCGCTGCAAACCTTTGACAATTCTTTACTTCTAGACATTTTCCGCATAGTGCACAATGATCTTTAGTGATGGAACGAATCCTGGTTATCGATGATGACGTCGAGCTCTGTCACTTGGTGGCGGAGTACCTGCAGGCCGAGGGCTTCACCATCGAGTACGTGCACGACGGCGAGGGCGGACTGAAAAAAGCCAAGAGCGGCGACTACCTGCTGGCCGTGCTCGATGTTATGTTGCCGGGCATGAACGGATTTGACGTGCTGCGCCAGATCCGCGCCACATCGCGCTTGCCTGTGCTCCTGCTCACCGCGCGCGGCGAAGACGTTGACCGGATTGTCGGCCTCGAAATCGGCGCTGACGACTATCTGCCCAAGCCCTTCAACCCGCGCGAATTGGTGGCGCGCATCCGGGCCGTGCTGCGGCGCACTCGGTCTGAAGGCAGCGGCTCCGCGACCGCTCCCGACCTGGTGCGAGTCGGCGACGTGGAACTCGATCCGGCTACGCGTTCGGTCCGCCTTGACGGCAAGCCCGTTGACCTGACTTCGGTGGAGTTCAACTTGCTCGAGGTGCTTCTGCGCGAGGCCGGCCGCGTCGTGCCGCGTGAGCGCCTGGTGAACGCCGTGCTCAGCCGAAAGTTCTCGCCCTTTGACCGGAGCATCGACATGCACGTCAGCAAAGTGCGCAAGAAACTAGGGGACACCGACAGCGACGAGCACATCAAGACGGTGCGCGGTGTAGGCTATATTTTTGCCCGTCCCAGAGAGAAGGCGAAAACGTCCTAAGCCAACATGAAAAGCCTTTTTCTACGAATCTTTCTGTCGTTCTGGCTGGCGCAAGCGTTGTTCGTGGTGCTGGCGATCATTGTCACGCTGGCCTTCCGCCCACGCAGCGCCACATGGGAAGGTCTGCGCACCACTGCCCTCAACGACGCAGTGAATCTTTACGAGGAAAGCGGTCAAGCTCAACTCCGCCAGTACCTGGACAACATCGAGGTGACCCAGCATTTGCGCGCATTCCTATTCGATGAGAGGGGTATAGAAGTTTCGGGCCGCCCCGCTCCCGATTGGGCGATACGAATTGCGATGGGGGGGCCGCGGATGCCGCACGACGGATTCATCATTCCCGCTCCTCCGGTGCAGCGCGATTCGCGAGCGTCCTCGGATGGCAAGCACCGCTACACCCTTGTTCTGGGCTTGCCGCCAGGACCCAGAGTATTTTTCGGCCCGCGCGGCATGCCTCTACCCGGACTGATCATCGCCATTATTTCTTCCGGACTTGTCTGTTATTTCCTCTCTTGGTATTTGACCAAGCCGATCGTGCGGTTGCGTGCGGCCACGCGGCAGTTGGCGGCCGGCGATCTTACGGCTCGCTCTGGCGCCCCCGCCAGCACCCGGCGCGATGAGGTGGCCGGCCTCATGCGCGACTTCGACGCCATGGCCGAACGGCTGGAGACGCTGTTGAAAGCACAATCGCGCCTGCTCAACGATATCTCCCACGAGCTCCGGTCGCCGCTGGCCCGCTTGAACGTCGCGTTAGGCCTGGCCCGTCAGCGTTCCTCGGGCGAGAACGACGACATGCTGGATCGCATCGAACTCGAAGCCAGCCGCCTGAACGAGTTGATTGGCAGAATCCTCACCTTGGCGCGTCTGGAAGACGGGGAACAGGGCGTGCCTCAGACTCCCGTGCCTCTCGACGAACTGGTGCTGAATGTGGCCGAAGACGCCGAGTTTGAGGCGCAGGCGCGGCACTGCCACGTGGTCACGGTGATTCCCGACGGCGACTGGGGCGTTCGCGGTAACGCCTCCTTGCTGCACAGTGCGGTCGAAAACGTGGTGCGCAACGCCATCCGCTACACCCAGGAGCGGACCTCGGTGGAAATCGAATTGAGCAGTGAGCAAGGTGCCCAAGGCCCCGAGGCGGTGCTCAAGGTCAGCGATTGCGGGTCGGGCGTGCCTCCGCAGGCGCTCCAAAAGCTGTTTGAACCCTTCTATCGCCTCGACGATGCTCGCGAACGCCAGACCGGAGGTGTCGGCCTGGGCTTGGCCATTACCGAAAGAGCGGTTCGTTTCCACGGCGGAAAAGTCGCCGCGCGCAATCGCCTAGAAGGCGGCCTGCAGATCGAAATTCGACTGCCGCTGATCTCCGGTGGCCAGCAAATCAAGCCGTCCCCGGAACCGGTGACATCGGCGCGAGAAGCATAAAATCTAGCGGCCAAGTAAACTGCTCTGAAACGGGCAACTCCGGGACGCTCCCAAGGTTCCAATAAGTCGTTGAGCAGTTTGCGCTTCCCGCGCTTTCCTGATACACAAATGGATTGAGATTTCCCAGATTTTGGATTGCGAGTGCCCGACCCGGCGGGGCGCCGGGGACTGTGTCCGCTCGCATAACCTCACGTAAGCATTGATTCAGCTAGACATGGAGATCATGCACAGAATGTCGAAACGATTCGCGTGGCTGCTCGGGTTGGCGGGACTGGTTGTGATTGGATTGCTGGTAGCGTGCGGGACAACGTACAATTCGTCGTCCGACGGCCTGGTTCTGACGAGCAGTCAGGGGTCAGCGCTGATGGAGACATTCAGCTACAGCCTGGCCAATGGTCACATTGCTGCAGTAGCTAATCCCCCTTCGTCGACGTCCAATTCGACCTGCGTTCTGCCCGGCATCCCGTCGTCGATTGTGCTCGACCCCGCCGGAGCCTACGCCTACGTGATCTTCAATTCCAGCCCCGTTTGTAGCGGGAGCAAGACCGGCATCGCCGCCTTCAAGGTGAACTCTGATGGAACCTTAGCGTCGGTGGGATCGCTAACAATGGACCCAACCCCCGTAGCCCTGGCCATGGATTCGGCAGGCAAGTTCTTGTTTGTCGCGGAAGGTCTGAATTCGGTCCCCGCAGCTCCAAAACCGATACCTTGTCCCGGCACGACGAAGCAGTTCGGAGTATGTGTTTACTCGATCGGCAGCGGTGGCTCCTTGACCCCCGTGCCTGGAGCTTTCACCTTTACGGGCCAGGTAGGCTTTCAAACGCCCAATCTCGCTGCCTTGGCACCAACTCCGACCGTCCTTCCCGGCAACGGTATAAACGGAATTCAGAATTCGGTGTGTTCAGATCCAGGCAACAGTCCTCCGACATCTGAGTACTTATACATCGCCGATTCCGCGAACAGTGTAGTTTGGCAACTTAAAGTGAATACTTCGAGCGGCGCTCTAACGGGCCCGATCGGCACCAGTCCCGTTGCGGCCGGGACCGTGCCCGCCGGCGTGGCCGTCGATCCTTGTGCCCGCTTCGTTTACGTTTCCAACACGACCAGCAACAACATTAGCGCGTACACCATCTGCAACGGCTTGACGACTCAATCGTCAACCTGCCCAGGCCTTCCCCCTTGGGCCCTGGTTCCAGTGACTGGCTCTCCCTTCAGTCTTCCCAGCAGTGGCAATGGCCCTGGCCCGCTACTGGTCGACCCGTTTGGCAAGTTTCTCTACGTCCTGGAGACGCTTTCGTCCCAGGTCACGCCCTTCACCATCAGCCCGGTGTCGGGCAGCCTGACCGCCGGGACATCGGTGCAAACGGGCATCCAGCCGATTTCAATGGCAATTCGCGGCGATGACAACTGGCTGTTCGTCACCAATTTTCAATCCGCGACCTTGTCCCAATACTCGATCATTCCTTCTAGCGGCGTCCTGTCGCCCCTCCCCGCCGTCACCACCGACAACAATCCCTGGGGCGTAGCCGTCAAGTAAGCACCGGGCGAAAGTCGCCAGAATCCAGCCACGAAGCGGCGAGATAATGAAGCCCACGTCGTAAGCCTTGTGCAAACAAGTTGGTGAGAGCAAGCCCCGGAGGGGCGAAAGAGAACCGGCAAACGACGCCCTTACGTCGGCACCTTCAGAATCAAATATCCCCCCACCAGAATGAAGATCAGATCGGGCGACCACGCCGCCAGCGCCGGAGGCAGCTGACTCGAATCCCCCATCGCCTCAAACAGCCGCGACATAACTGTGTAGAACACCGCAATCCCCACCGCGACTGCGACTCCCCCGATCGCTCCCCTCTTTCCCGTCGAAACAGAAAACGGAATCGCAAGCAGGGCCATGATCAGCGTGATCAGCGGATACGAGAGTTTCTTGTGCAGCTCCACGCGCAGCCGTACCACATCGAATCCGCTCTGCTGCAGATCGCGAATGTAGCGCCGCAGTTCCTCGTAGTTCATCTCGGTGAACTGCTTGACTTCCTTCTTGAAGTACGACGGCGTCTCGGGGAGTTCCGGGAACGTCGCTACCTCGAACGCCCGGTAGTTGGCAATCGCCGAGACGTTGAGGGAGCGGTCCCATCCCCGCTCGTAGATCCATCGGTTCAACTGCTCCTCCCAGTGCGCGCGCTCGGCGTGAATGCGGCGGGTGACGGAGAAACTGGCGCGGTCCAACTGAAACACCGTCAGATTCCCAAACTGATCGCGGTCGGGATCAAAGAACTGGTAGTAGTAAATGTCATTGTTCTGCCCGAAAATCCAACTGCGATCCGGCCGCAGATAGGTCTGCGCCGGCTTACCCTTGATCTGATTGTGCAGCGCCTCCTGCCGCTTGTTGGTGTGCGGCAGATAGAACTGATCGGCCAGAAACAAACCGACAGCCAGCATCGCTGCCGCCACGACCACAGGCGTTACGATCCGGTAGATGCTGATTCCGGTAGCCTTGATCGCGGTGATTTCGTTTGACCGCTGCATCAGCCCAAACGTGACCAGCACGGCCAGCAGCATCACGAGCGGGGCCACGTTGTACAGCAGATAAGGAGTGACATTAAGGAGATATTCCGCGACTACGGTGGGTGGAACCTGGTTGCGGAGAATATCTCCCAGCAACTCAAACAGTGTGAAGACGAGAACCAGGACCAGGAATGTTGAAAGGATCATCCCCAGATAGATGAAGAAGTCGCGCAATACGTAGTCGTCAATAAGAGTCGGGAAGCTTGCGCTGAACACTCGTCGCCGACTCGCCGCGCGGTCGAAGGCATTCTCGCGACCGCGCTGATTGCTCGCAAGCCGTAAAGTATCGCGCCCCCACATCGGCCGCAACGACGCCAGCTCAAACGGACGCCTTTCCGCGTGCCACAACAGAAACAGCGCCAGCGCCAAAAACACCAGATCGGCCAGCCATGCTCCAAACCACGGAGCCACTCGGCCTTGTCGGGCCAGCGAGACTCCCACCAGCGACACCACGTAATAGACAAACACCAGCAGGATGGTGAGCACGAATCCGCCGGACTTGCCGCTCTTCTTCGACGACAGCCCGAGGGGAATTCCGACCAGCGCGAGCACCAGGCACGCAGTGGGCAAGGCGAAGCGCCGGTGAAATTCGATCAAATACCACCGTGCCGAGATGGGATCGACCCGAGCCGCCTTTTCCCACAACGTCCCGGTCCGCATGACTCCGGCAGGCAGCGACTCGTCGGCCTTGCTTTCAGCAGACGGCAACTCGATCGGAATGTCGGTCTGTTGAAAGGTTGAGATTTGATAGTGACTCGGGTCCTTCGGGTCGGTCTCGTGCGCCGAACCGTCAAGCAAGTGCAGGTGCAGGCGGTCAGGCCCTTCGCTGACCACAATGCCTTCCTTGGCCAGCGTAATCTTGGGGTTGGAGGCGTCGCTCAGATCGGCCATAAAAACGCCCTTCCACACCGCGGCCCCCTGTGCGCTCTTCACGTCCTGCACATAAACCACGTACTTGGGGAAACCCTCGTAGAAGACGCGAGGCTGAATCTCGAAGGAAACCTGCGAGCCTTTGAGCCGTTCTTCGAGGTGTCCCAGCGCGGCCTGAGCTCGCGGCGCCACGTACAATCCGTTACCCAGCGCCAGCACCCAGGCGGCGACCACAAAAATCGAGAGCACGCGCAAGAAGGTCCATACCCCCATCCCACTGGCGCGCATGGCGGTAATTTCGCTGTCTGCCGCGAGCCGGCTCAGCCCGATCAGGATCCCCACCAGAACGCTCATAGGCAGCGTGTAAGTGAGCGCGAGCGGCACAGTGAAGAAGAAGATTTCGGCCACGCTGGGCAGCGGCGCGCTGGCTCGCACCACTAGTTCGAGAATGCGTCCCAAGTCCCGGGTGAAGAGAACGAAGGTAAAGATCCCCACGCCAATCAGGGCGTGAGCCGTCACCTCGCGCAGGATGTAGCGGGTCAGAATCCGCATGGAACGCGCTCAAGCCGAGAATAGCACGGGACGAGAGGTGAGAACCGACAGAGGTCTTTCGGAACCCCTGAGGGGCGGCACTGCCCGAACACGTACCGGGGGTCGTAATCCACTCCCGACTTTTTCAAGAGCAGCAAAATTCTTCTTCGAAATTCCGTTTCCTATAATGCTCAGCCTGATTGCGAATGTAGTTCTTGACGGCAGGCGCTTGCGACGTAATCTCGCTGAATGCACCAAATCCTTGCTTGCCATGAAAATTGTGGACCATTCTCCGACCTCCATCGAGAGGAATTCGCCTTAGGTTGCACCGTGAAGGAGAATGATTGTTTCGCTGGTAGCGCCATCAGGAGAATGAAAGAGATTGGCGGTGCCTCCTAACGCTAAAATCTCAATTCCCAGATTCTTGGCGATTTCCGAACCGATAGGCGAATAGGCCCTCGCGCAGGTCTCCGGCAATCAGGTTGGACCGTCCCTTGGTGCTCAAAACGCGATGAACCGGATTCGAGCAATAAGTATGCGGCATGAGTGTCGTCCCTACGGGATTCGCGATCCGCGGCTGAGCGCAGCCAGCGCTCACACGCTGGGCTAACGAATTCCGCCCCTTCGGGGCTCAGGGCTGCGTTACCCGGGACTCACCATCATTACGACAAAGTCGCGTTCGAGTCTGTGTGGAGTTTCTGGAGAGGGGAGTTGAACTTCTATTGAAGGTTCCAAATTGGAATCGGGTTGCACCCGCACCCGTGTCGTTCAACTCGCTCTGAAGAACAGAGCGGCCAGCGGCGGCAACGTCAACTTCAGCGAATACGGCCGCCCATGCACGGTCTCAGCCTCGGCCTGCACGCCGCCGAGGTTCCCCATGCCGCTGCCGCCGTATTCACGCGCGTCGCTGTTGAGCAGTTCGCGCCAATAGCCGCCGTGAGGCACACCCACGCGGTATTCGGTGCGGGGCACCGGGGTGAAGTTGCAGACCACCAGCACCGTGTCCTGTACCGACTCGCTCTTGCGCAGCAACGAGATCGTGCTGGCGGCGTTGTCGTTGCAATCCACCCACTCAAATCCCGCGGGATCATTGTCGAACACGTGCATGGCAGGCTCGCCACGGTAGAAGCGGTTCAACTGCTCCATAAAGGCCTGCATGCCCCTGTGGTACTGATACTGCAAAACGTGCCACTCCAGGCTGGTGTCGTGACCCCACTCTCGCACCTGGCCGAATTCGTCGCCCATGAAGAGCAACTTCTTCCCGGGCTGGGCGTACATATAGGCAAAGAGCAGGCGCAGGTTGGCGAAGCGCTGCCATTCATCCCCGGGCATCTTGCCGATCAGCGAACCCTTGCCGTGCACCACCTCGTCGTGCGACAACGGCAGCACAAAGTTCTCATGCCACGAATACAGCATGCGGAAGGTCAGCATGTTGTGGTGAAACTTGCGATGAATGGGATCGTTCTGGAAATACTTCAGCGTGTCGTGCATCCAGCCCATGTCCCACTTCATTCCGAAGCCGAGGCCTCCCACGTAGATCGGCCTTGAGACCATCGGCCACGAAGTCGATTCCTCCGCCGTAGTCTGAATGTCGGGGTGCTCCTTGTAGGCTTCCTGATTAAAGCGGCGCAGGAAATCGATCGCGTCGAGGTTCTCGCGTCCGCCGAACTTGTTGGCGATCCACTCGCCTTGCTTGCGCGAATAGTCGAGATACAGCATCGACGCGACGGCGTCTACCCGCAAACCGTCGATGTGATATTTGTCCAGCCAGAACATGGCGCTCGACATCAGGAAGCTGCGCACTTCCGGTCGCCCGTAGTTGAAGATGTGCGTCTTCCAGTCCGGATGAAAGCCCTGGCGCGAGTCGGCATGTTCATAGAGATGAGTGCCATCGAAGTAAGACAATCCGTGTCCGTCCGAAGGGAAGTGCGACGGCACCCAGTCCAGAATCACGCCGATGCCGTGCTGGTGCAGGTAATCCACCAGGTACATGAAATCCTGGGGCGTGCCATAGCGCGACGTGGGCGCGAAATATCCGGTGGTCTGGTATCCCCATGACCCGTAGAAGGGATGCTCCATCACCGGCAGGAATTCGACATGGGTGAATCCCATGCGTCCCACGTATTCGGCCAGCCGTGGCGCCGTCTCGCGGTAGGTCAGCGGACGGTTGTGCTCCTCCGGCACGCGCATCCACGAACCCAGATGCACTTCGTAGATGGCCTGAGGCGCGCGCAGCGAATTGCGCGCGCCGCGCTTCTGCATCCAGTCGTTATCACTCCATTGGTAGTCCAAATCCCAAACCACCGAAGCCGTGCGAGGTGGCTTCTCATGCAGCAGTCCGATAGGGTCGGCCTTGTCGACACGGTACCCGTGCCGGTTCGATTCGATGTGGAACTTATACAAGGCCCCGCGAGCGGCGCCCGCCACAAATCCTTCCCATATGCCTGACGAACCTCGCGGCACCAACCGGTGCTTCTTGGGATCCCATTCGTTGAAGTTGCCGACCACCGACACCGATCGCGCATTCGGCGCCCACACGCTGAAGACCGTGCCCGCCTCACCGTTGTGCGTGAACCGGTGGGCTCCCATCTTCTCGTGCATGCGATAGTTACTACCCTCGTTAAACAGGTAGAGATCCTGGTCGGTGAGAAGCTGCGGCGGGGAGGTAATTTCGGTGCTCATGCGGCTATCGAAAGTGTGCGGCCATTAGTGTACCGGAAGAATACCCCGTCAGGAGTCGATATAACCCCGTAGACCGTATTCCTGACCCTTAACCACAGTAGCGTCGGATGACGGGTGCCCCATCCTAACGTTGCGTTTTTTTGCCACGTTAGGGGCGGAGTTTCGCGAACCCGCTCGCGCGAAGAGGCAATCCCTCCGCGCCTTTTGACAAATTATTGACAAGGGCGAAACCGATAGCCTGGTGGAAGGCACCGACGGATTCCTCTACCGGACGACCCTGGTGGACGGCGGCAACGGCCTGGGAACCGCGTTCCGGCTGAGCAAGACCGGCACCATCACCTTGCTACACAGCTTTTGCAACACGATTGACTGCCACGACGGCGCGAACCCCGCATTTCTTACCCAAGGCATCGACGGCAACTTCTACGGAGTCACTGGCCCTACGAATCCGCCCACCAGCGTGTTGTTCCGCATGAGCCGGACCGGCAGCAACTACACCGTTCTTCACACCTTCGATCTGAAGGCGCAACCCGACGGAACCGGAGTTTTCGGAATGCTACAGGCGCCGGACGGCAACTCCTACGGAACGACAGTGGCTGGAGACCAACTCAAGCCCTACAACAGCGTCTTCCGTTTCAATCCGGTCACCGGTCAGTACACTATCCTGCACGGCTTCAATTCCCCCAACATCAACCTGCCCAACATCGCCTCCAGCGGCCTCACCCTGGCGTCGGACGGCAAGCTTTACGGCCTCCGGGTCGACAGCATTCTTTACCGCATCACGCTCTCGGGCAGCTATCACGAGATTGGCCCGGTCTCCCCAACCCAGTTCTCTGACGGCGACCTCATCGAAGCGTCCGACGGCAATCTGTGGGGCGACTTCTTCTTCGGCGATCCCGGCATCGTTTTCGCCTCCACCCTTTCGGGTTCAGTTCTGTACAACATACCCTTGAACTCCGCGGTGAACGGATTCGAAGCCTTTGGCCTTCTCCAAGCGGCCGACGGAAAGCTCTACGGCATGTCTTTCGAAAACGGCGCGCCCACCAACGGCCAGCCTTCCAATGGCTCATTCTGGGTGATCGACGCGGGACTGCCTCCTCCCCACGCGACGCTGGTCAATTTCCAGCCCACGAGCGGCAAACCCGGCTCAACGTTTCTGCTCCAGGGATCCCACTTCGTCGGTACGACGATGGTCGCAATCGATGGCGTGTGCGCAAAGTTCCACGTGCTCACGGCCAACTACGTGCGCGTCACCGTGCCCGCAGGCGCGACGACGGGAAAGATTTCAGTGACCAATACGGGTGGAACGTCGACGAGCACGAGGGAATTCACAGTGCCATAAAGGGCTGACTGACCAACCTGTCGAGGCCTTTATGCGTTTTCACCGCCGGTAACTCGAGCGTAATCGAGATGTTATAACAGTCGATCGGGTCGTGCTGGCAAGACTGTGACGTATAATTCCTCCGTCCGACCAAATCTATGGGTTACTTCAAGGGCATCCTTAGCGGACTAGCCGCGATAATCCTCGCGGAGCTTGTCGGTTCTTGGTGGTTTTTTGGGGGCATCCGTAACACGAAAGCAACCGGACTGGCTGCCGTCGTAGGTGGACTCGTGGAGAATTTGTTTTCGCCTCTATTCTGGATTCCTGCGATTTTGCTCTTCGCATTGTTTTTTGCGGCCAGTCGACTCGGAAATAAGCTCTTCAGGGTATTCTTGTTTTGGATTCCAACACTGACGGTTTCTGCTCTCACCATCGCGATCGTGGCGACGTTCGCATACCTGTTTATACGTTTCAGACATTCTTGCGACCGAGTAATCCCTGACATTTCGCCGCCGCGTTCGCGGCCAGAATACTTTTTCTGCCAACGAGCCCCGGTGTTTCGGGTCGCTGACTGTTGAGAACAGGCGATAGATCGTTGATGCGTTGATGTAACAATCCGGACTGATCAGATCCTCGCTACCATCGCTCGGTTTTGTTCACGAACTTCAAACGCAGGACGCTAGAATTGTTGCGAATGGAGCGAATCGTCCGCGCGTCGCTCGCTGGCCTCTTGCTCGTGGCAGTATCTTTGGCGATCACCGGCGCGCTCTACGAGATGATCGGCAGGTGGCGTGACGCGCAACGTTTCCCGCAGCGTGGACACCTCGTCCAGGCCGAGTCGATCCGCATGAACATCGACTGCAGCGGGCAGGGTTCGCCCACCGTAATACTGGAAAGCGGTTCAGGCGGGCCTTCCGTTGACTGGCTGATGGTGCAACCCGAGGTCGCGATGTTCGCCCGCGTGTGTTCCTATGACCCTGCCGGATATGGCTGGAGCGAGTCCGGTCCCGAGCCGCGCAGCAGCCTGCAGATTGCGCGCGAACTGAAACAGTTGCTCCAGGCGGCCGGTGAAAAAGGTCCGTACGTTCTTGTCGGACACTCTATGGGCGGATACGACATCAGGGTTTACACCGGTCAGTATCCGAATGATGTTGCGGGAATGGTGCTGGTTGACGCCTCCCATGAAGATCAGGACTTGAGAGCACCGGAGTCTACCCGCAAATGGTCACAGGACTACCGCAAACGCCCCAGCTGGAAAAAGGTGGAATATTTCTTTCAGCTCCATCTTGGCTGGGCTCGCCTTATGGCGGATCGGGATGCGCCTGCATTCTGGCCGAAAGCATTCCGGGAGGAAGAAGATTTTCTGACGCTTCCGGCCAAACATCAATTCGCTACGATCGATGAGGATCAGGTATTCTCCACTTTGAGCGCGGCACAGGTGCGAAGCGCCGGAAACCTCGGGGATCGCCCGCTGATTGTGCTTACCGCAACGAGACAGGACGATATCCCTCCGGGGATTCCGCGCAAGGACGCACAGGCGGAGGAGTATCTTTGGGTCCACCAGTTACAGCCGGAGTTGTCTCGTCTCTCGACCCATGGTAAGCAGATCGTTGTCGACAGCAGCCACGAAATACCAACCCAGCATCCGGAGGTTGTCATTTCGGCGATTCACGAGGTATGGCTGGCAGCTCACTCGCGTGACGGTAAATAGTATCAAGCACGCTGTATGACCGCTTAGCCACTGGCCGATATTCAGAGATCTCAGATCGGAACTCCACGCGCCAAAATCAGGTCCGCATAAGCAACTCACGAGAGCGCCGGAAAATCCCCATGCTAGACTGACTTCTCCCAGCCATGCCCGCCTTGCGCGTCATCCTGCTGTGGCATCAGCACCAGCCGTTCTACAAGGATCTGGTCACCGGCGAATATCGCCTGCCTTGGACACGCCTGCATGCCCTCAAAGACTACTACGGCATGGTCAAACTGCTGAACGAGTTTCCCAACGTCCATCAGAACGTCAACTTGGTCCCGTCGCTGATGGTTCAGATTCAGGATTACGTGGCCGGCACGGCGCAGGATCCTTTCTTAAACGTCGCCTCCAAGCCCGCCAAAGATTTGTCAGTCGAGGAATGCCGCTTCGCCCTGCAGTACCTCTTCCAGGCCAATCCGCAAAACCTGATCGGACGCTATCCCCGCTACAAGGAATTGTGGGAGCGGTTTCGCGAGCACGGCGACCATCCCGAGCGCGCCGAGCGCTATTTTCAGCCGCAGGATTTTACCGACCTGCAGGTTCTGTCGCAGATCGCCTGGTTCGACGAGTTCTTTCTCGAAGAGAAAGACGTCGCGGCGCTCGTGGCCAAGGGACACAACTACTCCCTCGACGATCAGAAATTCGTGATTGCCCGGGAACGAGAAGTACTGGGCCGAGTGTTGCCGGCTCACGCCGACGCCGCGAAAAAAGGTTCGATTGAGATTTCGGCAACGCCCTTCTATCACCCCATTCTGCCCCTGGTGTGCGATACGGGCGTAGGTGCAGTTTCGTCTCCGGGCTTGCCGCTGCCGCAAAACCGCTTTCGACATCCCGAAGACGCGCGCGAGCAACTCACCCGCGGTCTCGATCTTCACCAGAAAGTTTTCGGCGTGCGGCCTAAAGGCATCTGGCCATCGGAAGGAAGCGTTTCCGAGGAGGCGCTCGCCATCGCCGCCAGCCTGGGCATCAACTGGATGGCGACCGATGAGGGCGTGCTCGGTCGGAGCACAGGTTTATTTTTCGCCCGCGACGGCAATGGACGCCTGCCCGCGAACCTTGCCGAAAAGCTCTACAACATCCATCGCTATGAAAACGGCTCGACCACGATGCACCTGGTCTTTCGCGACCACACCATTTCCGACCTGATCGGCTTCGTCTATTCCGGCATGGCCCCCGCCGATGCCGCCCGCCACCTAATCGGCAACATTAAGGAAGCCGCTGCCCCGGTGCTGGCGAAAGGCCGCGACGCCGTCGTTTCCATCATTCTCGACGGCGAGAATGCTTGGGAATACTACCCGAAGTCAGGACGCGAGTTTCTGCGTCGCTTCTATGACGGATTGCAGCGCGACCCGGGCGTAGAAGCCGTGACCATCTCCGAGGCGATCCAGCGCCACAAAGATTTCGGCAAGATGACCTCCCTGGTTCCCGGTTCGTGGATCAACGCGAATTTCAACGTCTGGATCGGCGCTCCCGAAGACAATCGTGCCTGGGACTACCTCTACCACGCTCGCGAGTTTTACGCTCAGAACGCCGCACGCGCCACCGACGCGCAACGTAAGCTGGCCTTCGAAGAAATTCTGATCGCCGAAGGCAGCGACTGGAACTGGTGGTACGGCCCGGAACATCATTCCGCCAACGACCGTGATTTTGACGAGCTCTACCGCAAGCATCTTTCGAATGTCTATCAAGCCCTGGGAGCCGCTCCGCCCGACTACCTGTCTCAGCCCATCACCGGCGTAGAAATCAGGCCCACGTTCCAGCCGCAGACGGCATACATTCATCCTAGAGTCGCTGGCGACAAAGTCCGCTATTTCGAGTGGATGGGCGCGGCCGCCTACACCGCCGATCACCGCGCCGGGGCCATGCACGGCAAACAGTTTCTGCTCGACTCCGTGTACGCCGGCATCGATGCCACCCACTTGTACGGCCGGTTGGATTTCAAAGACAACATTCCAGAAACTGACTTCGACCTGGTGGTCAACGTCGAGTCATGGGCCCTAGGCGAGCCGCGTCCGCGGCGCACCCTTCGCGTGGAAGCCTCAGTCAGCGGACGCAAGCTCAAAGACTGGAAGATTGAAGACGGCGGGGAGGACCGGCCGTTGGCATCCTCGGCGAAGCCGGACGACAACGCCAAGTTGGCCTTGGTTCGAAACTTCGAATTCAAAATGCCCCTCGCAGCGCTGCTGGCGACTCCCGTCACGCCGATCGAACCAGCCTCCAGCCAGAAGCCCGGTCAAAAGCCCGAGCAGAAAATGGGGATCAAGCCCCCTGCCAGCGTCGCGGCCACCAGCAAGCTGCGCCTGCGCTTCAGCCTGCGGCAGAACCGCCTTCCCGTGGACTCTTTGCCGCTCGAAGGATGGATCGAACTGCAGGTCGTCAGCGAAGGAGAGTTGCTGTTCGGGGCTTAGGGTGCCGCCCGCGAACTACGGCCTCAGGATGAAAAGGTTCTCGACTTTACCTTGAAGGGCTCGATCAAAAGTAACGAGCTGCATCTCCGACACGCCGGCGAACGCCCCAAGATAGGCATCTGCCCAGTTCTTTGGGTTTGGGTGAAGTTGCCGGGTCAGCCCGCGGAAGGTGGCTTCTACGTTAAGCGGTTCTTCCAGGAAGAGAACGCGGCCATCTTGCTTCCAGCGGTCGTACGCGGACCATGCTTGGACCTGTGTCATCACTTCGTCGGTACCCATGACCGCTGACGTGGTTAGCAGCCTCAATAAGCTGATCTGGGTGAAGCGGCAGAAGCAGACGCGGGCATCCATGTCCAGCGCTTCGAACCATGTTCGGGCTATCGAGTGGTGCTCGTGCCCTCCATAAGTGAGAGCGATCCAGACATTCACATCAGGGAAAAGGAATGATCTCGAAGATCTTGGCATTGTCTAGCTTGAGAGATCCCGGCCGTTTCGAGGGTACGATAGGAAGGGTAACCCGACCGGGGCGACCGCGCCGCCCCCTCAGCTCCTGCTCTACTCCGCGAAGAATCAACTCCTTAACGGAGCGTCCTTCGCTGGCGGCTTTGCCCTTGAGTTCGCGATAAAGGGGATCCGGAATGTCGACGGTTGTCCGCACCCATCCACTCTGCCATATTTATGGCTGTATGTCAAAGATGGAACCAGTGCAAGATTAAAGCCGGGAGCAACATTGCTCCGGCTTCGTTTTGGTGTGCCGAGCAGGGTCGATAGCTCGAGGGTGAAAGTCCCTTTGACAACCTGATGGAGTGAAGTCATCGCGAAGCGCAAGGGGGAGCAGCCGACAAGGCTGAGAGTCTAGCGAGGTGAAAGTCCTCGCGCCGCCAATTGCCTGATTCGGGCGGCTAGTATATCCGATGCATGCGAAGGCAACGACGCATGTTCTGCTCGGAGGTAAACGTCACAGACTGCCCTGCTGGAAACAGCGGAGGTGGAGAGCGACCAAGGTGGCTAGCAAACGGAGAGGCTTGAACATAACGGAATGGCTGCAACCGCGAAAATTCGCTCCGCTGAGAAGTCGCTTTAGCGGGTACTCACGGTACGCCGACCCAGAACCCTTGCGGGGGAAGGCCGATGTTGCAGGGGAAGTAACAGGCAAGAGCAACCTGCAAACCGTCGTGGTAAGGGCCCAAGCAACTCCGGAAGGACTCACAGAGATAACGTCGGGAAGGTCCCGGTGGCAGCAGTGGCTGGTAGCAAACTGCAAAGACTACTCAAACGAGGCCAAGGCCGAAGTAGAGGAGAGCCACTAGGGGTTGGCGCATGAGTCCGTATGAGCGACGACCGAGGAGTAATGTCCTCGGAGGGGACGAAACACGTCTCCCCCATGAAGAGAGATCGACATTGGGCAAAGGGACTCTGGACACTTGGTGGTTCCATTGGCAGCGCGGTGGCCGGACACAGTGCTGGCGCTACGCCGACGCATGAGGTGGAACGAGGCTATGGGCAAACCACGGAAGTTGAGGTGTATGCGAACCAGCGCTTAAACCTCACCAAGCTGGGAAGGCCCATGGAGGAAAGGCCAAGGTTTCGAACCGTACCTGGGAAATCCGGCCGTACGGGATTATAGGGGGGCCTTCGGAAACGCAGCCACGGTGGAAATGAGAACCCAATTCGCAATCGAAAGAGCGGACTTGGTAACCCTCCACCTACAGCCGGCGCGCCGAACTTCTATCCCAACT
>DATKFH010000085.1:0-62870 GCA_035511455.1 Candidatus Sulfotelmatobacter sp. | reverse complement strand
GTTGGGATTACGCTGCTTCATTTGGACGACCGCACGGATGAGTTCTGCGCTCGGTCCTTTCGGGCCGGGCTTCCGACGACGATTCGTTGAGAACAGCAGGCGATACTTTTGCTTGCTCAAGGCTTTGTGAAGGCCTAGCAGGGTTGAGGGCTTCAGTACGATTGCGGACCGGAGCAGACGGGTAGGACGCACCACGAGCGCCATCAAGCCGGCAAGGATGCGATCCGACGCGGATAGATTCGGCGATCGGTGCCTGGAGCGATTCACGATCAGGAGTTGGTGCTTGAGGAGAAGCGACTCCGCAACTATGGAACGGGCGCCGCCAGGTCCGAGTAAACGGGCCAGGGTAGCGATGAAGTGGATGAAAAGAACGACCAGATCGCGCATCACAGAATCGTAGCAGGCCGGCGAAATCCCAAGGAATTATGGCCGAAACAACAATTCGCCAGCCACACGTGAAATCGGACCGGAGTTGGTTGGCTCAGTGACGACAATCGACAAGGGCCTTCCGATGGAAAGGACGAGTGCACCCCAGCCATCCGCAACCGCGCATCCGACGGCTACCTGCGCCAACTACCTTTGCTGAACAGAAGCTGATTTTGCACCAAACCCTGTCCTGAAGCTGGTTTGGCGCATCCTTTGTGTCGGGAGAACTGCGAGGGTAAGCGGGCGGGGATTCTCGCGCTGAAATTCCTCGCAGCCTAAAACGACACCGGCGGGGAAACTGGGTGAAGGCGGTACTTAAGCAGGCGATCAGTAGGCTACGGGAGTCTCCCAGTCAGTACCATGGGGTGTCCTGCTCCTTGCGTTTTTGGCAAGGAGCGGGTGCCGACATCGCGCACGCTGCCGACGTTCTCATTCGCATCGTCATCTACTCCACGTCATTCCGCCCTCAGGGGCTAAAGCCCTCATCTTTCGAGGGCTTTGGCGGCACGACTAAGAGTCGTGCCCTTCCCAAACCCTCTATGGGACCAGTTCCACACTTGCTATCCCACGTTTTGCATAAATCGCGGCGTTGAGGGTCACGATGCCCGGAGAAGAGTTGGGGGCGCCCGGCCCTCTACTGCTTCTCTACGCTCACGCGAATGTTCCCGATCGTCTCCGTGCCCGAGGTCCGCGCACTGGTCGCGACGACCGATACTACGTCACCTGCGTTGACCGACACGGTGTGGCTTGTGTCCGAGCAGACCACCGCTGCCGAGGTGGAAGGCGCTCCAATCGTGCAGCCTAGGGCTGTCGCCGTCGGTGCGGTCCGGGTGACGAAGTTCGCCGTTGTGTTCGTATTGTCAGCGACCGTGCCGGTGGCGGACGCGCCGCTAATGTTCCTTCCGCAGTTTGTCGGCAGACTGTGGTCAACGTACACCACGGCGGTCGCCGTCGAGGAGGAGACCGTGAAGGTTCCGTCGAACAAGCTACCAGCCAGGCTGGTGCAATTTGTGCCCGCGTTATATGTGCCTGCTATACCGGACACCGTGATCGAGTCCCCGGCTGCGAAACTCCCTCCCGGCGACACCGTGAGGGTGACGTTGTCGCTGCTGCTCCTGAAGCTGAGCGCACTGATGGTTGCTTGGTTCGGGCCGCTGGTGGCGCTCCATCCCGGGGCGGAAGCGGTGTAGATCGTGAATGTGATGCTGGTCCCGCTGCTGCCCGCCGCTCCCGGGTAAACATGCAGGTTTTTCAGCGTGCCAGGCGAGGTCACCGGGATTCCTATGACTGTCGATGATCCGGTCCCGTTGCTGCAGGTAGTGCCCGAAGCGGTTGTCGGGTCTCCCAGCCCGGCAAAACCGAAGGTGGATCCGTTCGCCGAGGCAGCCACGCCACTGCACCAGCCCGTCAGAATCGTAGGAGTGCTGCTGCCCGTCGTCGCCGAAGGCAACTGCGCTGCGGGAACTTTCCCGGTGGCGTCGAGTGAAGCGACGCCGCTAGGTACTCCGACTGAGGACGTGAACACGTACGAGCCAGCCGGTTGGAAAGCGCTGGGTAAGAAACCTTGCAGCATGAGCGCATTGGTCGCGGGCCCGCCTTGCGTGGCGCTTCCCGCGTAGTCAATTGCCAACTGGGAATTGCCGACGCAGGCAGTGCAGTTCAAGCCAGATGCGTTTACTCCGGTGAGGCCCGCGCCATTGCCAACAAGATTTGTGGCGCTCACCGTGCCGGCGATAGTGTCATTGCCTGTCAGCGTGTTGTTGCCATTGGTGAGTACGACCCCCGGTTCGTTGACGGTTTGCGACATCACGGCAACGCTGGAAGAGTAATCCGGTCCGGCAGGTCTAAAAGTGGCTGTAATCGCGGTTGTCCCGATTCCGAGTGTGAGAGCATCATCGAAATTCACGGTCGCGGCGCCGCAAACCAACGGCCCCGAAGTGCCAACTGTGCCCAACGAGTTGGACAGGACGACGGTGCCCGTCGGAAAGCCGTTAGATGACGACACGGTGGCGGTGAAAGAAACGGGGAAGCCCGCGCCGACAGGATTTGGGGAGGACACCAGCGAGGCGGTGGTCGCGTTGGGCGAGGCGAAGTGAGTAATGCTGAACACTGTTCCGAGGCTGTTCGCACCTCCGGCGACCGTCGTGCCGTACAAGTTGCCGGAAGTGTCCATAAGCAAATTCCCAAGGGACGGATTAGCCCCGTTGCTGGTGCCTGAGCCTTCGCAGGATGTGCCAAAGATAAGAAGCAAGCTCTCAGTCCAGATGCCGGAGGAATTGCTCAACTCGAACACGGTTCCGCTGCCCTTCGTGCCGCCGGATCCCGTCGTGCCGTACAAGTTGCCCGCGGCATCCATGATGAACCCGCCAATCGGGTACGCCCCATCGCCGCCGGTGTTCGTGAACCTGTACAGCACCTTCTCGGTGTAGGTTCCCGAGGAATTGACCAGCTCAAACACGGTTCCAAAGTTGGTGCCGCCGCCCTGGGTCGTCCCGTACAGGTTGCCGGAAGCATCCATGACCAACCCGGCTAAAGGGTTGGCTCCATCGCCCCCGATGTTCGTGTTCGTGAAGCTGTAAAGCACCTTCTCGGTGTAGGTTCCCGAGGAATTGGCCAGCTCAAAGACGGTTCCTGCGCCGTTCGTGCCACCGCTGTTAGTTGTCCCGTACAGGTTGCCCGCGGCATCCATTATCAACCCGTCATAAGGGTTGGCTCCGTCGCTACCGCCCGCAAGGGTGTAGAGCACTTTCTCGGTGTAGTTTCCCGAGGAATTGACCAGCTCGAACACGGTTCCAGTGCTGCTGGTGCCACCGCCACTCGTCGTGCCGTACAAGTTGCCCGTGGCATCGATGATCAACCCGGCATAAGGGTTGGCTCCATCGCTTCCACCGGCAAAGCTGTACAACACCTTCTCGGTGTAGGCTCCCGAGGAATTGACCAGCTCAAACACGGTTCCAAAGTTGGTGCCGCCGGCCTCGGTCGTCCCGTACAGGTTGCCCGAAGCGTCCAAGAGCAACGTCCCATAGGGGTTGGCTCCATCGCTGCCACCAGCAAAGCTGTACAACACCTTCTCGGTGTAGGTTCCCGAGGAATTGACTAGCTCGAACACGGTTCCAACGTTACTGGTGCCACCGTTACCCGTCGTGCCGTACAGGTTGCCGGAAGCATCCATGATCAACCCGGGATAGGGGTAGGCTCCATCGCCAGTGGCGCCGAAGCTGTAGACCGTAGAAGCGACCTGGGCCTTGGCCGGCGAGTTCAACAGGCCCAGCGACGTCCCAAGAGACAGAGCCACAACAAGAAGTTTGGCTGCAAGGCGATCCTTCATGAGATTCCCTCCAGCAGAGACTTGCTCCGCATTTAAGTTTGCTAGCGATAAACCCGGTCGAACCGCCAAGACACCGTTTTCAGAACGGAGATGAACCTACCGCCAGCGGCTGGGACCCAAGGCTGCCTCGCAAGGCGTCGATTTCCCCATATCAGCGCCCCTCGACCAGCCCCCAAATGCTCCCGGACCGCAACGCCACCGGCTCTCATCTATCTAGAACGTTTTTTCTCGGGGAAATGGCTCAGATACTTGTTCAGGTTTCTTAACCGAAGCTAGCGGCTGCCATATCATTTCGCCCGTCAACAGGCGACGGCCTGAGAACCCGAACCTTGGACTTACCCCACTTGACCAGGAGTTCGCTCAGGGACCTATCAGGCGTAATTCTTCGTATCTCCGTGGCAGCAGCGTCTCCAGGGAGTGGGTGCCCTCGGTGGGCCAGACAAAAAAGCGGGACCGGAGTTTTCGTTCGATCCCGCGGTTGCGTTACTTAGGTCGACCGCCTACACGTTAGCCCGATCGAAGGCCATGAGTTCTGCAGGGCTAGGTCTAGCTCCGAGGCTTGTACCACACATCAACGTCCACGTTGGCTCCGCCCTGAAAAACCGCCGTTCCCGTGTCAGCGTAGAGCCCAAAGGTGATTTTCCATTGGGTGACGACATCATTTGGATCAAATGCCACTCCAGTGAGGATCGGCTCGCCGCTATAGGGCTTCACGACCGCCCAACGCTTCCCATGCGTATCACTTCCCGAGCAGACGACGTGGAATCCAGGTGGTGTATCACCGACCGATAGATCGGATTGAGCGCCTCCACCGGAATTGCTAAATGGGCCGGTTTGATGGTAGGTCCGGTCGATCTTTGCACCCAACGGAGTAAGCAGAGAATGGTCCTGTTTCACATCATCGCCCGGATTTGGTGCGGATGTGGCATACAGTCTGCCGACGTATACGAGGCCGACTGCTGGTGCTGCTGCGGCTGCTGCTGACATATTTCCTCCTTTAATTAATCGAGTAACCTGAATAAGCTATTCGACTCGATCCTTGCCTTGGCCCCGCGTTTGGGGCTCTTATTCACCTAGAACGTGAATTGCCGGCAAATTGGCTCAGGGATCTTTGCGCTGCTCGCTTGACGTGGAAAAGCGCCTTTCATATCATTCGCCCGACAACAGGCGGACGGCCTGAGGAGTGCGGAATTGTCCTATCCCAGGTCTCTCAGCGAACTTCTGACGAAGTGGCCAACTGACGATACCCAGTCCCTCGAGACGCTGCTGCCACGGGCGTACGAAGAATTGCGCCTGCTCGCTCACCGGTACCTGCGACACCAGCGCCCCGGTCACACTCTGCAAAGCACCGCCCTGGTTCACGAAGCCTACCTTCGCCTGGCGAATCAGGAAGAGTTGAAGTTTCAGAATGAAAGACAATTCTTTGGGTTGGTGGCATTGATCATGCGCCAGGTTCTGGTCGACTATGCCCGAAAGCAAAATACAGGCAAACGTGACGGTGGCCAGCGCATGCCTTTGGAGGATTCGCTCTCCATGCTCGACGGCAAGAGCCTCGAACTGGTGGCCCTCGATGATGCCCTGAATGATCTGGCTCGGCTCGACCTGCAGCAGAGTCGCATCGTCGAATTGCGTTTCTTCGGAGGTTTGTCGATTGAAGAAACCGCCGACGTTCTGGAGATTTCCCCGGCCACTGTTAAGAGGCAATGGTCCACCGCCCGGGCCTTTCTGCATCGTGAGATGACGCGAGCCACGGGATGATGACGCCGGAGCGCTGGCAAAGAGTCCGCGACGTGCTCGAACAGGCTCTCGAACTCGCGCCTGAAAAGCGCGCGCGCTTTCTTGATGTCGCCTGCGCCGCCGACCTTTCCTTGCGCAACGAAGTGCAGTCATTTCTCGCTGCCGACGACAGAGCCGCGTCCAGCTTCCTGGAGACTCCCCCGCTGCGCACTCCGCTGCTGACAGCGGGGACGAAGCTCGGTGACTACGAAATTGTTTCGCAAGTCGGTGCAGGTGGCATGGGAGTGGTTTATCGAGCTCGGGACTTGCGACTGGGGCGGCCCGTCGCCATCAAGGTGCTGGGCGGGCACCTGTCGGCCGACGCGAACCGGCTCCGCCGATTTGAGCAGGAGGCCCAGTCGGCGGCGGCGCTCAACCATCCCAATATTTTGGCGGTCTATCAGTTGGGAATGTACGAGGGTGCGCCCTACCTGGTCTCGGAGTTGCTTGAAGGCGAGACGCTTCGAGAAGAGTTGAAGCGCGGCCAGTTGAAACAATCTCGAGCCATCGACCTCGCCGAGCAGATTGCCGACGGCTTGAGCGCGGCGCATCAGCGCGGAATCATCCACCGCGATCTGAAACCGGAAAATCTTTACATCACGAAAGAAGGCCGGCTGAAGATTCTGGATTTTGGATTGGCGAAGCTCCTGGAGGAAGGCACAGGCGACGACGAAACATCAGGCACACTCAGCTTCCAGACCAATCCAGGGACCATCGCCGGAACTGTAGGTTACACATCGCCAGAGCAGGTACGCGGCGAGAAGCTGGACGCCCGGACGGACTTGTTTTCCTTTGGGGTTGTTCTATTCGAGATGGCGACTGCGGAAAGGCCATTTGCGGGCGAGACTTCCGGCGTGATCTTTGAGGCGATCCTGAACCGGCAGCCAGTGCCACGAACGCAGCTCAACGCTCGCGTCTCTCCGGAATTCGAACGCATCATCACCAAAGCCCTCGAAAAGGACCGCGAAGTCCGCTACCAGAGTGCAGCCGAAATCCGTGCTGATCTCAAGCGTCTCAAGCGTGACACCGAGTCCGGCCGCAGTGCTTCTTATAAGGCTGCCATCCAACCCGAAAAACCAGGCGGGGCGAGGGCGCGTCGTCTCGTGAAATTAGTGAGTCTGGTTGCTCTGTCATTCCTGGTAATCATCGGAATCTGGCTTGGATATTCTCTCGCGAAATCCGCGCTATCCGCCATACTGACGCGACCTCTCAAGAATCTGCACGCCCAGATCGATCCTCCGCCTCTGACCTCGTTTCGCCTCACTGGGGATAATGCCGGGCCTCCAGTGATCTCGCCCACCGGCACTTTTGTTGCGTTCACGGCAACGGGAAGGGATGGAAAGTCCAAACTTTGGGTTCGGGCTCTGAACTCAGTGGACGCCCGAGCATTGCCGGACACGGATGGCTCGACCTTTCCGTTCTGGTCTGCGGACAGCAACTCGCTCGGTTTTTTCGCCGACGGGAAGTTGAAGGCAATCAACGTAATGATCGGGTCTCCGGTGGTGTTGTGTGAAGCGCCCGATGCACGAGGCGGGTCCTGGGGCGCGAATGGCGAGATCTTGTTTACCCCGACACCTACCTCACCCTTGCTGCGTGTTCCGGCGACAGGGGGCAGCCCCCGGCCGGTTACCAAGTTGGAGGGCGGAAAGTACACCACGCATCGCTGGCCATTTATTCTTCCCGACCAGAGGCATTTTCTCTACTTTGCGGCCAGCCATGAACCGTCCAGGTTCGGCGACAACACGGTCTACTATGGGTCACTGGACGGCCGGGAGAATCGCCCCCTGTTTCATTCGGAGACTAATGCCATATTTAGCGATGGATTCTTGCTGTTTGCAACTGGGGACAATTTGATGGCGCGAGCCTTCGATTTCACGCAAGGAGAGGTAGCCCGGGAGCCAATCTCGCTGGCCCACAGAGTGATCAATGATTCCGTAACATGGCACGTCGATGTTTCGGCTTCCGACACCGGTATGCTGGTTTATGGAGGAACGGGACCCGGCTCCCGCCAATTGATCTGGTTGGACCGCGGGACCTACATGCAAACCGAGGTCGCTGTCGACGGACTCGCCAAATTGTTTTTGGCACGATTGTCTCCGCAGGGTGAGCGCGCAGTGCTCCAGAAGGACGCGGAGGGCTACGATATTTCTGTGTACGATTTGCGGGACAAGATAACATTGACATCCCTCCCTACGCTCCACAATAACGGTTATCCGATTTGGTCACCGGACGGTAAGTGGATCGCGTACGCTTCCTTACGCGATGATCAATACCACATCTATCGGATGTCCGCGGAGGGCAACGGCGAAGAACAGGAGTTACTCCGGGACGACACACGGATCTTGCCCTTCGACTGGAACGGTAGCAATCTCCTGTATTTTCGTGGCGGCCTGGGCAATGAGTTTGAGTGCCGGATTCTCTCCCTGGAAAATAACCAAACACGCAGACTGCTGGACAATGTCGACTCTTGTAGACTCTCTCCGGACCTCCAATGGCTGGCGTATTCCGCCCGCGAAAACCTCCCGGGTGAAAAATCCCCTGGTTCCTTGAACGTTTTCGTAGTGGGCATCGGAAGCCGACAAGGCAAATATAAAGTCTCGGAGGAGTCTGGGTTTGATCCACAGTGGAGTCAGGATGGGAAAGAGCTCTATTACCTGGAGGAGAGCACTCGGAGGTTTGTGGTTGTGAAGGTCACTTTTTCCAGCGGTGTTCCACGGTTTCACGTGTTAGAGAAAAGCAGTCCTAACATGCTGGCAGAACCGATCTACTCAGTGTCTCCTGACAAGAAGCGCATTCTGATCGAGCGCATCCCCGAGCCAACCGTGGTTGTTATCACGAACTTTGCCGAGGGACTGGAGAAGAAATAATCGGGAGTTAGCGGCCTGGTCGAGAGTTCTCCTCGAGAGTTCTCCAGAGGAATACAGCGATTGCGAGGAATCCATTTCACAGTGGAAAATAAAGCAAACCGCGAACGGGCACGCGAGCGTTCTGCATCGCGACAGCCATCTGCTCGATGGGTGCTATCTTGAACTTGATTTGCGGAATCCATACCCGCATTGTAGAAGAAAAGCCGGCTGTCAGGCTGGGTTCGGGGAACGGGGATCGAGAGCAATGCTTCACTGGATCATGGGGACGCCGCTCTGTCGCATCGGCTGAACAGTGATCACGCCTGGCGTCTTTCATAACGGGACGGGAGGTGCCATCAGGTCGGCGACCACTATCGTCCCCGAGGCACACTGGCCTTCACCCTGGTCCGAATGGCGAGAATGCAATCGTCAGATTGACAGCACCCGTATCCGGTGTGTACCGTGTTGCAGCTTACTTCGAAGGTCTTGATTATTTCGGAACCACTACGGATGTTGCCGTGCTTGAGACGCTTCATGACGTAAGCCCCTCAAGCCAGTTAACAGTCTTTGCTGGTAATGTTAATGGATTTAGTGTAAATGGTTACGGATCTTGGGGAACCAGTCCAACACAGTCCTACACTGGGTTACTGTCAGTGCCTCGTGGTGACACAGTGGACTTCACGATAGGAGACGGTACAGATGGCAACTACAACAACGACACCACGGGCCTCCAGGTGCAGATAGACCTCTGCACCACTGGAAGTCTGATACCGCCGAACTGCCTCCGATAATGGCTAGGGTGGTTGGCATGTTTCTTGACTGTAAGGGCAGAAGCAGGTTGTGCGGGACAAGCTACACGACGACGCTCCACCACCATGTCCCCCTTAGGGTCGTCTCAAAAATAAGAACTCACAAGGTATCGGTTCTCTAACATAATCGAATTCCTCACGAGCGTGAACTACTACTCCGAGGGTGATCGGATACGCGGCGAATGGCATGGCAGACTGGCACAGGAATGGGGTCTTTCCGGCGAAGTGCGGGAAGAGCACTGGCTCCGGTGAAGTACAGGGCGATGCGGCGCCCCTGCCCGATGGCCACGGTACCACCTGGATCGCACACCAAGCGCAGCACCCGCAGGCTGGTGCGCACCACCTCGCCTTGCGCCGCCTGCCGGACTAACTCATCGCGCGCCGGTACCGATAGAACGGCGTGCCGCTGCCATACTTTAGTTGTGCGATCATCGCGGCCGCGGTTTCGAGTCGTCCAGTTTCCGTTTCAATCTCGCGTTGGGGTCTTTTCCGCACACGTGTATCAGAGGTAGTTTGTAGTTTTGGATCAACTTTGGAGCAGGCCAAGGATGGCTGGAACTCAGTAACCGCAACCGAAGCAACGACTTAGATGAAATTTGCGCTCGCTTGTAGGGCAGGCGCTCTAACCAGCTGAGCTGACCGCCCAGCGCGCCTGTGCGCGACCACACCGTCGTCGCCGGTCGAAATTTGATTTTGAGGGGCATCCGTCGCGAAACGCGCTTTCGCGAGTATACGCGAGGCCTGAAAAAGCGGTCAAACTCAGCATCTGGGAACATGGGGTGCCGTCGCCGAAACGCGTTCCCGCCAACGCTCCTAACTTTGCTGCTGCTAGACTGGCCTCGTGCGCCGCTTAATTGTTAATGCCGATGACTTCGGTTTCACCTCAGGCGTGAACCGAGCAATCTTCGAAGCCCATACAGGCGGCATTGTGACTTCGTCCACGCTGATGGCGAACGGTCCCGCATTCCGCGAGGCTGCGAAACTCGCCAAGAACACTCCACGACTGAGCGTTGGGTGCCACGTTGTGCTCATTGACGGCGAGCCGGTTCTTGAGGCCGAGCAACTCCGTTCTCTCACGACCCGAACTCCGGCGGCACGCTTTCGGGATGGACTCGAGACGTTCGCTGCGCGGGCGATCACCGGACGGATCGACGCCGATGAAATCAAGGCCGAAGCCACGGCGCAGATTCGCAAGATTCAGTCCGTGGGAATCGCGGTCTCGCATTTCGACAGCCATAAGCACACGCACTTGTTCCCTAAGATTCTGCGGCCCCTGCTTCGGGCGGCGGCGGACTGCGGAGTGCGCGCGCTGCGAAATCCGTTCGGACCCCGCCTGCCGTTGCGTTCAAGTCACCTTCTTGCACGTCCGAATCTATGGACCCGCTACGCTGAAGTCCGCGTGCTACGCCGCTTTGCGGGCGCGTTCCGCGACGCAGTGGACCGCAATGGTTTTGCCACACCGGATGGTACCCTGGGCATCGAAGTTACCGGAACGCTCGATGAAACGCTGTTTCATGCGATCGCTCGGAGCATCCCGGACGGCACCTGGGAATTCGTCTGCCACCCTGGCTACAACGATGCGGACCTGCAGCGCGCCAAGACCCGCCTGCGCGAATCGCGGGAGATCGAACTAGATGTCCTCACGTTGCCCTCAGCGCGCGAGCTGCTCTCGCGCGCGGGCATTGAATTGATTTCGTATCACGATCTTGTTCCAAGGTCGTGACGCCTCAGATCGATGAAGGATTCGGGGCAAGTTGTTATCCATTTCACCCACCTCCGGCTTGGGTACTCCCGTAACATTTGCCGTTAAGCCCAAGTAGTATGATGGTTTACAATTCGACAGTTTTTGTGTGCACACTGGAGGCTTGTTCGCTCATGTCGGCCCAAGGGTCAGCGCCACGTGCGACTTTGGACTTAAAGGTCCGCGTGTGGGGAATGGGTGCGAATGGCCAGCCGTTCTTCCAAAACGCGACGGCGCAGAATATCAGCGCGACCGGCGCGTGTATTTTCGGCATTGAGCCTGAGCTGAAGGTCGGCGATGTCATCGGCGTGCAATACGAAGGCAAGAAAGCCCGCTGCAAGGTCATTTGGGTGGTGGACGCGGGAGCGCTCAAGAAGACTCAGATTGGGGTCCAGTTGGTCGCCGACCAGGAGTGCCCGTGGGCCGCGGTGCTGCCCAACGACATGAAGGTAGAAGAGCGAACGCAGCAGCGCCAGGACAACCGTCGAAAATATGCTCGCCACAAGATTTCGTTCCCTCTCGAGCTGCGCGACGAGCGCGTCAATACACCCTTGCGCGTGAACGCCACCGACATCAGCGGAAATGGTTGTTATGTAGAGACGGTAATGCCGTTGAATGTAGGGACCGCTCTGCGCGTTGATTTTTGGATCGGAGACGACAAGTTCTCTCCCAGCGCCATCGTTCGCACCCGCGACCCGGGAGTCGGAATGGGGATCGAATTTACCGGCATGCCTGAGGACGGCAAGAAGCAGTTTCAGGCCCATCTCGACAAGATGGATCCCGGAATGCAACTCGGCCCGAAAAACGGCGAGTAGGCTGCCGGTCTCGCCCGCCACAAGCGGAAGCCCAAATGCGTGATTTCTTCTGAGGCTGGACGTAATCCCCGGCCGCCTCCGGTGTCAAGCAGGAGTGATCTCGCCGAGATGCTGGGAAAGGTTCTTCAGCGCGCTCTTGTTGCCAGATTCATACCCTCGAATCATATCTGGTCCTACAAACGAGACGATTTGCACTGTGACAGCCAAGTTGGTACCGTCTTTCGTGGGCTCGAACTCGAGCGTCGTCAGCGCAACAACCAAGAGCTGGTCGTCCGTATCGAGGGTTTCGCTTGAAACGACACGCTGGTTGGCAACGATGTGAAGATAGTGTGTTTCCCCGCGAAATTTTGGATTGCCCTTTGGGCCGCAGCGAAACACGTCTTTGCCACCGACACGGAAATCGGACTCATCGTAGACGAGAACCTCCTCGGAAGGAGCACTCCACCCGGCGCGCGCTGCTGGATCGGCGAATTGGGAGAAAACCCGCTCCACCGGTGCGGAGTATGAATGTTCGAGCATGATTGTTGCGTGTTGTGGCTTATTGTCCACTCGCATCCTCGTGCCCAATGATTCAGGTCAGGTTCTAGTTCGTGCTCCTAGATTTAGACGCGATGGCGCGAAATCCGTTGGCAAGGTTTTTATCAATGGCGCGGGTCCTGCCGCAACATTCAATGAGCGGCATAACATCCACGCGGTACACGGTGCCTGTTGGTTATTCTGGGGCATGGTCCTTCAACCAAGAATTCCGCTTAAGTTGGCGCTTATGGAGCTCTGCGCGGGGCGTTCGTGTAAAATCTGCAACCGTTGAGCCTTCCAGCCATCGAATGGCAAGAGTTACCCGAGGGTGGTCCCTCGCACACATGAAGATTGGAATTACCTGTTATCCCACCTATGGCGGTAGCGGCGTCGTCGCCACCGAACTGGGCCTGGAACTGGCTCAGCGCGGACACGAAATTCATTTCATTTCGTACGCGCAGCCCATCCGGCTGCGGGGCTCAGAACCCAATATTCACTATCACGAGGTCGAGGTTTCGCGGTATCCGCTGTTCGATTATCCTCCGTACGATTTGGCCCTGGCGACCCGCATGGCAGAAGTCGCGCAGCTCTACGACCTCGACTTGCTGCACGTCCACTACGCGATCCCACATTCGGTGAGCGCGCTCCTGGCCCGCCAGATGCTGGCGGTCGGCCCGCGCGGCCGCCGCCTACCCTTCGTCACAACTTTGCACGGCACCGATATCACGCTGGTGGGGCTCGACCGTTCCTATTTGCCCATTACCCGTTACTCGATCGAGCAAAGTGACGGGGTCACCGCCATCTCCAATTATTTGCGCGACCGGACGCTGCGCGTGTTCGACGTGAAGAACCGCATCGAGGTGATTTACAACTCAGTGAATTGCGACGTGTACCACCGCGATCCCAAGGCCATTGCGCCATTGCGCGCTGAGTACGCGCCCAACAACGAACGGCTGCTTGTGCACCTTTCGAATTTTCGGCCCGTGAAGCGGCTTACCGACGTGATTGAAATTTTCGACCGTGTCCACAAAAAGATTCCCTCAAGACTGCTGCTTATCGGAGATGGTCCGGACCGTTCCGTCGCGGAGTGGTTAGCGGTGCAGAAGGGCATTCACGATGATGTCCTGTTTCTAGGCAAGCAAGATCAGATCCAGGAGACGGTGGCCGCGGCGGACATCATGCTGATGCCGAGCGAACTGGAATCCTTTGGACTGGCCGCGCTCGAGGCCATGGCTTGCGAGGTCGTGCCTATTGCCACCCGGGCGGGCGGTGTTCCGGAAGTGATCGAGCACGGAAAAAGTGGCTATCTCGCCGACGTAGGCGATGTCGACACGATGGCGCGTTATGCGCTCGAGTTGCTCAACAACGAGCCGCAACTGCGGCAGATCGGGAAGCAGGCCCGCGCTGCCGCGCAAGAGCGCTTCTGCTCCACCAAGATCGTCAAGCAGTATGAAGATTTTTACCGGCGCGTGCTCGAGCGTTCGGCATAGAAGCCCTCCGGGACCGAACTGGCCGCCTCCACCAGTGGCAACCGGATCCGGATCAAGGTTCCCTTCCCTTCGTGGCTGTCGATGGTCATGCGCGCGGTGTCGCCATAGAGTACTTGCAGGCGCTCCGAGATATTCGCCATACCGATGCCCATTCCCGACCAACTGCTGCTTTCCTCCAGTTGCGCCGCTCCCATGCCCACTCCGTCATCTTCGACCTCAATAACCAGCCGCGAGCCGCTGACGCGGCTGCGCAAGTAGATGCTCCCGCCTTCCACCTTCGGCGATAATCCGTGCTTGATGGAATTTTCCACTAGCGGCTGCAACAACATGCTGGGCACGACCACATCGAGTGACGCGGGATCGAGTTCTTTGACCACGCGCAGTTTGTCCCGTCCGAAGCGGACGACCTCAATGTCGAGATAGTTGTCGATGAATTCGAATTCATCGCGTAAGGGCGCGAAGGCTTCGCTGGTGTTCAGCAGGCGCCGAAGAATCGTCGCCAGCTTGAAAATCACTTCGCGGGCCATGTCCGGGTCGAATCGCACCAGCGATGAGATCGAATTCAGCGTGTTGAACAGAAAGTGAGGATTGACCTGGTTTTGCAATGCCTCCATGCGCGCGCGCAACAGGAGGCGTTCCTGCTCTTCCAGTTTGATCTGGATGCGGACACTGTTGAAGATCTTCAACTCGATCCCAATCGCAACCACGGACGCCGCATAGATGCCCACCTCGAGCCACACATTCCCTGGACTCTCGAGCGCGAAGATGGAGCGCGGAAAATGCCCCGACAGCTCGGTGTGCACGAAGCGCAATCCAACCACCGTCGTGAGGAACATGATCTGCCAGTCAAACAGCCGTGGACGGGGGAGATTGCGACGAATGAGCCGGTAAATGCTGAGATCGATGAAGGGAGAAAACGTCCAGATGTCGTCCTTGTCGCGAGCCATCGTCCGCAACTGGCCCGCGATCAGGCCACACAACACCAGGAACGGTAGGGCAAGCCACTCGCCGTACAACAACGATGGGAAGCCCATCAGCACACCGCCCAACACTCCTGTCCAGCGGCCGCCGATCACACTCAACAGGAGCACGGTCTCAAAGCTAAGATCACCCGCCAGAAAGCTCTTCTGCGCAATCCGGATCCACACGCCCAGCATGATGGGCAGGCCGAACCAGAGCACGAGGTTGATCTTTTGCCGCAGCGTGCGTTCCTCGCGAAACAGCAGGGACTTGAACTCGAGGGATCGCACCAGACTGCTCGACACGGCCGCGGCGACGCCCAGCTTCAACAACAAATGAATCAGGATGAGACGAGATTCCATGAGCTACGTTTCGAGGACCGACGTTTCGAGCAAATTACCTCGATGAAGTGGCAAAGACAAAACTGTAGCACGAAGCAGGGAGATCAATATCCCTTCTGCTTGTCGACGACATACCGCAGCGAGTCGCCCGCGAGATAGCGCCGCAGATTGTCGGAGAATAGCTCATAATGCCGGTGCCATAGCTTCTCCGTGAGACCGGCCGTGTGAGGAGTAATCAGCAAGTTCTCGGCGCCCCAGAGAGGCGACTCCGCCGGCAGCGGTTCGCGCTCAAACACGTCGAGCGCAGCACCTGCGATCTGCCGTTTGCCTAACGCCTCCACCAGTGCGGCATCATCCACCTGCGGACCGCGTCCGACGTTAATCAGAAAGGCGCTCGGTTTCATTGCCGACAGCCGGGCCGCGTTCATTAGCCCTTGAGTTGCGCCGATCAGCGGCGCGGCCACGACGACATAATCCGATTGACTGAGCAGGTCGTTGAGCTCCGATGGGGAATACACAGCCTCCACACCCTCAGGCCTTCCCTTCTCCACATGTTCGCGCACAGCGATCACCCGCATGCCCAGAGCCGCCGCCATTTGCGCCACGCGCGCGCCAATGCTTCCCACTCCAATCAGGCCCAGGGTTGCGCCGGCGATTTCGCGCAGATGCTGTCCATCTTTCCAGATCGCCTCCTGTCCCCACTCGTGTTTCTGCTGGAAGAGCACCGCTTGCGGAATCTTCTTTGCCAATGCAAAGATCAGCGCCATGACGTGTTCGGCCACTACCGGCCCGTGCACTTCTCGGGAATTGGTGAGTACGACCTTGCTGGCGGTCAATTCCGGAAATAGCAGTTGGTGGACCGCCGCTGTGGGTGCGTGAATCCAGCGCAGGTTGTGCGCAAGAGCAAATTGCTGTGGCCGCAGAGAGATCGTAAAGATGACCTCCGCGTCTTGCAGATGGTTCTCTACACCCTCGTAGCTGTTCAGTTGCACGACCTGCAGTTGGGGGAATTCCTTTCTCAACCGCTCCCCAAACCACGCAGGGACATTCCACAGGTCCAACCGGTGATGCACGACAATCAGCAGATTCATAGTTGCAGTGTTAGGCGAGTACCCGGCGCTATGAGTGGCGAAGCTTGGGGAATCTATCCGTAGGCCAACTCCTTCGCCCGTTGCGCCGCCTTCACCACCGCCTTGATCAGCGTGACGCGCAGCTTCCCTTCTTCCAGTTCCATGATGGCGTCGATGGTGCAGCCCGCGGGGGTGGTGACGGCGTCCTTGAGCAGAGCTGGGTGATCTCCGGTCTCGAGCACCACGCGGGACGCGCCCAGCGTGGTCTGCGCTGCCAGCAGGGTGGCGATATCGCGCGGCAGCCCGACTTTCACGCCCGCTTCTGCCAGGGATTCCAAAATGATGTAGATATAAGCCGGACCGCTGGCCGAGAGTGCGGTCACGGCGTCCATATGCTTCTCGTCCACCACAACTGTTCTTCCAACGACATCGAACATGTGGCAGGCCAGGGAAACGTCATGCGCGGTGGCGTGTTTGCCTTTGCAGATCGCAGTCATGCCGGCTCCCAGCAGGCATGGAGTATTAGGCATAGCGCGAATCACAGGCACCTTCGGGGGCAAGTTCTTTTCGATCATCGACGTGGGCACCGACGCCGCCACCGACACGATCAGCTGCTTTGTTGTGACATGATCGCGGATCTCCCGCACCACGTCCTCGACCACTTGCGGTTTCACGCCGATCACGATGATGTCGGCGCCGTTCACGGCTTCGGCATTATTAGTCCCAACTTTCACTTTGACTCTTGCCGCCACTGCCCTGGCCCGGTCTGCATGCGCCACGGTGGCCCATGTTGTTTTCGCCGAGAGCAGACCATTTTTCACGAGAGCCTGCAGGATGATGCCTCCCATCTTGCCCGCGCCCAGAAACGCCACTTTCTTACCCGCCAGTTCATTCGCCATATCTTGTCTGCCAGCTTCCTCTGTGCCCAATGTGATTAGCTCGTCTTCCGCCGCTGCATCCAATTCCAGGCCGTGGCCACATCCTCGCGCAGCCCGCGGGTGGCCTTCCACCCGAGCAGTGCCTGCACCTTGGCCGGATTCGCCACCAATCTCGGAGGATCTCCCGCCCGCCGGGGCACGACCTTGTGCGGCACACGCTTGCCCGTCACTTCTTCAACGGCGGAAATTACTTGCTGCACGGAGTACCCGCTTCCGGTGCCAACGTTCACAGCAAAACTTCCCTTGCCCGCCGCCAGGTGCTCCAGGGCTCTTACATGCGCGCTGGCCAGATCATTGACGTGAATATAGTCACGGACGCAGGTTCCATCCGGCGTCGGATAGTCCGACCCAAACACTTGCAGCTCCGGACCCGTTCCCGCCGCTGCGCGCAATGCCAGTGGAATCAGGTGCGTCTCCGGATTGTGCAGTTCGCCGATTTCTCCGCTCTCATCCGCCCCGGCGGCGTTGAAGTAGCGCAAGCTGGCGTAGCGGAACTCGTAAGCGCGGTCGTAGGCCTCCAAGGCCTGCTCGAAGAACAACTTCGAAACTCCGTACGGATTTACCGGTTGCCGGGGAGTGTCTTCTTCGATGGGTACTTTGGCCGGCTCACCGTACACCGCGCACGTGGAGGAAAAGATGATCTTCTTTACTCCCGCTTCGAGGGCCGCGTTCAGCAGCGAAAGACCACCCTCGACGTTGTTTCGAAAATACTTTTTGGGATTCGTTACCGACTCCCCGACGTAAGCATGCGCGGCGAAGTGCATGATTGCGTCGGCGCGCCGCATCGGCGTGGCCAGCGCAGACGCATCCAGCATGTCAGCTTTGATCAGTTCGAACCCCGCAGCAAGAGACTCATATCCGGTGCTGAGGTTGTCGAACACGATTACGTCATGCCGGGCCTGCTTCAGCGCCCGGGCCGTGTGGCTTCCGATGTATCCTGCTCCTCCGACGACCAGCACAACCATGTTCCATCCTTTCCGCTCGAGTATTACACTAGTGCCCTCAGGGGCTGTGAATCCGCCGGGTCGTAGACAACATTTAGCCGGTGACAAAACGCACAGCGATTATACGGGCTGCGCCGTCGCGCCGCCTTGATGTGGGGTGAGCAATGACTGAAGAACTTGCCGATAAGAAATGCGTGCCCTGCCGCGGTGGCCTTCCGCCCCTCACCGGTGCGGAATTGGCGGTGTTACACCACAAGGTACCGGAATGGATCGTCGAACGGGAACATCACATCCATCGCGAGTTCCATTTTCCAGATTTCAAGCAGGCCCTGGACTTTGTGAATCGTGTGGGGGCTGTTGCCGAAGAGCAAGGACATCATCCCGACATTCTGCTGGCGTGGGGCAAGGCCGACATCACTTTGTGGACGCACAAGATTGACGGCCTGTCCGAAAGCGACTTCATCATAGCCGCGAAGATCGACCGGCTAGCCAACGAATTGTGATCCCGTCAGGCAAAGCTCTCAGGAAACAGATTCGGCCGCCCGGATTCTCGCCGCCCGCAGCGACAGGAACAACAGCATCGCGGGAAGCAGCATGATCGCCCCCGTGCCGGTGGCCACGGTTCGTGCTGAGTACCCCGCATCGAGGAAGACTCCAGCCAGATAGGCAGTGATCGCAAACGAAAGGCTTCCCAGGCCTAGATCTGCCGCAAAAACCCGACCGCGAAAGCGATCCTCGGTGTGAAGCTGCAGCAACGTAGTCGAGAAGACCCAGACAGTCGAGCCTCCGGCATGGGCCAGCATGGCGCATACCGCGGCCATCCACACGCTGCGGCTGGCCCCAAGCACGGCGTAGCCGGCGGAAATTGTGAGGTAGCCGAGCAGAATCCCGAGTCGCAACCGGCCGTCGTTACTCCCGGCCCACCGTGCCGACACGATCGGCCCTACCAGCGCTCCGATTCCGCGTCCGCCCAGGAGGATGCTCATGCCGAGCATGGCTCCGCCCGCCGGGTTAATGCCCGGTCGGTGAATTGCAAACTCACGGGCCCCCATCACGGTGAAGATCACCCAACTGGGTCCCACCATCAGCTCTCCTGCCTTCGAAAGAACTGTAGGCAAGAGAGTGGGATGGCTGCGAATGTAGCGAATGCCCTCCAGCACTGGAGAAAAGTCGACCAGATCGCGAGCGCGCAAGGGAGCGGCGGATTCGGCATGCGGTTCGGCGAACCGCATGCCGCCGATCAGTGCCGCCGACGTGAGAAACGATAGAGCGTTGAGAATGAAGACCGCGTCACGCCCGAAGAATGCAGCCACAACTCCACCAACTGAGGCTCCGATCATCAGGTTAACCGACCAGGTCGCGGATGAAAGCGTATTTGCAACCAGCACTTCGCCTTCGCTCGCAATATTTGGGATGACAGCGCTGCGCCCGGGTTCGAAGAACGCGGTCATCGTAGTTTCACCGACCAGCAACGGGTACACCAGCCACACCATCGACCGCGAACGCACAAACAACATGGCCAGCACGACTCCGAAGCGAACGAGGTCGGCCGCAATCATTACATGCTTGCGCCGCAACCTGTCATTCACCACGCCCGCTGTCGGCCCCACGAGGGTCTGCGGTATGACCTGCAGAACCAATGCCAGCGCTACGGATCCCGCGTGCCCGGTCAGCTTCAGCAGCAGCGTGTAGATGGCAAGCGTGTAGAACCAATCTCCAATCTCGCTCACGATCTGCGCCAGCCAAAGGCGACGAAAATTGCGGTTCGCTCCCACCAGCCGCACGTAGGAGGCTAGCGAAATCGAGGCGGTGCCGTGTTCTGGTTCGGGTTCCATGCGAGTGCCTAGGGTACTCGCTGCGGCGAGGCAGGGCAAAGGTGCCGGCAGCGCTGTTGACTGCACCTCCGCGAACGGCCTACCATGCCCGCGCCGTCGTTTGACAGAACTTCCGCCAACCGATGCGGGTTGCCCTCGTCCCAACGACGGTCCCTAGTCAAGCAGGAGGCAATCATGAAGCGTGTTTCTCACTTAGCCGTGGTTCTGGTTCTCGGTGCACTCGCCTTTGCGCAGAGCAACGAAGTCGCCCCCAACGAGAACCTCGTGGCTGAGGGAATCCCGAAAATTCCTGTGTCGCTGGCGGAATCGGTTGGACGTTACAGCGAGTTTCGCAGCGCCTTTTTTGTGGGCTGGCATCCGACGCGGCGCGAGATGCTGATTGAGACTCGGTTTGCCGACACTTATCAGGTTCATCAGGTGAAGTTCCCTGGCGGCGCGCGCACGCAGCTGACTTTCTTCCCCGATCGAATCGCGGGAGCCCGGTATCAGCCCGGCGGCGGTGACTCCTTCATATTCGGAAAAGACGTCGGAGGATCAGAGTTCTACCAGATTTACCGCTACGACCTCGCTAGTGGAGACATCACTTTGCTGACCGACGGCAAGTCGCGCAACACAAGTTCTCGCTGGTCCTATCAGGGAGATCGAATCGCCTACGCTTCGACCAAGCGCACGGGCAACGATGTGGACATCTGGGTGGTGAATGCCTCCGATCCGGCCAGCGGACGCATGATCGCGCAGATGGAGGGCGGAGGATGGGGAGTCGCCGACTGGTCGCCCGACGGGAAACAACTCCTGGTTACCAACGAGGTTTCCGCTGCGGAATCCTACGTCTGGCTGCTGGATGTGGCTTCGGGCAAGAAGGAGCTGCTCAGTCCAAAGTCAGGATCCGGGACCGCGGCCTACAGCAACGCGCTCTTCTCCAAGGACGCAAAAGGCGTCTATATGACCAGTGACGAAGGCTCCGAATTTCAGCACATGGTCTATCTGGATCTGGCCAGTCACAAGACAACGGTCCTGACGCCAGACATGCAGTGGGACGTCGACGAGTTGGACCTATCCCAGGATGGCCGCTGGATGGCCTTCGATGCCAACCAAGATGGGATCAGCGCGCTGCACGTTCTCGATACAAAAACCGGAAAAGAGGTTCCGGTGCCCAAGTTGCCAGTCGGTGTGATCTCCGGAGTCCAATGGCGTGACCACAGCCGCGAGTTGGCGTTCAGCCTCAGTACAGCGCGCCAGCCCGATGATGTCTATTCGGTAGACATGGCTTCTGGCAAGGTCGAGCGCTGGACCTTTAGCGAAACAGGAGGGCTCAACACCTCCGGATTCTCCGAGCCCCAGCTGATCCACTGGAAATCATGGGATGACCGTTCTATCTCGGGCTTTCTCTTCCGTCCTCCGGCTAAGTATGCGGGCAAGCATCCCGTGATCATCGACATTCACGGTGGTCCGGAGGGCCAGACCCGTCCCCACTTCGCCGGCCGCAACAACTACTACACCAGCGAACTAGGCATCGCCATGATCTTTCCCAACGTGCGCGGATCGACCGGTTACGGCAAGACCTTTCAGAAGCTGGATAACGGATTTGGACGCGAGGGCTCTTACAAGGACATCAATTCCCTGCTCGACTGGATTCAAACCCAGCCTGATCTTGATGCAAGCCGGGTCATGATCACCGGCGGCAGCTATGGCGGCTTCATGACGCTGGCCGTTGCCACCAACTACAACGACCGCATCTGTTGCTCGGTCGACGTGGTCGGCCCTTCGAATCTCGTGACCTTCCTCGAGCACACCTCCGGATACCGCAAAGACCTCAGACGCGCGGAGTACGGGGACGAGCGCGATCCCAAGATGCGCGAGTTTCTGGAGCGGATCGCGCCGGCCAACCAGGCCCAGAACATTACCAAGCCGCTGTTTGTGATTGCGGGGCAGAACGATCCGCGAGTTCCGGCGAGCGAGTCCGCGCAAATGGTCGAAGTCGTGCGCAAGAACGGCACCCCGGTCTGGTGGTTACTCGGTAAAGACGAAGGCCACGGCTTCGCCAAGAAAAAGAATGCCGACTTTCAGTTCTACGCTACCGTGGAGTTCGTCAAAGAGTATTTGCTGAAGTGACCAACTAGGGCTGCAGTTTCACTTTCAAGTCCGCAGCAATCTGCCGGCCGTGGAAGCGCCCGTTCTCGATGAAGATTTCGTTGGTGCGCGATCCGGCAACAATCACGCCCGCAACGTAGATGCCCTTCACATTGCTCTCGAGGGAAACGGGATCGCACACCGGCCGGCATTGCTGTTCCGACAGCTCAATTCCCATGCTGCGCAAAAAGTCGTAGTCGGGATGGTAGCCGATCAGGGCCAGCACAAAATCATTCTTCAGCCGGATCGGACCGCTAGGCGTATTCAGCACAACGTGGTCAATCCCGATTTCTTGCACCCAGCTGTTGAAGTAGGCCTCGATTTCCTCATTCTTGATGCGGTTTTCCAGATCAGGCTTGATCCAATATTTGACGTGATGATGGAGCTGCGGTTCGCGGTGCACCAGGGTTACCCGCGCACCGTGCCGCCACAAGTCGAGGGCAGCGATGGCCGCGGAATTCTTGCCTCCGATCACCACGACGTCGGCGTCGTAGTAGGGATGAGGCTCAGCATAGTAGTGCGAGACCTTGGGCAGTTCTTCGCCCGCAATACCCAGCTGGTTCGCCAGATCGTAGTAGCCAGTGGAAACGATGACCTTCTTCGCCCGGTAGTCGTGCGGCCGTCCGGCGCGGTCGGTAGCGGTGATGGTGAAATCTCCATCTTCGCCCAAGACAGTCTTGACCCATTCGTACTGGCGGAGGTCGAGCTTATAGTACTCGGCCACTTTGCGGTAATACTCGAGCGCCTCTTCACGGGTAGGCTTCTGCAGTGCCGTGGTGAACGGGATATCGCCGATCTCAAGCAATTCCGGCGTCGTGAAAAACACCATGTTCGCGGGATAGTGAAACAGCGAGTTCACCAGGCATCCCTTGTCGACGACGATAACCTTGAGCCCGATCTTTTGCGCCTCGATGGCGCAAGCTAACCCCGTCGGCCCGGCCCCGATGACAAGCACGTCGGTGCGCATCTCCGGGCGAGGTTTGGCCTGGGTCTTGGGCAGAGTGAGGATATCTTCGTCGGTGAGAAATTCGGGCATCTGAGCGGAGTCCCAGGAGGCGCACGCATTTGGCCTGCACCTCGGAAACCGTTGATTCTAGCATGCAGGAATTTGGGAAAAGTGGCATCACGGAGTGGGCAGGGGTCCCGGCGTTATAATCTCCGGTTGCTCTCATTCCTTCGCTCGACTCAGGAGCCGTCATGTCCACTCTTACTGATCCTAAAATCGCCGAACCGGCCACGCGCACGCGCATCGAATCCGACAGCATGGGGAAGATCGAAGTTCCGGCGAATGTTTACTGGGGTGCCCAAACACAGCGCTCTCTGCTTCATTTCAACATTGGACGCGACACCATGCCGCCCGAGCTGATTCGCGCCTTCGGCATACTCAAAAAAGCCTGCGCGCTGGTGAATCAGGATCTGGGCAAGCTTGCCGCCGACAAAGCGAAGCTGATCGTGCGAGCGGCCGACGAAGTCATCGCCGGCAAACTGCACGATCAGTTCCCGCTGCGCATCTGGCAAACCGGCAGCGGCACGCAGACCAACATGAACGTCAACGAGGTCATCTCGAACCGTGCCATCGAAATCGCCGGCGGCGAGATGGGATCGAAGAAGCCGGTGCATCCCAACGACCACGTGAACATGTCGCAGTCGTCGAACGACACCTTTCCGGCGGCGATGCACATTGCGGCTGCCGATCGCGTGAAGAACGCCCTGATTCCCGCCGTCAAGACCGTCCACGACGCGATCGCCGCCAAGGCGAAGGAATTTCACGACGTGGTCAAGATCGGGCGCACGCACTTGCAAGACGCCGTCCCCCTAACGATCGGGCAGGAATTCGGCGGATGGGCCAGCCTGCTCGAACGCGATATCCACCGACTGGAGCAGGTGCTCGAAGGGCTCTATGATCTCGCCATCGGTGGAACAGCGGTCGGCACCGGGCTGAACACGCATCCCGAGTTTGCCGAGCGCGCCGCCAAAAAGATCGCCGAACTGACCGGACTTCCCTTCCGCTCGCATGGCAACAAGTTCGCGGCGCTATCAGCTCACGACGAGATCGTATTCGCGCAAGGCGCGATGGAAACGCTGGCCGCCTCCTTCATGAAGATCTCCAACGATATCCGCTGGCTGGCTTCTGGTCCGCGCTGCGGCTTGGGTGAACTTTCGATCCCTGAGAATGAGCCGGGGTCATCCATCATGCCGGGCAAGGTCAACCCCACACAATGTGAAGCCATGACCATGGTCTGCGTGCAGGTTCACGGAGCGACTGCGGCGGTTGGCTTCGGCGGCTCGCAGGGTAATTTCGAGCTCAACGTGTTCAAGCCCGTGATCATCTACAACTTCCTGCACTCGGCCACGCTGATCACCGACGCCTGCCACGGGTACGTCGAGTACATGATCAAAGGCATCGAGGTCGACCGCGCCAAGGTCGACTGGTATGTGAAGAATTCCTTGATGTTGGTCACCGCGCTAGCCCCAAAGGTGGGATACGACAAAGCCGCTCAGATCGCGCACACGGCGCACGTCGATCACTCGAGTCTGCGCGAAGCGGCGGTGAAGTTGGGACATCTCACCGGCGAGGAATTCGATGAACTCGTTAGGCCGGAGAAGATGACGCACCCGTAAGCTGATTGAACGGCCTCTACGGTTGGGCGAGTCCCAATAGCGCGATCAAGCGGTCATGTATCGCCTTCAAGACTTCAGCCGGCGCTGTCTCGACGTATTTCGCTTTCCGTGTGTGCCAATCGAGATTTCGTACAGCATCGGCAAGAGCAACTCCAGTAGTCTTCATCTGGCTTGGAAGCTGAACTTCGAAGGGATAGCCTTTTGCCTGGTTTGTGACGGGAACTACCACCGCCAAACTGGTTTTGCCGTTGTACGCGGTCGGAGACAAGACGATCGCGGGACGCCAGCCATCCTGCTCATGTCCCGCAGCAGGATCCAAGTCGAGTTTGACAACGTGGCCGGAATCGGGGATGTAGCGCACGTTACCAGACCTCGTTGCCGACGCGCTTGCCCCAGTGAATCTCTTTGTGACGGTTCTCGGGAGTGATCGCCGCCACTAGGGACTCCAGCGTAGTCTTGGGATTAATCGGCTGCACGGCGAGGCGCCCATTCTCCAACATCAGCTCGACTTCGTCGCCTTCCCTGATCTGCAGCGCGTCCAGCATGGCTCGGGGAATTCGAATAGCCGGGCTGTTGCCCCAGCCGGCAATCTGCGTTCGCGTGGATTCTAGACGGTGAGTGACCTCAACCATACCCCGCTTTTTCAGTTCTCCGAGGTGGTACCGGATGCTGCCCTTTACGCCCCCGTTCTTTTTCGCCCATTCATTGAGAAGGGCGATGTACCTGCCATCTCTGTCGACCATCGGAGCAAGTTCTTCAACCGTAGCCGGAGTCGAATAATTTGCCAGAACTTCGACCACCAAGGCTCTTTGTCCTTTGAATTTCGCGTCCCTCAACTTCGGCGTTTTTGAGTACATCCTTTTCAAGGGGCGACCTCCCACTCATGCCTGTCGTGCGCTCAGCATGATTATACATATGTGTATATCAATATCAAGATATCCTTATATGAATATCTCTGTTCGACTGTTCCGCTTCCCTTGCTGGCCACACTTCGAACCTCTTCGACGTAGTCGTAATCACTATCACGCTGACCAGCACCAGCAGCGTCCCCGCGATCGTCCGCGGAGCGAGCCCCTCTCCACCCAGGAAATAGCCGATCACGACCGCAACTACCGGATTCACGTACGCATAAGTTCCCACCTTTGTTGGCGATTCGTGATGGATCAACCAGACATAGGCGGTGAAAGCGACGATGGATCCGGCAACGATCAAGTAGGCCAGGGCAAGCCATGCGCCGAGCGACACGGCTTGAATACGGAACCCGCGAAACTCTCCCAACAGGGCCGCGGTCAGCGTGAGCAGCACGCCTCCGGCGAGCATCTGCGCGCCCGAACTCATGGCTTTGGCCGACGGCAGCGGCAGCTTGCGGCTGAGCGAAGCGGCCACCGACCAACTCACGGCCGCGACAATCAACGCGAACGCGCCTGCGGTGTCCACCGGAGCCTCACCGGGGCTCACGGAGCGTCCCACCAGAACCGCCACGCCGGCGATGCCGACCAGGAGCGCGAAACTTAGTCGCGCGGTCAGAGGCTGCGTGCGCAGGAAAACGATCTCGCCCAGCGCCATGAATACCGGGATCGTCGCCATCATCACCGCCGCGATTCCCGACGGCACCCGCCGCTCCGCCCAGAACAGTAGCCCGTAATCAAAAACGAAAATCAGGAGCGCAAGCAGTGAGGCCCCGCCCCACTCACGTGCCGTCGGCGAGGGCGTCCCCCGCGCCCGCATCCAGACGTAGAGAACGATTCCCGCTACCACGAAGCGCATCGCCGCCAGAAGAAATGGAGGCACCTCGCGGACGCCCACCCGGATCGCAAGAAACGTGGATCCCCACACGAAATAAATAATGGCGAAGGCGAGGAGAACTTTCCACGAGCGCGGTTGCGTTGTCGCTTCCATGTGCCAATTCCGACGAAGGACGCCAAGTCCTCCGAGCCTGATTAGATCACTCGGCCGTTGCGCAGGACGCGGATTTCCCGCATTAAAAGATTTTATGAGGTTATAAACAGCGACCGTCGCGGAATACTAACCGAGTTCGGCGCTTTCTCTGCCGAAGAGACGACTTACTTCTTGAGCAGGCTAGTATGGCTGGCGACGCACTGCCACTTGCCGGTATCGAAGATCCAGGTATCGGTAAACCGTCCCACATGCTCGTAGGGCTTGCCCTGAAAGGTGCCCTGCGTGTGATAGGTGCCGGTGATGACCGCGGCGTCGCCGAAGAAGTTCATCTTGACGTCGCTAATGGTGGCGAGGCTGGGCTTGAAGCGGGGATCTTTGATGTCGGCCAGGAATCTCTGCTTGTCACTGACGTCGCCGTCCCACTCGGTGTTCACGAAACGGCTCGAAACCAGGGCGTCGAGCGCCGCCGAGTCGCGGTTCACCTGGGCTTCGTTCCACATACGCTCCAGGATGGTCAATTTGGTCTCACGGGGATCGGCCTGCTGGGCGGCGAGTCCCACCGATCCTATCGCCAGAGCTAGACAGTAACAACCGAGGGTGCGGATCATGACGTACACGCTCGCCGGCATCCCCACGTGAGGGCGAACGTTGCGAAAACATAGCAGGGCGGAGTTGGACAGCGCCACCCAAATATACCGGCGAGAGTTACGAACGTCATGGGTAGAGACGTTGCTGGCAACGTCTCTCTCTCCATCATCGGAAATGCTGCAGGCAAGACGTAACAAGCTACGTCTCTACGAAGCCTCAGAACGCCCAGCGCAGTAGGGTCGCGCCTATGGTGAAGCCGGCGCCGACCGAGGCCAGCATCACCAGACTTCCCTTCTTCAGTTTGCCTTCGTCGACGGCAGTCCCCATGGCCAGCGGGATCGTTCCAGCGGTGGTGTTGCCGTAGCGCTCAATGTTGACGATCACCGCCTCGGGCCGCAAGCCCAGGCGATCCGCGGTGGCGCTGATGATCCGCAGGTTGGCCTGGTGGGGGATGAACGCGTCGATGTCGGACCCCTTCAGCCCGTTGCGGGCCAGCAATTTTTCGCAGGCCTCAGTCTGCTTGCGCACCGCGAACTTGAACACCTGCTGTCCATCCTGGTGGACGTAGTGCATCTTCTTTGCGATGGTTTCCTTCGAAGACGGATTCAGGCTCCCTCCACCGGGCATGTACAGGAACTGCCCCCCCGAACCGTCGACTTCGTGGATGAAGTCGATCAGCCCAACGGAGTCGTCTTCGGCAGGTTCCAGAACCACCGCGCCCGCGCCGTCTCCGAAAATCACGCAGGTGGCGCGGTCGGTATAGTCGATGATCGACGACATCACATCTGATCCGATCACCAGCACCCGCTTATGGGCGCCGGTGGCGATGAATTGCGCCCCCGTCTGCAGGGAGTAGAGGAACGCCGAGCACGCGCCGGAAAGATCGAATCCCCAGGCTCCCTTGGCGCCAAGCTTGTTCTGGACCAGGCAGGCGGTCGAAGGAAAAAACATGTCCGGGGTAACCGTACCCACGATGATGGCTTCGATGTCGGTCGGCATGAGGCCGCGCTGAGCTAGGGCTTTCTTCGCCGCCTCGACAGCAAGGTCGCTGGTGGCCACCCCTTTGTCCGCGAGGTGGCGCTCGCGAATCCCGACGCGGGTCATAATCCAGTCGTTGGTGGTGTCGACCATCTTTTCCAAGTCGGCGTTCGTGAGCAGACGGGGCGGCACATAGGTGCCAAGTGCGCTGATCTTGGCGCGGATCGGTTTGGTCAATGATGTCTCCCTGAGACCTATGTTGTCTGTAAAACTCAGTATTTTGAAGGATCGGCGCCAGAAAGTCTAACCGCGGTGGCGCATAGCCTCTGGCTCAGATGACGACAATCGTGATCCCCTCATTCCCGCGGCTAAGATCGGGATCGCTTTTGAGTTCAGGCCGCGACTGCAGCAGACGCCAAGCTGCATCATCGGACTTCGCCCAGTTCTCTCCGAAGATGCAGCCGTGAATCTGCCCGGCCTCCGCCAGTTCGTACAACCGCTTCTGCACGGCGATGCGAATATCGCCGCCAGTCCCGCTGGAACCGTAACCGTGGATGATCTTGAGCACCGGGATTCGCTGATGGCGAACCAGCGCCAACTCATGATCGAGGCGCTGCAACGCCTCATGGACCGAAGGCCGATCGGACTTGAGGTTGACCGTTTTGATTTGGAAGCCTCAGCACAGTCGCTGGTGGCTAATTACGATTTCGACCACGGGCGGCGGCCTCCCTTGCTTCCTTGTCCGCGGTCCGCCGCCTTTCAGTCTCGCGCTTATCCCATAGCTGCTTCCCTTTAGCTAGGGCTATTTCAACTTTTACTTTACCGTTCTTGAAGTACAGGCGCGTCGGAATCAGCGTCAGGCCCTTCTGCTGCGTTTTGTCGATCAGCTTGCGGATTTCTTCGCGGTGCATCAGCAGCTTGCGAGTACGCAAGGGAGCATGGTTGTGAATGTTACCGTGCTCGTAGGGTCCGATGTGGGCATTCAGCAGCCAGATCTCGTTGTCCTTAACCAGGCCGTACGAGTCCTTCAGGTTCGCCAGGCCACCCCGAATGGATTTGACCTCGGTCCCCGTCAGAGCCACCCCGGCCTCAAATTTTTCCAGCAAGAAGTAGTTGTGCGAAGCGATCCTATTGACGGCAGCATCGCGCTGGCCGCTGGCTGTGGGATCACGGCGGGGGGCTTTCTCTGCGTTCGGCTTGGTCTGGTGCGTGGTTTGCCGGGGCATGGAGTGAATTTAATCTTAACAGGAGGCGGTAACATCAAGACTTCGCCGGACCTCTGATCTGGGGCTGCTCGGGTGCCGCGGCTGAGGTCTGAGATGCGAAGTCCGGGCCTCCCCGCTAGTCTTACGACTAAAGAGTGTAACCTCTGCGTGGGCAAGCAGTTCGGGAGCCTGGAAGGGCGATGCTATAATCGCGACCATTAAGCCTTTTTTTGCATCGCGTAGACTCCCTGTCCCGAAAAACGCAGGTTCGAAGCGGGGCGGTTTGCGTGGCAGTCTGTTCGTCGAACTGAGACTGCAGCGGTAATGTTTGAGGATCATCTGTGAGGATTATCGAATGAGACGCCTGATGCGTCCGGCAGGATTGTTGCTGCTGGTCGCGGTTGTTGCCCTCCCCGCCCTCGCTGACAAGGCCAAAGATCTCTATCTCAAGGGCCAAGACGCTGAGGCTCGCCAGAACTACGAGGCAGCCTTCGATTTTTTCAAGCAATGCTACGACCTCAAACCGAAGGATTTGCGCTATCGGGCTGCCTTTGAGCGGTCCCGGTTTGAAGCCGCTGCCGCGGTGGTGCACCGCGGACAGTTGCTGCGCGATGATGGCAAGCTCGACGAAGCTGTGGCGGAGTTCCGGAAAGCGCTGACGATCGATCCATCGTTGTTCATCGCCAAGCAGGAACTCACTCGTACGCTGAAGATGGTCAATGACAAGACGAATCCTCCGCCGCAGGCCGCCGGACCGCCCAGCAGCCTGGAGCGAAGAGTTCGCGAGGCGCGCGGGCCGATCGAACTGGCGCCCATCTCGACTGTTCCCATCAGCGTCAAGCTGACCGATAAATCCGACATCGTCTACCGCACGATCGGGCAATTGGCCGGGATCAATGTCCTGTTCGATCCCGACTATGTCCCGAAGCCAATCAAGGTGGAGTTGAACGGAGTTACGCTGGAAGATGCGCTGCAAATTACCGCACTGGAGTCTAAAACCTTCTGGCGCCCGGTCACCCTCAACACGATTTTCGTTGCGCAAGACAATCCTGCAAAGCGCAAGGAACTGGAACAGAGCGTCCTAAAAACTTTTTATCTTTCCAATATTTCTCAGCCCACCGAATTGCAGGACGTGGTGAACGCGATCCGCTCCGTATTGGATGTGCAGCGGGTGCAGCAGTTGCTCTCTCAGAACGCCCTGGTTGTGCGTGGCACACCTGATCAGATCGCACTGGCAGAAAAGTTGGTCGACGACCTGGACAAAGCGCGTCCGGAAGTGATCATTGATATCGCGGTGATGCAGGTCAGCAAGGACCGTTCGCGCACCCTGGGCCTGAACCCTCCCACGAGCGCCACGGTCACGCTGCAAAGCAATATCAACAATACGACCACCACCACGACCACCAATAACAACGGCACGACCACGCCCACTTCAGGCACCACCGACCAAGGCATCAACCTCAACAACTTGGGCAACCTCAATGCCACGAACTTTCAGGTCACGATACCGTCCGCCAATCTTTCGGCGGTGATGGGCCAGAGCGATACGAAACTCATCCAGAATCCGCAGATTCGCGCGCTCGATGGCCAGAAAGCATCCCTGAAGATCGGCGATCGAGTGCCGGTCGCGACGGGATCGTTTCAGCCCGGCATCGGCGGTGTGGGCATCAACCCCCTGGTTAATACACAGTTCCAGTATCTGGATGTCGGCGTGAACATCGACGTTACGCCGCACGTGCATTCCAACGGCGAAATCACGCTGAAGATCACCATGGACGTTTCTGCGGTGACCGGTCAGCAGAATATCGGCGGCATCAGCCAACCCATCATCGGCCAGCGCAAAATCGAGCACGAAATCAGGCTTCGGGACGGAGAGGCGAACCTACTGGGTGGAATCATGGAAGACAACCAAACCCGGTCGCTCAGCGGAATTCCCGGGCTGGCTCAGATTCCGATCTTGAAATATCTGTTTGGACAGACCACGCAGGATCATGCGGAGAATGAAATCGTCTTCGCCATCGTTCCCCACATCATCCGCGGCACGGATGTGAACGAGATTAACCAGCGGCAGATTGAGATCGGAACAGCCAACACGATCGAGTTACGGCACGTAAGTCAGACCGTACCAGCTCCGGCCGCGGCGCCAGCGCCCGCGGCGCCGCCTGCAACCAGTCAGCCAACAACTCCGGCGGCGGGTGCGCAGCCTTCGATTACTCCGGTCGAGCCCAACACCGGCGCCGGTGGGGGGCCTAGCTTTATGTTCGATCCACCCACGATCCAGTCGGCCAAGGGCAATACTTTTCCTGTGAATCTGGTGATTTCGGGCGCGCAGAACGTATATTCCGTGCCGGTGCAATTGAACTACGATCCGAAAATGCTGCAACTGGTGAATGTGTCCAACGGTGGCTTCCTATCTCAGGATGGACAAGCCGTGGCTCTGGTTCACCGCGAGGACGAAACCGTCGGACAGTTGACGATCACAGCCTCACGGCCGTCCGGGGCTGGCGGAGTCTCCGGCCAGGGCACCGTGGTCACCCTTACCTTCCTGGCGAAGGCAGCTGGGCAAACTCCTTTGACCATCACCCGCGGTGGGGCGCGCGACCCGGGAATGCAGCCCATTACGGTGAACGGAGCGCAGGCTGCAGTGACGGTACAATAATAAGAGGGACTGCGAGCCCTAGCTATTTGATGGTTAACGAGAGACTATGACGGTGCCGATACTCTATCGCTCATCTTCGCGCTCGAGGCGCGCCCGGATGAAGAGCCCGACAAAGCCTGAGCGGGGCTTTACGCTCCTGGAGTTGATCGTCGCAGCCATGATCCTGTCGATTCTGACTATGCTGGCCGTGCCCCTGGCACGGGTCACAATTCAGCGCGAGCGCGAGAGGGAGCTGCGCCGCGACCTGTGGGAGATGCGTGACGCCATCGATCGCTATAAAGACGCCGCCGACAAGCTCGCCTTTCAGACCAAGGTGGACAGCCAGAACTATCCACCCGATCTCGACACTCTCGTCAAAGGTGTGGAGATATCAGGCGGCAAGAAGGTCCGCTTTCTGCGTTCTATCCCCATAGACCCTATGACGAAGACCACAGAATGGGGCTTGCGCTCAATGCAGGACGATCCCGATTCCGATTCGTGGGGGGGGCAGAGCGTGTTCGATGTCTACACCAAGTCGGAAGGCACCGCGCTCGATGGCACGAAATACAAGGATTGGTAAATGCTACGGGGCCCGAACTGTTTGATTTCAGTCGATCCTAAGCACGCGAGGAGATTCTCCCGAGTGTTGGCCCGCGGCGCCATCTCCCGCAAACGCCAGCCACGCTCCCGCGGTTTCACGCTGCTGGAATTGATGATCGTCATCAGCATTGTCATGATCCTGATGGCGGTGGCAGTTCCCATGTACAACCAGGCCATAGTGCAGGCCCGCGAATCGGTATTGCGCTCAAACCTGAGTGTGCTGCGTGACCAGATCCAGCACTACACGCTAGACAAGCAAAAAGCTCCGCAATCACTCGACGATATAGTCACGGCTGGCTATCTACGCCAGATCCCCGTGGATCCCACGACCCGGCTGCCCAACTGGGAGGTCGTGCAGGAAGACTATCAGCTGGCAGTTGATCAACAAGAGCCCGGCATCACGGACATCCATTCCGCCTCGAACGGTACGGCCAGCGACGGCACTGCCTACAGCAGTTGGTAATTCCCAACATCAGATAATACTCGTTTAATACTCGTTTGATGTGGGGACAGCCGCCCTCTTCTGCCTGAGCTTGCCGAAGGGGCTGTCCGCCGGGCGCAGCCCGTCAACCTTCGCTACCGCCAAGGCAAAGCCCTAAAACGACACTCGCGCACTCAATTGAATCTGCCTGCCTGGCGTCGTCGCCTCGGTAATGGTTCCAAACTGCGGCGTGTTCACGAAGCGGTCGGGCGTACCCAGGTTCGTGTGGTTCAAGGCATTGAAAAACTCGCCGCGGACCTGGAACTTCGCGCGCTCGGTCAGGCTGAAGTCGCGGACCACCGCCAAATCGAGCGTCTGCAGTCCCGGACCGTACACCGAGTTGCGGCCCACATTCCCGAACGTGTACGCGGCAGGCGCGGCAAATGCAGCGGGGTTAAACCATTCCGCTGCCCGGTGGGTTCCAGCCGTAAACATGGGCTGACCGGTCGCGTTGGCGCGAATCGGATTCTCTCCCAGCACTGTTCCTGAGTTTGCCGTATCACCGAAAACCGAGATCGTGAAGGGGAAGCCAGTCTGCACCTGATAAACAGTAGATAGATGCCAGTCTTTACTGACCGCGCGAATCAAGCCCGAACGATCCCACGCAGGCACGTCGAACACAGCGCTTACGGCGAAGCGATGGCGCACGTCGCAGGCGGGGCCACGCTCTGCCGCGAGATCACTGTTGTTCTGCGGGATCGAGGCTTCAAACATCGGCGACCTGAAATCCGGCGCATCGCTGAGATCCTTCGCCCAGGTGTAATTCGCAAGAAAGGTAAGACCCTGAGTGTAGCGGCGGCGAATGTTGACGTAGCCGGCGTCGTACCAGCTCTGCGCGCTGTTTTCGAGCAGGTTAATGGTACTGACCGGGAAACACATCTGCCCGCTCGGACAGCCGCTCGCCGGCGGAGTGTAGGTCACGTTTGCCGGCAAGACCGTGTTGGGCAGAAAACTGATCTTGGGGAAGGGGCGCCGCGGCCCGATCGGTCCAGGCCCGGGGGGCGCGTTATTAATAAGATGCGCCCGCTGCAAATGTAAACCGTGAGAGCCCAGATATCCGATTTCGACTGTTGTCTGGTGCCCCAGGCTCTTCTCGACGGAACCGCTCCACTGCTCGACGTATTGCGATGGAGCGTGTGGATCCATCGCCGTGAAGCTCACCGTGGTCTGACCCAGAACGGCTTGCCCAAAGTTGAGCTGATTGGTGAGGATTGAGGCGGCGGGTGTGAAGTTATCGCTCTGCTGCGTTTCCGGGAAAACGTAAGGCACGTTGTGCCGCTGGTTGCACCACGTATTCATGTCCACCGGCGTGAAGAAAATGCCGTAGGCTCCGTGCAGAACGATGCCCTGGTCGGGAAAGGCTTTCGAAATCCCAAAACGAGGCGCGAAGTTGTGGGGATTCGGATACTTCAGGCCCTTGGGGAATCCATTCTGGCCTCCGATGAAGGCTTTGGGAACGCCATTCTCAAAGGTCAGATTGGAGTTGGTATAGCTGATGTCCACCAACGGCTCCATGAACTCGTAGCGCAGTCCCATTTCGAGGGTCGTCGTTGCCGACACGCGAAAGCTGTCCTGCACAAAGCCGTCGGCATACCACTGGCGGAGTTGCATCTGCGGAATGCCCGCCTGGCGCTGCTTTATCGCGGGCAGACCGAGCAGGAAGCTGGCCAGGGCACTTCCTGTACCATCGTTCGTGCCGTTGTCGGTTGTGAATCCGTTGGTGAACTGGTAGTACCCGCGGTTCTGGAAAAATCCCCACATCGGCCAAATGAAGCGCCGGTAGCTCGCGCCGAATTGAAGCGTGTGGCGGCCGCGCTGCCAGGTTAACGCGTCACGGCCTTCGAGAATCGTGTCCCAAGCCTTCATCGGAGTCGCCGAGTAGTTGTCCCCCATCGGGGAGTAACCCTGGACGTTGAAGAACGGGGCCCCGAACGCTCCGGGCCCGCCAAAACCAACGCCCTTGATGTTGAGCGCTGTAACAATGTCGTTGGTGTAGGCATTCTGATCGTAACGGTGCATCGCCAGGCGCGAAACCGTGATGGCCGCGGTATTCACAAGGGATGCATCGAGAACGCGGGTCCAGGCGATGTTTCCCTGCTCAGAGAAATTGTCATTGTAGGAGCCGAAGCCCGGCAGCAGCGTTCCCACACCACCGGGAGGCATTTCGCCCGGGATGAATCCGGTCTCAGAACTCAGAGAATAACGTCCCGTGAGCGTGTCGCCCTCAGCCAGATTCTGATCAACCCGCACCGTCCCCTGGTTGTTGACCTCAAGTTCGTTGCGAGTGTCCATGTAGTTGTTGCAGTCGACGCCCGCTCCAACAACTCCCGGACTCCCCATGGTCGCTGCGCCGCAGGGCATCATCCCTGCCATCAGGTTCGGCTGCGGCACATATTTCTGCAGGAAGGCTTGGGCGGCGGCGTTGATCTGTGAAGGCGGAATTACATTCAGCACGCCGTTGTATTGGAACTGTGCCCGATTGTTGGTGGGGTCATAGATCTTTTTGCCGCTCTGGCTGAAGTCGCCCGCGATTTCCTCCGCTGTAGGTACGGTGTCGATCATGGTGTCGGCCATCGCATGCCGAAAGCCTTCAAAATTTGCGAAGAAGAAAGTTCGGTCATGGACGATCGGCCCGCCCAGCGAGGCTCCGAAGTTGTTCTGCACCATGTGGTTGTTGCCCATAGCTTCGAAGCTGGTTGAGTCCATCGCTCCGTTGCGCAAGAACTCATAGGCGGTGCCATGAAGTTGGTTGGAGCCCGAGCGAGTCACAACGTTGACTTGTCCTCCTCCCGGTCCGCCCATGGCCGCGGAGTAACTGCCGGTCTGCACTTTGAACTCCTGAACCGCGTCGGGAGAAGGGCTTAAATTCAAGGTGTTAAACGTCGGATCGGTGTCGGTGGTCCCGTCGAGCAGAAAGTAATTTGCGTTGGGCCGGTTACCGCCAATGCTCACCGCTGATCGTTGACCGGGCCGCCAGTACAGCGGATTCATGTTCCCCGTTTGCGCGCCGTGGCTGACGTGGGATCCGGGCACTGTCAGCATCAGGTCGATCAGCATGCGCCCGTTCAGAGGGAGATCATGGACGGCAACCGGTTCAATGACCTCCCCAACGGACGAGTCGGTAGGATGGAGGGCCGGTGCGAGGTCTGCGACTTCAACCACGTTCTTCACGGAAGCCACCTTGAGTTCGAGGGTCAGCACCATCTGCTGACCTACCTCAAGGAGCAAGGTTCGGGTTAGAGGCGAAAACCCGGGAGCCTCGACTTTGAATTCGTATTCCCCCGGGGGCAATCCGGTTATTTCGAAAATTCCCTGGTCGTTGCTGGGGACGCGCCTCGCCGCGTGCGTACTCGACGAGGTGAGCTCGACGTCCGCGCCGGCGAAGGCTTTGCCCTGGGGATCGGTGACGGTCCCGCCCAATCCTGCGTAGTTGACTTGGGAAAATGCTGAAGCCGCGACCAGACACAAAACCAAAGCCCGCTTGCGCACGTTTCACCCCACAGAGAATTGATACAACCCCAAATCATGAATCCGCCGCCCCCGCGTATAGAACGCCGCCGCAGACAAGCGATTCCTGTTGGTCGAGCATTGAAACGTGACCAGCACTGGGAAGCAATAATGGAAAAGAATTAGCTCCTCGGAACTACCACTTTGTCAAAGAGCACAGGAGGCGCGACTTCTCAAGCCTGATGGGGTCAAATCGGGCGCTGCAGGTTGTACCCGGTTGCACACAGCAGGTACCATCTACCCATGCCCGTCGAAACCGAAATTCAGCCTGCCATGTCCATTCGCGCCCCGCGCGGAAATCAGATCATCTGCAAGAGCTGGCAGCAGGAAGCTGCCATGCGCATGCTCATGAACAACCTCGACGAAGAAGTCGCCGAGAGGCCCGAGGATCTCGTCGTGTACGGCGGAACGGGCCGGGCCGCGCGGAGTTGGGAGGCATACCGGGCCATCGTTGAAACCCTGAAGAATCTGGAAAACGATGAGACACTGCTGGTGCAATCCGGCAAGCCCGTAGGCGTGTTCAAAACGCACGACCATGCCCCGCGCGTGCTGATTGCAAACTCGAATCTTGTGGGCCACTGGTCGAACTGGGAGAAGTTCAACGAGCTCGAACGAGCCGGGCTCATGATGTACGGACAAATGACAGCTGGCTTCTGGATCTACATCGGGTCTCAAGGCATCGTACAGGGCACGTTTGAAACGTTTTCAGCCGCAGGAGAAAAGCATTTCGGAGGCGATCTTGCCGGCAAACTAATCGTGAGTGGTGGCATGGGCGGGATGGGCGGAGCGCAGCCTCTCGCCGCCACCATGACGGGCGCAGCGTTTCTGGGGATTGATATCGATCCGGAGCGTATCAAGAAGCGCCTGAAAACCGGCTATTGTGATTTCATGGTGACGACGCTCGATGAAGCCCTGCGCATTCTGAAAAACGCAGTGCGCAAGAAAGAAAATGTTTCCGTCGGGTTGGTCGGCAATTGCGCCGAAATCATTCCGGAACTGGCCGAGCGTGGCGTCGTTCCCGACATCCTGACCGACCAGACTTCGGCGCACGATCCGCTGAACGGATATGTACCGAACGGCATGACCTTTGAGGCCGCGCTCGAGTTGCGCCAGCGCGATCCGCAGGCATATCAGGAAAAGTCGCTCGACGCTATGGCGCGCCATGTCGAGGGCATGTTGCGCCTGCAGAAAATGGGCTCGATTACTTTCGACTATGGAAACAATATCCGCACCTTCGCCTTCCAGCGTGGTGTAAAGAATGCCTATGACTTCCCCGGATTCGTGCCTGCCTACATTCGTCCTCTGTTCTGCGAAGGTCGCGGACCTTTCCGCTGGGTGGCGCTGTCGGGCGAGCCTTCGGATATTCACGTGACGGACGATCTCGTTCTGGAACTCTTCCCGGACAACCGCATTCTGCGCCGCTGGATCGACCTGGCGCGCAAGCGCATCAAGTTTCAGGGATTGCCGGCACGCATCTGCTGGCTGGGATACGGCGAGCGTGCGCAATTTGGTCTCGCCATGAATGACCTGGTGAAGAGGGGCAAGATTAAGGCCCCGATCGTGATTGGGCGCGATCACCTCGATTGCGGCTCGGTGGCGTCGCCGTTTCGCGAGACCGAAAGCATGAAAGACGGCTCCGACGCCGTCGCCGACTGGCCGTTGCTCAATGCGCTTCTGAACACGGCTGCCGGAGCGTCGTGGGTGTCGATCCACAACGGCGGCGGCGTAGGCATCGGCTACTCGCTGCACGCCGGGCAGGTCACCGTAGCAGATGGCACCGAAATGATGGCCAAACGCATTGAGCGCGTCCTGACCACCGACCCGGGCATGGGGATCATTCGCCACGCCGATGCAGGCTACGACGAAGCTAAGCAGTTCGCGAAGAACGCGGGCGTGAAAGTACCGATGGGAGGATAGACAACCTCACCGCTCACGAGCCCGCCGCTGGAGGGAATTTCCCGGAGGCACAATCGTAGTTCCCTCGATCTTCTTGCCGAAATGTGGACCGAAATGCCGAACATCTCCGGTCAGCAGTTGGGTCGCATCGGCTGCGATCGCAGCCAGCAGGATCGGGGCATCTTTTCCAGGCAACGAAATCCCGCCTGGAAGCACTCCTGATCCCGCCTCAAACCGAGAAATCAATTCTGAAAACGTGCTGAGCCGCGCTTGCTGCTCTTCGTCGGACCGGTTGATCCTCGCTTCCTCCATGGCATAGCGGGAAGTACACAGTGCGACCTCTTTGAGCTTCCAGAGCCGAAGCAGTCCTGCATTGGGTCGGTAGCCAGCGGAGAAGACAACGTTGGCATCGAGGAACAGGGGGTCCATTCAGGCAGGTCGCCGGTGCGCAATCGAATCGGGATCGAGGCCCTGCTTCCGAAGCTCTGTTCGGGCCTTGCAGTAATCGGCCTCGTCGACAGCGTTGGACAGCAGGAATTTGGCCTTACGTTCTGGAGTGTATCGTTCGACGGGACAACGATCGCGGGGAGAATGAGAATTCCGCCGTCGGCTTCCTCGGCAATCACGATGCTGCCTTCTTCAATACCAACCGTTTGCGCAACTTCGCAGGTACGACGATCGGGCCTCGTTTTCCGACTCCAGCCGATTGCATAACTTGAATTCCTATCTGTATGGTTGGTTGTACTGTGTGCCTGATATTCAGGCAATTGGGCTCTCGCGTTGCCCGGCTACCAACCCCAGCCGACTGCTACACTGCTCTATCGTGAGCCCCGCCCTGAAACCAACCCACACAATTCAGACTTCACTGTTCCTCGCCAACATCGGCCAACTGCTCACGCTGCGGGACCCATCCGCCAAGCCCGGTCCCCGCCGCGGCTCGGACATCAAAGAACTGAACATTATCGAAGACGGCGCCGTCCTGTGCATGGGCGGAAAGATCGTCTGCATCGGCACCACCAAAGACGCGCTCCGCGACCCATGGCTCAGGAGGAACCGCCGCAAAGTCAGCGAGATCGACTGCACCGGCAAGGTAGTCCTCCCCGGCTTTGTCGATTCGCACACTCACCCCGTCTTTGTTGATCCCCGGCTGGTGGATTTTGAAAAGCGCATCGAGGGCGCTTCTTACGAGGAGATCGCGGCGGTAGGCGGAGGCATCCGCTCGAGCGTGGACGCCGTGCGTAAGGCCGCAAAGACAGCCCTGGCCGCGAAAATCCTGACCACTCTGCAAGCCATGGCCGCGCACGGCACGACGACCGTGGAGGCCAAGTCGGGCTATGGCCTGAGCGTCGAATCGGAACTGAAATCCCTCGCAGCCATCCAGCAGGCATCCTCACGCTGGCCAGGCACCGTCGTCGCTACCCTACTAGGAGCGCACGTAGTGCCGAAGGAATTTCACGGTCGGTCACAACAGTATGTTGAGGCCGTCTGCAAGAATATGATTCCTCGGGTAGCCAGGCTGAAGCTTGCCCACTTTGTGGACGTCTTCTGCGACACAGGCGCATTCACAGCGGAAGAAACGCAACAGATCTTTGAAGCTGCGGTCAAGCACGGCCTGAGCGTCCGCGCACACGTGGGCCAGCTTTCCGAGACGGTCCTTCATCCGCTTTTGCGCTTCCACCCAGCCTCCTTCGACCACATGGACCACGTGAACGAAGACGACATCTCGCAACTGGCCAAGGGCAACACCCTGGCCACGCTAGTGCCGGGAGCGAATTATTTCCTCGGGCTGAAGGAGTATCCGGACGCGCGCCGCTTGATTGACGCGGGCGCGCCGGTCGCGTTGGCAACGGACTACAACCCCGGTACCTCGCCAACGCTCAGCATGCCGATGGCGATGTCGCTGGCCTGCACGCACATGAAGATGTCGCCCGCAGAGGCCATCGGTGCCGCGACGATCAATGGGGCGTGGGCCTTACGCCTTGCCGACCGCAAGGGCAGCATCGAGCCCGGGAAAGACGCAGATTTAGCGGTCTTTGACGTCCGCGATTACCGCGAGATCCCGTACTGGTTCGGAGCCAGTCACTGCGAGATAACGGTGTTGAACGGCGTGGCATTCTCGCGCGACTGAACGACGGCACTCACGGCATCACCGGCAGCACCAGATGCGACGGCATCGAGGCCGAGCAGTAAATCCGTTGCGTTGCCGGTACATAGTCGGACGCCGCCGCTTTGTAGATACTCGGCACAAACTTCTGCGGGTTTCGGTCGATCACGGGAAACCACGTCGACTGAATCTGCACCATGATGCGGTGCCCCTTCAGAAACACATGATCGTGATCGCGTAGCGGAATGTTCCATTCTGTTGGCTTATTGGGCGTGAGGGGCTGTGGTTTCTCGTAACTCTCGAGATAGCGGCCGCGCCGCACTTCCATGGCAATCGGCAGTTGGTAACCGTCGAGCGACTGAGCGTATTGCCCAGGCTTCGGTCCGGCGCCGGGGTCCCACTCGGGCTTCTGTGCGTTCTGCGGATATGCATCAATCAGCTTTACCACAAAATCACTATCCGTTCCCGAAGTCGAAGCAAAAAGATTCGCGGCCAGTGCACCGGTGATCGTCAAGTCGTGATCGAGTGGCTCGCTTAAGAATGTGAGAACGTCGGGCCGGTGATCGACGAATCGCTGATCGGCGACCTCCCAGGTTCGCCAGTCGCCTCCGGGGTAGGTGGGCGAGATCGGACGCTGGCGGTATGGCACCGGATTCGCCGGATCGGAAACATACTCGCGGTAAGCGCTGGCCGCATCCGGCGAGGTGAATGAAAGGGTGCCGTCAACGTGCAAATAGAGCCTGGTAGGCTTCGCCTCCTTCGGCGGCCAAACGTCGTACGTGTGCCAGGTGTTGGACCCGCTCTGAAAGGTGCTGGCCTGCCATATCGGCTTCTCACCGTTTTCATGCAAGTAGAAACGAAAAAATGGCGCCTCGATGTTTTCGCGAAATTCCCTCGCGGTCTCGTGTCCTCCGAAGGGGACAAGGCCAATGCCCTCTCCTTTAGCACTTTGCCATTCGCCGTGATACCACGGGCCGGCCACGATGAAGTTCGTATGCCCGGGGTCACTCTGCTCGGCGTGGCGGAAAATCTGCCACGGCCCCCAAGGATCCTCCTGATCCCAGAATCCGGCCACGTTCAGATTTGGTACCGTCGAAGAATGTAGCTGGCTCACCCACGCTTCTCTCTTCCAGAATTCATCGTAGTCAGGGTGATCGATACTCGAGTTCCAGTAAGGAATCGAGCCGTGAAGATATTTCGTGTTGATATTCGAGAGCGGCCCGAGGTCGAGATACCACTGGTAGGTGTCGTAAGTCTCAAAATCGAAGTGCGTGTTCTTGTTCTTGTCGGCCTGCTCCATTACTGCATATTCAAAGTCGTAGCTCTCGCGCAGCGCACCATAGCGATGGTCGTCGTCGTTCATCCACTGATCGACGGGAGAAGCTTGCTCGCTGATGGCCTTCAGCGCCGGGTGCGGATGCAGCAGCGTGAGCGCGGTGGTGAGCCCATCATAGGAGACTCCATACATGCCAACTTTGCCGCTGTTGTTCGGAACGTTCTTCACCAGCCAGTCGATCGAGTCATAGGCATCGGTGGTGTCGTTGGTGGCTTTGGGGTCCTTCGGGTCAACCCATGAAGAGAGGCTGAAAACCCCCTCGGACTTGAATCGCCCGCGCAAATTCTGGATGACAAAAATGTAGCCGTCTTGCGCGAGTTCTTTCATGGAGGCCGGCATCTGCTCGAGAGCTTTGTCCGGCACGCCATACGGGGTACGGCGAAACAGAATCGGCAATGGGCCGTGCTGGTCGACCGGCGATAGGATCACGCTCTGAAGGTGAACTCCATCGCGCACTGGAATCATGACTTCTTCGAACTTGAAGATCGGCTTCGGCGGCGCCTGCTGGTTTTCCTGGGCCAACGCGGAGAACGAAGCAAACAGGGTGAGAACAGAAAGCATGGTCGAGGAACGCACCTGTCTTCCTCCCGGGCTGTGGTTGAACTTGGAGCTGAGCGCGAAGTATATCAACTAGGCAGTCCGAATTGGCAAGCAACCGCACTCCGAGATGCTCTGCTTAGAAGATCCGTCCGATCGAGAAGTTCACCCGGCTTTGGCCGCTCGGGCTCACGCTGCCAGCCAGTGCGATCGGACCGACGATGGTGTCGGCAATCACCCCGAGATTGAATGTGCCGCGCACAACTACTGGCCCCGGATCGCCGCCGGCGACTCCGAACGCGCTGCCTGCCTCATACCACCCGCCCCAGTAGATCTTTCGTCCCACAAGCTGGGGCAGACGGTAAAATTCGCGGCGGAACCCCAGCGACGCGTAGGCATAGTGGTTGCCCAGGAATTGCTGCGGGAGATACGCTCCCAGGCGAAACGGTCCACCCAGAGCAAACACCTGGAACAGCCCAGCATTGCCGCGAAAGGTTGTTCCCCCAGAGACCAGCAGGAATAACGACGTCTTCGCTCCGACTGGAATGAAGCTGGACGTTTGCAGGTCGGCCTGTCCAATGGGATGGGCGAGCCCGGGACTCTGCAAGACTCGCGAAAGGGTAGCGATCACGCGCGTTCCTCGGCTCGGCACCGAGGGACTGTCCTGCCCGTCCCAAACATAGCGCGCACGGAATTCGCCCGTACTGCCGCTGATGATGGGCAGGCCCGCGTTGCCAATCAGGGGACTCAGTTTGCCCTTGTAGATCTCATATCCGAAACGAAGTTCGCTACGGCGCCCCGAGTCATAACCGACGTCAAATCCGCCTCCGGTCCGCTCGTCGCCAAATACCGCGACCCGCGTCAATCCGTTAAACGAATTGCGTGCCAGTTTGGACGCGAAGGCGTAGGGAGCAACAAAGAAGCGCGAGCCGGCCACAGGCTGATAAAACTCGGTGGCGGCCAGATTGCTCGATCCAAAGAGCAGATCGTTTCTCCACTCGCCGCCGTGGTGGGCAATATCCATGAAAGTCACGCGCGCGCCAGCGGAGAAATCGAACGCGGCCACTCCAGAATCTTCAACGTTGACGGCCAGATCCACAAACGGCGGACCGTAGGATTTCTCGTGCGCCTCGACCCGCAACCCTGGCACTCCATTCTGAGTGAACCCCTCGTAGCCCAAACGATCGAACTGCCCCTCTCCCGCGATGCGAGTCAACTGGGTATCGAACTTATCGAGATGGAGCGGTCCACCGAGCGCGTTGCTCAGACGGTGTTGGAGCCTGCGGTCGGTGTCGTCGTCCGCGCCCGTGACTTCGATAGTTTCCACTTTCGACGGCTGGGGAGGCTTGCGTGCCTCGCGGTCCACCAAATACTGCTGCCACTGCGCCGGATCCTGAATGGCGTAGGGCAGCAAAACGGCGGACTGACTGGCTGCGCTCTTGTACCCAAGCTGGGCAAGTTCTTCGACTCGTCCGTAGTCCGACAAACCGAACCCGCTCATATTCACGCTCACCGTGGCCTGTGCCAGCGCCAACGACCGGCGTTCATTCTGGGTGATCATCACGTCGACGGCGCGCGAGAGCACGCCGGTGAGGGTCTCTAACTGCGCCCTGTCGCCCGGCGGGAGTCGCAATTCCACCGCGACCACCACATCGGCACCCATCTCCCGGACCGTTTCGACCGGAATATTTTGCACCATGCCACCATCCGCCAGAACTTGGCCATTGATTTCGACGGGTGTAAACACGCCAGGAATAGCCATGGATGCGCGCACCGCCTGAGAAAGCGGCCCCTTGCGCAGTACCACGCCCTCGCCGCTCAGCATGTCCGTGGCTACGCATCGGAAAGGGATAGGAAGATCATCGAAGCTCGCGACGTTCGACTCCGGATAAGCAATCCGATCCAGCAGGAGGCCCACACCTTGACCGGCATTGAAGCCGTTCGGCCCACTCAGGCCATGTTTCAGGCCAAGCGGAGCATTGATCAGGAACTCGCGGCCATCCTGTTTGCGGCGATACGACAAATCGCTGTAAGTGGGTCCAGGAAGGAAGGCGAGGTCCCAATCGATTTTCTTGGCGAAGTCCTTGATCTGAGCCGGCGACATGCCGGTCGCGTACATCGCGCCGATGATGCTTCCCATACTGGTTCCGGTAATCCGGTCCACCGGAATGTGATTTTCCTCCATCCACTGAATTACTCCGATTTCCGCCAGTCCAAGCGCCCCACCGCCGCTGAGCGCCAGACCGATTCGCAATCGCTGGGATTGAGTCTGCGACGCTTGCATCTTCACGGGCGGCGCTGGCGCGGATCCCGCCTTATCTTGGGCCGGGCCGTCTTGCGACACAGCGGCGAGCGGGAGAAATGCATTCAGCAACAGGATCCACTTCAAGAACATGCAGAGCGCCGTGCGGCGAGCTGTTTCCATCATTTGCTCCTGGAGTACGGGAAGCCGATTACCTCTCGAAGCGCAGATTCTAGCGGGTAAGAAAGAAGGTTAGCAGGTTCGGGTAGACAGGGTCAGGATCACCAGATAGTGCCTTTCTGCAGTGAGGAGCGCACTTTTTGCAGTTGACTGTGGAAATTCCGGATACGGCAATCGTTGCAAACAGGCGGGATTAGTGTAAAATCGGTGCCGCTTTTGAAGTCACTACCGGCTTCGAAGGCAGTTTTCTGCGGCACCCCCCCACGGCCGTGGACCTGTTCCCTGAGTTCAACCAACTCTGGGGACAACTATCCCACAAATCCCTCAAGGAGACGACAATGAGAATTACAAAGCTGTTGTTGATTTGCATTTGCTGCCTCTTGGCCGTATCAACGGTCTGGGGTCAATCCGCGAATAGCCAGGCGAAGCCTGGCATCTTGGGATACCTCGATCCGCACACCGGGGCGTTCCGTCCCATCGCTCCACCAGTCGACGACGCGGCGATCGAGCCTCCCGCGCCAACGGTCTTCGGAGGAACGATAAACGTAACAATCACAATTACCGTTAAGTCCGCCGGCATGACCAATGTCATATGCTCGGCAGGCGTATCTGTGATCGATGGCCCCATCACCGCCAGCCCCCGTATCATCGATGAGAGCAACACCGTAGCCGCGACCGGAACGGGGGCGACAAGGACCTGTAAGCTGTCGATCCCGTATTCTTGGGGTCTGCTGAGTCAAGCGACCGACATGATGAACACCAGCTACACTGTTGGCGGCGCAGCGTCAGCCACTGGTGCGCCACCGGCCCGCTCCAGCACTCTCACTCCGCTCGACACCAGGAAGGTCCCCGCAAACGGAACCATCACGACCCTGACTGCTGCCGTCACAATCTAACCATTTGAGTTAAAAACGTCTGGGTACTAACGGCGGGTCTGAAACATGTCCCGCCTTTTTCTTTTCCGAACGGTCCATGCGTCGATTGCGGCCATTCGCAGGTTCAATTTTGAGGCGGTTCTCTTACACTCTGCGCCGGTGATGCCGGCTGCGCTGACCGCACTTGGTTCACCACACTGTGAATAGCCTCGATGACCACATCGGGCCGGTCCAACTGAATATAGTGCGAACTGCCCTTCGCGATGGTCTGTCTCCCCCGTGTCGAGAGGTGCGCCAACTCCTCCTGCATCTTCTCCCAAGCCTCGCTGGTGGGTTTGGCTAAGTCGGCAGGAACCTCGTTCACAGGTTTGTCGGGATCGTGCGACAACACCACGAGAGGCATGTCACCGAATGGACCGGTCGCCGCCGTCAGCGCGGAACTCCGCGGTAATGCCTTCATTTCGGCTACCGCTTCGCGCGCATGGTGAAAGTTGCATTGGGAGGCGCGCTCCACCTCGTCTTCGTCGCACAATGCGAGCAGCCGGGGAATCCCCAACGGCATCGTGTATTCCAGAAATTCGGCTTCCCGCCCCCAACTACTCTCCAGATTCTTGAGTTCAGGCGGAAAGCGATTTTCCTGGTCTGGATGCGAAGCGTCTACCAGGACCATGCCGGCAACTTCACTCCGGTAGAGGCTCGAGTAGAGACGCACATCGAATCCTCCCATCGAATGGCCGACCAGAATGTAAGGCGGGGAGACTCCGGCCGCCTGCACGAGAGCATGAAGCTCCTTGGCGATCACGTCACTGGTGCGCGGAAGCGAACTGGAATCGCTGTATCCGAGCCCCGCACGGTCATAGGAACAGACCCGCGTGAAGTTCGCGATCTGCGCCTGTACCTTGCGCCAAGACACGAACGAATCGCCGAGACCCGAGTCGAGGATAACGGCGGGACTTCCCTGCCCTGTGCAGTCAATGTGCATTCTGCGTCCGCCGACATCGACCAATCGGCCGGCCATGGCATTGAAGCGCCGGTCGCGAGCCTCGGAAATATTCTCGTAGAGAAATCCGGCCACGGCCAGAACCACAACCAATGCCAGCACACCCAACCCGATGCGATGCAGCCACGGGCGACTGGGCACGAGTGCTGTCGGTTTTTCGTTCATTGAAAGGAGGAAGCAGCGCGAACCTGAAATCTCGGTGCCAGCCCGAGCCCGGTTGGAGCATTTTACATGACCGGCGGAACGGTAATGCCCATGACCTCGAGCATCCGAATCAGCTCGCGGCGAACCACGGCCACGGTAGCCAGCAGAAACTGCTTGCGCTTCTCGTCCGGCTCGCTAAGGATGGGGTGCCGATGGTAAAACGTGTTGAATAGCTGCGCCAGCTGGAACACGTGCTTGGCCAGATACGCTGGCTCGGTCGTTGCGATGCACTGATCAACCACGTAGGACGTCTTGGATGAGGCGAGCCAGAGCTCCCAGATTTCGTCCGCCTCGGCTCCGGCAAGGTATTTCGCCAAGTCCGTCTGCGAGACGTTTCCAGCAACCTCTCTACAAAAAGACTCTGGATCGATGCCCGCCTTCCTGAAGATGCTGGTGGCTCGGACGACGGCATATTGCGCGTACGGCCCAGTCTCGCCCTCGAAGCTGAGCGCTTCTTTGAAGTCGAATGCTATAACCGACTGCTTGGTGTATTTGAGCATGAAGTACCGCAGCGCCCCGATCGCAATCTGCGTCGCAATCCCCAGGCGATCGTTATCGGCGAGTTGAGGATGGCGTGAGTCGACCTCGTTCTTGGCTGACGCGATGAGTTGATCCAACAAATCGTCGGCCTTCACTCCGAAGCCTTTGCGGCCGCTGACCTCGATGTAGGAGCGCGCCTTGTCCTCTTTCGTGAGCGTATAGCCCAGTTCGGCGGCGCAGCGTGGGGTGAGCGCCACCATCTCGTAGGAAAAATGCGTGTAGTGATCAGCCGCCTCGCCGTGACCCAGCCCCCGAAGCGCTTCGATCACTGTGTTCTGGGCCTCCGACTGCCGGGCGTCGATGACGTTGTAAATTTCCGCCACGTCTCCAAAATGGGGGTGCTCCTTTTCTCCGTCGATCACGGAAATCCAGCAGTCATGCTGGTTCGGATAGCGATAAAACTTGCGATAGCCGAAGTCCCGCCCCAGCAGTCCGAACTTCCACATGTGGTACGCGATGTCCTTGCCCACGTACCCGACAGTCCCGTTAGAGCGCACTATGACTTTTTGATCTTCCTCTGCAACCTTGTCCTCTGTGTCTTCGGTGCCGTCAGTGCCTGAGGCAGTCGGTGCTGTTCCTGCACGACGCATTACCCAGCAACCCTTGTTCTTGCCTTCGCCTTCGAACGCCAACACCCCGCTGTCCTTCAGCTTGGTGAACGCCGCTTCCCAGAAATGCAGGTGCAGAATTTCACTTTCACGCGGCAGAAAGTCGTACTCAATCTGCAGCCGCTCCATGGTCTCGAGATGCCGGCGCAGCACTGCCGTCGAGATCAGGTCGGCAATCCCTGCGGTCTCATTGTTTCCCTCTTCTATAGCGTGCAGTACAGCCGCACGTGTCTGCTGATTCTGCCTGTCCTCGGCGTACCACTGCGAGACCCGCGCATACAAATCCCAGCAGTAATAATCGAAACGCGGTTGACGGGCGAGTGCCTCGATTTCAGCGCGAGACTTTTTTTCAATCTGCGCAAAGCCCACCACCACATCGGCGACCTGCACCCCGGTGTTGTCGATGTAGTTCTGAACGTCCACTTCCCTCCCCGCAAAGCGCAGCAACCGCACGAAAGTATCGCCGAGGATCGCATTGCGCAGATGGCCGATGTGGGCTGCTTTATTGGGATTGATGCTCGAGTGCTCCACAAGGACCTTGCCGGTCGGTATCTCAGCGGTTGGCTTCTGGCCAGAGGCAAGAGCGGCAGCCAACCAGGCACGGTCGATCCTTGCATTCAGATAGCCAGGGGGAGCAACCTGCATTTCCGCGATGCCCTCGATAGCTCCGATTTCGGCGTGGATTGCGTCGGCAATCTTGAGCGGCGCGGAGCGCAGCGGCTTGGCGAAGGGAAAAATCGGAATCGCAAAATCCCCGAGTTGCACCTTCGGAGGCTGCTCCACTACCACGTTCGGCAGACTGACGCCCGGATAACGGCTTTGCAGACACTCCAGCACGCGCTGGGCGAGACGATGTTCGAGATGACGGTACAAGGACTCCTCTAAGTTGTTGAAGAAACAGTGATTCTAGCAGAGCGGGCGATCGCAGCATGTTTGACGCAGGATTCATGCTTCCCTATGATGAAAGTTTCTGGCTTGCAAGGCCTAACAGCCGTTCAGTTGGTGCGACGAACATCTTCAGTGATCGCGAGCGATCGCGGTGGCCTCGGTGGTTAAAGATCTTATATGCACATCGCCTACCTAGAGTGTTTTTCCGGCATCAGCGGCGACATGTTCCTGGGAGCTTTAGTCGACGCCGGAGTTCCGCCGCGCCTGCTGGAAGAGACGGTGGCGGTTCTCGATGTCGGGGCTCGCCTGTCAATTTCTCGCGTCGTCCGCAGCGGAATTTCAGCCACCAAGGTCGATGTGTATGTCGGGGACGAGAAAGATCTGCCGCGCGAAGAATATTGGGCGCAGAACAGTGTTGCGCGGGCGCTCTCGCCCGCGCAACCTCAACACCATCACGATCATGGTGAGGAGCACGAACATCACGATCACAGACACGGCCACGAGCATCACCGCGGCCATAGCCAGGACCAATCTTCTGCGGACGCCGCTTCGCGGGCGGGAGCGCCCGCGCCACTCAGTCACGGACGCGGCTTGACCGAGATTCGCGAGATCATCGGCAAAGCTGCCATCAGCAACAACGCAAAGAAGTCTGCCATAGCGATCTTCGAGGCTCTCGGCGCGGCCGAAGCGAAGATTCACAACGTCCCAGTCGACCAAGTTCACTTCCACGAAGTCGGCGCAGTTGATGCGATGGTTGACATCGTTTGTGCCGCGGTAGGGGCCGAGTCTCTCGGCGTGGATGAGTTCCTGTGTTCGCCCTTGAACGTCGGTGGCGGAACAGCGGAGTGTGCCCACGGCACATTTCCGGTCCCGGCTCCGGCGACGGTCGAGTTGCTCAAGGACGCGCCGGTATACTCCTCCGGCGTGCAGGCCGAACTGGTCACCCCCACCGGCGCCGCGATCGTCAAGACGCTGGCCCGCCGCTTCTCCGTATTTCCCGAGATGAAGATCGAAAAATCCGGATATGGCGCAGGCTCCAGGGAGTTTCCCGGACTGCCGAATGTCGCCCGTCTGATCATCGGCGAGAAGGCCGCGTCCCTTGCCGCCAAAACGGCGTCCGAAACTATTACCGTGCTGGAAGCGAATCTGGATGATCTTAATCCCCAGGTCTTTGGCTATGTGATGGACCGCCTGCTCGAAGAAGGAGCGCTGGACGCCTTCGGTATGCCGGTGCAGATGAAAAAGAATCGCCCCGGCACTCTGCTGACTGTATTATGCAAGCCCGAAGACGTGAGCCGGTTGACGCAGCTGATCTTCACTGAGACCACGACCCTCGGCGTCCGGCGGCGTGATGAAGTTCGTCAGACATTGGCACGCCGCTGGGAAAATGTTCGCACCCCTTGGGGCGAAGTGCGCATCAAGATTGCCAGCCTGAACGGCACAGTCGCCAACTACGCCCCAGAATATGAAGACTGCCGTCGCATCGCGGCCGAGCACCAGGTCCCGTTGAAAACGGTGATGCAGGAAGCGGCGCGACTATTCTCAGGCGAGGGTCGTGGGTGAAATTCCAGATTTTGGCGATGACAGAGCTAAAGACCAGCGAGGTCCAGTCGAGTTATGACCGTGTTGCCGACGAGTACGCCCGGCATATCTACGACGAACTGCGGCACAAGCCTATGGACCGCCAACTGCTCGATCGATTCGCCGACCGGGTAAGGGGCACGGGAATCGTGTGTGATTTGGGTTGCGGCCCTGGACAAGTTGCGCGTTATTTGAGTGAGCGTAAGGTGCAGATCTGCGGCGTGGACTTGTCGCCTGGAATGATCGAGCGGGCCCGCCAGTTGAACCCGGACATCGAATTTACTCAGGGAGACATGCTCTCACTCAGCTGGCCAGACCAGGAGTGGGCCGGGATCGCGGCGTTTTACGCGATCGTCAACCTTAAACCCACGGATCTCGTGAAGGCAATGCGCGAGATGCATCGAGTTCTGCAGCCGGGCGGATGGCTGCTCATGAGCTTTCACATCGGGGAGGAGTTTGAGCACGTGGACGACCTGTGGGATTGCCACGTATCCCTGGACTTCTATTTCTATCGCCCTGAGCAAGTGATCCCTGATCTACGCTCGGCAGGATTTGCGATCGAGGAAGTCATCGAGAGGGATCCGTATCCGCCAGAGGTTGAGTATCAGAGTCGAAGGGCGTACGTTTTTGCCAGAAGACCCGCAGACACGACAACATCATGACCAGAAAGTTCTACATCACAACCCCGATCTACTACGTGAATGCGCGGCCGCACATCGGGCACGCCTACACCACGATCGCGTGCGACACGATTGCGCGCCGCCAACGCATGCTCGGCGCCGATACGTTTTTCCTCACCGGGACCGACGAGCATGGGCAAAAGATCGAGCGCGCCGCCCAGGCCGCGGGTAAGACTCCCCAGCAGTACGCCGACGAAATCTCGGCGCAGTTCCGCAATCTCTGGAAGCGGATGGGCATTTCCAACGACGACTACATCCGCACCACCGAAGAGCGCCACAAGAAGCGGGTGCAGGAACTCTTCCGCCGCATTCGCGACAACGGCTACATTTACAAGGGCACTTACACCGGGCAGTATTGCGTCTCCGATGAGCTTTACGTTGACGGTGCCCAGCCTGGCGATCCTTGCCCGAACTGCGGGCGTATCACCGAAACCGTCCACGAGGAGAATTACTTCTTCAAGCTGTCGTCTTTCCAGGACAAACTACTGGAACTTTACGCGAATCCGGAGTTCATTCGTCCCGAGACCCGCCGCAACGAAGTCATTTCGTTCGTCCGCTCCGGCCTGCGCGACCTGTCGATCAGCCGCTCAACGTTCTCCTGGGGCATCCCGGTTCCAGACGATCCCAAGCATGTGATCTACGTTTGGCTCGACGCTCTCGCGAACTACATCACCGCGATCGGTTACGGTTCCACCCACGCCGGCGCGCAAGAAGCGTTCAAGAAATATTGGCCCGCCGACGTGCACATGATCGGCAAAGAAATCGTTCGCTTCCACTGTGTGTATTGGCCGGCATTTCTTCTGGCTGCGGGCCTGCCCGTGCCCAAAGCCATCGTCGCCCACGGTTGGTTGCTGTTTGAAGAGAGCAAGATGTCGAAGTCGCGCGGCAACATCGTCCGCACCGAAACCATTCTCGACGTTCTGGGAGCCGATGCCCTGCGCTACTTCTTGCTGCGTGAAGTCGTGTTCGGCCAGGACGGCTCGTTCTCCTTTGATGCGCTGGTACAGCGCTACAACTCCGATCTCGCCAATGGCCTCGGAAACCTCGCCAGCCGTACGTTGACGATGATTAACCGCTATTTTAAGGGCCAGGTACCGTATCCGTCGCCCGGGGCGTCAAAGACCGCCGCCGATGGTGCGATTGCCGAGACGGCGCGCCAGACGATCCGGGAATTCGGAACTTGGTTCGATCAATTCCAATTTTCCCGTGCGCTCGAAACAGCGTGGGGACTAGTGGCCGCAGTCGACAAGTACATTGTCGAGAACGAGCCCTGGTCTCTGGGCGAGAAACATGATGACGGAAGCCGAGCCCGCCTGGCCACGGTGCTGTACACCTCGGCGGAGGCGCTGCGCATTGCGACCGCGCTGGCGCATCCCGTGATGCCAGATGCTACGGCGAAGATCTGGGTCCAGATGGGGCTCGGGGACATCAAGAAAGTAGCCTTGCCCGAGTTAGCGTGGGGACAGTTGCCGCTGGGCACTAAATTGGGCGAGGTGAGCCCGGTTTTCCCGCGTGCCGATAAGAGCGCCATTGAAAGGATGCAGCAGATGGAAGATCAACAACGCGGTCCCGTGGTGGAAGACGTGAAGGCACCGGAAACGCAGCCGTCGATCCCACAATCACCCGCCGCGCCAGTGGCAGCGCAGCCGACTGCAGCGGCAACCGACGGCGCAAAAATCAGCATCGACGACTTCGCCAAAGTCGAACTGCGAGTGGGTGTCGTGAAGGTGGCCGAGCGCGTACCCAAAGCCGACAAGCTTCTGCGCCTCGAAATCGACATTGGCGCCGAAGTCCGGCAGGTCGTGGCCGGAATCGCCGAAGCGTACGCGCCCGAAACTCTGGTTGGTCGTAAGGTGGTGATCGTAGCCAACCTGGCTCCTCGCAAACTGCGCGGACTGGAGTCAAATGGGATGATCGTGGCGGCCTCGCTCGAAGGCGGAAAACCAGTGCTGGCAAGCTTTTTGGAGGATGTCCCGACAGGGGCGCGGCTGAAGTAGGCAGCCCAGACGAACGATCGTGTTTGTAGATTCCCACGCCCATCTCGATGGCAAGCAGTTCGCTACCGATCGCGAGCAGGTTATCTCGCGCGCGCGAGATGCCGGCGTCCGCAACATCGTCGCCATCGGGAACGGCGACGGCCCGGCCAACTTCGACTGTGGCATTCACTTGGCCGAGAAGTATGACTTCATGTACGCAACGATCGGCATCCATCCCCACGAAGCTCGCCTCGCAGATCAGGCGGCGTTCGACCGAATGCAGCAACTGGCGCGCCATCCCAAGATCATCGCCTGGGGAGAGATCGGCCTCGACTACTTCTACGACCACTCTCCTCGGGAAACGCAGCAGCAGGTTTTTGCCAAACAGCTGGAATTGGCGGCCGCGGCCCAGCTACCCATCGTGATTCACTGCCGGTCTTCCAATGACAGCGATAATGCCTGGCAGGACTGCCTCCGGCTCATTGAGGAGCAATGGGCGCCTCGCGGCCTGGGCGGTATTCTCCACTGCTTCACCGGAAACTGGGCGCACGCCAAGCGGGCCCTCGACATGGGCTTCATGATTTCCTTTGCCGGAAACGTCACCTTTCCCAAGGCCCAGCAAATTCGCGATGCGGCCGTGCAGGTTCCGCTCGACCGCATGCTGATCGAAACCGACTCCCCCTATCTGGCGCCCGTACCACATCGCGGCAAGCGCAATGAACCTGCCTTCGTCCGAGAAACTGCCCGCCAGTTGGCTGAACTGCGCAGCCTCTCGACCGAGGAAGTCGGCGAACGCACTTCCCGTAATTTCTACAATTTTTTCGAATTGGTTGAAATCGCTGAAACCAAAGTTCGCGCGCTCTGACCGCATTGTTCTGTTACTCTCAGGTTAAGATTCCATTGTTTCAGAAAGATTAGAAATATATGCCCGATAACAGTTTCGACGTCGTCAGCAAAATCGACCTGCAGGAGGTCTCCAACGCCATTCAGCAGGCGCTCAAGGAGATTCACACCCGCTTCGATTTGAAGGATTCCAAGTCGAATATCGAGCTGGAAAAAGATGCCATCGTCCTGCACTCCGCCGACGAGTACAAGTTGAAGGCAGTAAACGATATCTTGCAGCAAAAACTGGTAAAGCGCGGGGTTTCGCTCAAGGGATTGACCTACGGCGCGGTGGAACCGGCCGCCGGCGGCACCGCCAAGCGCCGCGTCACCCTGCAGCAGGGGATAGTTATCGAGAAGGCACGCGAGATCGTAAAGCTGGTCAAGGATTCGAAGAAGAGGGCGCAAGCCTCAATTCAGGGGGACTTGGTGCGAATCAGCAGCAAGGACCGCGACACCTTGCAGGAAACGATTGCGCTGCTGAAGCAACATGATTTCGGAATTGACTTGCAGTTTACGAATTACCGAACAAATTGAGCGCGCCGCCCATCATTAACGGAAAGGAAGTCTTCGACCTGTTGCGGGACGACCTCGTCGCGATCGAAGACGAGTTCGGTCGCGACACCGTTTCTGGCGTCCAGGCCATTACCGAAATCGGCGAGTATCTGCGCGGTGGCGGAGGCAAAAGGATCCGCCCGGCCCTGCTGTTGCTGGCCGCAAAACTGTTCGACTACCAGGGAGGCGGCGCAGTCCGGCTGGGAGCCGTAGTCGAGATCATTCACACCGCAACCCTTGTTCACGACGACATCATCGACGAAGCCAAGACGCGTCGCGGCCGCCCTGCCGCCAACACCCAATGGGGCAACTCCAAGTGCGTGCTCGCCGGCGACTGGCTTTACATGCAGGCTTTCAAGATTGCCGTGCAGGCGCGAAACTTCCGCATTCTTGACGCTCTGATCGAACTCACCCAGCAAATGGTTGAAGGCGAATTGCTGCAGATAGAAAAGCTGGGCAAGCTCATCACCCTTGACGAACACTTCGACCTCATTTTCCGAAAAACGGCTTGCCTGTTCTCCGTCTGCATGCGCCTCGGGGCGATCCTGGGTGGCGCCACCGCCGAACAAGAGAACACTCTCGCCCAGTACGGCCACGACCTCGGCATGGCCTTCCAGATCGTGGACGACGTGCTTGATCTGACCGCCTCGGAGGATGTGCTCGGTAAGCCGGTCGCAAGCGACCTGCGCGAGGGCAAGGTCACCATGGCTGTGATCCACGCGATCGAGCGCTGTACACCGCAAGAGCGTATCAAGATCGAAACCATTTTGCGCGACCGGGCTTTTAAAAATGTCACCCACGCGCAGATTCTGGAAATCCTCGAGCGTTACGGATCTCTGGAAGCCGCCTCCACCCGGGCCGCGCACTATGCGGATTCTGCCTGCAAGTCGATTTGCACCTTCCCTGATTCCGAAATCAAGCGCGCTCTGCTCTGGGCGCCCGAGTTCGTGGTGGCAAGAGAGAAATAGCCAGCTCTTTCCTGTCACCCCACCCGGCGGCTACGACCTTGACGGGCTCGATAGCAATCGTGTGAGCCCAAGCACAAAAGTCTGACGGAATCGAGTCTGATCCCCATCACCATCATCTGTGACCGCCGCCACGGAATTCTCGTTCCGTTCATTGCAAAATGCGCCCCGTTGGTGGGAGTGTCGGTCAGAGCGGAAGGCTAATAAGACGCCCTGGCATGCGATAGGCCACGGGTTCATCGTGACCTAACCTCCTCCCCCCGGCACCTGAGGAAAGGCAGGGCGCTGAGGGACCTTGTTCACCGGGACCACCATCGACTGCGGACGGCGGCTTCAGTCGAACCTTTAGGCGCCCGGGTTTTTCGACGCGCCGGCCCGGACAGGGCCGGAAAGACTTCGAGTGCCAGCCTCTGTCTTGCTCGCCCTGAACGGGGAAAGTCCTCCTGACAGACGCACTCCCCGTTAAGCCGGACGTGCTCCTGCGGAGACACGTCCGGCTTTTGTTTATCCTGAACCCTTTTCTCTGCCGCCGAATCTAAGTCCTGTCACATCAGGTACCTCTGGTCCAATACACGCTATGAATGACCTGTTTTCCACCATGGCCCGTCACGGTTATGCACTCACTTTCGGGTTGTTATTCGCCGAAGCGATCGGATTTCCCGTCCCCGCCGCGATCGCCCTCGTGGCGGCCGGCGCTGCCACCGCCTCCCACACTCTGTGGGGGCCAAACGTATTGTTCTACGCCGTGTTGGCGCTACTCATTGGCGACACCATCCAATTCTGGCTAGGGCGCTACTCTGGCTGGGCTCTGCTGGCTTTCCTCTGCCGCCTTTCCATGAACCCGGAGACTTGCATCCTGCGCTCGGCCGAGTCGTTCTACAAGCGCGGCAAGCTGACCCTGGTGGTCGCCAAATTCATTCCCGGGATCAACACCATGGCCGCACCGCTGGCCGGAAGCATGAAGATGCGATACGGCCAGTTTCTGCGCCTCGATTTCGCCGGATGCTTACTCTACTCGACGACCTATCTAACGGCAGGATATCTGTCGCGCGATTTCCTGGCCGCCACGCTGAATGGCTTCCAGTCTGCCGGACGTGCCATGGAGGTCATCATCCTGGCCGCTGTGGCGGTTTATATCGTCTATCGCATCGCCCAATTCCAAAAATATCGGGAATACGACGTCGTTCCCCGCATCCACGTTCAGGAACTAGCGGCCCGTCTGGCTTCGGAAACAGCGAACCTGGTTCAGATCGTCGACGTGCGCAGCCACGGCTATTACGACATCGGCGCCGAGCGCATCAAAGGCTCCATCCGCATCGAACCAAACAACCTGGACGAAGAAATCAAGAGCCTTCCCAAAGACAAGGACATTTACCTCTACTGCACTTGAGCGCGCGAAGCGACCAGCGCCCGGGTGGCGCACTTACTGCGGGAAAAAGGCTTCAACACGTTCGTCATCGTCGGCGGCCTCGCGGCCTGGCGCAAGGCCGGAGAGCCTCTGGAATCCATCCCCAAGGACGACCTGGTAAGGTTGCCGACGTTTACCTAGATTAGAGAGTTGCTCGGAAAGACACAGCCTTGCAGACGATGGGAAAAACTCCGACAGTCAGCCTGATCGGGAAGGGTACAAGTTTTTGATCGGGCGCTAAACCTCAATTTGGCTTTGGCCTCGGACGGCGGGATGCCTGGCGTCATGCCCCAAACTGCCGCAAGTGGTGATCCATATGCTTGTACATTCCCCGGGCCCACTGTTGCGGTGTGAGCGCGCCAAAGAAGGGGTGCGGATGGCGGGTGCATTCTGCCTCTCCGCCTTCGTGGAACAGCCGAAGCTTTGACCGAAGTTGCTCCTGCTCCCGCCGAAAATCCCGCTGGTCCGAAACGACCAACGCCTTGTCGGTCGGGTTGTTTTGGGAGAATGGCTTCTCGTTCGTGTAAATCGGTTTGACCAGCGCTCCGATCAGCCGTCCCAGAAAAATTCGGGGCGGATTGATCCGCCCGGAGGCCATGTCGAGCGCCGCCGAACAGTGCGCCATCATTTGCGCAATTTCCATCTTTCCCCACTGGCCCTGCGCCCCGGGCTGTAGCTGGTCAATGCGCGAGACAAGTTCGTCCACGGCCCCTCGCTCAAACAGGTTCTTCATCGCTGTTCCCGTTGTCATTCCATTCTTCACAGGGCTGAATTTTACCATCGCCAAGGTTGCGCAATCCTTCTCCACCGCTTGCACAAGCAGAGTACAATTGTGCGGTTTTGCCACAATGACCTTCCCTGCCAGCCGCGAGCAACCCGTTTCGTTCGCGCCAGGTCGACGGCTGCAACCTGCGGCGCCACATAGCCATCCGGGCATGAACCGCGTCCTTCTGCTTCTGACTTTTTCCGTTCTCATCAACTACATCGACCGCAGCAACCTGTCAATCGCCGCGCCCCTGCTGAAGGACGAACTCAGTCTCACCAACACCCAACTCGGCACTCTGCTCGCGGCTTTCTTCTGGACTTACGCGATGCTGCAGATCCCGGCTGGCTGGCTGGTCGATCGCTTCGACGTAAAGTGGGTCTTCGCCGCAGGTTTCTTCATCTGGTCCACCGCAACCGCGGCAACCGGCCTGCTGCACGGGTTTGTCGCTCTGATCGGCGTCCGCGTGATCCTCGGCGTCGGAGAATCGGTGGCCTTTCCTTCTTATTCGAACATCCTGAGCGCCCGTTTCCCCGAAGCCCGCCGCGGCTTTCCCAACGCGCTCGTGATGGCAGGCCTTTCCCTCGGCCCCGCGATCGGCATTCTGGTAGGAGGCAGGGTAGTAGGGGCTTTTGGTTGGCGTCCCTTCTTTCTAGTCCTCGGCCTAGGAGGCCTGCTCTGGCTTGCCCCATGGTTTGTCTGGATGCCGCGCCGGCCCTCCGCATCGGTCTCGACCCCTTCCCCGGGGATTAGCATTCTGTCAATCCTGCGACAACGTTCCGCATGGGGCACCTGTCTTGGCCAGTTCTCCATCAATTACTATCTTTACTTCTTGCTGACCTGGTTGCCGTCGTATCTGAAGCGCGGACGAGATTTTTCGATGAACGACGTCGCGAAGTACGGAGGCCTCCTATACTTCATGTCGGCGATCTCCGCGACCGTTTCAGGCAAGCTAGCCGATCGCTGGATCAACGCCGGAGCCACGCCGACGATGGCGCGCAAGGGTGCTCTGATCCTGGGACACGTCGGCATCGGAGTGTGCCTGGTCCTGATTCCGGTGACCAACGGCCCACTCTTCGTCGCGATGCTCGTATTGACCGGAATCTTCCTCGGACTGACTGGCTGCAACAGTTGGGCCGTCGCCCAGACTTTGGCCGGACCTCACGCCGCGGGGCGCTGGGCCGGAGTGCAAAACTTCGTCGGCAACATGGCGGGATGGGTTGCCCCAATGCTGACGGGCTTTCTGCTTGACCGCACTGGCCAGTTCTATTGGCCGTTCTTCATTACCGCAGCCTTCGCCTGGGTTGGAGCCGCGTCCTGGGGATTGGTCGTAGGCCCGCTTGAGCCAGTAAAATGGTCAGAGATTCTATCCCGCCCCATGATTCTGGCGACTCCCGCGGCCGACTCCCCACTCCCGTAATACACTGCTCTGAATGCCCCAGGAAATTGAGATCAAGTTCCGCGTCTCCGATTTGCGAGCCCTCCGCCGCAAACTTAGCGCGGCCGGATTCCGGCTCGTCACTCGCCGAACGCATGAGATGAACACGCTCTACGACCTGCCCGGAGAAGTCCTGCGCTCCAGAAACGAGCTGCTTCGCCTTCGCAAGTACGGACCGACCTGGACGCTGACCCATAAGAGCGGTAGCAAGAGAGAGCGTCACAGCAGCCGGATCGAGTTGGAGTCCGGCGTCGCCGACGGCAAACAGATGGACGCGATTCTGTGTGCCCTGGGATACGCGCCATCATTTCGCTACGAAAAGTTCCGCGCCGAGTGGACCGATGGCAAAGGCCAGATAGTCACCGACGAAACCCCCATCGGCAATTTCTGCGAAATCGAAGGCCCGTCGCGCTGGATCGATGGGACTGCTAAAAAGCTGCACGTAAGTCGCGCAGACTACATCACGAAGAACTACGCAACGTTATTTCTGGAATGGAGGTGCGAGACAAAAAGCGCCGCCCAGGAAATGACCTTCAAAGCAGTTCGTTCGAAACAGTGCTTGCAACGGCCTGTGCCGCCTTGATCCAAGGTAACCCCACATGGGTCAAGGCAGGGGGAATTCGGCCCCCGGTTTCGGAGCGCCACAAACACGGGAGGCATTGCGCGGCGTCAGTCCAAATCAGGTTTTCGCCGCCAACCTAGGGCCATCGTGATCTTGAGGAATCATGAGCCATGCGACCGCAGCACTTGCCAGAGACAAGCCTGAGCAAATCAATATGACCATTCGGAATCCATAGACAAACGCTTCCCTCACGGATTCCCGGATTGAGTCGTTCGCAATCGGATCAAGTCCCGCGGGTGCCTGCAAGCCGGCGAGCTTGGTCTCGTTCGTCTGCAACTCCTGCAGAATGTCGGAAGGTAGAGCGAGGCTCGCCAGCCTTCGATCGAGGTTAAAACCAAACGCCTTGACCATTACGATCCCAAGCGCTGCTATCGCGAGTACCCCTGCGACCCGCGCCACAGCATTGTTGATTCCCGAGGCGGTGCCGACTCGGTCTTCGTTCACTGAATTCATAACAACGGTTGTGAGAGGCGCCACTGTGACCGTCATGCCCAATCCCAGGATAACCAGCGCCGGAAAGAACGACTTCCAATAGCCATCCCCAACAGAAGGCAGAGCGAACAGAGCGAAACCGGTAGCGGTGATGAGAGGTCCAAGGATCAGCGGACCTTTTGCGCCGTAGCGAGTGACCAGTCCGCCGGCCCAGCGCGACAGAAGGAACATGAGGAGAATGAAGGGAAGGATCGCTGTACCGGCTTTGGTTGGGGAATACTGCTGGACCTGGATCAGATTCAACGGGAACAAAAAGAAGAAAATTCCAATCGCTGCGTACAAAAAGAGCGTGAGCAGGTTTGCGCCACTGAATCTCGGGGACTCGAAGAGCTTGAGTGGCACCATCGGAGACGCAGCACGGGCTTCGGCGAAAACGAATATGGCAAGGCAGCCGAAACCGAGAACCGAACTTCCGAAGACCGAGCGATGTGTCCAGCCCAAGTTCACCGACTCGAGCAAGCCGTACACCAAGCCGCCGAGCCCGAGGGTGGCGAGTAGGGCTCCAATCCAATCGATGCGTCCAGCCGTTGCGCGGCGGCTTTCCGGAATTTGCCAATATGAAATCGCCATGACGGACGCTGCAATGGGGAGATTAATGAAGAACGCCCAGCGCCAGGAGGCATGCTCAACCAGCCAACCGCCAAGAACAGGGCCAACCGCGGTGGTGATCGCGGTAAAGCCGGACCATGTGCCGATGGCTTGGCCGCGGCTCTTTTCGTCAAAGGAGGTACTGATAATCGCGAGGCTTCCGGGTACCAGGAGCGCCGCTCCCACCCCTTGAATGCTTCTCGCGATAATCAACTGATGAATGTCGGAAGCAAAGCCGCAAGCAGCGGATGCGACCGAGAAAATCGCCACGCCCACCAGGAAGATCATGCGGCGGCCGAACAGATCGCCGAGTGAACCCCCGACAAGAATCAGCGCGCCCAGGAAGAGACCATAGGACTCCACCACCCATTGCACATCTACTACAGTTGCGTGAAAACTGGCCTGTATCGCAGGCAAAGCGACATTGACCACAGTGCTGTCAATGAATGCCATGCCGGAGGCGAGAATGGTTGCGGCGAGTATCCATGGTTTGGCTCTGCCCTCGCAGGGGACTTCGGCTCCGCCTGATCGTAATACGGCTTCATCGCAAGGCGCTCTCATGCAGACTATGGATGCTATTCAGGGTGCGTTCGGTCCGAAGACAGATCCGGAGTGGCTGCTGGAAAAGGTTGGTATTGTAACGGCCCCCGGCCAGATTTGGCCTTTGGTTGCACCCCATGTGTGCGCGGACGGCGGCTTGACCTGCCGAAGAGGAATCTTGTCTTCAATCGCCTCGGTTGAACACTAAGCCCCGTGGCACTTCTTATACTTCTTGCCCGACCCACAGGGGCAAGGATCGTTCCGCCCCACTTTTTCCTGTGCGCGCACCACCTGTTGGACCGACTGTGCTTCTCCGCCGCCAGCCATCCGGGCCTGCTCAAGTTCGCGGCGCTTGCGCCGCATGAAATTCTCTTCCAGTTCGTCGGCGGAAGTCGAAACCATACGCGGAGGACGCCGCCCGTTCCCGTCACCGCCCCGCGCAGCGGGAACCCCTGGCTCCGGTCCCTGCTCCTGCGGCGGCGGACCGCCAACCCCCACATCCGGAGGCCGCTCCAGAATCTGCATCAGGTACAGATACCGGACCGTATCTTCCTGGAAGCGCTGCATCATTGCTTCGAACATGTCGAACGACTCTTTCTTGTACTCGACCAGCGGATCGTGCTGCCCGTACCCTCGCAGTCCGATGCCTTCCTTGAGGTGATCCATACTGAGCAGATGATCTTTCCATTGCTGGTCGATCACGCTCAGCATGATCATCCGCTCGTGATGCCGCATGGCATCGGGGCCAATCATCTTTTCCTTGGCGTCGTAACGCTCTTTCAGTTTGTCGAAGATCGCGTCGCCAAGTTCCTGGCGGTTCAGCGTCTCGGGCTTTACCCCCTCAGCGATAAAATCAACCCCGAAGCGGGTAAAGATCGCGTCTTTAAGCGCCTTGATGTCCCAATCGTCGACGTGCGCCTTGGGCGGACAGTACTGCTCGAGCAAGTCGCCCAGGATCGCCGAAACGTAATCCTGCAGGATCATGTCTTTCTGATCCATGCCTTCGAGCAGCCGTCGCCGCAGCCCGTACACGGCCTCGCGCTGCTTGTTCATCACGTCGTCATATTCGAGCGTGCGCTTGCGCTGCTGAAAGTTGTGCCCTTCGACACGTTTTTGGGCCTGCTGAATGGAATGATTCAGCATGCCATGCTTAAGTTCCTCGCCCTCTTCAAGCCCCATGCGCTCCATCAATTTGACGATCCGGTCCGAACCGAACAGGCGCATGAGATCGTCCTCCAGGGAGATGAAAAAGTGGGAGCTGCCGGGATCGCCTTGGCGGGAGCAGCGACCGCGCAACTGCCGGTCAATGCGGCGCGATTCGTGGCGCTCGGTTCCAAGGACATGCAGGCCGCCAGCGTCGGGCACGCCGGGACCGAGTTTGATGTCAGTGCCACGGCCGGCCATGTTTGTCGCGATCGTGATCGCACCGCGTTGTCCGGCGCGAGCCACAATTTCGGCTTCCTGCTGATGATACTTGGCGTTAAGCA
>DATKFH010000084.1:0-2925 GCA_035511455.1 Candidatus Sulfotelmatobacter sp. | reverse complement strand
TCGCCCTGCGTGATAATATTTGGGCTGCCCTCTGAAATGTTCCAAACCTAAATGAAACAGCTCATTCTCAACGCCGACGATTTTGGAATGACGCTTGGTGTGAACGAAGGGATCATTCGCGCGCATCGCGAAGGGATTCTTACCAGCGCGACGCTGATGGCAAACGGCGAGGCGTTCGACGATGCCGTGGAGCGCGCGCGCGCCAACAAAGAGTTGGGAGTTGGCTGTCATCTGGTGCTCGTCGGCGGCAAGTGCGTTGCGACCAAGGACAGTGTTGCCTCGCTCGTAGACGCAGGCGGCAATCTGCCAGACTCGCTGCCACTTTTTGTCGCCAAGATCAGCTCCGGGATCATTCGCATCGAGGAAATTGAACGTGAGCTCCGCGCGCAAATTGGCAGAGTTCGAGCCGCTGGAATCGAACCGACGCATTTGGACACCCACAAGCATACGCACGCTCATCCTCGCGTGATGGAAGCACTGGGAAAAGTCGCCAAGGAATGTGGAATCGCGCGAGTGCGCAAGCCGATCGAGAATCTCCGCGACTCCTGGGAGACGAGCCAGGCGGGTGGGCAGGGAGTCTCGATGCAAATCCTGGCGGCGGGAGCTGTTCGTGCTATAGCTCCACAGTTCACGGCAATCTCCAGAAGGTACGGGCTGCTTTCTCCCGATCATTTTCTGGGGCTGGCGATGACCGGACAACTCAGCCCGACCGTCTTGCGGGGCGTAATCGGCACAGTCGTCGATGGGACTACGGAAATTATGCTGCATCCCGGGATTTGCGACGCTGATTTGGCGCGGTCGGGATCGCGTCTTCAAAAACAACGGGAGGACGAGTTGCAGGGGCTGTTAGACCCCGGCGTCCGAAGTGCAGTTACGGAACGAGGTATTCGCTTAATCAGCTATCGGGAGTTAAACTGAGCGTATGCGGGAGCACCCAGGCATGCCGCCGCGTTATTCGGTGGTGGTACCCTTCCACGACGAACAAGAAAGCGTTCGCGAACTGCACAGCCAGTTGAGCGAAATCATGACCGGACGCTTTGACCCGGTCGAGTTTGTCTACGTGGACGATCAAAGTTCCGACGCAACCCCACAAATTTTGGTGCAAATAGCCGCGGAGGACCCGCGCGTCTCGGTGCTGCGTCTGAAACGGAATTATGGGCAGACGACCGCGCTCTCTGCGGGATTCGATTACGCATCGGGCGACATCATCATCTCGATGGACGGGGATCTGCAGCACGATCCCGCGGACATCCCGACGCTGCTGGGGACTATGGAGGCGACAAGCTGCGATATCGTCAGCGGCTGGCGGCAGAAGCGGGTGGACAATTTCATCCTGCGGCGATTGCCTTCACGTATAGCCAACTGGATGATGGCTAAGCTCTCTGGCGTGGACATTCACGATTTCGGAACCACGTTCAAGGTGTACCGCCGCGAGATCATCAAGGACGTTCCGCTGTATGGCGAGATGCACCGGTTCATTCCGGCGCTGGCCGCCTGGAACGGCGCCAAAATTGTAGAAGTTCCCATCCGCAACATCGTGCGGCCGGGCGGCAAGTCTCATTATGGGATCTCCCGCACGCTGCGGGTTTTCTTTGACATCATCACCATTCGATTCCTGATGCGCTATATGACACGGCCTCTGCACTTCTTCGGGCCACCGGGGTTGCTGGGCATGTTCGCGGGCGGGGCGATTCTGGCATTTCTGCTCGTCGACAAGATTTTGTGGCAAGCGCCGATTTTCGTGCAGCACGGGCCGTTGATGGTCTTGGGAATGATGCTGTGTCTTTTTGGAGTGCAACTATTAGCGGTGGGGCTTGTAGGGGAGCTTCTGATGCGCACTCATTTTGAGTCGCGCGAGAATCCGATCTACCGGGTGGAACGTGTGTACGGAGCGCCACGGCAGGCTGGCGCGGCGGGCCTGTCGGACGCGGCTGAAAATCCACTTGTCGCCAAAAGGGCGAGCCGTTAAGGTAGTTTTAGGTATTGGCCTGGGGGGATTGAATGGCGGAAAGAGCCGCCCATGCTCGAATTTTGCCGCGATTTTGTTGCCAGCCACCTGCTCATCTTTTTCTCTGCCTCGAAAGAGAACTTTCGATCCCTCCCATGGTTGATGTTGGACCCGCTCACGATGAGGACCATACTTGAATCCTGTCCGAGCCCTTGAGCGCTCAGATCACGATGTGGAGGCTTAATATGGAAATCACAAAAAATATTTCGGCGCTCGGGCCGCGATTGTCGAAGACATTCACGGCCTCCTTAGTGTGCTTGATAGCGGCGGTGCTTGCCTGGGGTGGCGGAGACCCGTGGAAGTCGAAGCCCTACCAGCAGTGGGATGCGAATGATGTGAAGAAAGTATTTAGCGACTCGCCGTGGAGCAAGGTGGTTCAGATTAACGCGAGTTGGAAGCCAACCGACACTGGCGGCGCGAGTGGCGCCGGCGCAGCGGAACCGCAGAGCGGCGGCGGTTTGAAGCAGGGCAGCAGTGCGGCGGCAAATCAATCCGGTACTCAGTCGAGTCAGCCCAGTCAATCGGCAGCGAGCCCAACGGCCGCCGAAGCCAGTTTCGCGGTTCGCTGGATATCGTCTCGGACTATTCGGGAGGCAGGATATCGCAGTTCTGTGATAGAAGGACGTCTGAAGGAAGACGAGGCTGAGAAGCAACTGGCGCAGCCGGTGAATGATTACGAGGTATATCTCGGCGGGCCCGACATGACGCCATTTCAATCCCTGGACGAGAAAGCACTTCAGGGCACCGCTACCCTGGCCGGCAAAAAGACAAAGCAGCATATCACTGCCACTAAAGCACAGCTGGTTCGTAGTCCGGATGGCAAAGGCGTGCAAGGAATCATATTCAGCTTCCCGAAGCAAGCGGACAATGGGGAGCCCTCGATTTCGCCGAATGAGAAGGCGGTCGAGTTCACCTGT
>DATKFH010000083.1:0-5947 GCA_035511455.1 Candidatus Sulfotelmatobacter sp. | reverse complement strand
TCACCTCGGTCCCGGACCTGGCTCGCAAACTCCGTCGCTACATCAACGCCTACTCCGCCAACGCTCGCCCCATCCAATGGAAGTACTCTGACCCCAGCCGCCGCCTGCCCACTAACGAATTCACTGCGACAGTCCACTAGTTAAGATGTTTCGTAGTTCCGACACGCTGTAAAGTTGTTCGGCATTGGGTGCCCAATCGATGACCTCTTTTGGAAGCATGTCTTCATCTGTCCGAAAATCCTCATCCAGGGATACCTCTTTTGTTGCTTGCTGCTTTCGCAGCTTCATAAGTGACTGGTTCAGGGTGATGCGAATCAGCCAGGTCGAGAATTGGGAATCCCCTCGGAAGTCGCCCAGGTGTTGGTAGGCCTTCAAGAAGGCTTCCTGTACCGCGTCTTGGGAATCTTCCCGGTTATGCGTGACGCTTTGAGCGATTCGGAACAGTTTGCGATCGTATCGCTTTACTAGTTGCTCGAAAGCGGCAACATCCCCATTCTTACTAGCCTGGACAAGCTTTAAGTCATCATTTGTCTCTGCTCGTACTCCGAATTGTGCCGGCTCTGTCATAATCGCTCAACGTGCTTTGGAGAACAGCAGCTCTGTGGAAGCAATTAATGCTTCTGGCGATGTAAAGCCGTTCCCGTGCCATCTACGAGTCCGTGTTTCACTGCACTACGACCTTGCCGGTCATCTTTGGGTGAATCGTGCAGTAGTAGGGATATGTTCCCGCCTTGGTAAAAGTATAGGAGAAGTTTTCATCCGTATCCAACACCTTGGACTTGAACACACCGTCGGTGCTGACCGATGTATGAGGGATGTCATCACTGTTTGTCCAGGTAACTGTCGTTCCGACGGGTACCGTGAGCGTCTGTGGCCCAAAAACAAAATTGTCGATTTTCACCACCGCGTTTGCAGCGGAGGAGTGGTCATTCGCCCTGACGCACGGTGATCCCGCTAGTAGCAGGAGCATTGCGATCATAACGGGCGCGGTTAAACTTGCAACCCACACATTGTTCCTTTTCATTGTCCTATTCCTTTTCTAGATGTGATGTTCTGGCTTGATGTTTTTCGTTTGGACCGAGCCCTTGGAATTTACCAAGGGCTCACTCAACTACCTCCAAACGCCGCCTCCATTGCCCGAAGCCGAAGAGCCCGACGTTCCAAGTGGCGAGTCGACGATTGCGAGGCTGCTTCCGCTGACCACGTAGTTCACATCGGTAATCCCCAACACTTGCTGCAACTGTTCGGCCGGCACCTTCATCGGCCCGGCCGATGGCGCGGTTCCTGGCGCAGGTTGAGGGAAGGCGGTCGACATCGCAGTGTGGAACGAAACTTTACCTTCGATCTTCTGCATGATCTGGTGAATATGGCCGTTTAACACCGTCACGGAGCCGAAACGCTTGATGTAGGACAAGGCTTGTTCACTGTCGTCAGTTCCCCAACCCCAATCGGGATAGATGGTCCACAGCGGAATGTGCGCATAGAGCACAATCGGAGTGCTGGCAGAGCGGCCCTTGAGATCGTCTTCGAGCCATTCCAGCTGTTCGTGACCGAGCGAGCCCATGCCTCCAGCTTTCAGATTGGCGACATTCACCAGGCCAACGAAATGCACACCCTTGTGATCGAAGCTGGACCAACCCGCGCCCTTTGTACCTTTTCCATAGCGCTGCAGATATTGCTCGCCGTTGTCGCTGAGCATGTCATGCTCGCCCGGTACAAAGTAGATCTGCTTGGCGGACACTGCTTTTAATGCCTGGTCAAGCGTGTCGAATTCGCTCGGCTTCGAAAGCTGGGTCAGATCGCCGGTATGAATGATGAAGTCCGGTGTGTGGGACATGCCATTGATCTTATTGATGGCTGTCTGCAGGGTAGCGGTGACGTCCGGATTGGCCGGCTTGTTGAAACCGATGTGACTATCGCTGATCTGGACAAAGCTGAAGTCCGCGCCTTTGGCGGCGTCTTTATTTTTGCCGCTGCTTTTGGCGAATGCCCGAGATACCGGAATGCCGCCGCTCATGGTCCAGACCAGGCCCGTGCCGGCCCATGCCATGCACTTCAGGAATCCGCGACGATCGACACCGTCGTTGTTGAGGTCTTGTAAATTCTGATCGATAAGATCTTGCTTCTTGCCGGGCATCTGTCCTCCGTGATTTATGACGTTCAGAGTTGATAACTGCGACAGATTGTTTTTATTCCCGTCCAAATTTGAGGACAACGAAAGAAGCCGTTTGCGCCGGATGCACGCCGAGTATTTCGAGTTCACAAGCTGTGCCGGGATTGCGCGAGCGGGAGCGCTCGCGTCTACATCAACAACATTGCAACGAGCGGGGACGCTCGCACCTACATCAAAGTGGGTTTGTCAGGCTCATGATTCTCCGGCGGGAACCCTGCGATTCCCGCCGGATTTCTTCGAGTTTTGACTACGGAGTAACCTCGAACACGACGCCACAACCTCCGGGAGTACCGAAGCCGTCGGCGGGGCATGCAGTTGAGTTGCCGCCTTCGGCTGTAGCGCCGAAGATGTTCCCGTTGGCATCAATGACCAAGCGGTCATCCTCTGGCGTTGCTCCGTCGGCAAACCCCTGGAAGCGATACAGGATCGTTTCCGTGAACTTGCCTTGCGCGTTGGGCGTCAGCTTATAGACGATGCCACAACCGAGAGCGGGCGTGCCCGTGCTGCACTGATTACTGGCGCCGCCGCCGAGGTCAACGGTACCGTAGAGCGTCCCGTTGGCATCAATGGTGAGCCCGTTGAAGGGAAATATACCGTCGGGGCAGACCGTGGAGTTGCAGAGGACAAACGCGTGGATGACACTCTCCTTCACACCGCCGCCCGGTTGGGGCGTTACTTTGAAGACCACGCCGTGACCCTTGCCGCCATTCACCGCTGTGCCATAGAGGTTGCCCGCTTTATCAATTACCAGGTTGGTATTCGGATCGAAACCCGTGCTCGCTCCGGTGAAGCTATAGAGCGTGGTCTCGGTATACGTTCCATCCGAGTTGGGAGTCAGTTCGAAGACAGTGCCGTTGCCGCCGACGCCACCTACCGGCGTGGATCCCCAGAGATTGCCCGCGCCATCAAAAACCAGCCCTCCGACCGGATTCTGGCCATCCGTATTGCCTTTCGTTCCGGGGAAGCTGTGAATCACGCTCTCGGTGTACGTTCCATCTCCGTTCGGCGCCAGCTTGAACACACTGCCGCAACCGTTATCGCAGAAGGTACCGTTCACCCCACCGCCGCCACCCGTGTTCGTTGTGCCGTACAGATTCCCGGCTGCATCGGAAACCAGGTAGGACTCCGGATTACATCCATCGTCGTTCCTAGTGATAAACCTGTTGAAGCTGTGGAGAATGGTTTCGTGGTACTTTCCGCCGGCGGTTGGAGAAAGCCGGTAAACAACACCACAATCTGCTTTGCCGCCGTTCGTCGTGGTCCCATAAACATTGCCGGCGCTGTCCACGATCGGAGCGCCGAAGGGATTGCCTCCGTCGGAGAAGGCCCCCGCGAAGGTGTGGAGGACGCTATAGGTGGCTCCGCCTTTGCTGTTCTTGGTTAATTTGAAGACCACACCGCACCCTTCGCCGCAGCTTCCCGGACCGCCGAGGCGAGTGGTGCCATACAGGTTTCCTTTCGCGTCCATAGCCAGGCCAGAGACCGGGAAACCCGCGGTTGCAATGTTAAAAGTATGCAACACCCTTTCGCTACTGGCTGCCCAGGAATTGGGCATCAGAATCAGAGTTACTGCCAGAACCGCCAACGTCCCGCGCAGGACCCACGATAATGCCGATGTAAGGCTGCGACGTTTCTTTAAGACAGAGTCTTTGAAGTTCATTCCATTCTCCGTTTTATTTATTTGCAAACTTTTTGCACCGGCGGTATGCAAAACTCCGCTGGTCGAGCAATATTTCCCAATTCCACAAAATATTCTTATTAAGAGGTAAAACGCGGTCATGCATAAAAGAGCGCTGACCGTGGTTGCGATCAGCGCCCTTCTCCGTAGCTTACGGATAGGCTCGGCACCGCTCGCGACGAGCGTTATCCGGCTTGCGGGTCCGCCGACCCAAACAACAGGTCTAGTTCGCCAGATACCGCGCCACAGCCAGGTCCCCATCGAGTCCACCGATGGCGACAATCTTTCCGTCTGTCTGGATCAGCAGGCCGGAGAACGTCTGGTCACTCGTTACCGAGCAGCAGACGCCAAACGAGTCGACGGTGCCAAAGCTCGTATCCAACTCGCCGTTGCTGTCAAGCCGCACCAAGCCGCCAACAATTGGCGCGTCTTGGTTGATAAGACCGCCCACCACGATTTGCCCATTCGCCTGCAGAGCGACGGTCTGAGCGACCGAGGTTGTCTGTGTCGGGTCGAAGGATTCGACCGTGGCGTCGAAGGCTGGATCCGTTTTCCCCGTTTCGAGGAAACGATTCATCGCGAATTTCGTGCCGCGACACTCCGAGTGAAAGGTGCAACTCGTCGTGGCTACAACATAGTGGCCGTTTGGCTGGAAAACAGTTGGGGACTGGAACATAACATTGGGAACCGCGCCTTGTGACGACGAGAGAGCGGCCATAACTTTTGCGGATGTTACCTTGGACAACAGCACTCCCTTGGAGCTGAACTCCGCGACTATGCCCGTGTTACCATTTGCATTCTGCCCCACGGCCAGGTAGTCGCCGTTCGAGAGCAGCGCCAGCGTCTCAGGCCCTAAGAACGTGACACTCGCCAGCGAGATTCCGCCCTTGCCAAAGGTAGTGTCAAGAGTGCCGTTGGCGTTGTAGCGCACCAATGACATCATCCCTGGAATATTGCCCTCAGCAACCTCGAAGCCGCCCATCACAATTTTGCCGTTGGGTTGTAGCAGCAGTGCACTGGGAGCATCGGACCGGGTACCGACTTTGGTGATCACGAGGCCATTGGTTCCGAAGGTTGTATCCAGAACGCCGTTGGAGGTGTACCGTGCCAGGCCGAACTTATTTAGACCCGACTTTGTCGTGGCTACTCCGCCAATAAGGATGCCGCCGCTCTTCTGCACGGCAAATCCGAATGGATCGAAGGCAATGCCCGCGAATGTGCTAACCGTGATCCCGTTCGTGCCAAAGGTTGTGTCCAGCTCTCCGGCGGAGGTGTAGCGCACCAAGCCAATTCCTGTGCCTACGTTGTTGACCAAGTTGACCTGGGCGACCGCCACAATGTCGCCGTTCGATTGCTCAAAAGCGCCGACTCCTGCGACGCCGTCGGCGAAGCTGGTCGTGACGGTTCCACCTGTGCCGAAGGTTGTGTCCAGACTGCCGGCCTGGGCTTGTGCAAGGTTGGCGCCAGACATCAGGCCAATCGCTAGTAGTGCAGTGACCATATGAAATGTAGCGTACTTCATTGTTTTTCCCTTTTGATTTTTATTTTGATTGGTTCACAGATGAACGTTAGACGCGGCGGCCCACGGTCAGATGCACGCGGGATGTCATATGATTGTCAAGTCTTTGTCTCGTAGACACGCGGCAGCAATGTGCATCGCATCGCGTACGCGGACCGGCTCCGCGGTGCGCCGAAGGAATGATCGTGGAGTGATTTATCACCGTTGTGTGTTTGCTCACGCCTGCTTAGCCCGAAGGGCGGGACTTATCGCAGCATCTCTAGCCGGGACCGTTGACGCCACTTAGAAAGCCGCCAAGGTGCGCGGTTAGCGCGACAAGGCCGACGCCCAAAAATTCAAACGCGAGGCGGTAGCTTGGCAAGACTCCTGCCCGCCGTCGCGCGCGGAAATGTACCCACCAGACCAGCCAGATCACCGCGCTCGAGACGCACGCTAGTCCTAGTGGACTGTCGCAGTGAATTCGTTAGTGGGCAGGCGGCGGCTGGGGTCAGAGTACTTCCATTGGATGGGGCGAGCGTTGGCGGAGTAGGCGTTGATGTAGCGACGGAGTTTGCGAGCCAGGTCCGGGACCGAGGTG
>DATKFH010000082.1:0-3371 GCA_035511455.1 Candidatus Sulfotelmatobacter sp. | reverse complement strand
GAGATTTTCAAAAAGGCACCATCTGCTCGGCAAGTATCCAGTCGTCGGCCAGCAGGTCAGTCTGCGATGCGACCCACGGAACGATGTCGCCCTGCGCTGTTTTCATGGTGATGTACGGGCGCACGGTGACACTGCCGCCGTGGTCCCTCGCATAGATCTGGTTCAGCGGCGCCCACAATTGATCCGCTGGGCAGTCCACCTTACCTGGCGAGATGCACAGCCACATGCCGACGCCATTCCAGCCGGCCCTGCACATTGGCAAGCCGGCTCGCATCTGATCGAGCGCCTGACCGAAGTTCATATCAGAAATCCCCTCTCGCGCATGAAATCTTCCGGCAACTTGTCATGCTTACTCAGAAGAAGGTCGGCTTGGTCACCGCACGCACCGCTGCCATCAGCCCCTCCTGGAAATGCGTCCGAGCGATCGACACCCAGCGCTGGTCGCAGTCTTCATCCACCTGAAGGGCCTTGATAGCGCCTTCGAGCTCTGAGCCAACGTCTCGCAGTCCCTGGATCTTGCCGACCTGGTTCGGTGTGAGAGCGTGATGGCCGGGGGTCTCGCTAGGTGTGCCTGGTCCGCTCATATCTGGCTCTCCGGGTCTCCGTAAACCTTAGGCAAAAACGGCGGCCCCTTGGCGTCTGGCCTGCGCTTCTTCATAGCACCGCCCTTGCGCACCTTGCGGATGCCGGGGGCCGCGGCGAGGTTGTCGGGTGGTTGCTTCGGTTTCGGGTTCCTGATCATTCCGTTCCTCCGTTTGAACCACCAGGGCCGCAGCCGGCGCAGCTGTAACTCCCGTTTCGGCGGGAGCCCACCGGCTGCGGCCCACAAACTCACGGCCTGCTTCGATATTTTAAATCCGCCTTTGACGAAGATCGCGTGCAGCCGGGTCTGCGAGCCCGCCAGACGAATCGCCTGCGCTGGTTTCATGGAGCGTCAGAATAAGCGCCGTGGCGCTGGACTGTCAAGCCTACCTTGTATTAGCATGCGCCAAATTATGCGCTGGTTACCGGGTCGCACTGAGTCGAAGCGCCGAAAGTACGGCAACGTGAAGGTGGGCGGGTTCGACTCCAAGAAGGAGTCGGCCCGCTATGCCGAGCTCGAACTGATGCAACGCGCGGGCGAGATCACCGACCTGCGTCGGCAGGTCCGGATCGAACTGATACCGAAACAGGCTGGCGAGCGCGCCGTGGAGTGGTTGGCTGACTTCGTTTACACCGAGAACGGCGAAGAGATTTGGGAGGACTGCAAGGGCTTTCGCACACGCGATTACGTGATTAAAAGGAAGCTGGCTCTGTGGGTCCATGGAAAACGCATAAGGGAGACGTGATGGATCGCGACAGGCAGACAGAGGTTGTCTGGCGTTCAGATGTTGGGGTCGGCATCTGTCAGCGCGCTCCGGACCCTGACCTTTACGGAAAGCTGTACTGGGAGGAGTATCGGCGCCGTGATCGAACGCAGATGGGCGCTGACCTCACTGCCGCCAGGATTGCCTTTGTCAGACGGTTCGTTCCCTGGTGGGAGCTGATGGTGGACGTTGGCGTCGGCGGCGGTCGCTTCGTGGAGGAGACGGGGGCCAGCGGCTACGATGTGAATCCTTTTGCGATCGACTGGCTCAAGCAAAGGGATCGCTGGCACGACATCCACACCCAGCCGGCTGACGTGTTCACCATGTTCGATGTGGTGGAACATTCACGTGACTGGAGCTGCCTGCGCCACTGCCTTCACTTTGCTTTCGTTTCGACTCCTATCTACCTGGACGAGGCAGACGCTCGCGCGTCGCGCCACTTCAAGCCGGCCAGGGGAGAGCACGTCCTGTACCTGACGAACAACGGGCTGAAGTGGTTCATGCGACAGCACGGATTCGAGATGGTGGCCTACGACAATTTTGAAACGCGGCTCGGACGCGACGCGATCGGCACCTACGCCTTCCGCCGGATAAAAAAAGGGCCGGAATAAACTCGGCCCAGGAGATTGCACCATGGCAAGTGCACCGGATAGTGTATCAGCCGGCCACGCGCAGCTTTCTCTGCTCCATGAGCAGCACGTAGGTTTCGGCGACAAACTCGGGACCACGGGCGCTGTCGATGCGCCCCTGGTCGAGGTCGGCATGGCAGCCAGGAACGTATGGATACGCCGGTCCCATTGGGCTCGGGTGCGGGCCGCACAGGGCCGCTACGCGGCTGTCGCTAACCTTCAGGGAGCGGCCCTTTCCTTCTTTCAGACCACCGATGTGAGCGCACTGGGTCCAGCCGTGGATGCCGCAGCACACACAGTGCAGGCTGGCAACCGCCCGTCGGAGCGGCTCGCTCCGAAAGATCGGCTGCTTTGGGTTGGACCACATGGATACAAGCAGCACTTGACCACGTGCACAATTCTGCCGGATGATTCGATCCGGCGTCAAGGAGATGTGATGGACGGTGAACTGGTGGTGCGCGAAGACTTTCCGATCATTCCGGTTGCGGCGATCAAAGCGCGGGTCGTCGCGATCCACGATCTGGTCGAGAGCGTGATGCAGGAAAATGTCCACTACGGCAAGATTCCTGGCACCGCAAAGAAATCGCTCTGGAAGCCAGGCGCCGAACAGATCTGCGCGATGCTGCGGATCGGAGTGCGCTACGAGGTCGAGGAACTCGAGCGCGGCGAAGTGGCCCACTATCGCGTGCGCTGCATCGGCTTTAACACCGCCGGCCAGATGCTCGGGGAAGGGCTGGCCGAGGCGAGCACCGGCGAGGAGAAGTACCGCTGGCGCACCGCCATCTGCCAGGAGGAGTGGGACGACACACCGGAGACACACCGCAGGACAAAGTACAAGCGCGGCCAGCAGGGCAGCCACTACAAGCAGCTGCAGATCAAAACCGATGCGGCCGACACCGCCAACACGATCCTGAAGATGGCGGCCAAGCGCGCGCACGTCGCGATGACGCTCACCGTCGCCGGCTGTTCTGACTTCTTCAGTCAGGACCTGGAGGACCTGGACGCCGCGCCGCCAGACGACGAGCCACCGCCCGCACCACGGCAGCCCCAGCGCAAGAGCGAATCGCCGCCACCTCCAGCAGGGCAGCGGGAACCGCCCAGCACCTCAGACACCATGAAGGGCGAGCGCGCGTTCATTGAACGCAAACTGCGCGAGACCGGCAAGGACTTAGCTCCCCTCCTCGCCGAGGCCGGCATGGGATCGCTTGAAGACCTGAACGAAGAGAACTTCAAGGTTCTTAAGGGGATGCTTGGGTGAGCGTGGCCGACGACAAGACGCAAGCTGTCGAGCCGTACTATCGGCGCGTCGCCAAAGAGCTCGTCACGTTTCTTTTTGACAAACGTTTCCTGAATGATGACCTGTCGCGGGAATCGATCGAAGTGCTCGAAGATTATT
>DATKFH010000081.1:0-7110 GCA_035511455.1 Candidatus Sulfotelmatobacter sp. | reverse complement strand
AGGCATTCCCATGGGCCGGACAGGCCGACCCGAGGAAGTGGCGGAACTGGTAGCCTTCCTGGCCTCAGACCGAGGCGCGTTTATCAGCGGGGCTGATTACATTATCGACGGTGGCACGATGCCCACGACTTGATGCCCTCGTATCACGGGCGGCAGATTAGGTCCGCGGGCTTGCGGATGTTATCTCGTAGCTGCTCAGCCCGAGTCGTCGGCCACTCGGAAGTGATCTTACGCCGCTAACCACGATCAGTAATGGAAGTCGGCATGTCGTCAGGAAATCAAACAGTGACGAGATGCGCGTTTGGTACTAATCCGACCGACGAGTTGATTACTTCCTGATTGCCCGTCGGGAGCAATCGCAGAATACTCTCCGATGTCCGAAGTTCGACCACATCACCACGGGATGACGCCGTTCTTGTTAACCACGGAGATCCCGTGCATGGGCGGTGCGTGCTTGATCTACCGGTGACAGCCAACAATTACCTTCGGGCTCTGTCGTTATCGAAGCAGCTCAGCCGGGGCGAGCGTGTCCTAGGCCGCGACCCCGGCCATTTTGCGAAGACGATCATTCGCGAAATACTGCGCCTGGCCTTCTTCGACAGCCTGCAGAACGAGGCCGGCGACGAATTCGGGCTTGTCACCATCGGCGTAATGAGCCGAGGGTCCGCCACCTCCTGGATTGCCCATTCTGTTTTTGCCGAAGTTCGTCGCTGTAATGAATGGATAGATTTCGCTGACGACGATGCGGTCCTTTTCTAACTCGGCGCGTGCGGCAAGACTAAAGCCAAGGAGCGCACGCTTCGACGACGAGTAAACACTGTATTGAGGAACAGTCATGAAAGCAGTTCCCGAATTAATGTTTACAATGCTTCCGCCGCCCTGCGCCCGCATCACCGGAATCACAGCCTGCATTGCGACGATTGGTCCCAGGACATTGAGATGGAAGATTTCGTCGAAAAGCGCAGGTTCGATCTCCTCGATTGCGGCCGCGTAGCTCCGGCCTGCATTGTTTACGAGACCGTCGACATGGCCGTAATGCTGGTGCACAGCCCCTACGGCTTCCCGCACTCGATCAAACTGCGTCATGTCTACCGCGAACGGCAAGCTGCCTGGAAGCTTCTGCGCTAATTCTTTGAGCGCATCGGTGCTGCGAGCGAGAAGGGCAACTTTCGCGCCGCGATCAGACAGAGCGATCGCCGTCGCCAGCCCTATCCCCGACGACGCGCCAGTCACAATGAATACACGATCTTTGATTTCCATCGTTTGATCCTCCCAATTCCAACGCTTAGGTGCGTCGCGGCGCCGACGCGGTAACTGTATCAGCCTCGAGATAGTTCATTTGTTCAAGATCGGCAATCAATCCAGGGCCCGTGGGGTGCCATCCCAGTTGTGCCTGTGTTTTGGTGCCTGAAGCCGCCAAGTCGAGTCGCACGAATGCACCCAGCCAGCCGAAATGCTCCGCGGCCTCCTCGGGCGACTTGCTGACCACCGGAACCTTCAGTCGACGGCCGATTGCTTCGGCGATCTCTCGAGTCGGCACGCCCTCCTCCGCAACGGCATGATATCTGCCTCCCACGGAACCGTTCTCAAGCACCAGCCGGTAGAGACGGGCAGCATCAAGCCGATGTACCGCCGCCCAGCGATTCATGCCATCGCCGAAGTACGCCGAGACGCCCTTCTCGCGAGCCAAAGCAATGGCATAGGTGACGAGTCCCTGCTTCTCCGGATCGTGAACCTGCGGAAGTCGAACCACCGAGACCGGCACGCCACGTGCCTGCAGCGAAGCGGCCGTCGCTTCCGAACCGCGAGGATACGAATCAGACAAAGGAGGAGGCGGATCGTCCTCGGTCGCCAACCGACCGCTCGCCAGAAACGCGAGCCCGGAAGTGACGATCAATGGCCGCTCAGAACCGACAAGGGCGGCGCCCAGCGCCTCAATCGCACCTCTGTCGATCTCACAGTTCTCTTTGAATTTCGAGAAGTCGTGGATGAAGGCCGTGTGAACCACACCGTCAGCGGCGGCCACTCCCCTTCGCAAGCTCTCCAGGTCTTCGACATCACCTCGATGCACCTGGGCACCAGCTGCGATCAGAAACTTGGCCCCCGCTTCTGAACGAGCGAGGCCAATCACCTGATGGCCCGCGCCGATCAACTCCTTCACGACGGCCGAACCGATAAATCCCGTAGCTCCTGTCACAAATATCTTCATTGTTCGTTCCTCCTGATCCTTAGTGATCCTTAAAACCTCTCTCCGACCATTTCTTCGCTTCTCGTCCACAGCGCCTCAGCGTTGTTTGGATCGAGCGCATAACCGCGCACGCCTTCGCTGACGCCGCTGATCGTCGCGGAGTCCGCCACGACCTCGCCGACATGGCAGTTCTCGCAATATTTGCCACCGATCTCTTCTGCCGGAGCGACGACTCCCGCCCACACCGATGTTGCAGCACCTTGTGGAACCGTCTTCCATTGGAAGGGTTCCTTCCCCTCCGCAGCCCGTTCTTTGCTGATTTGGTCGAGCAGTGCCTGAAGGCGGGCCGGATCTACATGGCGCGCAAGCTCGGTTTCAATCATGCCCGGATGGACAGCGGCAGCACGCACGCCGCGTCCATGCTGGCGCCGGTCAAACGCGACGGCAAAAAGAATGTTCGCGGTCTTCGAGCGGCCGTAGGCGGCGAACGGTTCGTAAGGCGTTCGCTCAAAATTGGGATCGTCCAGGTCTATGTTGGAAAAACGGTGACCTGCGGAAGCGAGGTTGATCAGTCTGCTGCCTTTGCGCAGAAGCGGCGCAATCCGGTTGATCAGGACAAAGTGGCCGAGATGGTTGGTGCCAAACTGCGTCTCAAAGCCATCCGCCGTGTGGCCAAATGGAGTGGCCATCACACCCGCGTTAGCGATAATCACGTCGAAGAACTGCCCCTTCGCCAGCAGCTCATCCGCACATTCACGCACGCTTTTGAGGCTAGCCAGGTCAAGCGCAACCAGCTCGAAACTTCCACCCGCAGTCGCAGCATCTCTTCTGACCGGTGCGGTCGCCGCTTCGGCCTTTTTCAAATCGCGCGCGGCACCGACGACGACTGCACCATGCGCCGCCAGCGATCGTGCCGTCTCAACGCCCAGACCCGCCGAAACGCCGGTCACGAGGATTCGTTTACCCTGCAGATTCACACGGGACAGAACCTCGTCCGTTGTCGACGTCGCTCCAAACACATCCACCATATTCATATTCCTTCTCCTTCGGGAGGCTCGCCCGGATGGGCCCGGAGATCGGTGTTGACAAGCCGCCGCAGTTCGAATAAAACGGAGAGTGTCTCCGCAACAGATAAGATGAACGGAGACTATCTCCGGTTGCAAGTTTTTTTCGGCATGACCCAAAAACACCCAAAACGCATCCAGCGAAAGCCCCGCGCCGATGCGCAGCGGAATCGCGAACGGATTCTCGAAGTGGCGAAGGAAGCGTTTGCCCGGCATGGTGCCAACGCCAGTCTTGACGACATCGCCAAGCAGGCAGGCGTTGGACCTGGAACCTTGTATCGCCACTTCCCGACCCGCGAGGAACTGCTACAGGCGGTTTATCGGGCCGAGTTGGAAAAGCTGGCTGAAGCCGAACAGAAGTTCTCTCAGACGATGGCGCCGACTGACGCACTACGAGCTTGGCTAGTGTTATTCGTTGATGCCATCGCAGCGAAGCAGCTCATCGCGCCCGCGCTCAATACGCTGCTCGGTGATCCCAAGAAGGTATTCGAAGCCTCTTACGCGAAGATGCATCAGGCGATTCGGGCACTGGTGAAGCGCGGCGTTGAGAGCGGCGAGATACGCAGCGACCTTAATCCAGATGACTTACTCCGCGCTCTGATCGGCGTCTCCAATGTCGCGTCCGCGCCCGATTGGCAGCCAAGCGCCAGAAGATTAGTGGATATCCTCATCGTGGGCTCGCGCCCCGTCAAATAGCCTGGGGATCTGACTCCCGGTTATGTCGGCAATCCGGCAAGTCGGCTTCTCTCCAGCGATTGATCGCTCACTGCTGGCGCGTTTACGAGGACCTATTCGATTGTCCCTTCTGCAAACGCTCGATCAGCGCAGTTGCGGGCCGCTGAATTGTGGTAGGGGAAGCCCGAGCGCAGTTGTGTCGAGCCGCTTCGTTTGCTAGTTTGGCGTAGATGCCGCCGCCTGTGCCCGAACAACTCAGCAGGACCATTGAGGCTCTTTACCGATCGGAATCGGGCCGGGTTCTAGCGACGCTCGTGCGCCTCCTCGGAGGTCTGGATCTCGCCGAAGAGGCCATGCATGAGGCATTCGCCGCCGCTCTGGAGTCCTGGCCTCAGACTGGTGTTCCGGACAGCCCGCGCCCCTGGCTGATTTCCACGGCGCGCTTCAAGGCCATCGATGGGATGCGCCGGCGCGCTCGCCTCGACGGAACCCAGAAAGATTTTGCGCTCTATACAGAAGCGCGCATCAATGAAGCTTCCCTGCATAACGAAGAGATTGATGACGAGGAGATCGAAGATGATCGCCTCCGTCTGATCTTCACCTGTTGCCACCCCGCTCTGCCTCCGGAAGGACAGGTTGCGCTCACGCTACGCGAAATCTGCGGCCTGACCTCGGAAGAGATTGCCCGGGCATTTCTGGTTTCGCCGGCAACGCTGGCGCAACGCATCGTGCGGGCGAAGGCGATCATCCGTGATAAGGCCATTCCTTACCAAGTGCCAGCCTCGCAGGAATTGCCGGCCCGGTTGGGAGCCGTCCTTCTAGTTGTGTACCTGATCTTCAACGAGGGATTCTCGGCTGAAACGACAGGCGCCGAACTCAGCCGTGAGGCGATCCGTCTGGGCAGACTTCTGCTCGGCCTGCTCCCGGAACCCGAGGTGATGGGCCTGTTGGGGCTCATGTTGCTGCACGAGTCGCGCCGCGCCGCCAGAACATCGAGCGACGGAGATTTGATCCTGCTGGAGCAGCAGGATCGTTCGTTGTGGAACCGGGACCAGATCGCCGAAGGCATCTCGCTGACCGAAAGCGCGCTTCGATCGCGCCGCTTCGGTGCGTACACTCTGCAAGCAGCCATTGCGGCCGTGCACGCCGAAAGTCCCTCCGTGGCCTCCACGGACTGGCGCCAGATTACTCTGCTCTATGACCACTTGCTTCGGGTCCAGCCATCCCCGGTTGTCGAACTGAACCGCGCGGTGGCCGTTGCCATGTGCGAAGGTCTGGAGCAGGGTCTCGCTCTTATCGATGACTTGCTGGCTCGCAAGCACCTCTCCCAGTATCACCTGGCGCACTCGGCCCGCGCGGATATGTGCCGCCGATTAGGGCGAATCCCGGAGGCCCGTGCTTCGTATGAGGAGGCTCTTACCCTGGCGCCCCAGGCATCGGACCGCCGTTTTCTCGCCAGGCGGCTTGCAGAATTAAAATAATTCGCCGCCGCTGTCGATTTTTGCCCTTCGCGACGACTATGGAATGAAGATGCAGTGCGCAACGCTGTGCTACTGGCCCGAAGACCGTTAAAGGAGAAGTAATGGCGCAATACTTGGTTGCGATTTACCTGCCCGACGACTTGGACCCGTCTAGCGCGGACAAATCGATGGAACAAGATATCGACGCGCTCAACGAGGAGATGGATGCTAAGGGTGTGAGGCTCTTCGCTGGCGGGCTGCGCCCGGCGAGGGACGCGAAAGCGCTGCGAGTGCAGCGCGATGGCAAGGTGCTTATCACCGATGGGCCATACCTGGAGACGAAGGAGCACGTGGGCGGTTTTTGGATACTGGAAGTCGCTGACATGCACGAGGCATTGGCGTGGGCACGCAAGGCCGTCGTCGCTTGCCGGGCGCCAGTTGAGGTGCGCTCGTTTTTTCGTAGTGACCCTACTCGGCTGCTGGCCCGAAGGCCTTTAAAGGAAGGAATGACGCAATATTTGGCTACGATTTTCCTGCCAGACAACTTTGACCCGTCCGCCCAGGACAAAGAGATGGAAAGCGATATCGACGCGCTCACCAAGGAGATGGAGGCTTCTGGTGTCAAGGAGGTTTTCGCTGGCGGCCTGAGCCCGGCGAGCGACGCGAAGTCGCTGCGAACGCAGCCCGATGGCAAGGTGCTTATCACCGACGGGCCATACCTGGAGACCAAGGAGCACATAGGCGGTCTTTCGATAGGGGAAGCCGCTGACATGGACGAGGCACTGAAGTGGGCACGTATGGGCGCCGTCGTCTGCCGGGCGTCGGGCGAGGTGCGCCCGTTTTTTTCGGTCGAACACCCCATCGGAATAGTGTTTACCGCGCCTGCCGCAGGCGAGCAAAAACCTATATTCAAGGAGACCGTATGAGAAAGATGAGGATCATGGAACATATCTCGTTGGACGGCGTGACCCAGCAGTCCGCCGATGAAAACGATTTCCCCTACGGCGCCTGGACCGCGCCCTATCGGACGCCCGCTGGCAGAGATGCAATCCTCGCCGCGTATGGCGAGAGCTACGATCTGTTGCTTGGTCGTCGCACCTATGATATGTGGTGCGGCTTCTGGCCAAAGGCGCCGAGCAGTCCGATGGCGGACCGCCTCAATGCGGCAACAGAATATGTCGTTACCCACCGTCCGGAAAGTCTTGCATGGGACCCGTTCGAGGGCCTTGGGCCGGACATCGTCGAGCATTCGCCGCATCAAGGCGCAGGACGGCTCGGACCTTATCCTTTCGGGTAGCACCACGCTGACATCGCCGCTGCTCGAGCATGGGCTTGGGGATGAAGTCCTACTGGTCGTCTTTCCGGTCCTGTTGGGCATCGGGAAGCGCATCTTTGCGGAGGGAACCCCGCCACGCTCATTCGAGTTCGTCAGCACGAAAGCGCTGGCATCGGGCGTCATCATCAACACCTACCGGCCCGACGGACCTTTGCGGACCGGCACCATGGGCGCAATAGGCGTAGCGACCTCAGAGGGAGGACTCAAATGAGAAAGCTAATCTTCGCGATCAACACGACCCTGGATGGCTGCGTCGACCACACCAAACAATTTGTCGATGAAGAAAAACTTGAATATTTTACTCACCTCACGCGAGAGGTTGACCTGCAGGTCTTTGGGCGTAAAACCTATCAATTGATGGTTCCCTATTGGCCTGAAGTCCTCAAA
>DATKFH010000080.1:0-3731 GCA_035511455.1 Candidatus Sulfotelmatobacter sp. | reverse complement strand
CAATGAGCCAAGGCAGGCGCGCTGCACTCGACGGCCGATATAGCAACGAACGAAACCATTCAGCGACACGCCCTTGACTCAATGCGACCCTTCCCCCATGACCAGGAACTTTGACAGAGACGCGACCTGTTGCGAGGAGCTCCATGATCTGGGAGAACTCATCACGCACGTGAGGGAAGGCGGATTGGCAGGCGGCATCCGCCTCACAGGCGGCGAACGTACGCTCAAGCGCCAATTGTGCAGCTTTCGCGAAAGGCAGAGGCATCGCAATGTCGATCGGATCTACGCTTCCGAGGTAGATGCTTCGAACGCTGCCAGGGTAGGCTCGCACGAACACCTGTGCCGCGCGCGTGCCGTAAGATCCAGCAAACAGATTCAAGGGCCCATAACCGAGAATCTGGCGTACTTTTTCGAGATCGTCCACGAACCGCTGGTAGGAGTACTGGGTTAAATCGGCACGCGTGGCAAGGTCCTTCGCACAATTTTCCACACGGACCGGCGGAAATAAATTCTGCAGATTTTCAGCAGGATCGTCAGTTGAGAAAAAGTGACACCGTAGCGCGCCGGACTGTCCCGTTCCCCGCTGGTCGACCAGCAACAAATCTCGGTCATCCAGCATCGGCGTTAACCGCTCCAAGAACTGTCCTGCCTCGGTCGCAGCTTCCCCCGGTCCACCCAGCAGCGGGACGATTGGATCGGGAAGGGCGTGGCCATTGGTTGCCGGAATCACGGCGAAATGTATTTCCAGTTTGCGGAACCCAGGCCGGTTCGGATTTTCAGGGACTTCGATGGCGCCGCAGCGCGCGCTCCTCTGAACCCCGGGCACGGAGCACGACTGGAGTGCAATAGGCAGCGCGTACCCGACCTGCGTAGCGACGGCCGTCAATACAATTGTGAAGAGGACCGAGCGAGAAAATCGCAAACAATCAATGAGTCGTCGCAGCAATGCCATCGCACCGTTGAGAGGCCTACGTGAGGCGAGTGAGGACGCGCCAACTCGTCTGGCGGAACTCATAACTTAATGTAGCACTCTCTTGCCGTGATCGACAGGGCCGTCGTTTTCTCCGATCATCGCATGACAGGAAATCGTATGACAGGAAATCCAAAGGCTAAGACATGGGGCAGGCCTCCACAGTCGGATTCGGAGAAATCTAATATTCACGGAACCCCAATCTGGAAACATTGTCCCGGACGTGGTTTACTCGGTGCTCGCGAAACACTCGAAGTCGTTCTCACTGATCGACTGCATCTCGGTCGGTGTGGATCGGATCCAGCGGAACTTCGAGCCCATGGGCAAACAGCTGGTGGCCTCGCCGAGAGGCGTTGGTGCTGACCCTCATTTCGCCGGTGGAGCGGGGCCAACCATGCGGACGGTCACCGGCCCGTCTTTGTCGTCAACGATCTTGTAATCGCTGGGAACGGTGAACAAAGACGGATCCGGCTCGGAAGCGTTGACGTTGGTGAATTGCGTCTCCAATTCTCCCGCCCAAGGATCGTCGTGCTTGGTCATCACTGTCGCTTTCAGATCGGGGGAGTACCAGCGCTCAGAGGTAACGACAATCGGCTTGTCGTTTCCCATCTTTCCACTGGGAATGGTGGTGGTTATGCGCGTGCCGGTGGCGTGGATGCCATTGATCGTCTGATCGGCAAGATTTTCGGTCGCGGGCGCGGGTTCGTTGGAATCCTGCCCTGCTTTTCTGTACAGCATATTGGTGGAAAACGTCTGTCCTGCGGCGCCGCCCGCGCTTCGCATAATGAACACTTCTCCGCCTTTTGGCAGAGCTCTGTCTGGCGCGCCTCCGGGCGGCGGAAGAGGGATCTTATGAGCAACTTTGTTTTCGCTGTCGAGCATGTAGCGCACACCTGCTACCGGATCGAGAATCGTGATCAGCTTGGGAGCTGAGGCCTGCGGACCGGCTCCGAGAAGGTTCAGGCTGGCTTCGCGGCGAGTGCGGCCTTCGCTATCGCGGCAGATACTTGAATTCTCGGCGGTGTGAATGCGGTTTCCGTCGGCGAAGGACTGTGTGTGCTCGGTGGTAACGGCGGCGCAGAACGGCGCGCCTTTGACGGGAGCAACGTCCATGTTGTCGTCTATGTGCATGCCCATGTGCATGCCGAGCATGGCGGCTTTTGGTGGAGGCATCGTGGCAGATGCCGCAACTACGCCGGATTCCTGCTGTCCCTGCGCGACGACCATAGTTGCGGCGAGCGTCAGGATTGCGATTGAGACAAAAGCGGTAAGCTTCAGGCACTTCATAGGATTCTTTTCCTCCTGCCAACAGAAAGTTTTCACCGCACGACGCGAATGCCGCGAGCGAACCCGTCTGAGCCAACGAGTACGTCCGCATAAATCGCGCCGTAGGGCGACGCCGCAGCCGGCTCGAATGCAGCCGTCGAAGATGGCAATTGCACACGGATCAGCTGCATCGCTCCCGCGCAACTGAGCGCGTCACAGTACATCAAGCTGCGAAAATCCTCGGAAGCTGGACTCGTGGTCACCAATTGGGGAGCCCGTCGGATTTGTCGAGCGGAACGCAGTCGCGTTTTCGGCGAAGAAGCAGCAGCGTTGGTCCAAGGAACGCTGTTCGCGCCTTTCTCGATGGTACCCGTTTCCGCTATTGGCGGCTGCGCCGACTCTATCTTTGAGTCCGAAGTCTCCAGTCTCCGTGCGGGATGAAGAAGAAGAGCGCCTGCAAGAGCCAGCACTGCGGCAGCTGCGGTCGTCCAGGCGACTGCCGTGAATCTGCGTGTCCTCGACCGCCCAAGTGTCGGATCGCCACCACTGATCTGTGCCCGGTAATTCGCGAGAACAGAGGACTTGAGTGCCGCAGAAGGTACTGGGGCTGACTCGCGAACGAGACGCAGCTCAGATCCGAGCTCGCGACGCGCTTCTACGAAGCGGGCGCATTCGGTACAGTGGGCGAGATGCTCGGCCTCGCAGGCGAACTCGGCATCCAAGCGCAAGGGATCCTCAAAATACAGGCGAAGTTCGTGGCAGGTCATATGAGGCATCCCTCCGGGCCAGCTGCTCCAATCTCCGGTTGCGGGCTGCGGAGCGGCCTTAGTTTTTCCGCCAAAAGAGCATGCGCTCGACTCAGGCGAGACCGGATTGTTCCTATCGCGCAACGCAGGCGGGAAGCCGCTTCGGCATACGAAAATTCACAGAGATCGCAGAGCACGACAACCTGACGATAGTGATCGGGGAGCGAAGCCACCGCGGCCTGCACGCGCCCGGCGAGTTCAGTGCGGATCATCTGCGTGGGCAGCGCATCCGATTCGGAAATGAGTTTGCCAGACAAGGTCGCAAGGGCGGTATCTCCTGGGAGCGCCTCGTAGGGCCGCTCGCGGCGCGGCGATTCTCCGCACAAAATTGCGAGCGATGCCAAAGGCGAAGGCGGCGAGATCGCCGCGCTCCTGCCGATAGTTGTGCGATTCCTTCAACAGAGTGATGAAAACCTCCTGCGTGACTTCCTCCGCGATCACCTTCGAGTTGGTCATATAGAAAACGCATAGCGAAAAATCCCGGCCTTCAGCCTTCCGTACAGTAGCAAGAAGGCTTCTTCTTCCCCAGCTACGGCGAGTCGCAAGAGTTCGGCGTCGGAGTGGGTCGAGAGCTCGTGGGGGATTTCCATGTCTCTTCAGGTTCGATGCAGTGACCCTTCATATTGTCTTCGTTGCAAACGGGAGAATAGTTCCAGAAAGTTTTTGGGGAAATGAGCCAGCGGGCGCAG
>DATKFH010000079.1:0-3452 GCA_035511455.1 Candidatus Sulfotelmatobacter sp. | reverse complement strand
CAACGCTTTCCTGATCGGTACCGAAAAGGTTCCTGGACCGGCATTCCTTCTGCTGACGACATGGTAAAGTCGACCCGGACGGTCGGACACTCTGATGAGAACATTGCTCATCGTAACTGCACTGCTTGAGGGCGCCACCGGGTTTGCACTGGCCGCTTCTCCATCGCGACTGGTTTCGCTTCTGATCGGTTCACCTCTTGATACGCGCCCCCGCAACTAGGAACCGGGCACACGTTTATGTCTGTGCGACCGAATGGAACCATCTGCAAGTTCTGGTGCCTGTCATAGGGAGGCGGTGTCATGGGGGAGTCCTCCCAACTCGACACTCTATGGTCGATTTGCTGACCGAGTCAAGAGTGCCTTTTCGCTTTGTCGGGCTGCAGCCTTTTTGTCACGGGGTCAGAAGCAGTTAATTTGCTCGAATCGGGCATTGTACAAGTGTGCGCTTTTACTTTGCCTTTTTGGGCTCAATAAGCGAAATCGGGATTTTTCGTAAATTCACATTGACTCAAGGATTCGAGACACCGGCGATTTCACCCGCTCCGATACCTCCAAGACGTGCACGCTCGGTATGCGCGCAACGGTGAAGTAGCGGGTTTCGCCATTGGCAACGTAGTGGCAGTACTGAGGCCCTTTGCGAGCCAACTCTTGCACTAAGCGAAAATGCCCCGGTCCACGAAAAGGCATGTAGCGATACTGCCCGGCAGATGAAGGCGGTTGGTCCTCGAAATACCCTACCACCTGACTTCCAAAGAAAAACTGAATGTTTTCGGGACCTGATTGCATTTCCTTAATTCTATGTCAGTTGACGAAAACAGGCGTTCTCGCAAGCGTGCGCTCTTTCTTCGCCAAAATCAGGGTCGGTGAGTGCTATGGGGATTTTTCGCCAACTACAAATCTTGTTTCCAATTTCGATGCTGACATTTGGGAGTTAATAGCGACAAGCGCGTTTGAACTAAGCCGCTAGCGCGGCGGACGCTACCGCGTGTTGCCAGTGTAAGTTTTGGGTCACAAGGAGATCACTGTGACCCATCTTCGGAAGTTGATGCTGGACGAGCTCAGGCGTCGCAACTACGCTCAGAACACCGTCCGTGCTTATATCCACGCCATAGAGGATTTTGCGAAGTACTTCCACTGTTCACCCGATCGCCTCGGCCCAGAACATATTCGCGAGTACCAGGTTCACCTGTTTCGCGACTGCAAGCTCTCGCCAGGAACAATCGAAGGTCGTACCGCTGCTCTGCGTTTTCTCTTTGTCAAGACACTCAGACGGCCGTATCTTCCCGATCACATTCCGTTTCCCAAGCGTCAGAGGCGGCTACCCACAGTACTGAGCCAGGAGGAAGTGGCGCGGCTCATTGCTTCCGCGCAGAACCTGATGCACCGCACCATGCTCATGCTGCTGTATGCGACCGGCCTGCGACGCGCTGAACTATGCCACCTCAAGGTCTGCGATATCGACAGCCAACGCATGGTCATTCATGTTCGCCGGGGCAAGGGTGGCCGTGACCGCGACGTCCTGTTGACCCCGAAGCTGTTGGACACCCTGCGCGAGTATTGGCGCTGGATGAAGCCGAAGACATATCTGTTCCCCGGCACCGTCAACAACTGGCGCGCCGACGTGCCCATCACAGAAAAGATTGTCTGGAAGGCCGTGGCGGAGGCCGCGAAACATGCTGGTGTCAGCAAGCATGTGTCTCCGCACACGCTCCGGCACAGTTTCGCCACCCACATGCTGGAGGCCGGCGCCGATCTGCGCACGATCCAGATGCTACTCGGTCATGCCAAGCTGGCTGACACGACCGTCTATTTACACTTGTCGCGGCGCCATCTGCAAGCAGTTCCCAGCCCCCTGGAAGCGATCGAGGTGTCTAGTCCCGACCAGGTGAAGCGTTCCAGGAGGCTGATCAAGCGATGAGCCGGCCCACCCTTGAGGTGGCCGACATCGTCCGTGCATCCGGCAACAGATTTTGGGAGCACTACGGATCACACCTGGCGTGGCAGCATCGCAAAGTGCTCGATGCCATCGTCCGCTGCCGCACTGCGGCCTTGGGCGCTCATCGTGATCAGTGCACCCGCTGCGGACATCAGGCCATCTCTTACAACTCATGCGGTAATCGGCACTGCCCCAGATGTCAGGGGAATGCCCGCTCCCGTTGGCTCGCCGAGCACAGGGCTGAGCTGTTGCCCGTCTCTTACTTTCACATCGTCTTCACCCTGCCCCACGAGCTCTCTGCGCTCGTGCTGCAGAACAAGCGACTGCTTTACGATCTGCTGTTCCGAGCCAGTGCAGCAACGCTGCTCGAACTTGCCGGCGATCCAAAACATCTGGGTGCAGATATCGGGTTTCTTGGCGTGCTCCACACTTGGGGACAGAACCTTCACCATCATCCCCACATCCACTACGTGGTTCCTGCTGGCGGTCTCGCTCCCGATGGCTCCCGATGGCTAGCGTCGTCTAAGCGCTTCTTCCTGCCGGTAGGCGCACTGAGCCGCGTCTTCCGAGGCAAGTTCACAGCCGGACTGAAACAACTCTTTCTTCAGCACAAGCTCCAGTTTCACGGCTCACTGCAAAGTCTTGCTGAGCCAAGTCGCTTTCGCCAGTTTCTCCGACAGCTCTTCCACCAAGACTGGGTTGTCTATGCCAAGCCGCCCTTCGGCGGTCCCGAGCATGTTCTGAACTATCTCGCTCGCTATACGCACCGCGTCGCCATCTCCAACCATCGACTGGTTGCGTTTCAGAATGATCGGGTCTCGTTTCTCTGGAAAGACTATGCGCACGGCGGCAAGCAGAAAATCATGACGGTTTCCGCCGATGAGTTTCTGCGACGTTTTCTCATTCACGTTCTGCCCAAGGGTTTGGTCCGCATTCGCCACTTCGGACTGTTCGCCAACCGCCGGCGCGGCGACGCTCTTGCACGCTGCCGCTCATTGCTAGACGTAACTTCCTGCGGGACCCGCGAACCGGTATGCCAGCTGCGCTGCCCACTCTGTGGTGGTCCGATGCTCATCCTCGAGCGGCTCACCTGCAGCCAACTCTACTTCCGATCGTGCCCGATGTGGAGAGATTCAAAGAGGTATGCCGTTGACACGTCTTGAAAGGTTTTCAGCGTTTCCGGCCTCTAGCATTGCCCCTCGACCATGTGTTCGCACGTGGCTCGGGCCCGTGCGCTCGCCAGACAGTTTCGTCGCTCCCGTGCGGCGTTCTGCCTCCCTCATAACGCAATGCCACAACTGCAAAACACGACGCAAACGGATTTCCATCCCGCTTCGACTCTCGCACTCGCGCCTTCCGAAAAGCAAAACCCAATTCAATTCCCATAGCTCCGACCGCGTCCGCCGCAGACGCTAGCGGCTCAGTTCAAACGACCCTATCGAAACTGCTCCGACCCACACATTCACGGACAATTCGGCTCTTCCCGCGGGGCAGTCCCGATAGGGTTCTAACGTTT
>DATKFH010000078.1:0-2291 GCA_035511455.1 Candidatus Sulfotelmatobacter sp. | reverse complement strand
GGAAGCTTCGGGCCAGGGGGAAGGAGGGCTGCCGCCGGCCATGGGACGCCCGGCCTGCGCGGCCGTCCCGCAGGTGCGCAACACGGGACGTTCGGCGCTGAGCCGGGGCTGCTGTGGCGCGCGGGCGTACCTGGATATTCTTTCGAGCGAGGTGCCGATGTATGTTATCCCAAGTTCGTCACGACATCTGTAGTTTCAGGCTTTTTGACTCCCTTCGCTTGAAGCAAGTCCTATCGCCTCAACCGCCGATTCTCAAAACTGCGATGTAGTGTAGACCTACCCTCTTGAAGAGGTGGGGCGATCATGACACGATCATCTCAGAATGTTTTTGCGCCCAAACCACCGTGGCAAGGACGGCAAGGAACACACCTATTGGTCGCTGGTCGAAACGGTGCGCACCGCGGATGGTCCGCGCCAGAAAACGCTCTGCTACCTGGGTGAATTGAACAGTTCCGCCGAGGCCCGCTGGCTGACCACCGTGGAGGTCTTCAACCAACAAGGCGAGGCGCAACAACTCAAGCTCTTTCCCTCGCATGTGACGCCGCCAGCGGACGATCCTCAGGTAGCGCGGGTGCTGCTCAACAAAGTGCGGCTGGAAAGAACGCGACAGTTCGGCGCCTGCTTTCTCGGGCTGGAATTATGGAAGCGGCTCGAACTGGATGGTTTCTTCGAACAAGCCGTGGATGGCGAACCGGCCGACGTGCCGTGGTCGCGCGTGGCGGCGCTGCTGGCGATCAATCGTCTCTGCGCGCCGGGCAGCGAACTGGCGATCGAGCAACGCTGGTATCCAGCCACGGCGCTGGACGATCTGCTGCAAATCGAAGAAGACAAGATCAACGATACGCGCCTGTACCGGTGTCTGGATCGCATTCTGCCGCACAAGACGAAGTTGGAACGGCATCTGAAAGATCGTTACGGGGAGTTGTTCGGAGCCGGCTTCGACGTGCTGCTTTACGACTTGACGAGCACCTATGTGGAAGGCGCGGCGGAAAAGAATCCGATGATTCGCCGCGGCTACTCCCGCGACCACAGACCCGACTGCGAGCAGTTGGTAATTGCGCTCATCGTGAACCAGGACGGTTTCCCGTTCAGCTACGAAACTTTCAACGGCAACCGCAGTGACGTCTCGACCATGGAGACGATTCTGCGCATGGTGGAACGTAAGTATGGCAAGGCGCGCAGGATCTGGGTGTTCGATCGCGGCATTGTGAGCGAAGAGAACCTGGCGGCGATCCGCAAACGCGATGGGCAGTATCTGACGGGCACGCCGCGCAGCCAGATGAAGCAGTTTGAGGCGGAGCTACTGAAAGAGGATTGGACGCAAGTCCGGCCCGAAGTGGAAGTGAAGAAGGTGGCGATTCCGCAAGGCGAGGAGACGTACATTCTGTGTCGCACTTCGGGCCGCAAGGAAAAAGAGAAGGCGATCCGAAATCGATTCTCCAACAGCATGGAGACCGCGCTGAAGGGTCTGGAGAAAACCATCGCCGCGGGGCGACTGAAAGACCGCAACAAAATGGAGCGGCGGCTGGGCAAGATTCAGGCGCGGCATCCCCAAGTGAACGATCTGTACGATCTCGCTCTGCGGGATACGGCCGAAGGCGTCCGCTTGTTCTGGCAAATCAAAGAAGACCGCAAGAACTGGCGGGAATCGCGCGAGGGGGCTTACCTGCTGCGCACCAATCTGAAGACGGACACGGCGGAAGAGTTGTGGTCCAAGTATATGCAACTGACGGAGGCAGAGGCGTCCTTCCGGGCATTGAAGAGCGAGCTTGCGATCCGGCCGTTGTTTCACCAACTGGAGCCGCGCGTCAAGGCTCACGTGATGGTGGCGTTTCTGGGCTATGCGCTGTGGGTCACCTTGAAACATCTGCTGAAGCGCAGGCCCACGCCGGTTGCCAAGCCATCGGCGAGCGGCGTCGACGACGTCCAAGCAATGACGCCCATGAGAGCGATCGCACTGCTTTCCACCCTGCAAAGCGCCGACATCGTTCTTCCGACCACCGATGGTCGCGAGATTCGCCTACGTCGCATCACCGAGCCGACGGCAGAGCAAAAATCCCTGCTCCACCAACTTGGCATCAGCCTGCCTGAACATCTCCAGTTCCATCGCGAATGTAGTGTAGACTCGGCGTTGGCCTAAACCCATTTTCTATAATTTAGGGCAGGATTGGCTGGCTTGGTGACGAACTTGGGCTAGGCTTCACGGTTCTCAGCGCGCGGGCGAGGCTGCTCACCACGACCTCCGCCCCACGCGCCAGCCCCCTTCCTTGACCTTGGTTTTCCTCCGCGTT
>DATKFH010000077.1:0-19692 GCA_035511455.1 Candidatus Sulfotelmatobacter sp. | reverse complement strand
GTGGTCCCGGCCGGATAGTTGAGACAAAAGTGCTCGACATTCATCGAGGCTTAGATAGCGCTCCGATTTCGGTTTTCGGGACTTGTACTCCAACTTGAAGGTGTAGCCGCGCATAGGGTTGCGCGTAATGAGGTTCAATTCTTGTGCCAGGTCCAGAATCGCGCGCAAGTGCTCAACGGCCTTGTTCAAAAGAGAGATGCTCGCGTTGTTCATCACCATGGCGTTTACGAATCGCTGGATCTCCACGGCGGTCAGTTCGTCCACGCGGCGATGACCGAGATTCCCAATCAAGTGTTTTCCAATAATACTTTTTGCCGTGGCTTCCGCGTGAACTCCCCATCCCGGTTCCTTGACGGCAATATAGCGGTGCGCGACCTCTTCAAATGTCGCAGCCGAATCGGGCGGAACGCACCTTCCGGTATCCTCTGGATTACGAATCGTTACGACCTGCTCCTCAGCTATCTGTAACATTTGTCCCTTTCCTCTCCATGGGCGTCCATTATTTCGTCGTGACAAGATTTAGACCAACTGGAAAACGATAAATCGGACCTGTTCCAGGCAACTCTAATCCACCACGAGCCCTTCAGCGCGAAATTGCCCGATCACTACGTTGACGCGGTCGCCGCGTTTCACCGGTCTGCCTTTGTTCGAAAAAGCCATCCAGTAAGACTTGCCCGCCTCTGGCGTGCTGCTCTGGCGGAGTTTCCCAACCTTCTCAAGAGAGGGCACCACCAATTGGACCCCTGCCTGTGGGTCAATCAGAACCGGCTCGGCTTTCTTATCGTTCAGCACTTTAGCTTTGTCAGCATCCAAAACATGGTAGGCGAAACGAATGACCTCGCCCGACTCCGTCCATTTCACGCTGAGCGAATCGACTCCCCAAACAAGTGCGTAGTACTTGCCAGCGCGTCCCGCGAACCGCTCGGGCCGGTAGTGCATCGGAGCTGATCCGGTTGGTTTAGAACTCGCCGTCTGAGAAGCGGTTTGGGCCGGGAAAACGAGGATGCTGCCGGCTAGAACGCTCGCCAGCAGCATTGATCCTATTCTCGAAATTGCATTACGGTTAAACATCGCGGGCATGTCCTTATCTAAGTGCGCTTGCTTTAACCAAGTAAGGCGGGCATCCGTGGATGCCTGCCTTGCTTGGGTTGATTTGTTCAGTTCGCGTTGAAGTTGGCATTAATTACCGGTGCGGTGGAAGCCGTGCCATACCCGGTTACGGTAAGGTGTATCCTCCCGTTCAGCGCCGCACCTGTTGCTCCCGCGAGTGGCGTATAGGTGATCGTGACCGTGCAGCTCGACCCTGCCGCGGGCGGTACCAACGTGCCTCCCGGGTTCACCGCAGTGCCTACCGCGCAAGTACCACCTAAGGCGAAGGTACCTTGGCCGACCGCCCCTGAGAGCCTTATGACTGTTGGAACCCACGGGCCAGCATCGATACTCGAGCCTGCCGGGCAGGGTGCCGCCACGCAGGGGTTGAGAATGTTGGTGATTGTTATCGTGCCCGTCACTGCTGCGGTGTTCGCCGGATTCGCGGTCAACGCCGGGGTGATGGCGGAGACTCGCAGCGTTGCTATGGAGTCGTGGCCGGTTAGAGAAACGGTCTGCGTGGCGCCGGCCACGGGGGTGGCGCTAAGAGTCGCATTTCTAGCTGCTTGCGACGTGCTGGTGGGGTTAAAGACCACGTTGACCACGCAGGCTTCTCCCTGAGCAAGTGTTATCGTGCCCCCAGCGATGCAGGTACTCGGATTGAAGACGGTTATTCTAGCGGTGGCGCCCGTCCCCGTGCTCGCGCCCGTAGTATCTACGAGAGTGACGGTCGCATTATTTGCATAACCGTTGCCGGTGGTTGTAACCGTGAGGGCCGTAATCGCGGTGGTCGCACTCACAGCGGTCACCGTTACCGTTGCACCAGAGCCACCGCCACCAGTGAGGTTGAGGACATCGCCCAAGGCGTAACCGGTGCCTCCATTCACGACTGTAGCCGCTTGGATGGCGCTCGTCTGGATGCTGAAGCTTGCCGTATTGCATCCGGTCGTCACGTTAGCGCACGAAATCGTGAAGGAAGCAGGGTTGAACGTCACGGGGGTTAGGTCCGAGTTAACGACCTGCACATCTTGGTCGAGGGTTGTGGGACTATGGGCTGGCACAGTACCAAAGTCCAGCGACGACGGTGACAGAGTGAACTCTCCGTCAATAGCGCGGTTCCCAGATTGCACAGCGCCGGCGTCAACTGCACCGGGCTTCCTTGGTCTGTCAAAGAAGTCATATGCCGGAGCGTCGATGTAGTTCGTATTCGCGCTGGGAGGAACCCTGCCGATGGCCGAGGACCCCGCAGCAATTGCATAGTTGCCGAGCGCAGCGCCGCCGCCGTAATTTCCGTCGGATCCGAGAACCGTCGGATTGGTCAGCGTCAGCGGGCCCCAACTCATGTTGACCCAGTTGTTGCCTTCGTCCACGGTGGCGGCCGGAGCCAGGTTGAAGATCGGGTTGGGCACGGTTGCGTCGGAAATGCCCGGAGGCACTAGCCAGCCCGCTGCGGCAAGTCCCGGCGTTTCCGGGGCCACGCGTGAACCATCGCAGTACTGGCTGATGAAGTTCGGGTTACTAGCGGTGTTACCGCCACCGTAACCCGCAGTGCTTGTTAGCACCGAATCCGTCGGGTTGAGGGTGACCCCAGAACCATGGTTGGCCGGTCCGGTATCACCGCGCACGCCGATATCCCAATACTGGGTACCGGACACGCAAGCACCGGTGCCTCCGGTGATAGTCACGCTCGTTGTTCCGCTCTGGGAGGTGGCCTTCGGCTGGCTCGCTACCGCAGAGCCTGTGAACGCGTTGTACAGAGAAACCACGTTCTGCTGGAATTGCGGGCTGAAAGCGCCCACACCGATGTAGTACGAACTGTTGTGCCAGAAGACATTGTTCTCCAGCTTTGGATATGAAATGGTCTTGCAAGACCCATTCGTTGCCGTGGTCTGGAAATGTCCTTGCGGGCAGATGACAGTGACACCCGAGGTGCCCGAAGGCAGATTCGCCGCCAAGACCGCGCTGTGTTGGATGGCCACCAGACCTGCAGGCTGGGGGCACGTGGTCGTCGCCGTACTCGTGCAGCTGGCTCCACCCTGGCTGGCCAGAGGAGCCCCAAGGGTGTTGAAAAGAATTCCAGCCGAGGCAGTGCTCGAGTTGTAGGCGATCGTGTTGTTGATGATGTTCACATTGGGAGAATCGTGCAGCGAGATTCCGGCTCCATCCCAACCGCCGACGTTGTCGGCGATGATGTTGTTGGTGACGGTCACCAAGTTCCACTGCCCGGGATCGGTCGGGAAGGCCACCATATCCGAACCGTTGACGGCATTGAAGGATATGCCGGCTCCGGTGCCAGTCTCCGCAGCGTTCCCCATAATCAGATTGGCATTGATCACCAAGCCTGGACCGACACCATCGCTCGGCCCGATGCTGGCAACCGGGGTATTGCCCGGATTGCCGCCCGGTGCGCCGAAAGGTGCGCAGTCCTGGTCGATGGTGCTGTTATTGCAAATGATGTCCGCATCGGGAGCGCCCATGATGACGAGACCGCCGCCATTGGTCGGGATCGTGGGGTTGGTGCTTTGATTGAAAATGATCGTATTGTGCTCGATGTCACCGTTGAAGCTGAACCCAATGTGACCGACACCGCCGCCATCTCCGCTCGTGAGATTGCCGCACACCCAGTTGTAGTTGAACTTGTAGAAGTCAGAGCCGGTGCAAATGCTGACACCGCCTGCTCCGGCCGGCGTGGCCGAGAACAATTCGTCGCCGGTGGAAGAGTTCGACGAGACATAGTTGTTGTGGATGTTGATGTTGATGTTTTGGCAGTACGGCAGCACAGCATTAAATACCGGGCTGTCCTCGCAGGAGCCAGGAGCCGCGTTCGTGATGCTCCCTTGGACGTAGGCGGGAGGATATTCGCCCTGGCCGACGTTGATGCCGCCTGAGAGCGTTCCGGCGTTGTTGTAGATCCGGTTGTTGGCGACTTGGAGATTATGTCCCCAACCGTGGATGAAAATGCCGCCACCGCCCTGAGAGCTGTTAGTGATGCCCAAAGCATCGATGCTCGACGGGTTGCACGAGTAGTTGCTCGGGAACGGGTTGGGATTGATTTCCTTCCCGGTTGCGTCCGTGCAGTTGTCGCCGTTCGGATTTGTGGAGGTGTTTTGCAAGAGGGTTGTCCCGGTCGGGAACCCTGCAAGTAACGTAGAGTCGAATGGATCCGACGGGAAGTTCACACCCTTCGCGAGCACGGTAATGCCCGCGCCTTCTAGTGCGCCCATCAAGGATGGCTCTTGCAGCAGCTCCGCCAAGTTGCCGTTCAGATTGGCGTCCCATCCGACAGTGGCTTCCAGTGGCAAACGATCTACTTGTGCGTTGGTAGCGTTGCCAGCGGCGCCGCTCTCGTCAAACGGTTTAAAGTAGTTCCATCCTGCTCCCGGGCAAGAGGCCGCGCCAGTTGGATCAAATGTATTCGCAATTAGATTGACGTCACCCGTATGGGGGCTGGTGTTGAGGGGCGAACCGTTAAGCCCCAGGCCAAAGAGACAAACGACCTGTTGGCGCCAGACATCCAATTTGCCCGCTGGATGAGTATTGGCGTTGATGATGCTGGTCGCAGCTCCGACACCTTGCAGTCGGACCGGCTTCCACATGATCAACAATTCGTTGTGGGCAGCCGTCGTTTCGACGCACGTGGCGCTCGGCGCGGTTGCCGTGGCACACGAGGTTCCTGCCGGGGCCGTCGCACTTGGTGTAAACGACGGGTCGACAATGATCAGGTCGCCCGGAGCGGCAGCATCGATGGCAGCCTGGACGGAGGCCGAGGGCGCAACGTGAGTCGGCGTTTTGCCGCCGATCGTAACCGTCACGGCATCAATCGATTGCTTCCCACTGAGGACCATGCTGGGCCCGCCTATTGCGGCCGTCCCGGTGGCAGTTGAGGTACCTCCGGTCGCGCCGGCACTGAAAGTCACGCTAGGTGCGGTTGTATATCCAGAACCGGGGTTGGTAATTGTTACCGAGGCTACAGCGTGCGCTGATGACAGCGCGGCTGTTGCGGTTGCGCCGCTTCCACCGCCTCCAGTGAACCCGACAGTGGGTGCGGTTGAGTACCCAGTTCCGGCAGCTGTTACCGTCACTGAGGCTACGAAATTCGTCGTGGTAACACTTCCGGTTGCCCTCGTTCCGCCTGCTGCAGGAGCACTGAAAGTCACATTAATCGCCCCGGACGTGAGCGAGTAGCTACCTGGATTGGTTATGGTGACGCCGGTCACATGGCGCGGCGAGGTCGCGCTAAGCACGACTGTTCCGGTTGCGGTTGTTCCAGCGGCGGTTCCAGTGAAGGTCACCGTAACTGGGCCCGTACCCGGATAGGAGCCGCCCGTACCGCTAATCGTCACTGCAGTTACCTCGCGCTGCCGCACGGCTGTTCCGGCTGCGCCGGTTCCACCGCCGCCGGTGAACGTTACGCCAGGGTTAGTCGTATAACCAGTTCCGCCAGCGGTAACCGCCACCGAAGCTACGCCACTGCTAGTGCCCAGATTGGCAGTTCCAGTCGCAGTCGTTCCACCAGCCGGGGCGGCACCGAAAGTCACTGTCGGGGCGGTGTTATAGCTGCCTCCTCTGGTGATGGTCACACCCGTAACATTCCCTCCCGTGAGCGCGGCGCTAGTACTGATCACCAATTCGCCGCAATAGGCTGTCGAGCCGCCGTATTGCGCTTGCTGCTGAACCGCGCACGGTTGCACCTGATTGCGGTTTTGCGATCCGGTTGCCGGAACGGTGACTACGATTTGCTGGTCGCTCCAGCTGTTGATGGTCGCAGGTACGCCGCCGATGGTGACAGCTCCGTGCGTGCCGTTAACGCCATTCTGACTGCCAAAACCATAGTGCCGCTTAATGGTTTTCTGATTGTACGGAGCCGTTGTGGCTTGAGGCCCGGCGTACGCGTTGTTGGGCACCATCTGGTCGCCCAAAGCCGTGATCGTTAGGGTATGACCTGCTGCACTTACCCAAGGTCCAAGCCCGTCGCTGCTATCCACTTCCGCGATTGCCGGCGTGGTATCCGGATAAGCGCAGTCAACATTGTTGTACCCCGCACCCGCGAAAGCCGACGTGGGCACGACAGGTGTGTCCATGTACTGCGTCTGTCCAGGCATGAACGGGATCTCGTAGCAGAACTGGCTGTATTGCGCGTTGAACAAAGGATCCGGGGTTGGTCCAGTTCCAGGATCATTCATGCAAACCACCATCATCGTGGGCCCATAGCCGGTCGGGTTCGGCGGATTAACTTCCCAGCTCGAGTAGGTCAAGCCATCGTAAGTCCCCCAATGGTCGGCATACACGCGGGAAATTTCGTTTCCGCTCCAGTCCTTGATCGATACCGGCAGGTCGGGCGGGGAGAATTTCTCGCCGAACTGCGGCGAGAAGGGATCGAATTCCGAGGTGTAATCATCCGTGATTACGCCGGTGAAGTGCGCGGCGACGTGAGCGGAGGTAAAGATGTAGAACTTCGCCAGCGCCGACATCTGGTCCTGCAGGGTGATTTCCTTGCGGTCGCACAGGTTCCGTGTGGCACCAGCGAAGGCTGCCACTTCTTGCGCTTGCGGGAAAATGCTCATGAAGTCGGGAACGATGCGCGCCTCGCCCACACAAGGCCAGTACTGCTCTACGCTTCCCGTATCGCCCTCGCCTCTGGGCACGTGCAAGGAACCCAGATCGGTCGTCGGGTTCTGAGCATTGTTGGCGTTGTAGCTTGCCACCGAGGCCTGGTCGGGAATAATGAAAATGGAGCCGAGAGCGCCAAACTGCTGGGTGACCGGTGCGATGTAATTGTCGCCGATCAGGATGTTCTTGTCCTCTTCCTTCACCAACTCATAACCGGGAGGCACAACTACTTCCACCACATACTTGCCGGAGGGCAACATGGGGAGTCCGGACCTGTACGGATCGCTCGTGTCGGGATTCGCCACACAAATCGTGCAGTTGGTCCCAGCGGGCTTGCCGGTCGTCGGGTTTATACCAGTGACGCTGGGGAACTGGTACATGCCGTCGTAAGGTGCCGGCTGGAGTTGGTTCCAGTTGTGCATGCCGTCATAGCATTTGAACTGAGAATTGTTTGGAATCGCGTGCAGTGGTGTACCGCTGTGCTGGCTGTTGTAAACATCCAGGTAGTCCGGCTGGTTGTACAGCGAGAAGTAGAAGAGATCGCTGGTGGACTGACCCGGGCAGTTCATGTTGGGAAAGCTATCGGACCGGAAGCCCTGGGCCCAATCGTCGAAACTGCTGGTCTTGGTGGTGTCCACCAACTTGAGGGTGGGGGTGACTCCGTCCGAAGCAAACCCCTCTTGATACAGGTTAACGGTCACGTTCGGCACGTCCGGCGTCCAGCTCACGTGAAGCAAGAGTTGGGGATCGTCGAATGGGCGCGTTGAGGCATAGTTTACTTCGCCTCGGATGCCGCCGTTCTCGCCCGCCGCAAAAGGCTTCTTTCCGAACTCGAGGAAACTGTTCTGTCCGGAGAATCCTTGCCAGCCTTCGCTTAGAACCCAAGGCGGATCGATTCTGCCAGTGGAACCGGTGGAGCCACTAGAACCGCCCACAACCGGGCCCGTCGCGATCGAAAATCCGCTGCAGTCCGCGTTACTGCAATAGACCGCTCCGGGTACTCGTAAGGGAGCCGGCAGAGCGACATTGGCCGGTTCCGCTGTATTCGCCATGAAATGGCCAATAGCGGAGTTTCCGCATGGCGGGTAGCCGGTGCCGTTTACGGTGCCCCCGCAAGTCGATAGGGTGCCGTCGGCCGGTCCGCCCGCGTCGTACACCACATGCGTCCCCGTGCTCTTGTAGCGGGTTGAATCCGTTTCAATAACGTACCAGCTAAACAGCGGGAAGACTTCGTTAAACCCAGCGTTGCCGTTCAGATCGGTGTTGTTGAAGTTGGAATAGCTGCCGTCGCGGAACCGAATGTTCGTCGACACCAGCGTGAGCCCGGGCTCGTTATCCTGCCGAACACCATCGCCGTTTTGGTCAAAGAAGGTCGAAGTGTAGATGTTCGCCTGCCACTGACCCGTGGAAATCTGCCCCATGTCGCAGGTCCCTGGCGGAGTAGCATTAGGACCGGCGGGAATATTCCCCGGGCAAGCGGCAAAACTGGTGCCCAATCCCACGGGAGTAGAGAGGCCGTCCACGAGCATATCGTTCCACTGATCAAAGACCGTTAGTCTCCAGCTCCCATCGGGAAGGCCGGAGAGGCTGAACGTCCCATCGGCGTTGCATTTGGTGAAGGCGAAGTCTTCGCCGTCCGGATCGCCAAAGCTCACGTAGCACTGGGTAAAGGAGAAGCTATCGTTCGAGCCGCTGCCGTATAGTCTTTCGTCCGGCGTGCGGCTCATGCGCGAGGTGGTGACCATCCCCTGCAGAGTGTGGTTGCAATTAGTGCCAGTGATGGTCGGGTCGGTTCCACCGCAGACGCCCGCCAATCGGCTATTGATGATTTTGGGGTTGGCAAAGCCAATCGAGACGTGCCAGCCCGCCGGGCCATACTCCTGGAAGAAGCTTGGTTCACCAATCCGGAGGAAGGAATCGTGAGCCTTCTGGCCGTCCAAAGTGTTGGTTTGCAGCCACTCTTCTCCTCGCCCGATCCGATCAGCCCCCGGCGTAGCCACGACGCCGTACCTTCCCTGCATCATGTTGGGAACGACGGCCTGGCCCGCAAGCGGGGAGGGAGTTACGCCGTCGGCTTCGTATTCTGGGCAAGTCACAATTCTGCCCGTAATGCCAATTGTTCCCACTGAACCGTATGCGTTGCCGTTAGAGGTGTCCGCACCTACGAACGGTTTTGCGGTAATCGGGCAGGCGTCCTTTCCGGTAAGCGGGTCAATCGTTCCTGCCAAGGCGTTGGAAAGCGGCTGGTTAAACATGTCGTGAGTTAATTGTCCGGTCGCATCACCAGTGCCGCCAGCATCGTCAAAGAGAGTAATTTCAAAACCACCCAAACCTGGCTCGTTGTTGGTATTCACCGCGCCCGTTCCACCACCGCCATCCTGCTCGCCGTTCAGCGGGAAGTCATCTTCGAACACAAACACCGAGAGTTTCGCCGGTGGGAATGGCGTGGGCTGGGTCAGAATGGTATAAGGCGTCGTCGGATAAGCGGTAGTGCCGGCGGACAGTGCCGGAATCGGAGCGCCCGCCATGCCGTGGCCGCAACTTCCAGCCGCGACTCCTGCGGGGGAACAGTCAGGCGCCCCTCCATAGGCAGCCGCAAAAGGATTGGCCGCGTCGCCAGGCAGGACGGAAATGTAGTAACGCTTGGTCGGATCGAGGACCGCAGAGCTTGGAAGTACAGGAGTGAATCCGTTTCCTGTGAGATCCGGCCGGCAAACGCCATTGCCAATATCGCATACGGCGTTTACGTGAGCTCCCGTGGGCGTGACCATCGTCTGACCGCCCTCGCAAGAGAGAGTACCAGTGCAACCCATCGCCACCAATGGCATGTAGCTCGTATGGAAATTCACGCCAAAGGTGGGAGGAACTCCGTTCGTGCTGGTTTGAGACGGGCAGCCTGCTGGCGGAGTGGTCGTGTTCGTGGTGCACTTGGGGTCGACGTAGAAGGTGCGGTCTTCCTCGATAATCCAGCGATAGTCGGTGATCTCAGTCGTTTTGTCCTGACCATCCAAAACCTTGACCTGGAGATTGCTCGGTGCCGGGAAGGTTACGGTAACGGTCGCGGGGGCGCTTAGCGTGCCTTGGGAGTTTTTCGCCGTATAACTAAAGCCGCAGCTACCACCTGCTGTCGTCAACGAAACAGTGAAACCGCCCTGCGCGTCCAGAAGATAGGTGCCCGATGAACCGCTGCAGGCCGTCGGTGCGGTCACGGGAACGACGGAAAGGGGATAGTTCTGTGTGTCGCTGACGGCCGGATTCCCCGACAAATCGTACTGCGTTCCCAGGACGCCGGGACTCTTGATGGACAGAGATGTGGCCGTCTTCGCGGTATAGGCGCGGCTGTAAGCGTGGACGCCGCCGAGAGTACCCGCACCCAGCGTGACCGTAGCGGTTAGAGTCGGGGATGAGCATGACGCCGCTGTCGTGCCTACGGCGGCTACAAAAGCGTTGTTAGCACAATAAGTAAACGAGTCACCGGTCGAGGGATTAAAACTGGTCGGAGTATATGTAAATGTGCCGTCAGCATTCAAAGTGACGGTGCCGTGCGTCGGCGCGGCCAAGAGATGAACGCCGTAAACGTTGGTATCGTTTGCGATCACGCCCTTGCTTGGATCCGACATGGTGAACGGCTGCCCAGCCACGACGGAGTTGTAGGTATCTGCGCGGGCTGTCGCCGCCGCGAACACGCCGGAGCCGTCTTGGGTCGGGAGCCCGGAACCATTGATTCCGATGTAGGCAAGCATGCCGGCATCGCGCGCCGTTGCGTTGCCCGATAGGCTCAACTCGCGGTCGTAGACGGGAAGGGCAGAGGCGCCAGTGGCGGGCGCATTAACCATCACATCGTAGGTTTTACCCGCGGCCATGAATACTTCGCTCTGCACGCGGGGAACGCCCGGCAGAGGGTTGCCATCTTCGGCAATCAGCGAAAAGCCGGCGGGCGGAAGAGCTGGAGCAACCGCCGTGCCTGTTTGCGACCCCACGACCGAAGGAACGTGCATGCGCAACCCGGCATTCACCAGGCGCAGCAAGACCGTTCCTGTGATCCCGGTCGTGACCGGCAGACCGGTCGTTGCATCTGTGCCTGCCGTCGCGTTAAACACGGAGGTCGAAGCGTGCGTCCTATCGAATGCGACGCCGTTAATCATGTAATACAACGGCGTGTAGTTCACCGCCGGAGGATAGCAGGTGTGATAATTTGCCGAGCTCGGATTGCCGCAATGGTTTGGCTGGCCGGACCACACCGCCGTCTCAGTGAAGCCCGCAGTAATGACCGCAGCTTGGACAGCGGTGTTCTGCACCGGGTCGATTTCACTAAAGAGCAGATTGGCTTCCGCATTGTAGTTCACGGCGGGTGCAGTGCCCACGGCAGGATAAGCAGTGCCGGCCGTGGCCGTAGTGCCCGTCCCTGCGGGCGCAGTGGTAACTACGAGCATTCCGTACAGACCCATGGGGCCCTGGATGGACGGGTGCGTGCCCGACTCAATCAGGTAGGTGCCAGGCCGCAGCGGGTTCGTCTGACTACCAAATGTCAGCGCCTTCGTCGCTCCAGCCGCCACTTCCGTACTGAACGACTGCACGCGGTCGTTCTGCGTGGGAGGAAAGCCCACCCCAGTTGGCGGCGCACCCGGCGCATCACCGGCGATGGGCCAAGTGAGTGGCTGGGCATTGCTGTGATCGGGGCTCGTCGTGGTCGTCCTCTGTGAAAGAACGCCAAGCCCGCCGCCCAACTGACCTACAATCACCAGCGAGGTCGGCACCGTATTCGTGCCCGTGCCGGCGGCGAAGGAGAGATTATTCGTTAGGTTGATCGTCAGATACTGCCCCGCAGGAACGCTGATAACGACGGGCGACCACGTTCCCGTCGATACCGAAGCCGGGTTCAATGCGTTGCAGGTCGCTGTGGACGTCTGAGTTCCAGTAAGCGGCGTGCAAAAATAGCCCCACATCGGCACCGTTGACCCGTCCGGCTGGGTCGTCGTCGTCGGCGCGGCAGTCAGATTGACCACCTGCTGGCCGAACGTTGCGACCGCGCCGAAGAGAAAAAGAGCGGCGACTCGTACGGTGGCATTCAAGGTGTCTTTAATAGTATGGATTCGCATCGCGTCCCTCGTCGTCGTTGGATTCTTCATTTACATGGACTCGTCAATGACAAATTCCCGGGAATCAACCAGCATCATCATCAACATTCCACCCGGGAAAATGTTGTTGGTGGTAATTTCGCGCTCGTTGTGGGAGTGCCACATGAAAGCAAAGCCCGCTTCACTGCTAGGCGGGTTTGCGATGGTGCCGGAGGGTGGAGTCGTGCCCGTGGGGCCCGTCGCGCGGACGGTTGCATCCGGGCCAAGGTAGGGACTTCCCCCGTACCACGCACCGTTGGTAAAGATGTTCGGGTCGGGCAGAGTAGCTGGCCCGCCGCCTGCGACGTCGCCGAAGGGCGCCACCTGCAGGGGTTTGTTGTGGTCCTGGCACCACTCGTAATAGTTGATCGCAGTGGGGGCTCCGGTGTTGTAGCCGTTAGCATCCGGAGTACAGGGCAGCGTAGCACTCGCGTCGGAGGAGGCAGGATTGTGGCCGTAGGCATCCCAGTTCAAACCCCTGGCCGTCCAATAGAAAATCCCGTCCATGGCCATTCCGGGAGTCGTTGTCGTCGTGAAGAGCAACGGCCCGGCCAACGCGGCCGCAGTCGTACCCGCATACGTAATAGTTGAAGGGCTCAGAATTATATTTCCGTCACGACCGAGAATGCGCACATGGTTGCCGTGCTCATGGAATGGGTGTTGCCACCGACCTTGCCCGATAATCCTCAGCAACACCAATTCGCCTGGATGCATGTGCGGGTTGCCGTTGTAAGGCTGGTGCGGATATTCCTTCGCATAGTTGGGATCCATGTCATCGGGCATCGAGCGCCCGTTGATCATGAAGTACGCCGGATGGTACGGCTCGGTCGGAACGTTTAGGCTGCATCGCGGGGCCCCAGCCGCGCAGCCATCGGTGGCCTTGACCTGTGCCAGCGCCTTATTGTGTATGTCGGGATCCATCTCGGAAAACTGGAACACGTATTCCCGGTCATAGCAGCTGTCGGGATGGTCGTAAGCGGCCGCCGCCAAGCGGTAATCACTTTCACCCCAGTTAGCTTCGGCAGTGAGGTTGTTCGTTTGTGCGGCCTTGCAACCGCTGAGGACTGCGGCGTTATTCGGCAGGACAATGATGGCGCCATACAAGCCCATTTCGACCTGTAGGTCGCCTTGGGTTCCGCTGTAGTAAGCGCGAGTCCCGGGCGAGGAGGCCAGAAAAGTGTAGGTAACAGTATTCGTCGTGCAGGGGCTTGGGGTTGGGCATGGTGGTGCCTCCTGAGTCAGCAGCCCGACCACTCCGCCCGTCGTTGTCACATTAAAGCCTGGAAACAGAATCGAAGTATTTCCGGCGGAAGTAGGAAGACTATTGGTCAAGCGAACCGTGACCGTCTGTCCTTCCGTGACGATCAACGTCGGACCGGGAATTTGCATCGTGGGGCAAGTCGGGGCGTTGACGAAAGTCGCCGCCGGAGCAAATCCGCTCGGTGCCACGGTGCAGCCGTAACCCCAGGAATAAACCGACGCCCCGTCCGGCTGGCTGATAAAAGCGTCGGTCGCCACCAAGTTGAACGTCGCGGTCGAGCCACCGGTGATGCCGGGAGCCGAAGCGTAAACCGTTACGGCGAACAGCATCACCAGCACCGGCACCAGAAGCAATCGGGACTTCGAGATAGTCGTGTTCATTTTCATCATCCTCATTGCTGCTCTCCTAATTGATGCGGACCTCGGTCATGAGCCCGCCAAAATTCTCTGCGTCGTTGGACAAGTGGTCGAGATTCGGTGTGTACAGATAGAACACGCTACCTGATGGATACTTCGTTGTATCGCTGGCATCCAGAATCACGTCGAGGGACTCGCCGCCGCCCAGCGTGATCGAGTTAGTGTTGTAGTAAAGGTTGTTTCCGGCTTGATCGCGCAAGAGTTTGGCGTTGTATCCGATCACGGTCATGGGAATTCCGAGTGACGCCAACGTCTGATATTCCGTAACGTCCAGGTCGGAAATGCGCAGTAGCGCCCTGCCACCGACAGGAATGCTGATGATCGAAGGCAGCGGCTGGGAGAAATGCATCTTGCTGTCTGACGTCTGCGTGGCCAGAGGGCCGGGCGTAACCGTGTCAGGGTAGCTGCGCCCGTTGAGCAGGAAATACTTGTCTTTCATGTCGTTAAATTCTTCCGGGTTGAAGGTCATGCCGACAAAGTGGAAGTTGGGATCGAAACCGTGGATCTGCAGCGGATACTCGACGTCGTAATGGGTTGAGCCGTCACCATCGTTGTAGGCGTAGTTGCCGGTCGTTGCGCGGGGCGCCGACCCGGCAGCCGCCCCGGATGGGAGCGGATTGCTGCAGAGGATATCGACGGTGGAGTCGCATTTCGTGCGGTTATCTCCTTGCTGCGCCACAAGCGCGTCATACAGGGAATTGCCGGCCGCTACCCGATTTTGCCGCGGGCGCACATACAATTGTCCGACCATGCCCATCTGCAGGTGTTCGGGAGGCGTGATGTGGCAGTGCCAGAAGTAAGTCCCGGCATCCGGCGCAAGGTAGTAGTAGGTGAAGCTGCCGCCGATGTTGATGGCTACGGAAGCGTCAGGCACGCCGTCGTAGAACGTCGAAGCATTCGGGTAACCGTGGAAGTGCACGGTGTGCTGCTCGAACAAGTCGGGCCGCATGATCATGCCCACGTTGGTAAGGGTGAGAAAGAATTCATCATCCTCATCGATCGCAAACAACGGCGCGGGAATATTGCCGTTCATTACTCCCACCTCGGTGATCGCGCGTGGATCCACGTGCCCATCCAGGCAGGGCGCGGTGCATCTACCGGCTGCTATGGCATCCTGATCGGGGACCAAACCCACAGCGCCGTTATACGTAAATCCTGCAGTCGAAATGGGGAACGTGAGTGGCCCGCCGGACGTCACTCCGACCGTTGAGGCTGGGTCACCGGGCCGGAACGTGCCCGGATACACCATATTGAAGTCTTTCGGGAATTGCGTGCCGGGCAGGCCGTTCGCGATATCCGCGAGCCCGGACAATGGTCCGAAGGAGAACATGTATGTTTGCGTGCCGTCACCCATCGTCGAGTACCCATCACCGCCGGAAATCTGCTGGCATTTGATGGCCCCGTTCACGTTCGAGCTCGAGCCGGGCACCAGATATCCGCCGGTAGCGCTCGTGGTAAACGTCGTCGGCCCGACGTAGGCAGGCTCCGAATTATTGACGCCCGTGTTCTTGGGATCCGGGTGCGTGATCGTACTGGTGGGACACTGCACCCGGAATGATTGAGCCGGCGTGGCGAGCGGCGCCAAACACACAAGGAGAAAAGGCAACAGAACTTGGTACGACTTTTTCATGGCTATTGAGCCTCCTTCCAATTGCTCACCCCGCAGGCAGCGGCGCGAGCCGTTGCTATGCGGACTTTCCGGACTTGGCAATTGCACATTCTCAGATCAACCTCGCATTGCATTGCGCACCCCTCAACCTTGGGAATATCGGCCAAAACAAAGAACCAGCAAACGAATCTGTGCAACCTCATTCCTGGTGCTTTCGATTGGTTGTCCGCCATCTACCACTTAGCGCCCGGGGACTTCTTGCGCAGTGCTGCGAGATTAGCCGCAAGTTAGATTTGCGATTTGTTGGTGAGCAAAGTTCTTGTGCTAAAGCGGGGATTTTGCGGGGATTTGACAGTTATTACACGGAGCAGTGTTCGCGCTAAGTTGTAAATTTTTTTTGCATCTGGAACTGTTTTGTTGCTTGCCGGAAAATTATCCTGACGATCCTAGCTACGGCCTTCTCCCACAAATTTATAACCAACTCCGGCGACAGTGACGATCAACTCCGGTCGTTTAGGATTTTCTTCCAGCTTTTGGCGGAGGCTACCCACATGAGTATCAACCGTACGCGTCAGTGTATCTTCCTCATAGCCCCAAACTGATTGAAGCAACTCTTTTCGAGGTATCGTGCTGCCCGCGCGTTCGATAAAGTAACGCAGAAGCTGAAACTCGCGGCCCGTTAGATAAATCGGTTTCCCACCCCGCGTCACTTCGCATCGTTTAACATCGACGTGGATTGAGCCGAATTCGTGCACGCCCTGCCCTGTTTGAATGGGCACGCGTCGCAACAGGGCTTCGATACGTGCAATGAGCTCGGCGGCTTCGAATGGTTTGGTCACGTAATCGTCGGCGCCCAGCTTCAACCCTACCACTTTGTCGATAGTTTGATTGCGCGCCGTCAGAATAAGAATCGGAGTTGCCATGCCTGCCTGTCGAATGTCGCGGCAAACATCAAGCCCGCTCCGCACCGGCAACATAAGATCGAGAATGACTAAATCAAACGGCAGGTTGGCCGCTTTTTGGAACGCCTCATGGCCATCTACGGCAGTGTCAACCACGTAGCCCTCTCCGCGGAGCCGGTCGCCCAGCGTGGCTCTCAAGGCTGCTTCATCTTCGACTAAAAGTATGTTCTCATTCATTTTGTGTAATCGTGTTATTTCCTAAAATCGCGGTCTCTGGATTAAGTTCCTGCTCCTCCGCAGCGCGCAAGTGTAACGTGAATGTGCTTCCTACCCCGAGTTCGCTGACCACGGAGATTCTTCCTCCCAAAGCTTCCACGATGCGCTTGGCTAGGGCCAGTCCCAGTCCTGTCCCATGGATTTGGGCGGCGACAACTTTGGGGCTGCGGTAAAATGGTTCGAAAATATGCGGCAACTCCGAACTGTTGATGCCCTCTCCATGATCCTGAACACTGAACCAGATCTCTTTGCTGTCTTGGTCTGCCTCATGGCAAGTGACAGATAGACCGATCCAGCGTTCCTGTCCACCGTACTTAATCGCATTGGCGATCAGATTCTGCAAACAGGCGCACACCGCTGACAGATCACCCGACGCGGGCGGCAATTCCGGTTCAATGTACTCTTCGAGGGTGCACCCTCCTTCTTCAATTGCCTCTGCCACATTTTTCCGAACAGCTTGCAGGATTTGGGAAGCAGAGAGAGGGCACAGGACATACTTTGGTTTCCCGCTTCGCGTAGAAGCAAACAGTAAAATACGATCTACTAGATCAATCAGTCGGCGGGCCTGACTGGTGAGAATGGAACCGTAGAAGTTCAGATTTTTTCTTCCTTCGACAAATCCGTCTTTAATGTTTTCGCTAGCCGAGAAAATAGCGGCTAGCGGTGTGCGCAGTTCGTGAGAAACCGACGCTACGAACTCCATTTGCACCGTCGCAAGCTTCTGTGCGCGATGACTCGCAAACAAGACTAACCCCATGTTCGCTGCCAGCAGTATCAGTACAATACCGCCTGTAAGAAGATCGCGATGCCACACGCTGCTGGCAATCTTGGTTACAGGTCCGGTCCGATGCTGCAGGATTAATATCCATGTTTCGTCAATCGGACCGTACTGGACTACCGGAAACCAACCTGGCGCCGAGAAATTGCGCCAATCTTGGTCTGGTAAATTCGGTCTGTGTTTCACTGCCTGCCAAAACTCACCTTTTGCATTGCCAGAGGAAGAGCTGGCAATGTTCATGATTGAGTCGAAGCTGCCGAGATCATCGATCCCGAGTGTGGAATCGGAAGAATAAATAATCCTCGGCTTGCCGTCAGTGGCCACGACCGCCAGCTTATATTCCAATCCGTCTGGACCCCCAAAGTGCCGGCTCGCCAGTTCGGGAAGAATCCGATTCTGAATTACGCGAAGGTCCAGAACCACAACCAGCCAATCTACGGCTACGCGATCGACAGGAGTCTGCGAATTGAAGGTATTAGCGTGGTGCACGACGGGATGAACGAGAGCCGGGATTCCTTCGTCAAGCTGCCAGCCAGCCAGCGCATTGCTTCGCAAACCGAACGCGCGCGGCCGGTTGTTACCGGCCAGGTGCTCGCTCTCGGGGGAAGGTTTAAATTCCCAGGCCTGCATTGCCAAGTGTAGGTTGGAGGAGTTGGCCTTAAGCCGAAGCAGTAACCTTTCCAGCTCCGGCGGCACGCTCACACTGTCCAAGGTCTTTGTATTTGGATTGAGGCGCAGCAGTTCCGACGTCCCGGATGCGCTGGTTTGCCAATCGTAAATCCCCCGGACGAGGTCCGGGTTTGCATAAGCACCCTCACCATCTTCGCTAATCGCTCCGTCGCGATTCCATTCAGCGTACCGCTGAAGATAATCATTCCAAGCATCCTGCGCGCCGGAATCGGGTCCGACCTGCAGGGCGACGCAGACCGCCGATAACTCATCGTAAAGATCTCGGTGCCATCTTGTCATCATGGACTGCAGATTGCTGCCAATGCGCACCTCTGTGGCGGCACTTAACTGGGTTGCCCATTTATATTGCAGGATTGCAACAATCACCCACAGCAGCGCCATGCCAGACAAAATAGCGATGCGAAATACAGATGATTTTCTGGCGTCCACTACTTCCATCGGGCTTTCTTGGAAACCGGGGAAAGTTTGCATTCCTACCTCAACCGAGAAGCCACATCCGAGACCTGCCGGTCGGCAGGTCGTCCCGCAGCGAGTTGGCCTTCTTGCCCATGTCGGTCGTCTTCGGCAGCTACCGTGTGCTGCCTACTGGGGTCGCGGAACTTTTTGATTTCCGGGTCCAGTTTGCATGCCGCGCGAAAACGCCAACCTGGTGCCTTACCAGAGATGATGGCACAAGTGCAGCTCACTGAAAAGTGACCTGCCCGACAATGTGCGTTTCAGGTAGCTCTCCCCCATTTCACTGTGATGATTCATGTGCCCGCAGTCCCGGTTCTTGGGACGAGGTACAAATGGAAAATAGCGGTATCCTACAGAATCTTCTGAGCAACATAGAAGGAAGGACACGGGAACGACATTGAAAACTGCTCCACCGCATTAATCGGCTTGAGTGGGTGCTGGAAAAATCCCGACGATTTCATTTTCTCGGGAACATGGCGTGCATGTTGTCGATCCGCGAGATGATTGGTACGGGCTGTGCATCGCGAGCAAGCTCGGCCGGTTCGTTCCGGCTAAGCGCAAGAACGGGAAAGACTCGAACTGAAACCAGAACTGACACCACAAAATGGAGTGCGGCAGTAACAGCTCTCACGTTGTTATAGCGCGCGCTGCTGCTATCGGCTATCTGCCGAGAAGCTTCCCAACAAGTCCGAGCCACATCGAAGTTGTGCAAAACCGTGTATTCAGAGTCTGCGTCTACCTCGAGGTAGGCAAACACTTCGACGAAGCTCAAAGTAAGGTAACATGTCTAGCACTGTAGGTACTTGTCGTAAGGCACATTTGGCTCGGATGCCGGGCCCGAACGTGGCGTCTCGCGCATCGTTTTCTGCAAAGCCTCTAACCACTTGTCCATAACTGCCTCCCGTCAGGAAATCAATTTCAAGCTGCTCATCAATCGCGCGCGTTCAGCGAGCAAGTCATTGCGGCGGGCGAGCGCCCGGGCTCGTGCGGCTTCGAGTCTTGCGCGCACTGGCTCGCAATTCAGAGCGTTCAATCGAACAAACAGCTTTCCGTCGGATGGCGCTTCGCCCATCTGGGTTTTGCTTCGCGTACGCGAAAAGCTCTTGGTGCGCTCGGTCAAATTCCTGTTCGGCGGCGCGGTACGCTTTCTGGGTTTCCAGAAAAGCCGTCTCCGTCGATTTCAGAAAAGTATCGTGGACTACTGTCTCGGTGAATGGTTTGCAGAAAAAGCTCACGAAAAGAGCGTTCCAGAAAAAAGTTTCACGGGCAAGACAAATCGACAGCGCTCCAGGGTTTGTATCATTGAGTGGGTTGGCCGGGAACTTATTACCTTTCAACAGGGAAAACTGCGGATTCCGGGGGATGGTGATCAACGATTCCCGAACGATCGTGATCGCGATTCCTGGATGATCGTGATCAGTGTTCCGACGGAAGGTGATCAGTGATTCCTGGATGATCGTGATCATTTAATCGTGATCCCCGGAACGG
>DATKFH010000076.1:0-72144 GCA_035511455.1 Candidatus Sulfotelmatobacter sp. | reverse complement strand
CCAAACGTCGAAAAGGGGTAGACACATTGCAAAACTTAATCCGCTGTTGCGGGGCTGGGGGGAGTACTGCAAACGCGCTGCGTCCGAAAGCTCTTCCAAAGTCTCGACGGCTGGGAGGCAAGAGGAGTCGGGTGGAGAGGTGTGGCCTCTGGTCCAAATTACCGCTTAAGTGTGACAGTGAAGGGGCCGATCCCCCGCGGTACAGCCCCAAAACCCACCGAGTCACGCACCGGATCAGGTCGGAAACCAGAACCAGAGCAACCCCAAGGAGAGGTTTTACGCACCGCATAGCAGCGAGATTCTATCGGATGAGTCGCTGAATTGGGAACGCCAAATGCAATTTGCCCGGATCCGGCAAGACCACGAAAAACCTTGCGACTTCTGAATCTTGCAGGTCGGCGATGAGTTTTTGCGCACCACAGGTGAAATCGGGCTGCCACGTAACAATTCGCCAGACACAGGTTGATTTTCAAAGTTTTTTCCCTCCATCTTCTGATTCCAAGAGATTCCTGAGCAGCTGACACAGGTCAATCGGGACCGGTTTGTATTGCGTCCGGTGGAGCAAGGCCGCAAGCAGGCCTCTCCCGCCGCCAGTGACGAAACCTTTCTCGGTCGGTTCCACAATCCCTGGATCAGTGAGCGTAAGAAGTCAATTGCAGGATGCGGATGCCAGGTATGGTCGGGAGATCGCGATCATTCGTGAGAAAGCTGGTGCAGCCGGCCGCTAATGCCGCCACAAGCTGAAGAGAATCCGGCGTCTTGAGTCCCGTCGCAGCCCTGAGCTGCGCGGCCGCGCGCAAATGATCGCGCGAAATGTCTGCGATCCGGACTCCACGACTTCTGGTGAGAAGAGCTTCGTAGCGCCCGGCCAGCAGATGGTCGCCCGAACGATAAGGAACAACCAACACTTCTAACAGGGTAAGCGCCGAGGTAATCAATTCTCTGTGTCCCTCATCGGCTTCCCGAAAAAGCGGTTCGACCAGCGGAAGGAACTGAGGACGTTCCTCGATGAAGTAGATGAAGATGGCGGTATCCACGCCCACAGGTCCATGACCGAGATCAGCCATTAATCCCATGAGGCTCGTTCTCGCTCGACATGTTTCGATGGGTCCACTTCGCTCCAGTGTTCCTTGCCTAATCCCTTTAGATCAAGAATTGAAAGAGGTTTGGGCGTCTCAAGGGCATCAGTGAGGAGATGGGTAACCTCCTGCGCGATGGATCGATGCTGGCGCTTTGCCCGAGCCTGGAGCTTCCTGTAGAGACCGTCGGGAAAGTTTTTGATGTTGAGGACTGCCATATGGTTCCTCCCAAACTCCTCCATTATGGAGGAATATAGTTCCCGCCGTCAAGCGAGGTTATGGCCAAACATGGTCCCTTAGCGCGGGCCCTCAGTGATTCTCAGTCGTCATCTATCTCCGGGGTCAAACAAGGGTCACGATACTGTTAACCTCCAGTTCCTGTGGCCCCGTGGGTTGTCATCTGCGCCGCAAAGTAGTTGAATTTGCATTTTCCCACGAGACTCATAAACCGGAGGTCTGTTTTCTGATCCCTTGGTTTGGGGCACCCGCTCCGGGGCACCGACTCTACGTACGCAGTCGCTAATTTCGACTTTGATCGAAAGATCAAGTTTGAGCGTCCGGACAGGTATCCCAGGAGTTACCATCCCCGCTCTACAACTTCTTGATGTCTGTCTTTTGCGGGTTGTATCTATATGTCATATGCCGCGCGCGAGTGCCGCTCAACAGGCGCAACGCCTCAATCGCTCCCGCCACCGGCCCGGATCACTTCTTCTTCTCACGCTTGTAAGCTTTGATTTCATCCTCAATTTCCTGCCCAGTAAGCTTGTCAAGACCGCGCCGCTTTGCGCTGGCCCCTTTTCCAGCCACTTGGGCGCCGGCGCGACGCGTTTGACGAAGTCCTCGACGTTCATAATGACCACGGCGGGCTCGCCGCGGCGGTTTACGACGAAACGGTCATTGTTTTCAATTGGCGAATGCCCCGCAGGGTGGGCGTTTGTGCCGTGATTTGTGTCGTAACCTGCTGCTTTGCTACTCACAGCAAGGACTTCCAGGGCTTTCCGGTTCGCTTCCAGCCGCACGTGGCTGCACCGTTCCGACATGCGGCGGCTGACGTGCCCGGCAATCGACATGATCGTTGAATCCGACGTTCCGCTCTCCGCAACCTGGGTGATGGCACAGTGCCGCAGATCGTGGAACCGGAACCCAGGCAGGCCCGACTTTTTGTCAGCGTCCGCCAAGCGGTCCGCCAGCTTTTCACGTACCGGGTCGGGTCAAACGCCGTGACGTTGTAGTCGATCACCTTCTTGCCGCTGAAGGTGAACTTGGGGACGAAGGCCGGAAAGACGTAGTGCGATGGCACCACCGCGCCAATGCCTTCCGCATTTCGGCGCGGCCTTCCGAGAGCAGAAACTGACACGTCCGTTAGTGGAACTGCCCGTTCGCCCGCAGCGGTCTTGGGCTTGGGAGTCGTCAGAGTGCGAGCAAACAGATCCACGTCGCACCATTGCAAGCCTTTCAACTCGCAGCCTCTTGCAATGGTATTCAGGCAGAGGATCGCAGCAAGGTAAGCCGTTTCCCATTCATGCCGTATCACTGCCGCCTTGAAAAGCCGCCCGCTGCTTCTCTTCCTCAGTAATCGCCCGCCCAATGGTGCGGCTCTCGGAGGGCGGTATATCATCGGCAATACGTGCCCAGAGGTTCGCTCGCTTCAGGATGCGACGCAGAATGCCCAACTCTGCGTTGAGGACGGGATGGGCCATGTGGACGAATGAGGACACGAGTACACTCACAATTCGGGTTCTTATCAATCAGGAGGTCGCCACATGTCAACGGATAAAGGATCTAAGGATATTTCCAGACGGAGTTTCATGCAACGCACTGCTATCGGAGGTACGGGACTTCTGATTGCGGCTGACATTTTGAGTTCCGACCTGACAGCCAGCCCCCCCCAAGAATGCAAACTCTTCGATGATCGGTGTCCCGTTTGAAGCGAGAGAACGCGTTCGCCTGGGAATCATCGGTGTCGGCGGACGCGGTACCAGCTTGCTAGAGGATTTACTGGCAATCGAGAAGGTAGAGGTCAAGGCGGTCTGCGATCTGGTGCCTGAAAAAGTGGCGCGAGCGCAAAAGGCGGTCACCAAAGCAGGCCAGGCAGAACCTGCCGGGTTCAGCAAAGGCGAATGGGATTTTAAGAACTTGACCGAACTCGATCTCGACATCGTCTATATCGCGACCCCATGGAACTGGCACGTCCCGATGGCGCTCAGCGCCATGAAGAATGGCAAGCATGCCGCCGTCGAAGTTCCTGCCTGTACAACGCTCGCGGAGTGCTGGGACCTCGTCGATACTTCCGAGGCTACGCGTAAGCATTGTGTCATTCTCGAAAACTGCTGTTATGGCTCTACGGAGATGATGGTCCTCGGCATGGTGCGGGATGGAGCCTTCGGGGAAATTACCCATGGAGAGGCGGCGTATCTCCACGACTTGCGCAGTATCTTGACCGCAAGTGAAGGGGAAGGTCTGTGGCGCCGCTTTCCCCACATCCAGCGCAATGGCAATCTGTATCCGACGCACGGGCTTGGCCCGGTGGCCCATTACATGGACATCCATCGCGGCGACCGCTTCGACTACATGGTTTCAGTGAGTTCGTCCGAGGCCTCGCTGAGCGCTTATGTGAAAGCGAACTTCGCCGACGGCGACCCAAAGCGCGCCGAAAAATATATCTGCGGCGACATGAATACCAGCATCATAAAAACTCTGAAAGGCCGCACGATTCTTCTTCAGCATGACGTGGTGAACCCACGACCTTACAGCCGCCTCAACTCGATCTCGGGCACGAAGGGTGCGTTCGCCGACTATCCGCCGCGGGTCTTCGTCGATGGTTCAAAGCAGGAGGATTGGCAGAACATCGACGGGTTTCGCGACAAGTACGAGCACCCACTCTGGAAGACAACGGGAGAACTCGCCCGTAAAATGGGCGGCCACGGCGGAATGGATTACATCATGAATTACAGGCTGATGGATTGCCTGAAGAGGGGTCTGGTGCCCGATATCAATTGCTACGATGCGGCAGCATGGAGCGCGCCTACTCCATTGAGTGAGGCATCTGTGGCGCAGAATGGCGCTCCGCAGAAATTCCCCGATTTCACCCGCGGCAAGTGGAACGGCCATTCGGCCTCCCCAGGCTTTGCGCTTCAGACTTGAAGGCCGGTGCATAATTGTGGCCCGGTGAAAATAGATTGACACGTGGGCTGGCCCCATTCACCCTGAGTTGGCCATAGGAGCCCTTATGATCGAAACCGCGCAAGTGGAGAGTCCCGCACCAAGACTGCCGCAAACAGAACCTGTACGCAAACCTGAAGGCGTCACCCGCCTGGTCTCGCTGGATGCATTCCGCGGGACCGTGATGCTCCTGATGCTGGCAGAAGCCATGCGTTTGCCCGTGGTGGCGAACGCGTTCCCGCACAATGCATTCTGGAGGGTGATCGGCTTCAATACCGAGCACGTGGACTGGCAGGGGTGCTCGCTGCATGACCTGATCCAACCCGCTTTTTCTTTCTTGGTAGGCGCGGCGCTTCCGTTTTCGATCGCAAGCCGGACAATGAAGGGACAAGCACTCGGACCCATGCTGGCACACGCGATCCGGCGCGCGCTAATCCTCATCTTTCTGGGAATCTTTCTCCGGTCCCAATGGTCGCGTCAGACCTACTTTACCTTTGAGGACACCCTGACGCAGATCGGATTGGGATACGTATTCCTGTTCCTGCTGGGATTCGCGCGGGTGCGAACCCAGGTGTTGACGCTGGTCCTGATTCTCATCTGCTTTTGGGCAGCTTTTGCGCTCTTTCCGGCGCCGGGTCCGCAGTTCGACTACGCCAGAGTCGGAGTTCCACAGAACTGGCCCCACAACTACACCGGATTTCTCTCTCACTGGAACAAGAATTCCAATCTTTCGTGGGCATTCGACGTCTGGTTCCTGAACCTGTTTCCGCGCGAGCAGCGCTTCGTCTTCAACGAGGGCGGTTGGTCTACGCTGAGTTTTATTCCAACGCTCGCGACCATGATCCTTGGGCTCCTGGCGGGAGAATGGCTGAAGAGCAAAGGATCGAGGGAACAGAAATTACGCGGACTCGTGATCGCAGGATCAGGCTTGCTGCTGCTCGGGCTGTTGTGTCAGTGGGCCGGCATTTGCCCCATCGTCAAAAGGGTCTGGACATCGTCTTACACTCTGTATAGCGGCGGCTGGGTGGTGCTCATGCTGGCCGGCTTTTACGCGCTGATCGAATGGCAGGGATGGCGTCGATGGGCGTTCCCCCTGGTGGTGGTTGGAATGAACTCGATTGCCATTTACGTGATGAGTTGGACGATGGAGAGTTTCTTCCGAAATGCCGTAGACCGCCATTTTGGACGGGCGCTCTCATTGCTGTCAGGACCGACGTTCCAGCCCGTACTCCACGGTTTTGCCCTGATCTTGATCTTTTGGCTCATCCTGTTCTGGATGTACCGCCGCAAGATTTTCTTAAGGATCTGAGCGATTGAGCAAGGCATGCTGGCGTAGTAGGTATCCCTGTCGCGGATAAACCATCTGATGGCCGACGGCCCCGACCAGTGTCTTAGCGGGCTTTCGCTTACAATCGGTGTGACTTTCCTCTTCGCTAGCGCCGGCCTCGCCGTCCCCCAGGTCCACCATCTTATTTCAGGCGTTATGTTTCAATTTCGATCCGCAATTCTTACCTGGAGGACTGGGCGGTCATCGTTGCACAGGCGTCGCCCCAAATTTCTCCAGCGCCAACCTCGGAGAAGCGTAAAATGTGGCGCCGGGAATCGGTCCCGGGGGGAAGGGAGGATCGACATGGGTGATCCTATTGACATTCCTGGCGGAGAACTTTCGATTGCACCTGACCCGAACGCCCCTGTGCTGGTCGTGTTCGGCGGCATCGCCGTGAGCCAGGACGAGTTCGACGGAATTAAGCGAACAAAACCGATTTACGTCTCGAGTGGCACCTACATGTGGAAGTACATGAGCGCTCTCAAGTCCCGGTTTCACATTTTCGTTGCTGCCAACAGTGAGGTGCACGGTGACAACGCCTATGAATCGCTGACGACCGCACTTAATGCGAAGGGCATCGACCCCTCCCAGTCGAAGCCGATCCTCTACCTCTTCTCAGGCGGCTACAAGCCAGGCATGGACCTGCTGAATGGCAACGGTGTCGATCGGTTCGCGTCGATCTTTTTGGTCGACATCTGGATGGGATTCGGGAGAAAAAATCCCTCCCCCCACGTCCCGAACTTCTACAAGCACCTGGTGAATGCGAATGCCGACATGATCACCTACGTCTTCACGTCGTTCGGGGCCAACAACAATGACGCCAGGGACTTTATCGCGAAAAAGTTGGGGCCCCAAAAAGCGTTCCTGGTTGGCCATCAAGGTAGTGAGGATGGCACGCAGACCCACTTGCGGACGAATGAGGTGGCAGTCGGCAAAATCCCATAAGCGCGCGCCTGGTTGGCTACCGGCGAACGCCCGCGGGATGGGCCCTGCGAGAGACATCCCACTCAAGACTGCTACGGCCGAATTGCGATCGGGGTGCCATCCGCGACAGCCTGCCAGATCTCGTCCATCTCCGCGTTTGTGACCGCGATGCATCCATCGGTCCAATCCTTCAGCCGGTGCGACGACCCCACCCACCCGTAGCCGTTCGGCAAACCATGGACAAACACATCCCCACCCGGTGAAACGCCTCTTTGCCGCGCCGCTTCGCGTTCCCGCCCACTGGGATACGAAATGTGAATCGACTTGTAAAACTGGCTGTGCGCGTTGCGCGAATCGAGCACATAAGCGCCCTCGGGAGTCTTATGATCCCCCTGCCGCGCCTTCGGACCGATCGGGTCGCCGCCCAGAGCAACTTTATACGAACGGATCACTTTCCCCTGACTGAGCAGTTGCAGCGTGCGCTTTTTTTTCAGCACCAGCACGCGATCCGCATGCAGCGCCGGTTGGGCCGCCTCCTGCGCCACTTCCGGCACGCCCAGCAGCAATACAGCCAAGGCAGTAAGAACGCGGATGCGCATGGCGGAGATTATAGATTGGAAAAATCTCTCAAGTGCTACGCTGGGAGGAGATGTTAGTTAACCTCAACACACGCTGGCCGCAACTTGTACGGAGACACCTCACCACCATCACTTGTGCACTCTTCCTCTCTGCGGCACAAGCCAAGGCCACAAACTGGACCGCGACCACGCGACCTGCCCGTCTGGTCAACGGCGCACCGGTCCTGTTCCAGGTGAAGCCTCCAGCAAAACTTGATGCCCTGACCGGAACCTGGCTCGGCCACCAGATCACCTTCAGCTACAACACTTCGACCAAAACATGGTTCGCCTTGGCGGGCATAAGCATTGAAACAACGCCCGGCAAATACGCGCTCGCCCTCAGTGGCGAACGGAGCGAGGCAAAGCCCGGCGGCAAACTCGCCTTCACTCGCCAGTTCGCGCTCGTCCGCGCCAAATATCCCCAGATTAAAGTTGCACTGAGCGTGGAGAAGAAATTCACTGAGCCCAACCCCCAGCAGCAAGCTCAGATCGCAGAAGGAGTCAAAGTCAAGGAGGACTACCTGAATCGCGTAACACCCGAGCGCGAATGGGACGGCAACTTCGCTGCACCTGTCCATGCCGCCACTTCCGACGTCTTCGGCTCGCAGCGCATCTTTAACGGCGTGGCGCAGCGCCCGCACTTCGGACTCGATTACCGTGTCCCCACCGGCACCCCAATCGCCGCCATGAACTCGGGCACGGTCCTGCTGGCGCGCTTCCTGTACTTCGAAGGAAATTGTGTGGTGATCGACCACGGACAGGGCTTGCTCAGTCTGTACTTCCACCTCTCGGAGTTAAAAGTGAAAGAAGGAGAGGTAGTGAAACGAGGCCAGGAAATCGCTCTGAGCGGAGGCACAGGACGTGCCACAGGCCCGCATCTACACGTCGCCGTCCGTTGGCAAGGCACCTATCTCGACCCCGCCCGTCTCCTGCAGTTGCCCCTGCCCTGACGCGAGTTGCCTACGCCACTCCCCCGGAAAGCTTGCCTCGTTGCGCGCTACGTGATCCCTCGCGCAACGTCTCAATCAAATAATCCTTCAAGCCCAGGTTGCGAATCAGGCGGTGCAGATAATTAGGATGCACGCCCAGGATCGCAGCGGCCTCCACATAATTCCCGCGCGTCCGTTCCACCGCATCCAGAATGAGGTCCTTCTTCAACTGCTTCACACTCGCGTGATACCTGCCACCATTGGCCTCGTCCGCTGGTCTCTGATCCAGCACAGAATCCGGCAAATCCTCCAGCAGCACCACATCGGACGATCCCATCACGAGCGCGCGCTCAATCGCGTTTTCCAGTTCGCGCACGTTGCCCGGCCAGTCATAGTTCACCAAGGCGGCCATGGTTTCGCGCGCCACAGGCCTGGGTTTAACGTTGCATCGCTTGGCATATTTCTGTACGAAGTGCCGGGTCAGCAGTGCGATATCTTCCTTACGCTCGCGCAGCGGAGGCATTTGGAGCTCGACCACAGCCAGCCGGTAGTAAAGATCTTGGCGAAACTCCCCTTTGCGCACCGCCTCATTCAAATCACGGTTCGTAGCCGCGATGAGACGAATATCCACCTTGATGGGATGGGTCCCACCCACGCGCTCGAATTCGCGCTCCTGCAGCACGCGCAGCAGCTTCACCTGCAGACCTGGAGCCAGTTCGCCGATCTCGTCCAGAAACACCACGCCGTCGTCGGCCACTTCCAGTCGGCCTTTTTTCTGGCTGGCCGCGCCCGTGAAGGCGCCGCGTTCATGTCCGAACAAATCGCTCTCCAGCAGAGCCTCGGGTATGGCAGCGCAGTTGATGGCCACGAATGGCTTGCCGCTGCGTGGGCTGTTGCGATGCACGGCGCGGGCGGCTAATTCTTTGCCTGTTCCGCTCTCGCCTGTGATCAGCACCGTCGACTCCGTGGGCGCGACCTTGGCCAGGTCCTGGTAGATCTCTTTCATCCGCGCGCCGTCCCCGACCAGGGTCTGCTCCTGGGTGATCTCTGTGGTCAGCCGCTGGTTTTCCCGCTCCAGCCATTGCACCCGCCGCGCGTTGTCCAACGCCACCGAGGAGATCCCCGCGATCGCCGCCAACAGTTGCAGATGATCCTCATGAAATCGGCTACCCGGATTGGTGCTGTCGAGATAAATGCACCCGATCATGCGTTGAAATACGGTGAGAGGTACGCACAGCAACGAGCGCACCTGCGAGGCCGCCAGGCTCTCCACTTGGCGCAGCGTCCCGCTCTGTACGTCCACACCCAGAATCGCGACATCTTCTTTCATAACCTGTCGCGCGATGGTGCGACTGACGCGAACCAACTGCGCCTGCCCGGTGTGCCGTGTCCGCGCGTAAAGGGAGCTGAATTCCTGCCCGGCGCCATCCGCCAGCAGAATCGCACCCCGGCTCGCCGGAACCACCTCAAAAATCAGGTCGAGCAACTGCGCTTGCAGTTCTTCCAAGTCGCGGATGGCGTGCACGACACGGCTGATCTTCAACAGCGCGCCCAAGTTGCGCGCCACTTGGGAGCCAGCAGGGAGCTCGCTGAGCAGCCGGTCCGGCTGCAGGTAGAGCACTTCCTTGGGGTGGATCAGCTTGGTCTCAGCCGCGGGATGGCTGTCGTCGAATTCGACCCGGCTGGCGGAGGCAGACCGTTCCGCATCCTCTACTAGAAAAAGAAACACGGAGTCGCCGATCGCGATTTCGTCGCCGTGCCGCAGCCACTGCTCTTTGACCGCCAGGCCGTTGACCACGGTTCCGTTACGACTATCGAGATCCCGGATCTGATAGCGCCCGTCCTCTTCCCGACGCAGCAAGCAATGCTTTCGCGAAACCGACGGATCGACCACGGGCACCGTGTTCGTCGGATCCCGCCCCAAAGTGATTTCTCCGTCGGGCAACGGAATGGTGGAATCTTTTAACGAACCTGCTACTGCCAGTATTCTTGGATGCAATCGGGTCCCCCACTCCGTGCAGACTTTCTTATCACAGCCGGGACGGAAATGCATGTCAACAAATTGCATTTCCGATATCCAAACGGTTAGTAAGGCTATCTGATCAGATAGCGTTTCGGGCCGGGCAACCAGCCTGCCGAGCTAAGCTCGCTGATCTGGCGCGTAGAGCTTAACCTGTTGCTCTGAAAGCGCTTAACACCGACCAAACACGATCATGTCTGCTACCGAACAAATTGGCATTCGGCATGCTCTATCAGAAGTGCGAGCTTGGCAAAAGCGATGGGGGAAGCGCTTTCAGTCAGTTTCAGCCGAGATCGCCAGTCAGAAGCTCGGGGGACCCCCTCATCGAGCTTCTGACCGTTTTGTCCTTAAGCGTCCCGTGCAACGAGCGTCCTACCCAGCCGCAAGTTCGCTCGTGGGAACTTGGTCGACGGCAAGGAGGGCTACTCCGTCGCGATAGCTGACAGTCCTGCCTGAAATCGCCGGCACTCTTTCTCCCGGCACCAGAATCCCCACCAGGTTGAGAGGATCGGCCGCCGACAACGTCATCGTATCTCCGCTCAAAGGCAGGCTGCGCACCGCCCGCAGTGACTCGACTGCGACTGGCAGTGCGAACTGCTCCCCTATGAACCCATCCACAAAGCGCCCGCCACGAATTTCGCCACGATCTTCCAGCCGCCGGAATCCCATCAGCAATTCGCGCCAGGAGGGCAGGTTCGACTCACGCGCCAGCAAGTCGCGAATCACAATACCGTAGCGCCGCAGCAGCATCCAGCATGCAGCTTCGACGGCACGTGGACGCTCGACCGCCACGTCCGCATGTAACAGCGCCCAACGCCCAGAGCTGTGCCGAGGACGCGTGCTGCGCCCGCTTCCCTGCCCCGCTCGGCGCTTCGGATCGATCAGCGAGCGCAGATTGTCGAACCCGTCGGCCGTCACCAGACCAGCCGCTGCCAGCTCCCACAAAGCCGTTTCGATCTCGGCCTTGAGTTTCCCGCTCCCGCGCACAATATCAGCGAAAAAAGATGCGCCGTGCTGCCGCAGAAACTCCAGCACCAGTTGCGATCCATGGCTCAGACCCCGCGTCTCGGCCTGGTCGCCGGCGGCGTGGCGGGGAGTCATCCAGTCCGCTTCTTCGCGTACAAAAAACGTAATCGGAGCCACGCTGGTCGGGATCACTCGCCGCTGTCGTGGTGCACTCGTTCCGTCCGAAGCACCGCCGGCTGCCACTCCGGAATCTAGCGTCGCCGGATGTGGCGAAAGCCTTCCCCAGCCCACCGCGCCGGTCAGGCAAAGCTGATCGAGCCACTTCGGATCGTAGTCGGCAATCCTCCGGGCCAACACTTGTCGCTCCCACGCATTCGCCGGAATCTCAAATCCTTGCAACTGCTGCAGCACTTCGAGTGTCCCGCGCTCGCCCGCGACCTGCGTTCCGCGAGCCACGTGCTGCCACCGCAGGAGCCAGCGCATAAATGCTGCCGCCGTGACCGGCTCAATCTGCTTACGCAACATCCCCACAGTGAGCCGGTGAATCCGCGCCAGCAACCGCCGCTCGCACCATTCGATTTCCTCCGTGGGTCCAGCTGGTGTGGGCACACCAAGGTCGACAGCTCTGTGTGGCGCGGGCGCTCCTGCCCGCGAGGCAGCGCCAGTAAAGTTGCCTCGCAACACAGTGCCGCTGGCCTCCATCCGCAGCAAAGCAATCTCGATATCCGATGCCGCCAGCCCCAAAATCTGCCCAAGCTGCGATGCGGACACGGGCCCCACATGCGACATCCACCCCGTAACCAGCGTGAGCAAAGCGTCGTCCCGCAAAACCTGCCCAGTCTCCACATCCGCCAGCGCCTGCACAAACTGAACTCCTGGAAACAGCGCTGCAAAACTCCGACCCCGCTCCGCCGCCACCCAGTAGCGCCGCCCCTCTAACCGAGCGACTCCCGCCCGCCCTTCGCTCACCAGGCTTTCAAAGTAACCTTCCCATCCGGCAGTGCCCAGGTGGGGACGGCCGCCCCCGGCTGTCCGGTCGAGCGAAGCGGAACCCTGTGGGCTCAGACCTAAGAATGCATCCAACTCCATAGCGGCAGGTCGAGCTCCACTCGACCGGACAGGTGGGGGCGGCTGTCCCCACACAGAATCCAATTCCTCCGGCAGAGCTACGAGCGTGTGCAGCACATCGTGCAGTTCATCGGCATCCCGCACATCCGGCCAGGCCTCTTCCCGCACCTGTGCAATAGCTCCCTGATCCAGCCCGCCCACTTCCTCCAGCACCGACTCCGGCAGCACTCGCCGCATCTCAACCGCGCGCGCCCGCCGCTCCTCCAGCGGCGCGTCATCCAGATACGCATACGGATTCGCATTCAGAATCTCGTGCGAAAACTGCGACGGCACCGGCGTATCCACCGCCACCACCCGAATCTCGCCCGAAGCCATCCCGCGCAGCAGCGACTTCAGCCCTTCGATGTCCATCGCCTCTGTGAGCACATCCTTCATCACCTCGCCCACCAGAGGATGATCCGGAATCTTCCGGTCGCCCTCGATGTTCTCGAAGCACGCCGCTGCATCCGGAAACACCGAGGCCAGCAGATCATCGGACCGCATGCGCTGAATCTGCGGCGGAACTTTCTTGCCATTCTGAAAACGCAACAGAGCCAAAGCCCGGTTCGCGTCCCAGCGCCAACGCGTGCCAAATATCGGAGAATCCAGCGCCGCCTGTTCCAGAAGCGGCTGCACCGTGCCCGCCTGCAAAAAATGAAACACGTCGCCAAGAGGAAAACTATGCTGCTCGGCTAGGGCGATGTTCAGCCCGTTGTCGGTAGCCGCCGCCTGCAGTTCAAAATTGAACCCTACGCAAAATCGCTTACGCAGCGAAAGCCCCCAGGCCTTGTTGATCCGCCCGCCAAATGGGGCATGAATCACCAACTGCATGCCGCCGCCTTCATCGAAGAACCGCTCGGCAATGACGGTCGTCTGCGTCGGCACCGCGCCCAGCACTGCCCGACCCTGCAGGATGTATTCAATCGCCTGCTCGGCGCCGGAGTCGTCGAGCCCGCACTCTCGTCTCAGCCAACTCACAGCAGCCGCCACTTCGGGTTGGGTCGCCGAGAATCCTACGGGCGAAGTGCGCGGCAGCATCTGGCTGATCTTCTCCCGCAACTCGCCGACGTGCTGCGACAATTCCTCGGTCCGCGCTGGAGCTTCGCCCCGCCAGAACGGAACACTCGGCGGCGCTCCATGCGCATCCTGCACCAGCATCCGCCCCGCATTGGTCTCAATGCGATGAATCATCCACGACGTATTCCCCAACAGCATGATGTCCCCGCGATTGCTCTCGACCGCGAAGTCTTCATCAACCGTTCCCACGACCACGCCATCGGGTTCGGCGACCACGGTATACAAAGAGTTGTCGGGAATAGCACCGCCGCTGGTGATCGCCGCCAGCCTGGCCCCGCGCCGCGCCCGCAATTTGCCGTTCACTCGGTCCCGATGCAGATACGCTCCATACCGCCCGCGCTTCGCCGCAATCCCCTCGGCCAGCATCTGCAGAATCGAGTCAAACGTCTCGCGCTTCAGATTCCGATACGGATACGCCCGCCGCGCCAGCGCGAACATCTCCTCTTCGCCCCACTCTTCCGCCGAACACGCTGCCACCATCTGCTGCGCCAGAACATCGAGCGGAGACTCAGGAATCATCAGCCGATCCAAATCTCCATGCCGGATCGCCCGCGCCAAAGCTGCACACTCGATCAAATCATCGCGAGTCGTGCAGAAGAAACGCCCCTTTGGCACCGCGCCCCTCCAGTGTCCCGACCGCCCCACACGCTGCAGCGCTACCGCGATCGCCCGCGGCGAATTGATCTGCACGACGAGATCGACGGTCCCCACATCAATTCCCAGTTCGAGTGAGGCCGTTGCGACCAGCACCCGCACTTGCCCCTCTTTCAACTTTTTCTCCGCCGCCAACCGCAGCTTGCGCGACAAGCTGCCGTGATGCGCGGCAACGTTCTCCTCGCCCATGCGCGCGCCCAGCTCATGACACAGACGCTCCGCCATCCGCCGCGTATTCACAAACACCAGCGTCGACCGATGCTGTTGCACCAGGACCACCAGCCGGTCGTAGATCGCGTCCCACATCTCGTTCGACGCGACCGGCCCCAGGGGCATCGGCGGCACCTCGACGCCAAGGTCGAGCGTGCGCTTGTGTCCGATGTTGACGATGACCGGATCGGCTCGCCCGTGCCCGGTCAGGAAATGCGCGACGTCCTCGATCGGCTTTTGCGTCGCCGACAGGCCGATCCGCACCGGCGGAGTGTGAGTTAGTGCTTCCAGTCGCTCCAGCGACAGCGCCAGGTGCGCTCCCCGCTTGTCATCGGCGACCGCATGAATCTCGTCCACTATCACCGTCTCGACATCGCGCAGGATGTTGCGACTCTTTTCCGCCGTCAGCAGAATGTAGAGCGACTCCGGCGTCGTCACCAGAATGTGCGGAGGCCGCTTCAGCATGGCCCGTCGCTCCGGCTGCAGAGTATCGCCCGTCCTCACCGCGCTGCGAATCTCCGGCATCAGCAGGCCGCGCTCGCCCGCCAGCGCAAGAATCTCGCCCAGAGGAATCTCAAGATTTTTCTGGATGTCGTTGCCGAGTGCCTTGAGCGGAGAAACGTAGAGAACTTCCGTTCGGTCGCTCAGCCCGCCCGCCAGCGCCTTGCGCACCAGCCGGTCAATGCAAGCGAGAAACGCAGCGAGAGTCTTGCCCGACCCCGTGGGCGCCGAGATCAGCGTGGCGCGCCCCGCAAGAATGTGAGGCCACCCCTGCTCCTGGGGTTCGGTCGGCGTCTCAAACCGCCGTACAAACCACTCGGTCACGAGAGGGTGCGCCCAGGCCAGCGAGGCAGGAAGGAACTGCATTCGGGTATTCTAGCCCGAAATCATGCTTTCGCCAACTGTTCGCCCAAGTGCGCCAGGTGCGCGGCGCCTCAATGTGGAAGGAAGGAAGAAGGGGTACCGATCTCCATCGGGGCGTCATCCTGAGCGTAGCCGTTTTTTGAGGCGGAGCGAAAGATCTCAGTACCCTTAATGCCCTGAGCGTCAAACCCTATTCAGTGGAGTTCGGCGAGACGACGTAGCTGCTGCCATCCTCGGAGAAGAAAATCTGTTTCACGCCGTGACGCAGGCACGATTTCGTGCAGGCCTTCATCTCAGGTTCTTCGATGACCTTCGTGCCGTGCTGCATCCGAACACACACCCCCGCACATTTATTCTCGTCGGAAGAATGGCACATGCAGAGACAGCACAACCCGCCACGATCATCCCCCGGAACCTGCCCCGACGCCCCAGTCAGCCATAATGAGGCAAGAATAACGATGAAGACTGCGGGCTTGAAGTCCTTCGCCATTGTCCGGTTGCTGACCTTCATGTTCAGTTGCGGAAATTGCCGCCGTCGCATCTTGTTATTTTTCCGCAAAGGTCACCAGATCACCGTGGTAACCAGCATTCGACACCCGAAACCCTGCCATGGGCTACTGGCGAGACTGCTAGAATTGCGCCGATGCCCAAGAAACTCTCCGCTCGAGCCCGCGCGCGCCGAATCAAACTCCTGCTCTTCGACGTTGACGGCGTTCTCACTGACGGCAAGCTCTTCATCTTCCCCGCGCCCGCGGGAACGCAACAAAGCGTTCTGGCGCAATCCGCCAAGCACGCCGGCGAGGGCGGATTCGGACTGTACAGCCAAAGCCTGATTGAGGCCAAAGGATTCCACGCCCACGATGGCACTTCGATCTCGCTCGCGCGCCTGGGCGGCATCAAGACCGGGCTGATCACCAAACGCATCTCGGAAACCGTCGCACTCCGCGCCCGCGACCTAAGACTTGAATACGTGCGCCAGGGAATACAGGACAAGCGCACCTGCTTCGAGGAAGTCGTTAAAGAGGAAGGAATCGAACTGGAAGAAGCGGCCTTCGTCGGCGATGACGTCATCGATCTGCCAGCCATGCGTGCGAGCGGCCTTGCCATCGCCGTGAGCAATGCCCGCTCCGAGGTGAAGCGGGAAGCGCACTACGTCACACCCCACGGCGGCGGCGAGGGCGCCTTGCGGGACGCTGTAGAGTTTATCCTGAAGGCGCAGGACAAGTGGAAAAAAGTTTTGGAAAGCTACCTCGGCGAGAGAAGTCCGAAAGGAAGCTACTAGCTTCTAGCTCGTCGCCAAAACCAGAAAACCGGAACCACAGCGCCGAATTGCAGCGCTTCCTGTGCCTCTTGTGTTTTGTTGCTTGGCTAGAAGCCAGGGGCTAGCAGCTAGCAGCTGAAACAAAAAACCCATCGGATGCTTGCTTGGGGCGTGCTCGGGTCAGCATCCGATGGGCTACCGTTTCTCCTTACTCACCCTGTTGTTTTCAGGAGTATGTATCCTGATTAAACCCCGGAACCCGGAGAAGTTCCGTCTAGTTTTGTAAATCTTTGTAAAATATCCGCAACAAAAATTGATACAGGAACCGACGTTTTGTTCGCGCGCCCTCGTCGCAGGCTGATGGCCTTAGATCAGTGCATACAGGTTCCCATCCGCACTCCCAACGTAAACTACTTTGTCCACGACGACCGGAGACGAAAGAATCGATCCCATACTCATCGTGCGTTCAACGCCGGTCACCATATCATCGTAGAAATCCGACCGGAAAAGCGCCTCGCGATTCGGAGTTCCGTCCGCCTTCGTGTAAGTTGGCGCAAGCTGTTTCGACGCATCGGTTTCAAACGTCCAGCGCATTTTCAGATCACCAAGATCGACTGCCACCAATCTTCCCTGGGTCGAACCCACGTACAGCATGCTTCCCGCAATCGCCGGGGACGAATAAAGATACCAATGGTTCAGTCCTGCCGAATACAGGACCTCGCCCGACTTCGCATCAACGGCATAAACCAAGCTTGAGTCTGACGTTGCGAAATATACTTTGCCGTCGCGGACCGCGGGCGACGCCACGACCCACGAACCTTTGGCCGGAAACGCCCATTTCTTTTGGCCCGTACTCTCGTCCAGCGCGTAAAGATGAGAGTCACGGCATCCAAAATAGACCGTGCCTTCGACCACCGCGGCCGACGACTGAATCCCTACCTGGTTGTGAATATCGGGATCCTCGCCGGTCTTGAAACGCCACTTCTCAAGTCCAGTCGAGGCATCGATAGCGTAGAAATAGCTATCCCAACTCCCGATGAATACGGTCCCGTCCGCCAGCGCCGGGGAAGCATGCACCACGTCCCCCGTCTTGAATTTCCAGTTCACAGCACCGGACTCCGCGTTGAGCGAATAAACGTTGCTGTCACCACTGCCAAAGAAAACCGCTCCATTCCACACCAGCGGCGATGAGAGATAGCAGTCGAATGGATCCGGCATGGTCTCGGCCACTGGCTGCACCCCGTGCAGGTGCCTGCCTGCAAACCGTCGTTCTCCACCTGTCTGGAATTTCCATTTCAACACTCCGGTGGAAGCGTCCACCGCATAAAGGTTTCCATCGTAAGCGGTGAAGTAGACAGTGCCGTTCGAGACTGCTGGGGACGAAGGGACTCGGCTCTTCGCTTGAAACTTCCACTTCTGCTTGCCCGACTCGGACTCGATGGCATACAGGTTCCCATCTGTGCTGCCGACATAGATCACTCCCTGCACCGCCGCTGGAGACCCGATCACCATGCCGCCGGTGTAAAACTTCCATTTGACTTTGTTGAACTTTGTGACCCCGGCCGCCTCGTAGACTCCAGTGTGTTGTGAGTTTCCCCGAAACATCGGCACGTCCTCGGAGAGCGAGGGCAGGCCAAGACACAGAAAAAGCCCGGCCAGCAGCATTCTTATCTGCATTGAGAGTCGAATCCTTCCTGCTTATTTCGAGAGTCTGTCTTCCAATCGCGTCTGGGAGTAAGTGGATCTCGAGAGGTTCCACACAAGGGACACCTTCGCCCATTCACACCTTGGACGGATACCAACCCAGATTGTTATGGCAGAGCGTCCCGGAACGGCGTGCGCCGGAAGTATGGAATGAGCGCTTCATCCCGCCACCCGGGACACTGAGGGCAAGCCTAATTGGGCAGTGGGGAATTCTTGGTTGCCACCAGTTCGGCGAACCGCTTGTCTTTGCGCAGTTCGGAGAATTCCACGTCCTTATACACGTTGTTGAAGTCCTTGTATCCCTCTTCCATCGCTTTCCTTAGGTACTCAAGCGAGCGGTCCGAGAAGCCCATCTTGGCAAAGAGTTTCGCCACCGTGTAATCGTAGCGGGCACGATCTTCCGGGCTGGGCAACTGCGCTTGCACGCCGCCTCGCGACGTGCGTTGAAACACGTCGGGATCGAGTTCCACCGCCTTTTGATAAGCAACCACGGCAGGTTCGAACTGCCTTTTGGCGAAGTACGCCGCGCCCAGGTTGCTGTAGAACGACGCCGAACTGTCCTCGATAGCGATCGCTTTGTCGTACTGCTTGATCGCCGGTCCGTATCTCTTTTCTTCGTAGTACACCACGCCGAGATTGTTGTAGGCGTCGGCAAAATTTCGGTCCGCTTTGATCGATTTCTCGAAGGACTTTTTCGCCTCGCGGTAGCGCTGCATCATGAGTTCGGTAATCCCGAGCTTGTTCAGCAACGGCGCCGAGTTCGGCTGCTTGGCCAGCGCGGCGCGGTAATAGTCCAGCGCGTCCAGATAAAGTTTTACCGTCCGCAATTGATCGGCACGCAGTTCCAAATCAGCCGCGGTCGCGTCCGGCGCCGGAGGATCGGTCATCCGCAGCAGCGGTGGCTTAATCTGCACCGGTTCGGAACGAGAGGCCTGCGTCCACGACACAACGGACAAGGCGAGAACACAAACGGTGAGAAACGTAGAGGAAAACAGCGAAACTCTCGGGCAGGACCGCATATACCACCCCCAAGTCGTTCCCAGCGGACTCATTCTGCCACAGTTTTGGCTGCCCGGCGAAGATTTTCAGGGCCGAGGGCAATCAGTGTGGCCCGGCTTGCCCGCTGTCTGCAGGTTTAGACACCGGAGCCGCCTGTTTGTCATCCTTAAAAATACCGGCGATTTTGCCGAAAAATCCCTTCTTTTTCTTGGGGTCAGCGTTCTTCGGATCCGCAGGATCCGTCCCATCCGGGCCGTTGACTGCCTGGATCTGGCCCGGTGGCAGCGCCTTGTCCCCGCCTCCGAACATCTTGGAGAAGAATCCCTTGATCCCCCCCTGCTCATCGCAGGTTTCGCGCGGCTCGGTACCGGCCACAAAAGCGGAACTGTAGTCGTCCGGACAAGCCGGCGTCGCCAGCCGATTCGTCGCCTTGTCGAGTTCCACATCCACTACGCCTGAGGGCTGTTGGAACTCCCTCATGTCGGAATACTGCGGCAGGGCCGCCGCCTTTTTCATGAACTCCGCCCAGATGGGCGCGGCCGTCATCGCGCCGCTCAAGCGCAAGTCGCTGTAGTCGTCGTATCCCACCCACACGATACAGAGCAGGTTCGAGGTATATCCCGCAAACCAGCCATCGTGCGAACTGCCCGTCTTGCCTGCTGCCGGTGCAGTGAATCCGCGCAGACGGACCGCCGTATATCCCAGCCCATTGTTGATCACGCCTTCCATCATGTTGGTCATGACGTAGGCCACTCGCGGATCGAGCACCTGCCGCTGATCTGTGTTGTAGTTGGCGATCACGTCGCCTTTGGCGTTGCGCACCGAGCGCACCCAGATCGGCGACAGACGCACACCATTGTTCGAAAACGATGTATAAGCCCCCGCCATGTCCACCGGCGAAGCGTCATAGGAGCCCAGCGCCATCGCCGGCGTTGCCTTCACCGACGCAATCCCCGCCGTCCGCGCCAGGTCCGCCACTTTGTCGTAGCCGACTTCTTCTGCCACTTTCACGGTGGCGTTGTTCAGCGACATCGCCAGCGCGTAGCGCAGTGTGACGTCCCCGTGATATTCCTCTTTGTAGTTTCGCGGTTCGTAGATCTGGTCGCCGTAGGCAAAGCTCGACGGCGCGTCGGTCACAGTAGAGGTCGGGGTGAGCACCGCTTGCGACCCATCCAGCGCCGTGTTCATGGCCGCCGCGTACACGAACGGCTTGAAGATCGATCCGGTCGGGCGTTTCGCCACCGCGTGATTCAGCTGGCTCCAGCCGTAGTCGCGCCCACCCACCAGCGCCAGCATCGCGCCCGTATGCGGATCGAGCGCCACCAGCGCCACCTGTGCCTGCGGTCCTTGCTCGACTTTGGTCTCGAACTTCTTACCCACCTTGACCTTTTTCGTACGCAACTTCTTGACCTGATCGTCCACCAGCTTGATGCCCATCTCTACCGACTGGGCCGCGGCTTTCTGCAAGTCGGGATCAAGGGTCGTATAGATGCGGTACGACTGGTCGTTCAGCTCATGCTCATTGAACTTGTTGATGACCGAATCGCGCACCATGTCGACGAAATACGGGGCGTCGCTGGCTTCCACGTTCGGCGGCGCCAACTTCAAGGACGCAGCCTTGGCTTTGTCCGCCTGCTCGCGCGTGATCGCGTGGGTGTCGACCATGGTCTCCAGCACCAGATTCCGCCGCTCCAGTGCCCGCTCCGGATGCCGGTAGGGCGAAAGATAACTCGGCCGCTGAATCAATCCGGCCAGCAGCGCCATTTCCGGCAACGTGATGTCCTTCAGGTCCTTATTGAAGTACGCTTTCGATGCCTCCGCGAACCCGCTGATGGCAAACGATCCCCGCTGACCCAGGTCCACCCAGTTCCCATAAAACTCGAAAATCTGCTGCTTGGAGAACTTCTGTTCCATCTCCTCGGCAATCAGCATTTCGATCAGCTTGCGCCTGATCGTCTTCTCCGGGGTCAGGAAGAACCCGCGCGAGAGCTGCATGGTGATCGTCGATCCGCCCTGCTCGTGCCGTCCACGTACCACATCAATCCATGCGGCTTCTGCCATGCGCAGGAAATTCACGCCACTGTGCTCGAAGAACCGCCGGTCCTCGATCGCCAGCACCGCCTGCACCATCAACGGAGGAATGTCGTTGTATTTGACAAGTTGCCGCTTCGACCGCTGCTCGGCGTCGAACAGCGCGGTCACCAGCTGCGGCTCCAATTCGTAAGCGGAAAGATCGTTCCCCTTACTGGTAATGCCCTCCACCTGCCCGTCCTGAATGCTGATGTGAGCCGGTTCCGGGCTGTGGTATGACTCCGGCCCGGGTGTGATTTCGATGGCGCCGCTCAGGAGCCGGAAGCTGCCCAGCGCCGACTGGCCATCCTTGTCGGAATAGCCGGCCCGGCGCAAGTCCGCGGCTATCTGCTTGACCTCAATTTTTTCCCCCGTCCGTACCGTCTGCGGCAGCGCGTAAATCTTGGCCGAATTGCTGAACACGGGCGTCCGGAAGCGCCGCTCGATAATGCGGTCGTACTTGATGTAGTAGTAGGAGAACAGAACGGTGAATACCACCGCCAGAATCAGAAAGGCAACCAGCCCCGCGCGCAGCACCGGGTCCCGGGGCAGGCCGCGAAGCTTCTTCCCAGCCGTCCCGCCATTTCCCTTCGGGATCTTGATTTTGATGCTCACGATTTCGGCGCTTCTAACCGTCTTGCCGTTCCTGCGTCTGCGCTCGTGGATCTCTGCCGTATTCTTTCAGACGCGGTGACCCGGAAAAAGGTTTGAACATCCTCCGTCACCCCACCCCGGGGTCCCGAACCCCCACTCTTTCGACGCCAGGTCGACCACGCTGCGCGGATCAAGGGATAGGTATGTCCTTATTGTACCCCTCGCTGCAGAAACGAAAAGAGACCCGCAGTACATGCGGGTCTCCGCTCCGTCAATAGTGGGTACCCCTTCCAAGCGCAAGCTCTACGGATCGGTCACGACCCAGTAGCCCGGCGTTGTCAACGTCACCGGCGAGATTGGTTGAGTCAGAGAGCCGTCGGAACCCACAGCCAGGGCTCCCAGTTGGGTCTGAGTGCCGTTCGAAGTGAGTATGTTGCTGTACACCAGCAGGTTCGCTCCCGACTGATCAAACTGGCCCCAATACCCGAGAAACACGTTGCTGAATGGCGATCCAGTGACTGTCGTCAATGCCCCTGTGCTGGTGTTGAGTTGGAAGGCTTCGATCGCATTGTAGCCCGTCGCCGTATCGTTCAGGCTGAATGAGTAGATGAATTCACCGTTACTCGAAGGCGGTTGAACCGCAATCGTAAAGGGTGAGAAGGTCGTCGAGACTGGTGATCCAGTGGCCGGCGAAGGCACTCCGGTCGTCTGGTTGATGCTGAATACGTACAGGTGATTGTCATCGATGCCGCTGACCGACTTCGAGCTCCCGCTCGTCCCGACCAGATACCTCCCAGAGGCGTCACCCTGCAATTCCCATATGTTGATACCGAACAAACCGCCCGGTAGGGGCGTTAACACGCCGCCGGTCCCGATCGTAAACCCCACAAAGGCTGACCCCTCGTGCGTGCCAGCGCCGCACACGTATAGAAACCTGCCCAGACCATCGGTTGTAATATTCCCCGGCTCGATCGTGCTGGCAAACGGAGACCCCTGCACCGCGGTCAGCCCGCCTGTCGTGCCGTTGATGGCATAAACAAAAATGTCGTTCGCACCGGTCGAACTGATGAACAGGTATTTGCCTGCCGGATCCGTCGTCATCTGGAACTGACCCGTTGCGTTGAGCGGCAGATTCAGTGTCACCGTAAGCGGGAAGCCGCTTAAGGCGGTAAGAGCGCCGTTGGTGGAATCGATGGACCATCCAGCGATTTCCTCCTGGAGCTCGAAGACCGCATACACGAACTTCTTATTCACCACAACCATAGCCTCGCCGGTCTCACTCGCGGGAATCGTCGGTGCAGTGAAGTTGGAAAGCGCAACAAAGGAGCCTGCGCTGGTGCTCAGATCGTAGCCATCGATCGTGCCGTTGACACCCTTGCCGTTCTGGCCGCCGATTTGATCGACTGTGTAGACAAAAGCAGCGGGGGTCGCGTTGCCTCCGCCTCCACCGCCTCCGCCACCACCGCCACCACCAAAAGACCCGCCGCCACCACCGGTGCTTGTAGAACAGCTCGCACTCCCGAATGTGGCAGGGCCGCAACCGGGCGCGCCGCTGCAGCTTGCCAGCAGCAGGAGTGCCAGCATCATCAGCAGACTAACCAGTACTCGAAACACAATCCTCATGAACTGCCTCCACCTCATGCGCCGTTGCGGACGTCCTGGCTGCCGGCCTCAGGAAATAATTCCCGACTCAAAACTTTTCCCGGATCCCCAACCTCGTGTGCGAACCTGCAGCGGACCAGGGCGTAAAAAACCTCTCACTCCATCGCCATAGTAGGAGGAAGGTAACGTGATGACAACGTTACGAATGTCATTGTCCGGTGAGATAACTAGCAAGCCTGCCGGAAGGCAAGCAGAAGTTGCCAGCGCTTTTCCAGCCGCGAAGCGGCGACAGAATAAAGCCCACAGCGTAAGCCGTGGGTAAGTGCGTGAGAGAAGAATCAACTCCCATCGGGGCGAAAGATGAGTTCTACCCCTGCTCCCATCGCGCTGCCCTCGGTGCAGTAACCGACGCCGCACGATTCTCGCGCAGCCTCCGCACGAAGGTAACTTCAGACCAATTTCGCATCGCCGCAGGGGCTCCCGAAAATTTCACGACATGCATTTCAGTCAGCATCCATGCGGCTCCGAGCACTATCAGTCGGCGCGAGGAAATCTTCCACACTCTCCGAACACTGCACTCGTTTCGCACTCGCGGTGACCATCGGACGTGAACATTCGTTTCGCTAGTAACCACACATTTCCCTTGCTTGCGAAATTCGGAACTGACAACATGCGAATTGAAATCTCGCGGAGGATTCTTTCCAGTGAAGCGCACAAACATTCTGGCTACACTTCTTGGTGTCATTTCGCTACTCTCCACCGGCTGCGGTACAAGCGACAAGATCGGATCCGTCAGCATGCAGATCGTGGGCGCAAGCGGCGCCGGCGTAGTGGACCTCAAAGGCCTCGGGGGAACGCTCCAACTGGCCGTTTCCGCCAACTACACCAGCGGCAAGATCATCGACCAAACCAATTTCGCCACCTACACGGTGACAGCCGAGGGGGTCGACAACAATACCCAATTACCTCTCCCCGCTCCTCCGATGACGTTCACGATAAACTCCACCGGAATGATCACGGCGGTCGACCCTGCAGTCTGCACCTGGTTCAGCACCACGGGAGACCCCAAGACAGCAGGCTGGGCTTTCACTGGGGACTATAAGATCGTAGCCAAATATCACGGCTTCTCTTCGAATCCAGTCTTTATCCCTATCGCTTCCGCTGCCAGCAACCAGGCCAATATGCAGGGCCAGTGCGGTCCGTAGGCGTATAACGGCCGGCCAGCTCCCGGCTAGCGCCACACTGCAGTCTCAATCCAATGCAGCCCACTCCGCGGGCTGCATTTGTTTTTTACCCTCCGATCGGGGCAAGAGGCACCGAATCCCCCTCATGTTTTGTTTAAGAGTACGCTGGCCGAACGCACAATCTCGTAGCGGATGCTAGACCACCGCCGCCCGAGCGACCCTACCGCCGGCGTCGGGCTTGAAATGAAGTGGGAATGCACATCCGGCAGGGCGATTCGTGTTTTGTCGTCCGCCGCAAGGAAAACCACCGGAGCCTCGGCCTTTCCCGACCGCTCTAGGTCGACTTGGTCAGGTTCAAGCCCGATATCATGCGCCCAGGATTTACTGACGACCGCGCCGCAGATCGGCATCGGAACTCGGAGCGGCCAACCCAATGTGTGCGCCGTTCAGTGACGCGAGATGCTTCAGTTTGTCCTGCAGTTCGTAGTAGGCGAGCTCACTGGCCCCGATTTTGCCAGCCTGCGCTCGCAGCAGCGCGAACCTGGGCTGGGCACTGTTTTGACTTTGCCCACGCACATCCCGTCCAGGCCAACTCGCAACGGCCGCCGGAGACCGCGCTTAAAAGCCCTTGTTTCCGCTCGAAGGATTGAAATGTAACGTGAAGGAATATCCCGGCAGGTTCACGGGCACGCTGTAGTCCACTGCCAAGTAGACTGCCGGAGCGCCCGGCGTCCCAATCCGTTGCAGAGTGACGTGCTCGGGTGTCAACTGAATGTCGTGCTCCTGGGCCTTCTTGATGACGGATTCGACCAGGGACTGATCGGTCTCGTGGGGATTGGAACCGCCCATCATCGCAATATTGCGCAAATCGTCCGAAAACGAATAATTATTCAGCTCGGGAGGAATAATCTGAAACCCGGCATAGATCAAGCCGATGATGGCAAGAAACCCGATAATCGCTTTAACAGTTCCCATGTCCTGCAGTCCGCTCTGCCCGGACCTGGTGCCCCATTTCTCGCGTAGTTCGCGAGAACTGGGGTCTTTAGCCGGTCCGGCGGAGCACTCCCTGAAAATATTCGACGATCGCCGTGATCGTAACATCGCGCACTTCACGAGTCGAACGTAAAACGACTTCCACAGTGCCTTCGGTAACCTTCTTTCCCACGGTGATTCGAAACGGGATACCGACCAAATCGGCATCCTTGAACTTCACCCCCGGCCGCTCGTCCCGGTCATCCAGGATCACGTCGTATTCCGCCGCCTCCAGCCGCTTCGCAATATCTTCCGCGGCCGCCTTTACCGGCTCATCCTTCATGTTGACCGGCGCGACTACAATCTCGAATGGCGCGATCGCCGCCGGCAGCCAGAATCCGTTCTCGTCATTCCCCTGCTCCACCGCCGCCGTCAGGATGCGCTCAATCCCAATCCCGTAGCTCCCCATGATCGGCGTGACTTCCTTCCCGTTCTTGTCGAGCACCCGCGCCCCCATCGACTCCGAATACCGGTAGCCGAGCTTGAAGATGTGCCCGATCTCAACCGCCGTATCGATCCGCAGGGCCTTGCCGCAATTCGGACAAGCCTCTCCCGCCGTCACCGCGCGCAAATCGGCGTACGCCGTCGGATGAAAATCATTCCCAGGCGTGAGATTCTTCAGGTGATAGTCCTTCTTGTTCGCGCCCCCGATCAGATTCGCCCGCCCCTCGAGTGCCTTGTCCACGAGCAGCACGGGCTTGTCGGCATCCTTCTTGAGATCCTTGGCCCACTCAATCCCGATGGGCCCCAGATATCCCGCCGGAGAATTGAATAGCACCTCGATCTCGGTCTCTTCCATCGGCCGCGTCGCGGTTGCGACGGTGGCGTTGAGCTTGGCCTCGTTAAGCTGATGATCGCCGCGCATCAGCACCACAATGGCCCGTAATTTCGTCTTGCCTGCCGCGTCCTTCTCGTCGGCCATCAGTGCCAGCGTCTTGATCTTGTTCTTCGGCGACACGCCCAGAAACTTCGCGACATCTTCAATCGTCTTCTGCCCCGGAGTGTGTACCAGCAGCGGCTTCCCGTCCGCTTCGGCAGCCAGGTCCGCCACCGCCTCCAACTTCGACGTAGCCTTCTCCATATTCGCTGCGTAATGGCAGCCATCGCAGCTTACAATCTGATCTTCTCCCGCCGGAGTCCGCACCATGAACTCGTGCGACTCCTTCCCGCCCATTGCTCCCGAATCCGCCTCGACCACCATGTACTTCAGCCCGCAGCGGTCAAAAATCCGGCAGTAAGTTTCATAGTGCTTCTTGTAAGAAAGGTCCAGCCCGGCTGCGTCGATGTCGAACGAGTACGCGTCCTTCATCATGAATTGACGCACGCGCAGCAGTCCGGATTTGGGCCGCGGCTCGTCGCGAAACTTCGGCGCAATCTGATACCAGATCTGCGGCAGCTGTTTGTAGCTGCGCAGTTCCTTGCGCGCAATCTCGGTCATGACCTCTTCTTCCGTCATGCCCAAGCACATGTCGCCGCCCCTGCGGTCCTTCAGCCGGAACAGGTTGTCGCCCATGAGCCCCCAGCGCCCGCTCGCCTCCCAAATCTCCCGCGGATGCAGCGCCGGCAAATAAAACTCCTGCCCGATCCGGTCCATCTCCTGCCGCACGATGGCCATGATCTTGTTAAACGACCGGTTGCCCAGAAAAAGATACGAGTAAATTCCCGCCGCAAGCTGACGAATGTACCCCGCCCGCACCAGAAATTTGTGCGAAGCCACTTCAGCATCCGCCGGCGCCTCGCGCAGTGTAGGAATGAACAGTTCTGACCAACGATGCATAGGAATTGGTTCCTGTGGAAGTGGAATTGGTTATTGTAGCAGCGGCCATCGCTCAGTTTTTGAAGTCCCCTCCTTCTGACAAAGTCATTGTGAACAGAGCTGTTATTCCTGGTGGTGTGCGCTTTGCAGGAAGTACGAAGAGGTCATCTCCAGCGCCGCGCTCCTAGTCCCCTTGGATGCCAGGGTAGCGAAGATCTATTCGTCAATCCGGCGTGATCGCTTCTTGAAAGCCGCCGATGTAATCCAGCTAGCTTCCGCCGCGAGCGTCGGAGCCGACCTCTTTATCACCAATGACGGGCATCTGCGGGGCAAACATGTGCCGGGCATTCAATTCATCGTCCCGCTGGATCGAGCGCCCATCTAAGCCGGAAGCCTACCCGGTCAACTGCTTCAGTATCTCTTTCCCCAGCTTCTGCGCCTCGCCGAAAAACTTCTGATACTCGACGAACAGCCGGTTCAGTTCCAGTGACCTGTCCGCCGACAGCCGCTTGCGCAAAATCATGTCGCGCACATGCACCGGATTCGGCAACGTCGCGTCTTCTGTCAATTCTTCCAGCGCCATATTGGGATCGTAGTGATACATGAGACACCTCGATCAAACGAGTTCTGTCGTCCACAGATCATGCAGGTGCACGATCCCTTCCAGCTTCCTTCCCCCACCCACCACCATCAGCGAGGTAATCTTCTTCTCTTCCATCAGCGCCAAAGCGGTCGCGGCGAATTCCGCCCCGGCAATCGTCTTCGGATCCCGCGTCATCGCCTCGCCCGCCGTCAGATCCATCACCTCTTTCCCGCGCTTCTCGAGCAGTCGCCGCAAGTCTCCGTCGCTGATGATGCCCACCAGCCTGTCGCCCTCAACCACGGCGGTCACGCCCAGCTTCTTCCGCGACATCTCATAAATGACGTCGGGCATCTTCGTCTGCGGCGTCACTCGCGGCAGGGCATCCCCTGTGTGCATCAGCGATTCCACCCGCGCCAGCCGTTTCCCTAACTTCCCCCCTGGGTGTAGATTGGCAAAATCTTCTTCCTTGAAACCGCGCCGCTCACTCAGGGTCACCGCCAACGCGTCTCCCAGCGCCAGCATCGTCGTAGTCGAAGCCGTGGGCGCCAGCCCCAGGGAGCACGCTTCTTGCGCGATCGAACAATCGAGCGCCACCTCCGCCGCCGCCGCCAACGTAGAAATGGATGGGGGTGCCCCACCCTTGTCTCGCGGTCTTTGCGAGACAGGGTGGGGACTTTGACTTCGCTCCGCCGAAAAGGCAGTCTCAATATTCCCGCTGCTCGACGGGTGGAGAACCCCGCTAATCTCATCCCCCGTCATCGCAATCAGCGGCACCTGCAACCGCTTAATCGTCGCCAGCAGCGCAAGAATCTCCTCCGTTTCGCCACTCGCCGAAAGCGCCAGGACCACATCTCCACGCACTACCATTCCCAGATCCCCGTGCAGAGCCTCCACCGGATGCAGATACAACGCGGGCGTCCCCGTCGAACTCAGAGTGGCGGCAATCTTGCGAGCAATCAGCCCGCTCTTGCCCATGCCGGTTACCACCACGCGCCCGCTGCAGGAAAACATCAGCTGTACAGCGCATTGAAACGCGGCCGCCATCGGCCCGGCAATGCGGTCGGCCAGCGCCTGCAAGGCCTCGGCCTCAATGCGCACCACGTTCTCGCCCGTATGTTTCATGAAGAGGCGATCTTACCAGACGGAATTGCCCTTCTAAGCGGCAACCGGCTGGTCATCTGAGTTGGTAAACGGACCATCAGACAGGAAAGTCGTCGTAATGAAGTGCTGCCGCCGCGCCTGCGTCCCCGCTTTGAACGGATCCTGCATGCGTGCTACGGATTCGTCAGCCATGCCCTGCAGCAAGTCGCCCAGCGCCATACCAGGCTGCGTCACCGCTTGAAAGACTCTCCGCGCTCCGCCGTCCCCAAACTGATTGGCCAGATCGAGCATGAATCCCACCGCTCGCTCCGAGGTCAATTGCGGCGCATACTGCCGCATCCGGCTCAGCGACGCGGCGAAATCGTTCACCGCCGTCCGCACCTGGACCTGCTGAAACGGCGTGAACTGCGCCGCCTGCCGAAACCGGCTCACCCAAGGCTCATTGACCAGATCGAATGCGCGGTTAATGGTTTGCCCGCCCGCCGGATCCACGCCTCCGTTGGGCAGTCGCGTGTGAGCGACGAGTTGCGCAGCCAGGTTCGCGGCGCCTCCGCCGAAAATATTTGTGAAGTCTGCCGGACGCGCCGCTGAAAACGCCTGGAGGATCTCCTCCAGCCGGCCCGGCTTTTGTGCCCACTGAATCAGGCCAAACGACAATCCTGCCTTGTCCGTATTCAGATTCAGGGCACCAAATTTGCCTGCACCCTCCATCTGCGCCACCACGCTCAGTATCTTCTCCAACCCGGTGTACGAACAGTCGAGCACCAGGGTCATGTAGCCACGCGACGCCACCGCCGCAGGCGCAGCTGCCTGCACCAGGGTCTGCAGGCACTGCGCGTCGATGCGATCTCCTGCGGGCAGACCCTGCTGGGCACGGAAATTCTGCACCGCCGCTAGCGTGCGCGGCCCGAAAACCCCATAGTCCGGGCTCAACAGGTTGGGCAGCCCCGTTTGTCCCTGCCCGGCAAGCATCTGCTGCACTAATCCTATGGAGTCCGTATCCTGGTCGCCCGGACCGATCGGGGTCGCAGACGCCGCTCCTGAATGCAAATCATCGATCCGCGGAATCCCACAAGGCGCCATGATATCCTCCCGCCTAACACGCTGCTCAATATCACTTTCCGGCGCGTATCACAAGGCCCGTCTCCTTGCCTCAAAAATGGTCCTCGCCCGGTTGCGTTCTCGCCCCCAACTTCCCCAGCCCTCGCGCCTGAATCACGCGGTCCCACGGCCCTGCCTGCCAATTGTCGCGCGTCTTCTCCGGACGCCTCCAGGCCGGCGGCGTTAACATCAGGTTGCGCCCGGTGGCGTGCACATACGGTTCATACATCGAGCGCAGCATCGCCAGTTTGTCCCTGCCATATTCGTCGCTTCGCAGTCGCAGCCCGGCTGCTGCCAGCGCATCGCGCAAAGCCTCGTATTCGGCATCCGGCAAACGATCAGGCGCTTCCGGATCGTGCCTCGCATTCACTACCTGTGCCAGATCCACGGCCGCATGTCGAGCCATGGCAAAGGTCAACTTCGCCTGCCCCGGATGCACGCCATCAATCCCCGTCAGCACCAGCGACGTCACATCGAGCATGGTGGTCAGTGCCGCCAGCCACGACTGATTGCTGTGCTGCGACCGAAAAAACGTAAGCACCGGATACGAGATCTGACTCTCCAGCAACTCCGCCGCCCAGCGTTCCCAGTCGCGCAAAACATCGTCCAGAACCTTCTGGTCCATGCCCGGATCGTCCGAGCGGCCAGCCAGCCGTACCAGCAACTCCGCCGCCGTCGGAGGAGATCCCGCCCGCGCATCCAGCATGGAAATCTGAATCTCGCGGCGTGAGAACGACGAGTAGACCACCGGAATGTATCCGATGACCACGCCCAGAAAGGCGAAACCCATCCCGGCTTCGATCACCGACAGCGCCCGCGCCACCCCCGACGTCGGCACGATGTCGCCGTAGCCCAGAGTAAAAAACGTCTCGCCACTGTGATAAACGATCTTGCCGAACGTGAGAGGCTCTTTGCTGAGCTGTTCGTGCCCGCCAATCCCGTATTGAATGAGGGCGAAGCCGAGAATCAGCCCCGCCGCCCAGAAACCGAGAAGCAGGATGAGGGAGAATGGCCCGAAATATCCCAAAAAATTCTGCTGCCGCGAGGGCGTCTTGATCCAGTTCGCAACCCTACGCCATGGAATCCAAGTCCGCCGGTAGAAATACGCCGTCAGCCTGAAGTGCCGCAGAACCCGCCGCGGCAGCACGACCGTTTCAAAGGCATCCAGCAACACCGCCCAGATGATGGCGATACCGAAGACCACCGCGACGACGCTGCCATGCGGATACATGTGAGGTGCAATGTAGATGCGGTGGGAAGAGTAACAGATTCCGAGGCTGTGTCCGTAGAGACGTTGCTTGCCACGTCTCCTGCCGGAAGCCCTACTGCGGCTTGGTCTGTGGGGGCTGTTGAGCAGGCGGGTTCTGCGTCTGCCCGGTCGCCGGTTTGTCCGCCGGCGTCGTAGTCTTGGGCTTCGCAGCGGGCTTCTTCTTTAGCGGAGGCTTCTTCGGCGGCTCGTTGTCGTCCACGATAATCTTCTTGGGAGGCTCCACCGGAATCGCCGCTTGCGCCGTCTTCAAGTCCGCCCGCAGCCGCTCGATTTCCGCCTCCTTGGCCGACGAAAGCGTCTCGATGCGCTCCGCCATCTGCTTGCGGGTGTTCTCAAATGCGCTCAGGTCATTCGCCAGCGTCTGCACATCGTCCTTCGATCCGAAAGCTCCGGCCAACTCGACCACGTTCCCCAACACGTCGTACAGCGCATCCAGGTTGCGATACAGCTTAAAGGTCGCCGGCAAATCCTCGGGCGCGGACCGCAATCCTGCAATGATTTCGGGCAAGGCTCCCTGCAGATTCCTCTGAACCGAATCCACGTTGGCCAGGGCCGTCTTCTTCGAGTTGCTGTCCGTCTTCCAGTGCTCAATACGCAGCCTGACCAGGTCGGCCTGCGTACCCCTCGACGTCTCTTCCAGTTGGCCAAGCAGTCCGTTCAGCTGCGACACCGACGCGTAGGAGACAGGCTGTCCCCCTTGCGCGGAAACGCCGGCGCTGGCCGGCCTTCCCTGCGCCGAATACTGCAAATTGGCCGGCGCGGGACTCGCCTGGCCCGAGGCAGCTGCGCAAAGCAAACATGCAATGCCCGGCACGAGGGTCAATCTTGTTTTCATGTTTGAGTATGTTCGCGAACAGGATACTACAACGACTGGTCCATTGTTGATCGGGCCCTTTCCGTAGTTTCCGTAGCGCAAGGTGGAATCGTCCGCATGCAAGGTTCATTACTCACCACGACGCCGCAATCGTACAATGGAGCCATGAGGCGACACAGCCGATTCTTCCCGGCTACGCTACTCACTGCCACCCTCCTGCTAACGGCGCCAACGTTCGCGCAGGAGCTTGCCCGCCGCCTCTTCCTCAAAGACGGATCCTACCAGCTCGTCACCAAATATGAGGTCAAAGGCCAGCGCGTCCGCTACATGAGCGCCGAGCGCGGTGAATGGGAGGAAATGCCCACCTCTCTGGTCGACTGGCCCGCCACAGAAAAGTACGAGAAAGAACGCGCCGCGGGGGCAGCCGCCCCAGAAGCGGTACAACTCGACAAACAAGCCGCTCACGAACAGGAACTCGAGGAAGCGCAACTCCCCCAAGTCGCTCCCGGACTCCGCCTGCCCGAAGATACCGGTGTCTTCCTGCTCGACAGTTTTCAGGGCGAGCCCCAGCTCGTCGAGATTCAACAAACGGCTGGTGACGTGAACCACCAGAACAAGGGCAACATCTTCCGTGCCGCCGTCAACCCGATCGCCAGCATCAAGCAGACCGTCGAACTCGACGGCGCCCACGCCACCGTGCAGTCCCACGTTGACGTGCCCTCGCTCTACATCAGCGCCGACGCCGCCAGTCAGACGATGCAAATCGAGAGCACGGCAGGCCCCGCCGAGCCTCAATCTCCGCAGCCTCAACAACCTCAGCAGCCCATCGTTCCCTTTGACCGTTTCCGCATCGTTCGCACAGACGTCAAGAATGGCAAGCGCATCGTAGGCGACTTCAAACGCGCCCCCACCGGAAAGATCAGCCAGGAGCAGCACTTTGTGAAGACCACCATCGATCGCGTGACCGGAGGCTGGCTGAAACTCACGCCCACCGAACCGCTGCCTCCCGGAGAGTATGCTGTGGTGGAAATGCTGGGCAAAGAAGGAATGAACATCTACGTCTGGGACTTCGGCGTAAACTCCAAGGCCCCAGCCAACGCCAACCCGTGGAAGCCGGACGCCAAGGCCGCTGCGCCGAGACCGGACGCCCAGCCCCGCTGAACGCGAACGTCGCCGGCTTTCGAACAGCCCTTCGCCGCACACTAAGCCACAGCAGCCTCACCGTGCCGTACCTGTTCTCGCCGCGCCTCCATATAAAATTTAGGACCTGCATGGCGCAGACTCACCGCCGCGAATCCCGCACGCCGCACCGCCGTCCGGATGCCGGTGTCCGTCTGGCAACTCTCCGCCATCTTGCCACCGAAATCACGCCGCCACAGCAGTGCAAGACCATTCCATTCAACAACACGAAGACACGAAACAAGGTCTGCTTGGGGTTGGGAAAGTACATCTTCAATTCGCCCCAGGTAAAGCTGGGCGGGTGCAAGGTCGCTCTCAGCCAGCCCCCGGGAGCCAGGACGCGGCGCAACTCCGCCAGCACGCGAGGAATGTGCATGTACGGAAATGCCACCTCGCAGAAGACGCCGTTCACGCTGGCGTTGGCTAGTGGAATGGTCTCTCCGCGAGCGCGGAGGTAGCGCCAGCCCCGCGGGTTGTACTTGTGACGCGCGATCTGAACTCGATCCTGCTGGATGTCGACGCCGATCACCTGCCAGTGGTCAACCGACACACGTCAGGAATCGCCCGCGCCGCACCCGAGATCGAGGACCCTCTCCATCGCCCTGCCCAAAACAAGTGCGCTTCTAATCAGGCTAGCCTAGCGTGGAGGAAGGCGCAATTTAGATGGGTTGCAAGTTTCAGGGGGTTCCAGGCGAACCTGGAACGCTTCGCTATATTGAATAGATGGGGAGGGGAAGCATGAACGACTCTGCACCCGAAAGCTTGATCCTGGATCTGCTTGAGTGGCTGGAGAAGCGCGATCGAACCTACGAAGAAGTGATGGATGCGTGGCGTACGTCCTGTCCCAAACTGCCGGTTTGGGAGGATCGAAACGACCGCGGACTGGTCATGAAAGAGCAACTGCAGGGATGCTGCATTGTGAGGATTACGTCGTCGGGGCGTGCGCTTATCCAGCGGCGGAAGCCTGGCATCAAGTCTTAGCCGTTCGGGAATTCTGAGCGACTGGAGTGGGTCCAGCCCGCACCGCAAGTCTACTTCTCCAACACTCCCCGCTGCGCGATCCCAATATTGTCGCGGGTCGAATTCTTTACCATGTACATCATTCCGTCGGCCTGTCGGATTACATCGTGTGCCGTGCGCGCATCGTGCGGATACGTGGCCAGCCCAATCGAGGCGCGAATGTTCAAGTTCAAGCCCTCATCGCGGCAAAACGTGCTGTCGCGCAAGGCCTCGCGCAACCGCTTCGCCACCACCAGCGCCTGATCCTTCGAGGTCTGCGGGAGCAGCACCACGAACTCATCGCCGCCGTAGCGGAATGCAAAATCAATCAGCCGCAGTTGCGCCTTGATCAAATACCCGATCTCAGCCAGCAGTTTGCTCCCGGTCAGATGCCCGTGGGTATCGTTGACTGCTTTGAAGTGATCCAGATCGATGAACAGAATGCTGAACTCGTATCCAAAACGCGACGAGCGGTATACCTCAGTCTCCAGCGTCTTGTAAAGATGCCGCGCGTTATAGAGTCCGGTGCAGTCGTCGGTGATCGTGAGTTCCTGGATCTTCTCGACCCAGCGAGCGTTCTCGATCGCGATCGCTGCGTAATCGCAGAGAGCCTGCAGGAAGAACAATTCCGGCTGCGTGAACTTGGACATCTCAACGTTCACCAGTTGGATCACTCCCAGCACTCGCAACTTCGAACGCAGGGGCACGCAGATCACCGACCGCGTCTCCCACTGGGTAGTCTCATCCACTCGGCTGGCGAACACCGGGTCGTTGTGCACATCGGGCACGATCCGCGCCTCTCCGTTTTTCGCCACCCATCCTGCAATGCCTTCCCCCACCTTGAGCCGGACATCCTTCAACGCTTCGGCTTTGTCGCCCACCGCAATGGCGAAGTAGAGTTCATCGCGCGCTTCATCCACCATCAGCAACGACCAGGTATCCGGACGGAAATATTCCGCCATCTTCTCCATGATGGTTTGCAGAATGGAATCGAGGTCCAGCGACGACGTGAGCGTCTTCGCCACGTCGTGAAAAATCATCAGCTCCTGGCTGTGGCGCGTCAATTGAGTGCCGGCCTCAGGCATGCAGAATTTTCCGTTTGTTCCTCAGTTAGACGGTGGCGGTTTCAAAAAATTATATTCGTCACTTTCGCATAGGAGCAATGAACGGAGGTAACAGGAACCTCTAACGCCAACTAGATAAAGCTCTTACCGCCCCTCCGCCGAGGTTGACGGAAGGCATATTCTTATCCTTATGAACCTAAAATCTCTCTCAGAATTCGCCCTTCGACTGTGCCTTGCCCTTACCCTCTGCGGCTGCGCCCTGGGGCAAACTAATACGCGGCAAACTAATCCGCCGCAAACCAATCCGCCGTCTACCACTGCGCCCCAGCAACCCGATCCCAAGGCTGTCCCCGTCCTCGACGGCGGCATCGGCCCCTGCTCCGCCGATTTCACCGTCACCGACCCGGCTGGTGCCCCCGTGTATGCTGCCAAGGTCAAAGTCCACATCGCCTACGGATTCATGAGCGCCCGCAAGCTCGACCTCGAACTCGGCACCAACATCGATGGCAAAGCCCGTTTCACCGGCCTTCCCGACCGTCTCAAGCATGGCCTCTACTTCCATGCCTCCGAAGGCGACCGCTCCGGCGATGCCTTCGACGATCCCGCCAACACCTGCAAAGGGCAGTTCACCATCACCCTGCAGAAGAAGAACAATTGAAGATGATTCGAAGATGCGGGACGCCATTGGTGCCCCAGGTGTCGCCTATGGGTGAGCGTAGGGATTTTCAATCCTCAATAGGAAAAGGATCAGCGGACGCTTTTTTCGCGCCCTACTGATTCTGCGTAGGTCCCTGACCAGTCGCGATGACCCGCATTCCCACCGCGTCGAACACGAACGTCTTCACTTCCGCCTCTTCTCCCTGCGGCGGAATCTCTTTCCCCTTCCACAGAAACGTGACGCCCGCGGCATTGCCTACCTTGGCGACGATCTCACGGTTGGCGCGCACCGACGCATGCGCTGGCGCGATCAGCGTTTCCTGGTTCACGGTCTTTCCGTCGGCCGATACCGAAATCCAGGAATTCTCGGTAGCCCGGATCACGAGTATGAGGGGTGGCGCAGCCGCCACGGGAGGCGTCTCAACCGCGCGAGCCGGAACCTGGTTCTCGTCGTCGGGGGCCGGTTTCGCCGATTCTTCCGCCGCTGAACGATCGTCCGAACCTGCGCCAGCGGCAGATTGCGGCGCCGGAGATGTTGCCTTGCCGGGCGCAGGCGCATGCGTTGCCGCTGTTCCTGCCATGCCAGATCGAACCGCAGAACGCGAATCAGCCGGCGCCGGGCCCGGTGCTGGTGCCGATGCCGATCGAGACTCGGCCGTGGGCACAGTCTGTGTCACGGGGGCAGGCGCTCGCGACGCCTCGTCCTCCACACCGGCCCGGGAGTGTCGCCGCCACAGCACAAATGCCAGGACCATCACAACCGCGACAACCGCCCACAGCCTCCACGAAATTCCGCCGTCGTTTCCCGCCAGATACTTCTGGCGTGGGGGACGCACATGCTCCTCTCGCGGCAATTGCAACTCGCGAAGCTCTTCCACCTGCGCCGGGCTATGCGCTTTTTCGTCTCGGCGGGTCGGTGCCACGAACGGCCGCTTCGCCGGCGCAACGGCGCGCTTCGGAGGCTCCCACGCCGCCTGCGCCTCGATTTGCGCCCGCCGCAAACACGCCAGATACTCCGTCACCGCTTCTTCGTCATTGATCCCCAGGTGCTTGGCGTACGCGCGAATGAATCCCTTGTTGAACACACCGCCCGGCAGCAGGTCGAATTTCTCCTCTTCGATTGCCTGCAGCATGCGCGCGCCGATTTTGGTGACGTTCGACGCGTCATCGAGCGAAATTTTCTTCGCCTCTCGCGCTTTGCGGAATTTGTCTCCGAATTCGCCCACTCGCGGCCTCACCGGAGCGAACCGCCTCCGCCCCAGATGACGATGAGATCATGATAGGTCAACCTTGCGACGGGCGCCACAGCCATCAGTCCAGCGGGAGGTAACTGGCTTGGGCCTTTGAACCAAGCCGCGAGTTAACCGAAGGGGAGGAAACCATATTGTCGTCGCTCGGTTCCACCGTCAACTTGAATCATTTTGCGTACAGGATTTCCTGTAGACGTAGAGATCCTCGGCTCAGAAAAAATCCCATCCACTATGAAGCGATGGGATATTCGGAACACCCTGGGAATCAGTCACTGCACGGGCGCAGACCACTCAGGGTATCTTACCCTTTCACGCTGATCTTGGAGAACGACAAGACAGCCCGGCTCGACGTCGGCCGCCCCATCGACAAGGCCGGACGGAATGTCGTGAAGATCAGCATGCGCTTCACTTGCGGCAGCACGTCGTTCGACACATCCGGATCGGAAAGAATGCGGTAATCCTGCACCCGCCCGTTCGCGTCCACATAGGCTTCGATCACCAGCGAATCTGCGTTGATCGCATCCATGCCGAACGCGCTCTGCTCCAACTGCGGAGCAGTATTGACCATCACCAGCGGCACATCGTTATTCGCCTGTAGCGACGATGGCGCCACAAAGTACACCATCGCAATCCCGAAAATAATGAACGCGCTCAGAAACCCGGCTGTCGCCGGAACCATGTGCGATCGCAGAGAATTCTCCAGCCGCACCAGCAATCCTTCAAACGGAGGCCGCTTCACCCGCGCCGCCTCCCGCGAAATCGCCACTCGCATCCGCAGTCCCAGATCCGCCGGAGCCTTGGGTCGCCCCACGCTCAGCAGCAACCGCTGCGTCTCCCGCAGCGACTGGTATTGCGCGCTGCACTCCGCGCAGTCGGCGAAGTGGTCCTGCAGCGCCAGCATCTCCGCCCCCGTCACTGCCCCATCCAGATATGGCGAGAACAACTTCTTCGCCTGCGGGCACCGCAGTTCTTTGATTCTTCCTGTGCCCCTCATGGCATCACCTCGGCCCTTCTACCCCCTCCAGAAACCTGTGGCCGCACACTCTGCTTTTCTTCCGGTGCGGTCAACCCCAGCTCATCTGCAACCTCGCAGACATACGGCGCCAGCCGTTGCCGCAAAGCTTCTCTGCCGCGTGTCAGCCTTGACTTCACTGTGCCGAGCGAAATCTCCAGTACCTCGGCAATCTCCTCGTAGGACATCTCTTCCAGATCGCGGAGAATCAGGGTCGTGCGATACGGTTCCGCCAGCTTCTGCAGTTCCTCTTCGACCCGCCGCTGCACTTCGTGCTGCGCGACGCTGTCAAACGGAGAGTCGGCGTGATCGGTCAGGGCCATCTGCATCGCGTTTTCCCCGGCGCCGGTTCCATCCGATTCCTGTTCAATCGAAGTCTCGCGCGCCTTGTGCCGGAACCACCACCGTCTGCGATTCGCCGCCTCGTGCAGCGCAATGCGATAGATCCACGTCTTCAGACTCGACTCGCCGTGGAACTGCTTCATCCCGCGAAACACTTTCAGAAAGACGTCCTGCGTGGTATCGGCCGCGTCCGCCGGATCATTCACGATCCGGTACACCAGTCCGTACACCGGCTGCTGAAACTCGCCAATCAGCCACGCGTAGGCCTGTTCCGAGCCGGCCTTCAACTCCGCGACGATGGCCGCTTCTTCCTGCGATCGAATTCCGATGACACTTGCCAGATCACCCAAGGTGGTTGCTCCCGCCATATGGCGTCCCCTGATTATAGGATTTTCCACCCCACCGCGAACCGAAATTTCAACTGCCGGGCAAGTCCGGGACGAACTGCAGGCGGAGCCGGGACTTTCACTCAACATAGACTCCGCACAAGTGTCTGGAGTTCCCGTTTGTAAGTGATTTATTTTCAGCTGTATCAGTCCGGAATGGCCGCCATTGGGGCCAAATCGCCCACCCACCAGGCCTGTGAAGGGATAAAAGGTGATAAGCCGTGAGTTACCGGCGATTCCCAGCGGACCCAGGCCTCGGGGCCTAAAGTGAACCCGGCGTCAGGCCGTGAGGAGTGGGCTGCGCGTTTAAGACCCAGCTCTCACTTCGTGTGTGGCCCGTGCTGCCGGAACCTCCAGGTTCAGCTTCCGGACGATCTCCGCCAACGCCGTCGGCAACGCTTCGAACCTTTGTCCAGCGCGAGGTCGGACTTCTCCAGGAATGCCACCGCACCGTCCCGTCGCAGGCGCTCGGCGTTCTTGTGCGACAGCCCGGTCAGCACCACGACGGCGATCGAAGCCGTCTGCGGATCTTTCTTTAACGGCTTCAGCCCGTCGGGCCCGGTCATCTTGGGTAGCAGCATGTCGAGGAGAATCAGGTCGGGCCGCTTCTCCCGCGCCACCTGCCGAGCATTCTCGCCGTCCACGGCCGTGATCACGTCGTACCCGGCCCGCGCCAACGCAGGCTCCGTTGCCAGCCGCAGAAACTTGCTGTCGTCGACTGGCAGAATCTTCGTCATACCTGAACCTTCAGCTTTCCTATCGGCAGAATTGCGGAACAGATCAGCAGGTGGGAAAAACCAGCTCGGAGATACTAAAGACGAGATTCTTCTCAGGCTCCGCCCCGTTTCGGGGCGGAAAATTCCGCTGCCCGGTTCAGCAGCGCCTTCACGGCCCTGCGGCAAGCCTCGCGCAATGCCTCTTCATGGCCAGCAATTCCCTTCGACAAAAGCAGCATGGTCGTCCCATGCAGTTCGGCCCACAATGCCAACGCGAGCTGGGTGTGATCCTCAGGGGACCCGCCCAGTTCTTTAGCCAGCAGCCGTTCGACCAGCTCGAAGTTCGGTCTCGAGTCCCGAATGGGCTGCGGCCGTCCGTCGACGGTCGTCGGGGAGAGCTTGTTGGCATAGGTGTAGAACAACTCATACTCGTGGGGGTGCTGCAGGGCGTAATCGACATAGGATTCGGCCATCTGCTCGAGGGATCCACTGGCGAATTGTTCGCCGAGGCGGGACACACTCTGCTTGAGGAGCGCGCGGATAATATCCTGCCGGTTCTTGAAGCGGCGATACACCGCGGGGGTGTTGGTGTGCGCCGCCCGTGCCACGGCGCGCATGGTCAGGGCCTTCTCGCCGCCGCGCATCCACAACAACCGCGCCGCTTTCAGCACGCGCTCTTCGAGATTGGGATCAGGCTGCCGCGGCATCGTTCTTCCTTAGACATACCAGATCGGCGAAACAATTATATTGACAATGTAGATATAACGCTGTATGTATAATGATCTAAGCCTTCCCCCTGCTTATATTGAAGGTCATGTCAGGAAAGATGGCTGGGACCGGCCCTGCGCCTGTTCCAGCCTTTTGTTTGTCTGAAGACACTATTACGTTGACACTGTAAACGTAACAGTGCATAATAATCCATCCGGCCACCTCTGCAGTGCCCGCATTTTCCAGTCAGGAGTATGTTTCAGGATGTCTCAGCATGACGACCCGGCCGAACAGCGGGTCTCCACCGCACAATTGAATTCCGAACTGCGCCACGCTCACCTGGAACTGTTGAGCGCGCATTGCGCCGTTCATCAACTTCGCCTTCACTACACCACCGACGATCTGGCCCGTTTCGGCCAGCGCGACATCTTGCGCAAATCGGCCGAGGCCGCCAGTGCGCTCAGCAAGTTCTATGCCTCGATCGAACAGCGCTACCCTGACCCCGCGCAGCGGCCAACGGAGTCTTCGCCCAAGCCGAGCGAGGGGCTGGTCGCCCAAGCCGTGGAGTGGCTGGCGTCCTATCTGCGCGCTAAGCGCCACCAGTACTGGTCCGCGGCTCGTCCGCTGGACCCGCAACCCAAGTCCATCGTGGCGCCGTACTTTCCGGCTGCGCTGCTGGATCGGGTCCGGATCGTCGAACTCGCAGGCGCCCGGGTAGCCGTGCCGGAGTTCTTCGCGGATGTGCGGGCCCTGGGTTTTGACAACCTGCCCGACGTCCCGCACATGGAGTCGCTGACCTTCCTCGACGTTGTGGCCTTCAACGAGAAGCTCACCGAGCGGGCACTGTTTCACGCGCTGGTGCATGCGGTGCAGATCGAAGTGCTTGGCCTTGAGCAATACGCGGAGCTGTGGGTGCGCGGATTCCTCAAGACCCGCGCTCACTTCACCGTGCCGCTGGAAGTACACGCGTTCTCGCTGGCCTCGAAGTTCTTGCGGCCCCTGCGGGAGAAGTTTTCGGTCGAGGACGAAGTTCTGCGCTGGGCCGCCGATCGCCGCTACTAGAGCCCGCGAATAATTCGTTCGACAAGTTGCTTCGACAACGATGTTCGACCCCCAACGCGCACCAAAGAAGGGGCGGCGATGTACCGCCCCTCGCAACTCTCGCTCCCTCATCCCAGCTACGGCAGCAAACGCCCACCCTCCGCCCGCAAAATCCTCTGCGAACGTTTCGTCGGCGCATGCCCAATCCAATCCACCCGCGCCGGACCCGGCAGCCGATCCCATGCCTCCTTATACACCCCATATTTCGACCGCTTCAGCCTGGCATACCGTGCAATGCTCCCCTGTCCCACCACCATCTCCGCCGGAATGATGTACCACAGATCCTCCTGAAACACATACGCCGCCAGATAGTCGAACGGATCCCCCTGTTACGGCCCCTCCCTCCCCCGCACCGCGCACGAATATCCTCCCCGATCCTCGAACATCGTCGACTTCACCTGCACCCGCACCGCCAGCCGAGCGCGACGCACCGGCTCAATTTCACTTTGAACGTTTTGTCATTCCGATCCATTCTCTCATTCCGATCCGTCTTCTTGTCATTCCGAACGAAGGAGGAATCTGCTTTCCTATCCCTGCTCCATGGCCCTTTCCCGTTGCGCTCGCATCCGCGCCCCCGAGATCCACGCTCCCGCCTCCCGCACCGAAACCTCGAATAGTCGTCTAAAATAAGCGGAGCGGTTTGGCTCATGCCCGACGACTCCATCACGATCTCCCCCGGCCCGCAGTTTCGCACTGCTATGTGCGTGGCCCTTGTGGCGGACGCGCTCCAGATTGTCGTCTTTCCGGCGTTCGTGGCGGGGGGACTGTCTCCGGCGGACGACGTGCTCGATCTTGGCATCGGGGCGCTGATGATTCACCTGCTCGGGTGGCACTGGGAATTCCTGCCATCGTTTCTTGCCAAACTCGTGCCCGGGGTCGATCTGGTTCCCTTCTGGACGCTGGCGGTGGTCAACGTCTGGCGCAAGGCGAAGAGCATGGCCGAGACACGCACTTCTGAAAAGCAATCACCAGAACTCCCGCCGCCCACATCACGAAGAGTTAACTGAGCAACCGAGGGAGGCGGGGTTGGGATAGCAGGTCGCTGCACGCGCCAATGGATTCGTCATCCCTCGGCTTGGATGGGGATGGGTGATGACGGACACACTCCGTGTGGAAGTGATCTAGCAGGCGCTGCTTGAGACCAGCGCGACCACTAAGTTTTTCGCGTACACAAGACGGCCCTGGCAGTTGCAGGAACTACCTCGATAGACGACCTCGCGGGATCCCGGTTCTTTGCCGGGCTGCTCTTCGTCGGGGCGAAGCCAATTGATGCCGCAACCCTTGGCGCCCCATGAATGTTTCTCGTTCGCTTTCAGCAGAGCCAAAGCGCGCGCCCTGGTGAGACCGGTTAGTTCCATGCGCTGCTGCGAGTACTCGATGGAGGAATTCGACTTTGCCTCGAGGCGAGCGTTGCCGCGAAATTCATAGATCAGCGTGAGATTGGCCTCGTCGGCTGAAATGCGGCAGGTGGCAGGGGTTCCGCGGCTTCGCGCGAGTTCTTTGTAAAAAGGACCGGCATTGACGCGCTGAAGAAGCTCGTGAGCTTCTTTGCGGTGTTCTGCGGGAATGGCGGAATCGGCGCAGCTTCCGGGCGCCGGCTGCGTCGCATAGGCGGGCAGGCTTGCGGGCAGGGCGAGAAAGAAGAGAAGGAGCCCAAATCGCCAGGCCGCTAGTTGAACTCGACGTGCCATCGCACCAGGTTTCCTTCTTTCTCCAGGAATTGTCTTTTGCCCGTCAGCCCCTGCATCGCTTTTTTGATCTCGTCTTTGTCGGGATCGACAGGTTGCACATCGAAGGCTCGTCCGGAAAGGTGGAAGGACAAGGCATTGAGTTGGGCATCGGTCAGGCCGTCCAAGACTTCTTTCAGTCCGGCAGCAATTTCATCTTTGGTTGTCGTCTCTTTATTGTCATCGACCCACTTCTGGCAGGCGTCGCGCGCCTTGCTTTTGGCATATGTCTTCTCGATCCAGTTGCGCTGCTGAACGACGTTGCCCGCCATCGCGCGGGCTTGCTCATCCTTGGTGCGCAACCCACTGGTGAATACTACGGATGGCTTCAATTTCTTGAGTTCGTATGCCGCCTTCTTTGCTGTGTCGGAGAGGTTGAGGCCCTCGATGACAGGATCGGTTTCGGCCTTGGCTTCTTCCTTGGCAGTCCCACCGCCCGCCGCGGCTGTGCCCGCAAGGTCCGGCGTAAGCGCAGGCTGCGCGCTGGCGGCCAAGGCGGACTGGAAGGGATTGGTTCCCACGGGTCCGCGGGTGAAGTCTGCGACGTCCGCGTTCGTATTCAGGCCTAGAGGCTTCGCGCCTTTGGAGAATCCAGCTCCCGCGCCTCCCGCCGGCGCGTTGGGATGAACCTCTGGGGAGTTGGGCATGACACGATCCTTTCCGCAGAGCATCAGCACTCTACCACAGGGGGACAATTCTGGAAGCAAAAGCGAGCGGCCCGATACTTCCGGGCCGCTGGACGGGTCAGAGACCCGTCCCCACATGGGTCTTGCTGAGGTTGGATTACGCGGCGCTGAAGCGCCGCTCTTCCACGCTTACGTTCCTTCGCTCCAACCTGCCAGATACTCTTCTTGCTCTGGCGTGAGGCGGTCGATTTTGATGCCCATCGACTCCAGCTTCAGGCGGGCTACTCGCCTGTCTAGCTCGTCGGGGACCTTGTAGACTGTCTTCTCCAGGTCCTTGTGGTTCTTCACCATGAAGTCGACTGAGAGGGCCTGGTCGGCGAAGCTCATGTCCATGACGGAGGCTGGGTGGCCTTCGGCGGCGGCCAGGTTGATGAGTCGGCCTTCGCCCAGGAGGTTGATCTTGCGTCCGTCCTTCAGCGAGTACTCGTCGACGAAATTGCGAGTGGTGCGCTTCGATGACGACATGGTTTCGAGCGCGGGGATGTCGATTTCGACATTGAAGTGGCCGGAGTTGGAGATGATGGCTCCGTCTTTCATCAGGGCGAAATGCTCCTTGGTCAGCACGCTCTTGTTGCCGGTCACGGTGCAGAAGACGTCGCCGAGTTTGGCGGCTTCGGTCATCGACATGACGCGGAAGCCGTCCATGACGGCCTCGAGGGCCTTGGTGGGATCGACTTCGGTGACGATGACTTCGGCGCCGCAGCCACGGGCGCGGCTGGCTAATCCGCGGCCGCACCAGCCGTAGCCGGCGACTACGAATTTCGATCCGGCCAGCAGGAAATTGGTGGCGCGGATGATGCCGTCGATGGTGGATTGTCCGGTACCGTAACGGTTATCGAACAGGTGCTTGGTGTCGGCGTCGTTGACGGCGACGATGGGGAACTTCAGCACGCCTTCCTTGGCCATGGCGCGCAGGCGGATGACGCCGGTGGTGGTTTCTTCGGTGCCGCCGATCACGTCCGTCAGTGCGTCGGTGCGCTTGGTGTGCAGGATGGTGACCAGATCGGCGCCGTCGTCCATGGTGATGTGCGGCTTGTGATCAATGGCGGCCAGGATGTGGTTGTAGTACGTGTCGTTGTCCTCACCCTTGATGGCGAAGACGGGAATGTTGTGGTCGCGGACCAGGCTCGCAGCCACATCGTCCTGCGTAGAGAGCGGATTCGAGGCGCAGAGCACTACCTCGGCGCCGCCGTCACGCAGGCAGATGCCGAGGTTCGCGGTCTCGGCGGTGACGTGCAGGCAGGCCGAGATGCGAATGCCTTTCAGAGGCTGGTTCTTGATGAACTCCTTGCGGATGATCTGCAGGACTTTCATCGACTGGTTGGCCCACTCGATGCGCTTCTTACCTAGATCGGCCAGTTCGATGTTCTTGATATCGCAGTTGATAGCGGCGGTTGACATCACTTCTCCTCTTCGTTGCTATGTGGCGCGCTGTGAAGCGGCGGAAAATTAGATTGAACTACGGAATTTGCGAGCTTGTTTTTAGCATACACGAGGTTGGGGAATCGGTCAGGATTCCGGTTGCTCGTGTGGGATACGCCTTTGGGACTACGACGGAGTAGCCCTTTGGTTCTCGACGATCTTTGCCCTATGTGTCATCCCGAGCAAAGCGAGGGATCTGGGTTCTTGCTGATGTTGAGCGAGGTGTTGGATGCCGGCAAACACGCAGGTCCCTCGCTTCGCTCGGGATGACACTTCAAATCAGCTATGACAAGTAAAACAGTTATTTGCGAACGGCTACTGGCTCCCGCAGGCCGGCGTCGCTGGATAGCTTCGCGGCTTTGTCGGTGGCCTCCCAGGTGAAGTCGGCGTCGCTGCGGCCGAAGTGGCCGTAGGCTGCGGTCTTCTTGTAGATGGGACGGCGCAGGTTGAGCGATTCGATGATGCCGCGCGGCGTCAGCTTGAAGTGCGCGCGAATCAGATCCGGGATGATGGCCGGATCGACTTTTTCGGTGCCGAAGGTTTCGACCAGCACGCTGACCGGATCGGCGACGCCGATGGCGTAGGCGAGTTGCACTTCGCAACGATCCGCCAAGCCGGCGGCGACTACGTTCTTGGCGATGTAGCGGGCCACGTACGCGGCCGAGCGATCGACCTTGGTCGGATCTTTTCCGCTGAAGGCACCGCCACCGTGACGTCCCATGCCACCGTAGCTATCGACGATGATCTTGCGGCCGGTCAGGCCGGTGTCGCCCATGGGGCCGCCGATGACGAAGCGTCCGGTGGGATTGATGTGGTACTTGGTGTCTTCGTCGAGCAAGTGAGCGGGGATCACGGCCTGGATGACATGCTTCAGAATGCTGGAGCGGAGTTCATCGTTGGCGACGGTCTCGGAGTGCTGCGTGGAAATCACGACGGCATCCACGCGGAGGACTTTGCCCTTGGCATCATATTCAACTGTGACTTGGGATTTGCCGTCGGGGCGAAGGAAAGGAAGTGTTCCGTTCTTGCGAACCAGCGAGAGCCGCAGCGTAAGCTTGTGGGCCAGCGAGATGGGAGTGGGCATCAACTCCTCGTTCTCGTTAACGGCGTAGCCAAACATCATTCCTTGGTCGCCGGCGCCGCCGATGTCTACGCCCATGGCGATGTCGCCGGACTGCTTGTTGATGCTGGAGATGACGGCGCAGGTGTTGGCGTCGAAGCCGTAGAGGGCGTTGTCGTAGCCGATGGCGGCGACGGTACCGCGGACGACGGACTGGAAATCGACGTAGGCCTTGGTGGTGATTTCGCCGGCGATGACGACCAGGCCGGTGGCGGTGAGGGTTTCGCAGGCGACCCGGCTGAAGGAGTCGTCGGTGAGGCAGGCGTCGAGGATGGCGTCGGAAATCTGGTCAGCGATTTTGTCGGGATGGCCTTCGGTGACTGATTCGGAAGTGAATAGATAACGATTCTTTGCTGCCAAGTTGTATATCTCCTTATTAGTTCCTTGCACGGCTTTTGAAAGTGCCCGGTGCAGAAAACTGTTGACTGAGCGGGAAACCTGGGATCCGGGCGGCCGCGACGAAGCGGCGGCGCGTCGAAAGTACAGCCTCGGAAAAGCTTAACAGAGGGGAGTAGGGGCTGCAACGCTTTTGATCCTAAGTGCTGAGGGATGAGTTAAATAGAGGAAATTCGAGGGTGGGCGGGAGGGATAGGAGGTCGAATGGGATTTGGCTGTCGGCCTTTGGCTTTTGGCTCTTGGTTCTTGGCTTTGGGGTCTTGGCTTTCGGGGAAGGGTCCTTCGGGGGATGAGCGAAAGCCCAGGCTTCGACGGCGCAGTCGGGGCAAGCTTTCTCGGACGCGATCGAGGAGGGCCGGCTTAGATGTTCCGTCGGAGGCTTCAGCGGCGTTGGCGGCCGAGACGTAGCCAGCTACGTCTCTAGCGACCGGGCTGATTACTTGGCGGGGGCTTCCTTCTTGGCTAGTTGGCGCAATGCGGCCATGGTGGCGGCGGAGTGGTCTTTGCGGTTTTTGTTTTTGGGCCGGCGTTTTCTTTTGGTGGTGTAGTGATTTTGCGCCATCGTACCTCGTGGTTAATTGGCGGTTTGGGACGCCTGCCCGGATTCGTGTTCGAAGAAGTTGCGGTGAACCGTCGCGGTTTACATGGGCAGTATAACCTGACGGTGCCAAATGCGGTGCCGGATTCGGTCCGACGCCTGGGCTATCGACAAGAAACCGCCCGTGAGGGCGGCTTTCTTGTTTTTCAATTGCAATCAGCGAGAGTGTCAATCTGTCACGGTGAAGCTGGAGCTACACGGGCGTCGGCCCGCAGTGCCCTCCTCGCGCCTCTAGTGCTCGACCGCGCCTACGACGCCCTGAACGAATTCGGCGCCATTGGGAGTGCCCAGGCCGGTCACGTTATCCCAGCCTTCTCTGACTGTGAGTGACGAGTCTGTCCCGAAGGTGAATACATCCCACCGAGTTGATGCGGGGCTTTGGAACAACGCGCTGAGGAAGTCTTCGGCGTTCCCCAGAGGCTGCGCCAGGAATGCCGCACTTTCGAAAACGGGGAGATGCGGCGGGTTGAGAATGACTCCGGTCACGTTAAACGGGGAAGAGACCGCGGTGACGTCATTGATCGCATCGCCGTGTAGTTGATAGAGGAGAGGCGCCGCCTGGCCGATGGGTCCTCCTCCGGCTGCCTGGTTCGCGATCGCCCAAAGGGCCGAGAACATGGGGCAGGAGAGGCTGGTTCCCCCGAATACTGCGACGAATGGTGGGTTACCGGGAACACTGTCGGGGGTGACGATGATCTCGTTTCCGGTCTCCGGGTCCGCATTCATGGAGATGTCGGGCACCTGGCGGAACTTACCGCGCACGCGGCGTTGGTAACTCGGTTTGGAGTAAACCGCACTCGCTCCTCCTCCCGAGCCGCTCTGGAAGCCAAAAAACAGAGGAGGAATCGTTGGCGGGTTTGGCGTGGGGTTGGCGATGCGCACAAAATTAAGGCCCCATCCGGTCTGAAGTTCGATGTTGTGGTTGGAGTCCAGGAAGGTGCTGGTGCCACCAATCGCGGTGGCAAACGGGGAATCGGCGTTGGCTCCGACAGAAACAGAGTTGATGCCGAAAGCGGCATTGTCGACTGCCAGGTTATCGCCCGCGTCGCCGGTCGCGATGTTTTGAGAAATGCCTAAAGCGGCGGCGATCTCGGAAATGCCGTTCTCAACCACCAGTTCGGACGGCAGAAAGTTGACCAGGGCGATCTCTGGAATCCCGAAACTATTGGAGACTACATTGCCAAGTCCATTCTCAATCGCGAAGAGGTTGGCAATGTCGAGGTTGGTAAACGAGCTGTCTGCTGCAAGCACAAGCGCGATATTGGCGCCCGGCGCAATAGAGTGGGCCCACTGAACGTCGAGCGTGGTTTCGAACTGCCAGTTCCCGCCAATACATCCGTTGGTGCTGGTGCAGGTGGCCGAGCCGTTGGGAGTGTAGATTTGGAAATTCGACGACGTAAGAGCAGGCAGGCCGTTGAGGGACGAGAACAGGTTCGTGTCAGCCACGATCGTGTTCGAGCCGAAGGCATCGACGATGACTACCGTCTGGCCGGTGCCGTCCAGACCGCGTCTGTAGAGATGATTGAGAGCGTAGGCCTGTTGGATTTCGGCCGCGTCGTATCCGCAGGGCGGCAGATTGGGAGGACCATTCGTAATGTCCGCTCCATAGCGATTGCCGAAGTAAGTCGCGGAGGGGGAGCCTCCTCCAGTCGTGAAGGTGACCAATTCAGGTGGACGGAGGCAATCGGCGCTGAAGTAAAGGCCGTTGGTTCCTGGGGAGGTAACTGGTAGTCCCGCATAGGGCGTGCCGGTTTCGGGATCGGCCGCCGGGGCAACGTAGGACTGATATTCAAGATCGCTCAACCCCTGTACAGCGGCAACGAGCGGAGCCGCGGCTCCGGTGATTGCGGCTTCGGTTGTGTTTACACGGTGGACCGCACCGTTGACCATGACGCGGCGAATCTGAGTGCGGAAGGCGGTTTGCACATCCCCGACTCGTCCCTGGGCCATGACGAAGTGGTTGTGCTTGTCCATCGAGGTGACTCGCAGATTCCGAGACGCCAGGAAGTCGCGCACCGCGACTGCATCCTTCTCTGTGGGGCCGAACTTGGCTTTGTACTGCTTGAGGGTCAGAAATTGATGGTAGTACGGGGAGGTCTTGTCATACATCTGGCGAACCAGTGCATCGAGGGCTGGCTGGTTGTGCGGCTTCAGCCAAACGGTGACGGTAATCTGTTTCGACTGATCTTCAGGTCCCAGGTTCAGGGCGTGGGTGGGAATGACGGCGAATGCAGGAATTGCCGTCAGCGCAAAGACGCCAAGGCAAAGGGAAACTGCAATACCTGTCTTCAACGAACCTCTACTGAGGCACATATCAGGTGCTCCTTTCGGAACTGCGAGAATCGATGAGATAGTTTGTTTCAAGTTGGGCAACGAGAGTCAAACCTCCCATCACGACAACTCCCGGAATCAGCACAACGACGGAAGCGGCAGACTTAATTCCATAGGGAGACGAGCGTGGCACTGAGCCGAGGTTTCCCGGACGGCTCAGGAGACGCCGGGAATTCTACACCCATCTGCCTTGTACCGGAAGCAGGGACCGGCGCAAAAGCCGTAATGGACGCGCGGTCTGAAGGCAAGGGACGGCCACACACACACACGTCACCCCTCTACCTTCGCAACCCTGGGTGCGGGCAGGCACGGGCCAAAAGTCAAAACCCCGGGACCTTTCTGGGGAGGGGGCGTTTCGCCGCCCTAAACCAACCACAGGGTAGGTAGTTTTGCGCCAGTAGGGGACATCAATTGCAACAAGCTTTGCGCGAGGAAGTTGACACAAGGCAGGAGGGTGACGTACGGTCTTGCGCGACCCCGGCGTGGGAAACGGCCCCATATCTTCAGTCGATCGCTGACAAACTTCTCTTCTTCGTTCATGGTCGGAGGCGTCACGTATGGCGCGTCAGAATGAAAAAACCACGGGCGATGAACACAATCGACGTCGAGGTCACTCCGGAGACTGGGGGTTTGTTTCAAATAGGAAGCGCCGTGTTTGGAAATGTGCTGATCGATTTCCTCGATGCACAGGCCCTTACGATTATTCAACTCACTGGTATCGACCTTGACGAATTACCAGTCTTCGTGACAGATAACGTTACAGCGGAGGCATTGGGTTACCACAGCGCGTTCTCCGTTCCCAACCCGGAAGGCACCGAGACATTTCAGACTTATCTCTACACGAGCTGGCTCGATCCGGCTCTCGTGCCTCCTATATTTGCAGACGTCAGCACCTTTAACCACGAAAACCTCGAATGGTTCAATGATCCGTTCGTCAACAACGTTGTTCCCGTCTGGAAGTATCCGCCCGAAAGCGATCCGCGCGCGGCCTGCTCCCGCAATAACCTCCTGGAAGTGGGGGATCCTGAAGGGAATGGCCCGACGTTTGATGACTTCCCAGCCTTGGTCGTGCCCATCGATGGCGTGGATTATCACTTCGAGGGTCTGGTCATGCTGCCGTGGTTCACCGACGAGGTCCCCTCGTCCGCGGAAAACGGCTGGTATGACTTCCCGGCAACCACCGACATTAAGGCTCCCGCCGTTTACTGTAAACAGTAAAACGGCGAAAGTTGCGGCAATAACGGGAGCAATGCGGAGCTCAGAAAGAGCTCCGCATCGCTACTCGCCACATTTGGTCCGCAGAGTGTTCTGCGGATAACTCCCTTTTCGAGTTACTTCTCGTTCTTAGTTGCATCCAAAGCGCGCATCGCGTGGGTCAAGACGTAATCCGCCACGGCTTGCCCGAGCAGATTCGCGCGAACGCATGAAGTCCTGAAGTGAATGCCGCCGAAGACGCGCGCGTCCGCGATTTCCGACACCGCGGCCGAGAAACTCGGGAACGATCGGGTTCCGGGCCTGACATTCGAGATAACGGTGAATGGGGTGGCGTCGCCGAACGCGGCTGGAGAATAAAGGCTGCCGAACCGCTCTGAGTCGAGTGGCCTGAAGGGTACTCAGGATGAGGCGGAGTGCCAGTCGGGAAGAAGTCGGGCCAGGGCGTCCAGTTTGGGTCCGGGGTTCGGCCGAGAACTCTGGCTGAGGCTGAGGCTCAGCGATCGCGCTTGGAGTTCTCGAAACGGAGAGTTTCAAAACCCAAGCCGCTTTCTAACTGGGGAATACTTGTATGCTCCTTCACCCTACTCGTCAACAGTGAAAGAATATGCGTCACTCGGTGACCAGATCACCCGCGCAATCCCGAAGAACTCAAATGAGGACTAAAGGTACAAAGGTTCTCATGCATCCTCGCCTCCTATCATTAACAGTCGCGTAGCGATTACAGTCCGTCGTTTTCGCTGGCCGGCCGCCTGTATCACGTCGCATACGCGGTGACGCACATCTTTCAGATCACGCGCTGGAACCGGACGTTGCGGCTGGTACACTGAAGGGTTCGGAGAGGCCGCTGGCGATCTATTGGTCGGTGCGGGACTGCCGCGTACGGTTTGACCCTCTGCGCTTGAGACCTTAAACTGAGTCTTCGCCTATTGTGAATGGCCATCCTGCTCATGGCCGAAGTTGCGGGAGGGATTGCTGAGGCGTTTCCTAGGTAGTGGTCTTCGAGGATTGCTGGTGGCCGCCGTGGTGTGGCTGGGGGCGCAGTTGTGTGCGGCGGAGAACCCTTCGCCGATCACGCTGGATACGAACGAGACGCTGTTTGCCGTGCTGGCGGCGATGAATACCTGCGGGTATGACGCTGATCTGAACCGGTCGGATGCGCAGCGGCTCAATATCCGGGCCGAGGTGGACCGGAACCTGCAGGGGTCGGACCAGGCCCGGGCCGCACAGGCCACGATGTGCGAGTGGTACCAGGCGCACCGGGGCCGGGACGCGGCGCATGACTTGTCGCAGTATGTATCGCTGGCTCTCTATTTGCAGGGGCCTCCGCATTTTCTTCCCAAAGTAAAAGAAGATGAGATGCCTCCGGATGCGGCGCCGATAGCGGGGTTTGGGGCGCTGCTGGAGCGGTTCTACGACAAAGCCGGGTTGCACTCGATCTGGGAGCGGCACCGGGCCAACTATGCCGCGCTGGTGGAGAGGTATCACGTACCGCTGGCGAAGATGGTCTTCGACAATGACATCTATTTGAAGATGCAGTCGGGCGGGTACCTGGGGCGGACGTTTACGATTTACCTGGATTTTCTGGGGGATCCGAGCGAGGCCAACGCGCGGAATTATGGCGTCGATTATTACGTGGTGCTGTTTCCATCGCCGGATCCGAGTTCGCGGGCGCCGCTGAAGATGGAGGAGATCCGGCACGCGTATTTGCATTACCTGCTGGATCCGCTGGCGGATAAACATTTCAGCGCGATCAAGCGAATCGACCCGCTACTGCAGTCGGTGAAGCGGGCTCCGCTGGAAGAGGGTTTCAAGAGCGACATGTCGCTGCTGGTGACGGAGTGCCTGGTGAGGGCGATTGAAATTCGCACCGTGGGCACGAAGCAGACGGCGGAAGCGATGCGGGCGCAGGCGGTGGATGATGCGGTGAAGCAGGGGTACATCCTGACACGATATTTTTACAACGCGCTGGTGAAGTTTGAGAAGGATCCGGCGGGGCTGCGGGCGGCGTATGGGGACATTCTGGACGCGATTGACGTGAAGGCGGAGCAGAGGGCAGCGTCGGAGATTCAGTACGCGAACGTGACGGCGCCGGAACTGGTGCAACTGTCGCGGTTGGAAGATCGGCGGATGCTGGGCACGGCCGAGAAACGTCTGGCGGCGGGCGACGCCAAAGGCGCGCAGGAACTGGCCCAGCAGGCTTTGGACAAAAAAATTGGCGATCAGGGGCGGGCGTTGTTCATCCTGGCGCAGGCGGCGGTTGCCACCAAACATCGGGACGAAGCGCAGGACAATTTTCAGAAGGCGATCCAGGAGACGAAAGATCCCAAGGTGGTGGGATGGTCGCACGTGTACCTGGGGCGGATTTTGGATATGAAAGAAGACCGCGAGGCGGCGATGAAGGAATATCAGGCGGCGCTGACGGCGGGCGCCGGGTTGCCGGAGGTCAAGGCCGCCGCCGAGCGCGGGCTGGAGAAGGCGTATGAGCCGCCGGCGAAGCCGCAGTAACACAGCTACTAGCTTCTGGCTTCTAGCTTCTAGCTTGGAATGCTTGCGCGATCGAGGACTCCGGTGTGGATAGCTGAGGTAGAATTCACGCTGGCATACTTCTGACGTCGAGAATCTGAAAATAGAAAACGTCGCGAAGCGAGGAGAGGGCATGAAGCGAGCAGCGATCGTGATCGCAGTTCTGGGAATGTGCGTGGGGAGTTACGGGCAGGAGAAACCGGCGCAGAATCCGCCGACGGGCCAGGGAGGCGGGCAAGCGGCCGCGGGACAGTCGGCGGCACCCCAGGGCAAGCGGCCGCCACAGGCTAAGACGCAGCCGGAGTTTGAAGCCTACAAGGCGACCATGTCGCAGGCAGACGGGGCGGCGATGGAAAAAGCGGCGGACGATTTCGCGGCGAAATTTCCCGACAGCGAGTTGCGGGTCATGGTGTTCAAGGGGGCGATGCAGAAGTACCAGCAGGCCAACGAAGCCGACAAAATGCTGGACATGGCGCACAAGGCGCTGACGTATGACCCGGATGATCCCGAGGCGCTGCTGGGCGTGGCGCAGGTTTTGACGGAGAGGACGCGGGACACCGACCTGGACAAGGACCAGCGCCTGGCGGAGGCGAAGAAGGATGCGGAGCGGGCGCTCCTCACGGTTGACACGGACGTGCCGACCACGGGATATCCGCCGGATAAGCTGGCGCAGTACAAAGGTTTCTTGCGCTCGGAGGCGTACGCGGAGCTGGGGGCGATGGCGACCAACGCCAAGAACTGGCCGGAGGCGGAGACAAATTTGCGCAAGTCGATTGAAGCGTTCCCGGAGCAGGTGGACTCGATCGCGGTGCTGCGGCTGGCGGTTGCTCTCGACATGCAGAACAAGATTCCGGAAGCACTGAAGTATGCCAACCAGGCGGTGGAACTGACCAAGGATCGTCCTGACTCGGGCGCGGGCAAGGCGGCGCGAGCCGAGCAAGATCGGCTGACCAAGCTGAACAGCGGCACCGCGCCGGGACAGGGTGCGACGCCTCCGAAGAACTAGCGCGCAGGTGGAAGCTCGCGGCGGAAACTAACAGCGTCTAAAGCCATATTTGTTCTTCCGAGCGTTGCGGCACGCCTGAAGGCATTGCCCTGATACGAACCTCGAGTCCCGGACGCAAATATCGAGCTTCATGGTGGGCTGCTCCCCCGAACGAACCACAAAGTGCGAGAGTAAGGGACAGTAGAACTGGTCGCCTCACTCCACTTTCATTCTCCTATGAAGGAACGGGAAATTTCGGCGCTGGAAGAGGGGTTGGGGTATCACTTCCGGCGGCGGGCGATGATTGAGCAGGCGGTCACGCACAGTTCGCAGGCGCGGGAGCAGGAAGCGCAGCATGCGGGCGAGGGCAAGTACAAGGTCAGCGACAACGAACAACTGGAGTTTCTGGGCGACGCGGTGTTGTCGCTGGTGACGAGTGAAGAGCTGTTCCAACGGTTTCCGCACTTCCGCGAAGGAGAGCTTTCGAAATTGCGGGCACACCTGGTAAGCGAGAGGCATCTGATACAGGTGGCGCAGAGGCTGGAGCTGGGACACTACCTACGGCTGGGGCGGGGGGAAGAGAAAAGCGGCGGCCGTAGCAAAACCGCTTTGCTGGTAGATGCGCTGGAGGCGATTCTGGCGGCGATCTACTTGGATGGCGGGATCGAGGTGGCCCGCGAATTCGTGTTGCGCAATATTGTGGATCCGGCCTTGGAGGGGATGGAGCGGCAGGGCGGAACGCTGCCGGTGACGGATTTCAAATCCGCGCTGCAGGAGGCGGTGCAGAGCCTGGGATTGCCGCAGCCGGTGTATGTCCTGGTGGAGGAAGCTGGTCCGGAGCACAACAAAACGTTTACGGTCGAGGCCCGTCTGAATCCGAAAGGCGGGAAAGATCCGGAGTTTGTGGGGCGGGCCCAGGGCTCGACCAAGAAAACTGCCGAACAGGATGCGGCCCGCCAACTGCTGACGTTTCTGGCGTCAAGGTCGAAAGCGGCAGAAACTCGAGCGGAGGCGGGGGCCCACCCGACGGAAAAGTAGAAGTTCATGGATTCTCACGATCATCCCATCGCCGAGCCGCCCCCGCCAATCGCTTCGCCGGATCTTCCCGTCGCTTCGCCACAGCACCCCCTTGTAAGAACGTTTGGAACCGACCTCATCGGATCGCTGCAGTCGCTGATGGGCACGATTGTGATTGCAGTATTCGTGATCACGTTCGTGGTGCAGGCGTTCCAGATTCCGTCGGAATCGATGGAGAACACCCTGTTGGTGGGTGATTACCTGCTTGTGAATAAGCTTTGTTACGGCGGAAGTGGGATGGGCCTGATGCCGTATCAGACGATCAAGCGCGGCGACATTGTGGTGTTTCATTATCCGGTGGATCCGACGCAGCACTTCGTGAAACGGGTGATCGGCGTGCCGGGAGACCGGTTGCGGATGATCAACAAGAAAGTATGGATTAATGGCACGGCGATCGAGGAGCCTTATGTGCGGTTTCTGGAGCCGACCGGGCGCGACGCAGCCAGCATGTTCCGCGACAATTTCCCGCGGCTTGATGTTCACGCCTTGAATATGGAAGGCAAGTGGTGGCAGGAAATGCGAAAGCTGGTGGAAGATGACCAGCTGATCATTCCGGAGGGTCACTACTTCGTGATGGGGGACAACCGCGATGACAGCCAGGACAGCCGTTATTGGGGCTTCGTGCCGCGGGAGAATATCATTGGGCGGCCGCTGGTGATCTATTGGTCGGTGCGGGACTGGGATCACAGTCCGTCGTTTTCCCTGGCCGGCCGGCTATATCACGTTGCGTACGCGGTGACGCACATCTTTCAGATCACGCGCTGGAACCGGACGTTGCGGCTGGTACACTGAAGTCCGGCGCCTAAAGGCGCGACTTATTCGGGCGGCGGTCCGGTATGCCTGAAGGCATACCCTCATACGAGTCGTAACGATGCCAGTCCTTATTGTTACCAGTATTGTTACCAGTCTGTTGCGGGTTCAGCTTTTCACCCAGTCATGTCGCGGGTTAGCAGGGAAATAAACAGTGGCGAAGATAGAAAATAGCGTCGAAGAAAAGGCCGTGAAAACCAAGGCGGAAGACGAGAAGCCGAAAGAAACGACGGTGGAGTTTCTGGCTTCGCTGGCGGCGGTGCTGGTGACCGGGCTGTTCATCATCACGTTTGTGGTGCAGGCGTTTGAGATTCCTTCGAGTTCGATGGAGCATACGCTGGAAATTGGCGACCACGTGTTCGTGAATCGCATCCAGTTTGCGCCGAAGAGTTCGTGGGTGGGCCCGCTGGTCCCCTATCGCGATGTGCACTTTCAGGACATCGTCGTGTTCTTGTCCCCGGCCGAACCGGGGCTGTACGTTGTGAAACGCATTATTGGGGTGCCGGGGGACCGCATCCACTTGCGGAACGGTGTGGTCTACCGCAATGGAGTCGCGCTGGACGAGCCTTACGTGTTGCATGACAAGGACACGGCGGATCCTTACCGCAACAATTTTCCGGCAGTGCCGCCCTCGGATGAATACGGCGTCTATCCCAATTGGATTGTGGATCTGCATTCTTTCATTCAAGGGGACGACATTGTCGTGCCACCGGGGCATTACTTTGCGATGGGAGACCACCGCGGGGTGAGCCTGGATAGCCGATACTGGGGCTTCATTCCGAAGGAAAACGTAATCGGGCGGCCCATGTTCATTTACTGGTCGTTTGAGACGCCGGAGAATCAGTATCGCAAGACGGAGTGGAGTGACAGGCTTCTGTTCTTGGGCAAAGTGGTGCTGCACTTCTTCGACGAGACGCGCTGGCGGCGGACGTTGCAGGTCGTAAAATGAAACCCCTCGAGAGCGTGGTGAGGGCGTAGTGAAGTTTTTCTCCTCCAAGCGAAGCTGGGTCGCGGCGGCGGTCATTTTGTTGCTGTTGTTTCTGCTGCGTCCGGGCGCGTCCCGATTGAAATCGCGGATTGCCATGTCCATCGGCTCGGGGGTCGGGCGAACGGTAGAGATTGGGTCGGTTCACCTCCGTCTGCTGCCGCGGCCGGGATTTGATCTGGAAAATGTGGTGGTGTACGACGACCCGGCCTTCGGGGCCGAGCCCATGCTGCGGGCGAGCGAGGTCACGGCGGCGCTGCGTCTGACGTCGCTGGTGATGGGCAGGCTTGAAATCGCGAGGCTTGACCTGACTGAGCCCAGCCTGAACCTGGTTCATGGCGAAAACGGGCGGTGGAACCTGGAGGCGCTGCTGGAGCGCGCAGCGCATAATTCACTGGCGCCGACGGCGAAGGCAAAGTTGGAGCCGCGGCCGGGATTTCCTTACATTGTCGCCACTACGGCGCGGATCAATTTCAAGAACGGACCGGAGAAAAAACCGTACGCGCTGGCGAACGCGGATTTTTCTCTGTGGCAGGCTTCGGAAAACGCGTGGGGCGTCCGTTTGAAAGCCCAACCCATGCGGAGCGATCTGAACTTGAACGACACGGGCGTGCTGCGGATGAGCGGCACCTGGCAGCGCGCAGCGACGCTTCGCGAAACGCCGCTCCAGTTCAGCGTGGAGTGGGACCGGCCGCAACTCGGCCAGCTCACAAAACTCTTCAGCGGAAATGACCAAGGATGGCGCGGAGAAGTACAGCTGGAAGCCACGCTGGCGGGAACTCCGGCGAAGCTCACGATCAGCAGCGGCGCGTCGATCGAGGATTTTCGCCGCTACGACATTACCAGTGGCGAAGCGTTGCGCATGGCCGTTCACTGCGACGGGCAATACAGTTCTCTGGATCACGCGCTGCACGAGGTGGTGTGCAACGCGCCCGTGGGTAGTGGACGAATTACGTTGAAGGGGGATCTGGCGCTTCCCGGGAGCCATCGCTACGGGCTGGTGCTGGCCGCCGAGGACATTCCGGTGAGTGCGGCGGCGGCCTTGGCGCGGCGTGCCAAAAAGAATCTGCCGGAGGATCTGATCGCTGGCGGGGCGGTGCGCGGAAGCATCAGGATCGATGAGGGCCCGGCCAGGAAGTTACGGCTGGAAGGTCGAGGAGAAATCGCTGACTTAAGTCTCGCTTCGGCGGCGGACAACGCAGAGATCGGGCCGGAACTGATTCCCTTCGTTTTCACGAACGGAGACCTGCATGAATTGGGAAGGATGGTCCACAAGAGCGCCGCAGTGCTGAGGCTTCCCGAGGGGCCGCGAGTTGAGTTTGGACCGTTCCCGGTTGCGCTTGGGCGCGCGGCTTCTGCACCCACGGCTCGCGGTTGGGTCAGCCGGGCTGGTTACGGTTTTGCGCTCGCGGGGGAAGCTGAGGTTGCCAAAGCGCTACGCGTTTCACGGATCTTGGGGCTTCCGGCGCTGAACGCCACGGCGGACGGCGTTGCGCTCGTCGACCTACAGATTGCCGGCACGTGGCCGAACTGGAGCAATGGCACGCACTCCGATTTTCTGGGACCGGAAGTTACGGGCACGGCCAAGCTGCGGAACGTGCGGGCCACGGTTCGTGGCACGGGCCAGCCGGTCGAAATTACCGCGGCTGACGTGCACCTTGCGAACGACCGCGTGCGTGTGGAAAAGCTGAGTGCACACGCGGCGAATACGTCCTGGACTGGCTCGCTCGAAATGCCACGTGGGTGTGGAACTCCGGGGGCCTGCGAGGTTCACTTCAATCTCGGTGCAGACCGGATTGCACTGGGTGAGCTGAGTGAGTGGGCGAGCCCGCGTCCGAAGGAGCGGCCGTGGTATCGCGTTTTGGAATCGAACCCGCAGGCTAGGCCATCATGGCTGGGCAGTCTGCGGGCGGCAGGGCGCCTGACGGTGGAACGTCTGCAAATACATAGCCTGGCGGCGACGCATGTTTCGGCGAACGTGAGCCTTGATCGTGGAAAGCTGCAGCTTTCAGAGTTAAACGCGGACCTTCTCGGCGGTAGGCATCGCGGAGCGTGGCGGGCAGACTTCATTGCGAAGCCTGGGCTCTGCAAAGGCGGTGGGAGTGTGACGGGAATCTTGTTGGCGCGTCTCCGAGACACTGCGCAAGAACCGTGGATCTCGGGCACGGCGAATGGGAACTACGAGGTTTCCGGATCGTGCACGGCAGGGTTCTGGCCGTCGGCAGAAGGCACGCTGCAGTTTGAGCTTCGCACCGGAACGCTTCCGCATATTTCGCTCGTGGAAGACGAAGGGGCGCTTCAGATTGCGCGACTGTCGGGCGAGGCTCGATTGCACGGCGGCAAGATCGAGGTGAAAAGTGCGGAATTGGATTCCGCGGGTGCAAGATTTCAGTTGAGTGGCACGGCTTCGTTGAACCGCGATCTCGATTTGAAACTGGCGCGGCTCCCCCTGGGCACGGCGGCGGGGTACACCATTACAGGCACACTGGCGGAACCGCGCGTGGCGCTGTTGCCGGGGGCGGAGCAAGCGCGGCTGAAGGCGGAGGCGGCGAAGTAGCTGCGACGCCGCCGGCAGCGCCTAAAGGCGCAAATCATTACTCGCCACCGACGGCACGGCTGAAGGCGTGGCCTGATACGAAACAATTCCTGCACGGGAACGCAACACCCGCTCGCGCTTGCAAAACAATTCTCTCGGTTTATGAACATCCCCTAGTCTTTACGAAAACTCCTTGGCTCAAGAGTGCTATGGCGCATAGCCCGCGCCGCGTAGGACCTTGCCGGGGAGTGCCCCGGTCATCTTTCCCTGATCGATCACGGTGACACCATTCACCAGCACGTATTCCATTCCTTCGGAAAGCTGATTGGGACTGTCGAAGGTGGCGCGATCGCGCACGGTGGCGGGATCGAAGATCACGACGTCGGCCCACATGCCTGCTTTCAGGACGCCACGATCGGCCAGCCGCATGCGTTGCGCGGGCAGCGCGGAGAACTTGCGGATGGCGTCTTCCAGGGTGAGGACTTTTTCTTCGCGGACGTATTTGCTCAGGATTCGGGGGAACGTTCCGTAGGCGCGGGGGTGAGGATGCTCCTGGCCGAGGATGCCGTCCGGGGAGGTGCCTTCGGAATCGTTGTCGACGGAAACCCAGGGCTGCTGGAGCGCGAGAGTCACGTCGGGTTGCGACATGGCGAACACGGCGACACCGGTGTTTGGATCTTCGATCAGGAAGTCGAAGAGGGCGTCGATGGGATCTTTGTTCCACAGCTTGGCGATTTCGGAGAGGCGATTGCCTTCGAGGGGCAGCAGCTTGGGATTGTGCACGGCGCCGATCATGACGGCGTCGGGGCCGGGAATTTCCTGCCACTCGTTGTCCCAGGCTTTCGAAGGAGTCAGCATCTCCTTGCGGATTCGGTCGCGGGTGGCGGGATCCTTGAGGCGTTCGACGAGTTTAGCCGTGCCGCCGTCGTGCGCCCAGGGCGGAATGAAGGCGGAGAAGTCGTTGTACCAGGCGGTGTAGGCGTAGGTGTCGGCGGTGACGTCGGTGCCGGCGGCGCGGGCGGCGTTGATCTTGGCGATGACTTCCGGCATGCGTCCCCAATTGTTCTTGCCGGCAACCTTTATGTGCCAGATTTCGACGGGAACGTGGGCCGCGCGGCCGATGTGTAGGGCTTCGTCGATGGCGTCAAGCACGGAATCGGCTTCGTTGCGCATGTGGGTCGCATAGATGCCACCGACCTTGCCAGCCTCGCTAGCGAGGGCGATTAACTCGTCGGTTTTTGCATATGGGGCTGGCGGGTATTGGAGTGACGTGGATACGCCGACGGCGCCGTCTTTCATGGCTTCGCGCACGAGGGCTTGCATTTGGTCGAGTTGCTCGGCGGTGGGCTGCTTGTCGTCATCGCCGAGGACCATGCGGCGGACTTGCGTCGCGCCAACGTAGCTTGCGAGGTTGATGCCTATACCCTGCTTTTCTAGGCGCGCGAAATACTGGCGGAAGGTGCGCCAGTCGGGGGTGATCTTGAGGTGTTCGTAGCCGGAGCGGTCGGCTTGGATGATGGCGTCGTTGAGCGGAGCGATGGACGAGCCTTCCCCGGTGATCTCGCAGGTGATGCCTTGGAAAACTTTAGAAGGCAGGCGCGAGTCTACGAGGATGGTCATTTCCGATTGGCCGAGCATGTCGATGAAGCCGGGGGCGACGACCTTGCCGGCTGCGTCGATGGTGCGGTGACGCGGATGGGCGGCGAGGTTGCCGATGGCGGCTATTTTGCCGTCGCGGATGCCTAGGTCGGCGGAGTACCAGGGGGAACTGGTGCCGTCGATGATGTGGCCGTTGGTGATGATCAGGTCGAAGGAGGGAGTTTGAGCGTGAAGGTGGGTGGCTAAGAGCAACATCCAGAAACCCAGCAGTGAAGCACGTTTGGATCTAAGTGAAGTTCCGCTTCCCACGACTCCCCCTCTCATTTTCTTTCGCCCCTTCGGGGCTGCTCTCAATCCTCTATGTTCACCCACGGCTTGCGCCGTGCTTTATTCTTTCGCCGCCTTTCGACCGCGCTCCGGACAGGCTTTTGCGGCTGGGCTTACGGTGCGACTGGATTCGTGCCCTCCTTGATGATTGTCGAGCGTCTTCGGGTCATGGCGGCGGCTCCGCCTAGCGTAATCCACACTGCCAGCGCTATCCATTCGTAGACCGTGAAGTGGCCTGGGACTCGCGGGATCACCTTCATCAGGACCATCGCCATTCCTACGCCCAGTCCGAACCAAGCCACGGCGCGCTCGACACGCGAGAGCGTTATCATGCCTGGGCGGGCACGCGGCAACGCCAGGCAGGCGGCGCAGGTGGCGGACCATCCGATGGCGCATGCTACGGATCCGACCTCGGTGATCGGGATCAGGATCGCGTCTCCCAGCAGCATGCAGGCGGCGGTGGCGAGGCCAACCCAGAGGACGGCAGACGACGGGGTGTGGTGCTGGGCATGGACGGTTCCGGCCCGCGGGGCGATCATGTCGCGGCGTCCGAGGGCGAAGACCAGGCGGGTGGCGGCGACGAAATTTCCATTGAAACATTTGAACAGCGACAAGAGCGCGGCAGAGAGGATGATGTTGACGATCCGGCGCGAGCCGACGGCGTGTTGAAACGCGACCGCGGTCATGAATTTCTCGCCGGTCAGTTGGCGCCAGGGGGCGACGAGCCCGACGGCGGCGACGATGGTGGCGTAGAAAAGGATGCCGACGAAGATGGCCATCCAGATGGCGCGAAAGAAGCCGCGGGCGCGGAAGTCGGGGCTGGCCTCTTCCGCGGCTTTGCCGACCGATTCAAAGCCGGTCATGAAATAGGGGACGATCTGAATGACGAGGAAAATCGAGATTAGCGGAGAGTGGGTAAAGAGGGGAGGAAAATTTTCCAGAGAACCGCGGCTCACGCCTAGTGTTACGAAAATGATGAAGAGGGCGAGGGTGCCGAAGCTGGTCCAGTTTTGAAAAGTTGCGCTGAGGCGGATGCCGTGATAGTTCAGGACTGTAAGCAATGCCGTCAGACCGAGGCCGATCACGAGGTGCGGGAGGTACACGGGGCGGCCAGCGATGCGGTACAGTTCGATCGAGTCGATCTGGGGCAGGATGTAGCCGGCGATGCGGCCGACCGCTACGGCCTCCCAGGGGCAGACGATGAAGTAGGCGAGGGTCATCATCCAGCCGGTGGCGAAGCTGACGGGGCGCGAGAAGACGGCGGAGGTGTAGGCGATTTCGCCGGCGGCGTCGGGCATGGCGACGACGAGTTTGCCGTAGACCCATCCGATGGGGAGCAGCAGGGCGCCACCGATTACGAAGCCGAGCAGGGCACCGAGCGCGCCGCCGCGCAGCAGCCAGTCGTCCATGATGACCAGCCAGCCCACGCCGACCATGGTTCCCCAGCCCAGCGTGAAGTAGTCGGTGGCGCGGAGTTGGCGGGCGAGGGTGGTCACGGGGGCGTTGATTTGGAGTGGCGCGAATTATAAAGCATTGGGCGAGCAGCCGGAGCCGGGCTGCGCCCGGCGGACAGCCGGGGGCGGCTGTCCCAACATTTGCGCGTGTTACTATCGAAATCAGTCCTGCATGACACTGCAACTGTGCTGATCCGGCTGGGGCCGGGGGATCTACCTAGTGTTGCAGGCAATCGTTCAAGCTGGTTACGAGCAAGATGACATTGACGAAAACTCGCAAGCGCGTGCTCAGTGGCATGCGCTCGACTGGAAAGCTGCATCTGGGAAACTATGTGGGCGCACTGCAGAACTGGGTCCGCATGCAGGATGAATATGAATGTTTTTTCGAAGTGGCGGATTGGCATGCGCTCACGACCGATTATGCCGATACTTCGCGGGTGAAAGAGAATTCGCTGGAAGTCGCGCTGGACTGGCTGGCGGCGGGGCTCGATCCGGAAAAATCGGTGATCTTCATTCAGTCGCACGTTCTGGCGCACGCGGAGTTGCACTTGCTGTTTTCGATGATCACGCCGCTGGGCTGGCTCGAGCGCGTGCCCACTTACAAGGAGCAGCGCGACAATATCAAAGATAAAGACCTCGGCACGTATGGGTTCCTGGGCTACCCAGTCTTGCAGGCGGCGGATATTCTGGTTTACAAGGCGGACTGCGTTCCGGTGGGGGAAGATCAAGTCGCACACGTGGAGCTGACGCGGGAGATTGCGCGGCGGTTTAACTCGTTTTACGGCACGCCGAAGGAAGTCTTCCCGGAACCGCAGTCGCTGCTCACGCCCGCTGCGAAATTGCCGGGGACGGACGGCCGGAAGATGTCGAAGTCGTACGGGAATACGATCCTGCTGACGGATCCGGAAGCGGAGGTGCGGCAAAAGCTGAAGACGATGGTGACCGACCCGGCGCGGGTGCGACGGTCTGATCCGGGGAATCCGGATGTGTGCCCGGTGGGCGATCTACACAAGATTTTCAGCAGTCAGGAAACGATGGCCAAGGTAAATGATGGTTGCCGGTCGGCGGGCATCGGGTGCATTGAGTGCAAAGGCTGGGCCGCCGACGGGGTTGTCAAACTGCTCAATCCGATGCAGGAGCGACGCAAGAAATTCGAGGAGAATGCGCGGCTGGCTTGGGATATTCTGGAGGACGGCAGCCGGCGGGCGAGTGCGGCGGCAGCAGAGACGATGAGGGATGTGCGGGCGGCGATGGGGATGTCGGTGGAATATGAAGGGCAGGGTAACTAGAGGATCAAATTCCCCGCCCTGTCTCGCCCAAAAAAGGCGAGACAAGGACGGGGCACCCGCGGTTGTTTGTAGTCCTTGCGAATAACGATGTCAGAACAAACCAAACTCGCTTCTGGGAATGACAGACTCACATCTGTGTCGCCTGCGATCGTCCCTGGACCATCGGTGAAAGAGGCCAAAGGACGCAAGAAGGAAGAAAGCGACTTTCCGTTTGCGGTGGCGGTCACGGATGTTTACGAAGGACCACTGGACCTGCTGCTGGATCTGATTCGCAAGCAGGACATTAATATCTACGACATTCCTATCGCGAAGATCACGGCGCAATATCTGGCGTACGTGGAGAAGATGCGCGAGCTGGATGTGAATGTTGCGGCGGATTTCATTTACATGGCGGCGGTGCTGATTCACATCAAGTCGAAGATGCTGTTGCCGCGCGATCCGGACGCGCCGGCGGAGGAACAGGAAGATCCGCGAAACGAGCTGGTCAACCGGCTGCTGGAGCATGAAAAGTTCAAGTCGGCGGCGCAGATGCTTTTGCAGAAGCAGCAGATTGAAGACGCGGTGATGTCGAATCCTTCGCTGAAGGAGTTCATGGAGGCGGAAGGCACCGAGCCGGAGATCGCGGCCGACGTGATCGACCTGGTAAAGACGTTTCAGCAGGTGCTGGAGCGGGTGCGCACGCGTCCCGTGCTGAATGTGGATGAAGAGACAGTTACCGTGGGACAGATGATTGATTATCTGCGGCGGCGGCTATCGCTGGAAGACCGGCCGATCCGACTGAAGCAGCTATTGATGCGGATACCTTCGCGGCAGGCGCTGGTGTGCATGTTCCTGGCGCTGCTGGAACTGGTGCGGCTACAGGCGATTCAGGTACGACAGGAGCGGTTGTTTGGAGAGATTGCAGTGCGCAAGCATACGCACTTTGACGAGATCATGAAGGAACAGTCGGCGGTGAGAGATGACTGGAGGTAGAAAGCGTTAACTGACTTATGTCTTTGAAGGCTCAACTCGAAGCAATCATTTACGCGGCGGAGACGCCGATTACGCTGGAGCAGATGATGGCGCTGGTCAAAGAGTCGGTCGTCGCGGAAGGCGCGGCGGATGATGACGAGATCAAGTCGCGTGTGCGAGCGGGCGTGGAAGAACTGGTTGTCGAGTATGGTGGACGGGATCATGGAATTGAGATTCGGCAGGTCGCGGGCGGGTATCGGATGTCGACCAAGCCGGAGCAGCATGAAGTGGTGCGTGCGTTTGCCAAGAGTCTGAAGCCGCCGATCCGGCTGTCGCTGCCGGCGCTGGAGACACTGGCTGTGATCGCGTATAAGCAGCCGGTCACGGTGCCGGAGATCAATGAGATTCGCGGGGTCGATTCCGGGGGCGTGATCGGGACGTTGCTGGATCGCAAGCTGATCACGACTGGGGGACGCAAGCAGGTCATCGGGCGCCCGATTCTGTACAAGACGACCAAGGAATTCCTGATGCGGTTCGGGCTGAAGGACGTGAACGAGCTGCCGAGTATGGAGGAGTTTGAAAAGCTAGTGGCGGAGTCGTTCCAGTCGGAATTGATTCCGGCGGAGGCGTCGTCTCCGTCTGAGGTGATGGCGCCCGCGGAGGTCCCCGAGACGAACGTGGAACAGGAAGCTGCGACCGGCGTACCCCAGGAAGAGAAGGCGGGCTGAGGTTCGGCCTCAAGGGAGTTTCGGAACGGCTTACCCAGGTCCTCACGGGCCACTCTTCCACAATTTGAACCAGCAGGGATTGAACCAGCACTAGTCTTGAACCAACAGAATGCTGTCTCAACTAGCGGCCCGCTGTTAAAGTCGAATACCGAAACGCAGCGCCTGAAGGCGCGTCGATACTGGCGATTGCGGCACGCCTAAAGGCGTGCCCTGATACGAATCTTACTTTCACAACGGACGGTAGCACTGCCTATTACCATGGCTCTCGAACGCCTGCAAAAGATTATTGCTGCGGCCGGAATCGCTTCCCGGCGCAAGGCGGAGGAACTTATCTCTTCCGGGCACGTGCAGGTGAACGGGCAGGTCGTCACCGAACTGGGGAGCAAGGCTGATCCGGAGAGCGATCATGTGCGCGTCAACGGGAAACTGCTACAGGGAGCGCAGCGTCACGTCTACCTTCTGCTGAATAAGCCGAAGGGTTACGTGACGACGATGAGCGATCCGGAGAGGCGGCCGACGGTGATGGACCTGATTCGCGGCGTGAAGGGGCGGGTGTATCCGGTGGGGCGGTTGGACTACGCCAGCGAAGGGCTGTTGCTGCTGACTAATGATGGGCCGCTGGCGCATCAGTTGATGAAGGCGGCTTCGCATGTGGCCAAAACTTATGTTGTGAAAGTTGCGGGGACGCCGAAGGAAGAGGCGATTGTGAAACTGCGCGCGGGGGTTTCGATTGCTACCGATGACGGCAAGCGGGTGAGGACAGGGCCGGCGGGAGTGCGCATCGTGAAAGAAGGGGCAAATCCGTGGTATGAGATCACGCTGATCGAAGGCCGCAATCGGCAGATCCGGAGGATGTTTGAGGCGGTTGGGCATCACGTGGAAAAAATCAAGCGGGTTCGTTATGGGCCGCTTGCGCTTGATGTTCCTCCCGGTAAGTTCCGATCGCTCACACTGCGGGAAGTGGAGCGGTTGAGGTCGGCTAGTGGGACTTCAGCCGTTCGAGGAAAACGATCCGCGTCTTAGAATGCGTCGACTATGAGCCGATTTCCTGATCGGGTCTCGAAACCGGCGCGCGAAATTGGCAGTTACTCTCCTGACCCCTCCAAAGAGGCTATACGAGCGGGAACGGTACCGCGACTGATCAGACTCGACTCGAATGAGAATCCGTTTGGGCCTTCGCCGCGAGCGATTGAGGCGATGCGGGCGGAACTGTCCGGGGCGCACAGATATCCCGACAATGACTGCAGCGCATTGCGCTCGAAACTGGCCGCACACCATGCGGTACGGGCGGAGGAAGTTCTGCTGACGGCGGGCTCGACTGGGATGCTGAGCCTGCTGTGCCAGACGATGCTTGGGCCGGGGCAGAACGCGGTGACCAGCGAACGTTCGTTCATTGTTTACTCGATGGCCGTGCAGGCGGTGGGGGCGAGGTTGATCGAGGCGCCGATGCGCGGAGATGGATTCGATCTCGCAGCGATTCTGGCCGCGATCAACAACGACACGCGGCTTGTTTTCCTGGCCAATCCGAACAATCCAACGGGAACGATGCTCGAGGCCGGGGCGGTCGACGAGTTCCTGGCGAAGGTTCCGGAGCACGTCCTGGTGGCTCTGGACGAGGCCTATTACGAGTTCGCGTTACAATTCGCGGCGATGCGCAAGGTCGAATATCCGAAGTCTTTGGACTACGTGCGGCGGGGGGCGGCTGTGGTAGTGCTGCGCACGTTTTCCAAGGTTCATGGACTGGCAGGGCTGCGCATCGGATACGGGCTGGGGCCGGCGGAACTGCTGGGGTACTGCGCACGCATGGCCGACACATATTCGGTGTCGTCGATGGGCCAGGCTGCCGCGCTGGCGGCGCATGACGATCAGGATCACATTGCGAAGACGGTCTCGAACAATGCCGCACAGGCGCAGATTCTCGTGGAGGAGTTGACCGAGTTGGGACATCGAACGGTGCCGACGTGGGGGAACTTTGTTTATTGCGATGTGGGCAGGGATGCGGCGGGGTTCGCCGGGCGATTGCGGGCGGAAGCAATCAGCGTGCGTCCGTTGGGAGCGTGGGGCGCGGCGAGTTGCGTGCGCGTCAGCATCGGGACGGCGGAGCAGAATAGGTCTTTTCTAGAGGCGGTGAAGAAGGCGGGCGGGCGCAGGTGAGCGGCAGAGATTGAAGGTGAGTTTCAGGGCCCACCGCGGATGATGCCGAGAACTGGTGCCGTCGCTACAGGACTCCTTCCTACTGAATCCAGCTGTCCCAGGACTTACGTCCCCGGCTCACGTCTGTCGCCCCTGCGGGGCTGCGTCCTCGGGATTCTGCTCTTGCCTGTTAACCCAATATGTCTCGGTTTGCCCGACTGAAGTTGTGCCCGTCCCTTCTCGAACACCGTCGGAAATCTTCCTACGAGGCGGTCAGTCGGGCGCCGCCGTAGAGGCCGGCGTCGCTGCCGAGCAGGGCGAAGGTGATGATCGTTCTTCGCCGGGTTGGAGTTGCACCCGGCGCTGCTACAACTTCCTGTTTTTCGAGAGGATTATCAGGGGCGGTGGCTGCGTAGATGGTCGAGCGTTCACAGACTTCGGCGAACATGCTGGGAGCGAATGCGTCCCAGGCGCTGGCGACGCCTCCACCAATCACGTACATCTCGAGGTTGAGGATGTTGATGATGTCGGCGAGCATAATCCCCAGGGCACGACCGAACCGGCCGAAGATGCGCTGGGCAGCCTCGTCGCCCTGGAGGGCGAGGTTGTAGATGGACTTTGCGCTGAACTCCGGGTCGGAGCTGGCGGCCTTGGCCAGTTCCGGCGCCTCGCCGGAATCGATGGCCTCGCGGGCCATACGCACGACCGCGGTGGCGGAGGCGTAACGCTCGGCGCAGCCGCGATTGCCGCAGCCGCAGGGGACGCCGTCGGGTTCGACGGTGACGTGGCCGAACTCGCCCGCCATGCCATTCATGCCGTGGAATATTTTCCCGCCCAGGACGATGCAGCCGCCAATGCCGGTACCGAGAGTGATCATGGCCATGTCGTCGATGCCGCGAGCTGCTCCCAGCCATTGTTCGCCGAGGGCGTGGACGTTGGCGTCGTTCTCGAGCAGGATGCGAGCGCCCAGGCGGCGCTCGATCTCATGGCGCACCGGATAATCGGCCCAGCCGGGAAGATTGGCGGACTTGCGCACCATCCCAGTTTGCAGGTCGATGATGCCAGGAATCCCGATGCCGGCGCCGAGGAACGCGTCAGCGCTGCGGTATTGCCTGATGAGGTGGAGGATGGCGTCGCACATTTCCGTGATGACGTAATCGGGGCCCGGGGAGAGCTTGGTGCCGAGGGTGACCTTTTCAAGAAGCTGGCCGTCGGTGGTGACGGCCGCGATACGTAGGTTGGTGCCGCCAAGATCGACTCCGATGGAAAAATCGGGCATGGGGAAGAGAGTACCAGAATTGTTTGTTGATTGATGGATGGTCAACGTCGGTATCGATAAGGAAGCGAACCAAACGCGCGATTAAAAGCGTCGCAAAAAACGCGACGCTTCGACTTCGCTCAGGGCGGCTAATCGCGTGGCTCGCCCAGATCCTTCTGCGGGCAAAATGCGCCCGCCTCAGGATGACCAAACATCACTTCTGGCACTTGGGGCAGTAGTGGCTGCTGCGACCGGCGATGACGATCCGTTTGATGGGGGTTTTGCAGACCAGACAGGGGTCGCCTTCGCGGCCGTAGACGCGATGCTGGAGCTGGAAGAATCCTTCGTCGCCGTTGGCGTCGACGTAGTCGGAGATGGAAGAGCCGCCCAGGGCGATCGCTTCTTTGAGAACTTCTTTTACTGACGTGTACAGCTTGCTTAACTGTTCGCGGGTGATGGTCGCGGTGCGGCGGCGAGGGCGAATGCCTGCGCGGAACAAAGATTCATCGGCGTAAATGTTGCCTACGCCGCGCAGGAGTTTCTGGTTGAGAAGAGCGCTTTTGATGGGAGTCCTGCGGCCGCGAAAGAGAGCGACAAAGCGGTCGAGATCGACTTCGAGCGGCTCGATGCCGCCGGCATCGAAGTCGGCGGCGGGCGCGACGCTAAGGCGGCCGAAGCGGCGGGGATCGACGAAGCGCAGTTCCCTGCCGGAGGACAATCTCAGGATGGCATGAGTATGCTTCTCGACTTCGGTTTGCGGTTCGCAGACTTGCATGCGGCCCGTCATGCCGAGGTGGACGATCCATTGGGCTGATTGCGGCTTCGATGACGGCTCGGGCGGGCTCAGTTTAGATCTCCGACGCCGCGGGCTTGGCTTCCCGCCTTTGCCCGACAGAGCTTGCCCTGAGCTTGCCGAAGGGAGTGTCCGGCCCACATTGTTGCTTCTCTCCAAATCGAAGACAATGTGCTTACCTATGCGGCGGACGGCGGCGATACGGCTGTGTTCGAGGGTTGCAGCGATTTCAGGAGCCGGGGATTTCAGGAGCTCTTTTTTTTGGCCCAGCCAGACGGATTCGACAACGTCTCCGGTGACATGCTTGGCGAGGCCGCGGGCGATGGTTTCGACTTCGGGGAGTTCGGGCATGGGTCGTTTTCGATTCCGATTCGAGCACCCTATTGTCACACGGCGCCTTTGTCATTCCGAGCGGAAGTGAAAAGTCTGCTGTCGTGGGGCGGCACGCGAAAGCAGTTTCCTCGCGCAAAAAACCGGCGCTCGGAATGACAAAGTGTGGGGGAGCGGACGGCGCAGCCCCCGAGATCACTTCTTCAGGAAGTTTCCCTGCTCGAGTTCGCGGAAAGCTTGCTGCAGTTGCTCCTGCGTGTTCATCACGATTGGACCATACCATGCGACCGGCTCTTCTAGCGGCTGGCCGGAGACGAGGAGGAAGCGAATGCCATCTTCGCCCGCCTGTACACAGACTTCGTCGCCAGGATCGAAGAGGATGAGCGAACGGTTGTCGGCTTCGGTGGGCGGGTGCGTGTCGGCCCAGCGGACACTCTCGGTGGGGACGGCGAGCGGGGCGGAGGCGTTGCAGAATTTTCCGCTTCCGGCGAAGACGTAGGCGAAGGCATGGCGAGAGGTTTCGACGGGAAGAGTCTTTTTTTCTCCGGGACGCACCGACACGTCGAGGTAGATGGGGTCGGCGGCGATGCCGTCGACCGGGCCGGACTTGCCCCAGAAATTTCCGCAGACGATGCGGACGTGCGTGCCATCGTCGTCGGTGACCTCGGGGATGTCGGCGGTCTTCACTTCCTGATAGCGCGGAGCGGTCATTTTCAAAGATGAGGGGAGATTCGCCCAGAGTTGGAAGCCGTGCATGCGGCCGGCGGGATCTCCTTTGGGCATTTCCTGGTGGATGATGCCGCTGCCGGCGGTCATCCACTGCACGTCGCCGGCGGCGATGGCGCCGTGGTTGCCCATGCTGTCGCCGTGCTCGACCGTGCCGGCGAGCACGTAGGTGATGGTTTCGATGCCGCGATGGGGGTGCCAGGGAAAACCGGCGAGATAGTCCTCGGGGACGTCGTTGCGGAAGTCGTCGAGCAGGAGGAAGGGATCGAAGTCATCGGTGTTGCCGAAGCCGAAGGCGCGGCGGAGATGGACTCCGGCGCCTTCGAGGGCGGGCTTGGATTTGATGAGCCGCTTGATGGGTCGAATGGACATGGTGCCTCGCTGTGGGTATGGTGCTTTTGATGCCGCTGGACAGCGGTTGGACGCAGAGCTAAACATGACGACATAAGTAATTGCGTATAACGAGGGGTTGTGATTTCATGGAATAATGAAACCACTTACCATTGCGGACTCTCCCACGATCATTCTCGGACTGCAAGATGAGATTCGCCGCTCGGAGGAATCTCGCTACGATCATCGTCTGCATGGGGTGCTTTTGGTAGCCCAGGGTATGACCTGCCCGGAGGTGGCACATCTTCTGGGCGATGCACCACGGTCGGTGGAATATTGGGTCGGTCGTTTTGAAAGAGACGGTCTGGCAGGATTGTCGGAGGGGGAGCGACCG